>NZ_MWMM01000002.1:0-622661 GCF_002189605.1 Pseudobacillus badius
CGAATTTTAGAAACAAAAGAATGGCTAGAAAACAGCCAATCTTAGTGGCTCAATTTTTAATTAATAAATGGCTCACTTTTCAGTTGCGAAATACATTCTTTCGACTAACTTATTTAAGTAATCCTCTTGTCGAAACTTATGACAGTATTGAATCTGTACTTTCAGCTATTGAGAAAGTGATGGAGAATAATTTACAAGAAACCTCTAATTAATTAGGGGTTTTTCCTTTGCCGTCTCTTTTTATTGGTATCCGCTTCTGCCCAATCATTCCGCTTTGCTTCTACCGCTGTCCAACTGTTTCTTTCCTTTCATTAGAGTTCATAGGTATCGCTCCTGAAAATTTTTAAAAAGCATACAAAAACCCCCTCCCAAGTACGGGATGGGGTTGATCGCGATACCACCCTAATTTTATTGATCCAATCAGCATTGCCATCACTAGGTGCAGCTATGCCCCTCACCTTTGGAAGGCTCATATAATCATGACGAATAATACAATAATTGCCACTAGAAGCAAACACCCTTGAACTGCAAACTTTATTAACTCTTTTTTAGTATAAAACAAACCTTCCCACCATTCGATTTCTTGGATAATCAGGTCATCATTACATCGTATCCACATAGTTCTAGGCTGATTGTCTGTCTTATTATTTAAGATAACAGGTTGTCTAGCATGAATTCTGATTAATCGATCATCTGGCCTTGCAAACTTTATGTTTATGAACCCATAAGATTCTAAAAATTGGGTGAAATCCTCTTCTGTGAATTTCTTTCCTTTCTTTCTCATAAGAAGACTTTCATTAAATTCTTCTGTCATTTACTAATCTCTCCATTAGCCAATAAATTTTCCTAATCATTTCTTAGTGTGGGGTACATTGGGATTACCTATTACGTGTCAATTGTATATTATTTCCTCGCCCGGCGTAAAGAAGCAAATTTCACTAAAGTGTTAACGGTTAGCTGATCAGTAATCGTCTGTCACCATCCAACTCATGTTATACGAACTGCCAGCCTTGCTGGTGTTCCGCATACCCCTCATTTTAATAGGCTCTATTGTAGTAAAGCACCCACTGGATTTATTTATACTTCTTGAAAGAAAACAACGTGTCCAACGTCTCTGAGAGTATCTCCTGCTGCCGTTCTATTTCATTTAATTCTTCTTTTATTTTTAGAATACAGTTAAATAAGGTGTCAGCTGGTATTCTGCCGTTAATTGCTTCTATTAACTGATATGCTTGGGCTTGCACTTCAAAGTTTCCATTTATCAAATGGTCAACTAGTGTTTCTACATGTGCCGAACAATCAAACGGTTCCAGTGCATATAACAGGGTCCCTCTATGCCCTAAAGTTTTTGCGTCATTGATTACTTCTATCAGCGGTTGTACTGCCTCTTCGCTTCCTATATCACTTAATGTCAAAGCAATAGAATTTCTCAATAAAACATTTTCCGTACTCTTTAAATATTCAACAAGTAAAGGAACAGCCTCTATGTTTTTGCTTTTGCCAATTTCCTCTAGAATGATTTCAGCTTCATCAAGCTTCTCATTTTCTAATACCGCTCTTAACGAATTGATATCCATCTGCTTTATCCTAACTCCTCGTCACTGACCGTCATTAACTTAATTATAGCATGGTTCTTCTTTAACCATTCTGTCTCTGTAAGTGAACAGTACAGGTATCGAGGCGTTGTTGATGTGATAGTCAGGAGGTTAAGGCGAATGAGGAGCAGGTGGATAAATAGAAACCCCCACTGAATCTTTGCGCCTTCAGTGGGGGTTCGCTTTAATTGCCTGGTTCTATAGAGAATGTTTTGCTATTCTTTTTGTTCCTGATTAAACCATAGTTCATCTTTGTTATCAACATCGCCGTTATAATTAATTAAAATCTCATCTCCTGCTTTTATATCGGTGAAAGCATAAAAGTCAAATGTATGATTTTTAAAGTTAATCTCATAAGTTGCATTAGGTTCATAAGAATGGTTAAACAACATTCCATAACCAAGAAGGATCGCAGAGTGATTTATCCCATACTCAAAAGCATAATCAGCAAGTAAAGTTTGCTCAATGTATTGATGCTGATCGTTTGGATAAGAAATGACAGGTGCTTCATGTAAAAGCTCCCCTTTTTTGATATCACGTGTAGCAAATACTCCTCTATTAAATTCTCCCTCACTTATTGTAGATAGTTTTACCTCAATCATCTCGTTCGCCTACTCACTTTTTAAATATTATTTTTAACTGTAAAATTAATTTGGAAAAGTCTTTCCACTCTATCAGAAACATCATTTATGATTCATCTAACTGTTGCATACCCTATGTAGTTGATTCCCCGCAACGTGCGTTAGCGTGACACTTTGGGCGGTTGGCATACGGCACATTTACGTTGGTGATTATTTTTAAATTTCGTAAGTGTTTTTTCAAAATGGGTGCCGCATGCACATTCAAATAGTAACTTTTGAGAAAAACCATGGTATTCCGTTGTTAGCAGCTTACTGTCTGAATTGTTCTCAACAAATTCTTTAATTTTATCAATTGTCCATCGTTTATTCATTCTCTTACACCTCCACATTAGATCGCTAGGCGGAGGCTTTTTCAGCATCCGTTCAATTATGAGCAAAAGTCGTAATTATCCTAAGTGTCTCATTATAACATGGGCGGGCACACAATTAAATAGCTAGCACAAGATGACTCTATATAATACGAGGGGATTCCCGCTTTTTTACATGGTTTATGATAAAGACGCTCTCCTTACTCAACCAACCTATCTCTTCACTTAAAGAAAAGACCTTGAAACACAGGGTTTTCAATCAAATTGACCTTAATGACAAGTTATCAATAAGTATTAGTTACCACTTCTTTGTATAAAAAAATCTGCAACCGCAAGCCTTAAACTCTTCTCATCGTCATTTTCATAATTACCCAAGCAATTCCCATGACCATGGACAGCAAGGTAAAAAACACTCCCAAATTAATGCCTAATTGAATGAAAAAATCTGCCTGATACTTATGGCCTGTGTATTCTGCCGTTCCAGCGATTACACTGCAGATTAAAATCTCTACTATTAGACAGATAAGCGAAATCCAAAATGCTCTTGCAACAAATTTCATGTGCTCCTCCTATTAACAGCTATTGCTAATCGTTTATCTTATCATTATCTATTTGGCAAATGGTTACAACGGATTGGTTACTCATTGGATACTAATAACTATAATACGTACAATGTACTGTTTTTGAATTCAAAAACACACCTTATATGTTAAATGTTCAGTGTCAGTTTATTAATTTGCCTTTATTGGAATAACTTCAAGTAAGGAAAATGGGGCTTCATGAATAGAGAAAAATAAACGGGACGTATCAAATATGCGTAAGTCTCTTTCTAGTCCATCTTCTTTTAGTTGTATTTTTTCAATTGATATATCTGAGGCTTTACCTGCTAGTATAGGAACATTTAATCCAGTTTCAGTTTCAAACTCAAAACCTACGGTTGAATAAGGGCTATCCCCTTCAAATCCGCTGTAGGCTCTATTTCTATACCAGCTAAAACCTTCTTCACTTTCGGTTATGCTAGCAACACCTAATGCTCGCTCAAACTCATAAAAGACAATAGTCTCTCCTTTAAAATCCTCAATGGATAAAATCGCTGTTTCGTTCGTCCCCTCTTGCTTTAACCCATAGTGAATGGCTTTTTCCTTTGTATCGTACCACTGGGTAGCATCCTCCTCTTGACTGCAGCCTGTTAAAGCAATCAAGCATGAAACAACGATGAAACAAACTATTTTTCTCAACCGCGCACCTCCGTTAAGCATCCTAACAAAAAGCACTTCATATTTATACTTCTTTGATTGTTGGGCGGCATTCTTCTGTACAATCAAAACCTTGAAAAGCTAGGGTTGCTGCTATTTCTTATCTGTTTGATATTTGTTTTTACTACTAGTCTGTGGCGATCAATATCTGTTTTTGTCAAATCGATGAAAGCTCCTTTTCAGCCCTCTATCGGCGGCAAGAAGAAAAACTGAATACACCTCATCATCTTCTTTTTTCGTATACCTCATCTATAAATTCTTTGATATCCATCAGGTCATGAACCCACTCTAATCTAATGAAAACTTCATGGGGCTTTTCCCTGATCTGCATCTCACTTCTTTCATAAACTTTCCCGAGCCGCTTGTCTACTTTCCCTTGCATTTCGAGACCTTGTCCATCAGCTTTTTCGCCAATATGCAAGACTAAAGTCGGACCCCCAATATTCATCAACGTAGCAAATTTATCAGTCGGGATGCCATCACTTCTCTTTTTCTTATAACCATATACGAAGCCCTTATCGGCCAATGTTCTTTCAGCCAATTTCTCGCTTACAAAATAAGCATCTAATGCTAACCCTTTTAACTCTTTTTTCTTAAAATTTCTTTTGATGTTTTCAAGCAACGGCATTGTCAGTTCTCCTAACATATACATATTAAATGATAAGAATGATTGTATTTAATAAGCTCTATAGACGTATTATGCTGAAATGATTTCAAGCACCTTGTTGCTGCCTGTCGACTACTGGATATAGAATCTCCAATCGTTTGATAGAATAAATAGAAGAGGAGAGGAACTTTTTCACATTTCCACACTTAGAAAGGGTGAAGGCAAATGGAGAATTTATTAAAAAGTTGTCTAGGCTGTTTGGGTCTCTTCATTTTATTATCACTCGTCATTGGTGGGTGTACTTCCTATTTCAGCATAAAAGAATATGATAAAACAAACGTATCCGTTAGTGAGAAGGCTGGAGAAGAAACGTCCAATCATGAGGCTGACGAGGCAGTAAGCAAAGAAAAAGGAAATTGGCAATCAAAAATCCAAGAGGTAGCCGCTTCCAGTAAAACAAAAACAGAAAAATTGAATGAAGTCAGCTTTTATGCTCAAGGTTATAAGGCTAGTGGCAGCGAGCGCACAGAGTTTGAGAATCACATCGTGAATGAATATAAAACCGGTAAGTATCTGGCAGATATAGAAAATGATGAGTATATGTTGACGAATCTTTTTAAGGCTAGGGTTGTCGATACTCACTACAATCACCAAGGACAAAAAAATACGCCGATTGCTCTCTTCGCTTTGGATTTTTGGCAAAACACAAAGTATACGTATCAACGCATTCTTGATGCAGATAGTCATGAAGTTCAAGCGAATGAAGAACAGATGGATAGGGCTTTGGCGAAGAGGTAATCACTAACTAAAGAACTTCCGCTGAAGAAATTGGTTTCAGCGGGAGTTTCGCTGTTTGATCATTTTAATCTAAAAAAACAAGACTATTTTTTTAACGCCTCCACAAATTGTTTAGCATCTATCATTGACATTCCTTTTTCTTTTCTTAGATACTTGATGGTTTGGATGTCACCTAGGGTTCTTAATTTCTCACTGACCAAGACCACCAGCTCCTCATTGTTTTCAATAGGAGTTAACTGCCTGTTCTCTTCCCTCAACACATTGATTTTCTTAGATTGTCCAAAAATTATAATTAAAAAGACCACATTTAAAATCAGGGATGCCAGTAAACCCAAATGAATATCCACTAGTAAACCTCCATTCTTGATGCATGATCATGATTTTTGGATGGTGATAGAGGTGCCCTTATTCATTAGCCTCATGATATAACTTAGAAGTATAAATAAACCATCGTTTGATATTACAGGTCACTTAATTCAAGAACTTCCCCACTATCAGCTTTGACTGCATAGTGACAATCTAACTTTCCACATAAAACATAGCCGCCTTGCTCAAAATCATATACATAGCATGGTGTCAGTTCAATTAAGTCTTTTAGTTTCTCAAATGCTTCCTCTTTGGCGACCTTTATTTGATCCGACTCTTTAAAATCTTGATAGATTTCTAAAAACGGCCTATTATCCATGTAATTCAACACTTCATAAGTCTCAGAATCAATGAACAGCCTTATTTTCCGCTTAAATACACGTTCTTCTTGTTCCTTTATCTGGAATGTTGCTTGGATGTATCCCTTCTCCCGATGCAGCGACTTTAATAACCATTTTCCTGAGTCATTAGGATATTCTTGACTGAAAAACTGTTGTATGGCACTGGTGCATTGGTTTATGTCTTCTCCTATGATAGGCTGCAAATCTGGATGTGCTTCACAACGAAAGGCTTGCTCAGGTGTGATATGTTCAACAAAAGTTAATTCTTTTCTATGAAAAGGCTGTTGAATTTGAAGGCCCCATTCAATCACTTGATCTATTTGCAAGCGAGATTTCTCATATACAAACTGCTCAAAAGGCAGCGTGGAAAAACAATCGTTTTTTATATAAATCTCCTCGATTGCAAAAGCATGAACGAGTCTCTCTTCTTCCATAACGGGAAATTCAATCAGCTTCAATTGTTCCTTTGCCAACCCCTCTATTGGTTCAAATGACAGTTCATATGTTTCTTCCATAATGAATGCGGGAGAAGGAAATTGTCCGATAACAGAAAATAAAATCAGCTTTCCATCCTGATCAAGCTTCAATTCAATAGAACCAGAAGGAGCTACAGCCATGCCATCGATACACGCCTTGAAATAGATCTCTCTTTCTTCTTCCTTCCAGAACTCAAACTCCTTTTCATAAGTCAATCCCGTTTCCTGTTCGATCCACTTGATGATTTTCTCCTTGTTACTTAAGTCAAACATCATTTCACCAGCATAAGATCTTCCTCCAACAAAAATCACACTGCTGGCCCTTCTTGAATGGATGTCTATCTCGATAGAAGCTGTTCCTTCTGGATTAAGATCTTGATCCTCCCAGTTTTTCATGGAATTTGGAAACCATTCCATACTCAGCGTGTACACCGTATCATTAAAAACCGTAGTATGGCGATGAAGGTTCCATGTATGTAGATAGTATTCTATTAATCCATACTTTTCTCTTGTAAAATCAATTAAATCTTTAATCCTCTTATCCATCTCAATCTCCTTAGCTTTCTGCTATTGCCCCCGCTTAGACTTAACTTCTCGCGGTACCATCCAGGTTCATCATAATAAGCATCGTTTTTCTTCATTTAGATAGGTGCCCAAGTAATCACTCAAAAATTGCAGTCCCCAGAACCCCCTCATTCTGCGCCACCTGTTTCCTTTAAAGGCAAGATGATAAGCTAGTCTTCTCTATCTTTGTTTTAAACATATAAAGCGGTTCCTTATACCCAATTATATACATTTTAACCACAAAAAAACAACAGGATAAACCGTTCCTATCGTAAGGATCTTTGCTATCAACATCATTTTCTAAATAAAATGGTCCATATTTTTAAACAGCCTGTTTCTTATTTTTATGAAATGAAAAACACCGCATACTAGTCGGTGTTTTTCATAATCAAAGGAATCGCTCTTTGATTTTAACGTTCCTGATTCTTTTGCTCCCGTTCAGCTTTAGCATCATCCCATTCATTTAACTCACGGGAAAATTCTTCATCCACTTTGCCTGGAGGTATTTTTAAGTTTTTTGGTGTCTGCGATAAAGAACTTGAGTTGTTGCCGCTTGTTTGATGATCGTCTCTTCCCATCATAAAGCCTCCTTTTAAATATTTTCGTTCTTTAAAAGTATGGCTGAGTCACTTCATTTTAATGTAAGAATTCTTTAAATGAAAAACTCTTTACTTGCGGCTGCCCTTCCTCCTCCCGGCCTGTAACCGCTATTCCTCTTGAATAAATTTTACTGCATCATACCCGCAATGACTGCAGTACATTAAATGTGGACAGATCTGCTTTTTCGCTGTATCGGAATAACCATCGCCCATTTTTACCGTTTCTTCATCATTGTAGTGACCATATGGGTCCAAAAAATCAGACACCTTTCCCTTGTCTTCTAATGAGGAATTGCATTCTGGACAGGATAATTCAATTTCCTTAAATGCATTACATACAGGACACAGTTTCATTCGAATCACCTCTTTGTTCTTTCTCATTCAGTATCTATTCTTTTAACCAATAATATGTAAGGCATAAAAGGATAGCTGATATCAGACACAAACCAGACCAATTATCTCATTTAATGCGGGGCTGAAAACTTCAGCTCACCGTTCATCATTCCACGCTGTATATTAGAGTAGCTTCGTACAAGAACCAATGGTCTTTCTCATGCTTTTCAAATTGATAAGATTTCTCCAATGTAGTGAGAACCATCTATTTTATGGCTTTTTTTAAGCCTTCTCTCTCATCATCAACCGTATTGGAATTTAATTCAAAATACAACCGTAAGCTAACTTCCTTTAAATAAATTATATTAAAGTTGTAATAATAACCCAAAAGGAAGGAGCCTGCCATGAGAAAGCTATGGATTGCCCTGCTTATGGTATCCATTCTTATCGGTCTTTATTTTGTTATAAACAATGGAAGGTCTACTTCCCTTCAAGAGTTGTTTAAAGATGAGGGGATAACTAGTGCTAATATTACTTCAATTGAGGTGGATAAACCTTGGACTTCTGAAGAGACGACGGTTACAGATCCTAATAAAATCAATCAAATAACAAACAACTTACTTAATACTCCATTAAAGAAAAACAGATACAATAAGGTAAAAGATTTTTCTCAATCCTATTGGATAACCATCTTTGCTACTGGTGAAAGGCGACTCGGAATCACTTATTACGATTCTGGTTTTGTATCCGTTTTTACCTTTAAAAACAGCAAGCATTATGATTATAAAATCGCTGATCATTCTGATTAATTAGCCGAAGTAGCCACACATCCGGTTTTAAGAAAATATAACATAACAAAAAAGCACATGAGCGAAATAGCTTAGCCATCCCGATACATGCACTCCCTCTCTATACTTAAAATTTTTTAGCCGCTTGAATGAAAAAGAGCGTTCAGCAGCTTTAACATATGGAAGAAGAGAATCATACACCTTGAGTTTCAAGTCATATTAAATTTGCTGCAATTTTAGTATGATTAGAAGTAAAAAGGAGCAATCAAAAATGAGAATAAATATGTACGGTGTATCGGCTCTGCTAGGCGGTATTTTAAGTGCTGTGTTTCTTAAAAAGGCAGAAAGAAATGTCTATAAATTTGCATTACAACATCCAAGCCTATCCCCAGCAGAAGCTTCAAGCCTGCACATTAACATCGGATTATCCTACGCTAAGCAACAAAAATATAAGCAAGCGACTGAATACTTTGACCGGGTTTTTCATGAACAGATACAACAGGGTTTCGTCTACGATTCTAGTTTCACCAAAGTTATTCAAGCTTATTTAAAGAGTAACCAAAAGGAAAGAGCAAAGCAGGTTTTATCAATAATGTTGTGCAATAGAGGGAAAGATACACGATATAAAAAGCTGGAAAAGAAATTCTCTTTCTTGCTGAATTAAAATTCAAGCCACATATAGATGTTAGACTATAGGCAAATTTAAAGTTAAAAATGCACTTCACCCAATTGTTAGACACTTTTAACAATTGGGATGCTTTTCTTATCGAGAAATGTACAATATAAGAAAAAATAAAAGTTATAGCACATTGTTTTAGCTTTTAACCACAAGCTCTTTTTCTGTTTTCGATCGTTCCAGAAAATAAAATGCCACTTGTACCACAATAGCGATCCCTAAAAGGACAGCGATAATCATACACAAATGCTTTAAATCCGAACTAAGGTTACCGCCGCCATAGATTAAACTGAAATACTATTCACACTATAAGTTGCTGGCAACAAATCTCCAAGTTTCTGATAAAAGTTTGGCAATAATTCTCGGGGAACAATGGCTCCTGAACTAACTAATTGTGTAGCTGTTAAAGCAACGTTAAAAATCATTCCCCGATTACCAAATAACATAACAAAAACTTGTGATATCGCTAAAAAGCGAAAGAGCTTGGTCATTATAGCTCGGAAAATAAGGAAAGCCTGGGCTTTGATAAATGCCCAGGCCATTTTATATTCATAAAACGATAGATGTTATCAATCTATTATGCTGTGACTCTGTTTTTATAAAATGTATTTGACAATAAAATCGGCGATCATATCCGCATATTTGTCTGGAACCCCTGCTTTAGTTAAGGCGTTCGCTATCCCCCACCATGAATAGGTTTCAAGAGTATCCATTGCGTTATTGATCTTAGGACCATATTTTTTTACAGCATCACGAACTGCTTTAATAGGAATAGTATCTGCATGATCAACCATAAATTTAACCGCCTTTTTGACAGCTGCGAGTTTCCACTCAGGAGTCACTTCTCCTGTTTCTTTTACTTGGGTTTTTACATAAATGCTATATCGAGTGAGCTCTTTCTGCGAAACTTTTTCTGCTTTTATCGCTTTGTCTAACTCATTATTTGACGTTGTTAATGTATGTTGTGTTTGATCTGGCTGATAGGTTTCAGCTTGTGAAGCAGCAGCAGGTGAAACAAAAACACCAAACAAAAGTGACGAGCTTAATGCCAATGTCAGAGCTTTTTTAGCTTTCATCAATGATCCCTCTTTCTTCTAATTTTTTGACCATTCGTGAATCTTGTTCACGGTTTATACGGTATCATATCATTTGGATAAATTGGGTAATTAAACAAAAAATTTACATAAGATCAAAAAATTTTAACAAAACATCAAACACCTCACTTTTCAATTTGGTTTTTATTCTGCCGGAGAAATCTTTATCCAATTTTTACAATTTGTCTCATTTCTTTATATATTTGCATGCTATAATCATTGCTGTTTGGAAAATTAATCTTGTATGGGAGGAAGAAAATGCATTTACGTAAAAAATATCTGATCATCTTTCTGAGTATTGGTTTTACATTGGCCCTATTTCCAATTTACAGTTCTGCTGACTCAAACAATACGGATACAGCAGAAAGAAATAATGTTCAAGAAAACCATACATATTTATTAAAAAATCCGGAACAAACTACAGAAGTTTTAGAGATAATTAAAAAACACTATCCATCCCTCACCGCAACAGCCATTGAAGAGATTGGATTAGTGTCTGTCGAGAACCCTAAACATATTGATGTAAGCAAAGTCCAACATAAAATCACATCCTATGTAGAGAGCCAAGGAGAGCTGCCTACTTTAATTCCACCTTACGAAGGGACTGTTTCATCCAATAAAATTCTAAATGCAGCACACAAATCCACACTCAACGACTCTCAAAATTCTAACAAGGTTCATGCTGAAAACAAATATCCGCCCCTAAGTTCCAGAAACTTCATATCTTTTAATTGGTATTTAAAGGACGTAACAAGTAATTACAGGAGTTTATCCATTGATAAAGGGGAACACTCGACCATTGCTTTAATAGATAGTGGAATAGATATAAAACACCCTTTAATAAAAGAAAATATTGATCTGACATTAGCTAAAAATTATAGTACAGGTCATATGGACGTGACTGATGAGTTAGGCCATGGCACAAGTATTGCCGGGATTTTATCAAGTATTGCGCCGCAGACAAAAATCATTCCTTATAAAGTGGTTGGAAGTACAGAAGGAAAATCCTTATGGGTGATTAATGCTATTATCGATGCAGCTAATGATGGCAATGATGTAATTAACTTAAGTGTCGGTACTTATTTGATTAAATCAGAAAAAGAAGATAAGTTACTCATCAAAGCCTATAAAAAAGCTGTAAAATACGCAAAAAGAAAAGGCTCTGTTGTGATAGCCTCTGCCGGGAATGATGGATTTGATCTGGATGAATTAAAAGAATTTAAATTTAAGCATTTACCTGGCGGATTACATGATGCCGTAACAGTTTCCAGTAATACAAAGGATAATAATCTAGCCTATTATTCAAACTTTGGTAAGGAAGTGGATTTCTCCGCGCCTGGCGGCTCCCTTCTTGACCATGATGGATCTGAGCGTGCAAATGAAATGATCATCACAACTTTTCCCATTCATCAAATGAATACACCTTTAGATCAATCCCTTGGAATTCCTCAAGGCTACACATTAACTGAAGGCACAAGTTATGCAGTACCACAAGTCAGCGCTGCGGCAGCCCTTATGATTTCAGAGCATACAGAGCGAACAGGCAAGAATCCTTCTGTGAGCAAAGTGCTTAAATATCTAGAAAAAGGAAGTTCTGATATTGGCAAGCCTGGCAGAGACAACTATTTTGGAGCGGGAAAAGTGAATGCCTATCGTTCCTTGATAATGATGAATAAATAAAATTAAGCAGAGAAGTTGTTTAGGTTCTGTATATATAAATTATTGTTAAATAAAAAATCCGTAAGGCCCATTCCCTGTTCTTATTTAACCATATGGAAAAAGCGTTTGAAGGAGGCAATTTGTATCAATAAATTTAAAACTGCAGGTATTTCTATTTCTATCGTTCTGGTCATATTACTCTTTATTGCTTTTTTTGAATATATCTTTTTAAGAATAATAGGCTTCCAATATCATTCATTATGGGATGTAGTATTGTTCTTTGCTTTATATTTATTCCTTGAAATCCCCCTGGCCTTTATTACAGATGCTATTCCAAAAGCTTTAAAGTCTGTTGGCATACTCCAAACGAGTAAAGGGTGGGCATTATTTATTTTGAATACCACTCTGACCTTCTTACTCATTGAGGTAATCGATCATTTCATGATAAATATTGAAATCGAGTGGCAAGGAACGCTCATATTTGCATTGGTTACTGGGTTTATTGGTTGGAGATTGAAAAAAGACGAGGATGAGCCGCCAGACATTGACAGTGAGGAGTTTAAAAAAATAAATAATAGATTCAAATAAATGATCTAGTTAACATGATGACTCTATTAGACAGCTCCTGCTTCAATCCCCCTTTATTGAATAAGGGGGATTTCCATAAATGTCACAGTTGTTTTAAAAACACCGCAGCCTTATTTTAAACCTGCAGCTCACGTTGATTTCAATCAACATTTCACCGATCTTTACATGTTTGAATAGCAAATTTTACTTTCAGTTTATTTTTTGATGAACAATTAAACATTTAACAAACGGGACGACAGTTGCACAACTCTCTAAAAAAGAACTTCATTGTCTGACTTCTGTATGTACCTTGCTAAATAATTTAATACAGCCGCAACTCTCTCTATGTCTATAGACGTTAAAGGGGAAGCGCCCTCCATTACCTTTTGTAGACTTGTCCAATCATCATATAAAGACCCCACTACTAATTCTGGAACTTCTTTATCCAAATTTTCAATATCATCATCTGAAACTGCCCAATAGTAATCTGAATCTAAAGGCACCTGTTCTAAACCGCTTTTTTGAATGCTCTCCATTAGCAATTGGCAAAGCTTTATTAGGTGTTCGGCATTTATATCCATATATACTAGTCACCTTTCCTATATACTTGAGCTGACCACAGTTGTTTTAGCTATTTGTAAAAGCAAAATCAGAGTTGAACTAAAACTCCAACCGCCGTAATGCCTCATTGGCTAATTTCTTTGTCATAGCCTCTACTCGTTAGCGTACTGGCTGCTGTTTCCGAGCGGAAATGTAAGCTGTTCAAGGAAAAAATCTATAACTTAACTGACCTCTTACAGAAGAGAAATAAAAATAAGAAACTTAAAGACAATATCATTAGACGATTCAGGTAATAATATTCCGGCGACACTGAGTAGAAAAAGTTATTTGTGTTTGAACCGATAGAAAACAGTTTAAACATCCTGCCATCAGATAGAACATCAATGATAAAGTACACTAAGGTTACAAATAATCCAGTGTAGCTGCTTTTCGCATATACGGTTACACACAGCAATAAAGAGGATAAGAAAAGAATATTTGGAGTAAACCTCACACTCAACCATAGACTATCTAAATCAAGGAAAGACACGTTTCTAAAATAGATTATACCAATAAATGATGAATTTTCCGTTGTCTATCTTGATATGTGGACTTCCCTGCCGCAATATAATGGGTTGTTATGGTAAAATACATTCACAGAAGAAAGGAAAGCCTGATTCCTGTTGTTATTGGCAGTATTATATTTGAGGGGTGAGGAGAAGATGGAAAGTATGATAAACCAAGCAGAATGGTTATGGGAGCGTATGATTGAAAGAGGAGAAAATTTTGAGAGTGGCTTTAAGGAATCATTAAATCTTCAGCCAGGCGCAAGTGATGAAGATTTTCAACTTATTGAGAAGACATTGGGGATGACACTTCCTGAAGAAGTAAAGAGTCTTTACAGGGTGTATAACGGACAAGTTTGGGAGCTTGGAACGAATCCGTTTGTAAGAAATCTGACTTTGTCACCCACTTCTGAAGTTATTGATAATTGGTGTTTTCTACAAGAAGAATTCGATCCAGATGATGGGTTAGAGTTAGAAATTGAAAAAGAGCTTAAGCCATTTCTTTGGAATTCCAAGTGGATTCCTATTGCGGCCAATGGCGGCGGTGATTACCTTTGCATTGATACAGATCCATCTGACGCTGGCACAGCAGGACAAGTATTATACTTTTGGCATGACTGGGGAAATCGTTCTGTGGAAGCAAGAAATATTTTTGAATTCATCGAGATTTGCTTAAAAGAAGATTGCGAACAATATTAATCACAGCATGGGATATACATTTTATTTAACAGCTGCGAACAAATGCTGAAGCGAACAGATGCATTAGTGCAAGAAGGCCGAGGTGCCCTCATGTTTTCTTTTAGACTATTTATCTGTTACGGCTTCAGCTAAATTATATTAATGGGCTTTAAAGTTGTACAAAGGCTTAATTACCCGTTCAATCGTTAAAGACTCTTTAACGTTATTGATAATTTCATCTATAGACTTATAAACCATTGGTGATTCATCAAGTGTGCTTTCTCCAACGGATGTGGTCCATATGCCATTCATAGAATCCTCGAAGTCGTGCAGGGATAACGTTTGCTTAGCTTTAGATCGCGACATGATGCGCCCCGCTCCATGCGGTCCTGAGAAATTCCAATCGGGATTTCCTTTTCCCATGGCAATGATCGAACCCTCTCTCATATTAATCGGAACAATGACGCGCTCATCTTGTTGAGCAGAAATAGCGCCTTTACGCAAAATCATATTCTCCATATCGATATAGTTATGAATAGTAGTAAAATGATCAACAATAGCCCACTCCATACGTGTCACAATTTCATCTACCATTGCTTTACGGTTTAACCTAGCATACTCCTGAGCTATTTTCATATCATTCATGTAATCATCAAAGCCTTGGCCTTTCAGATAGGCTAGGTCCTTTGAAACTTTCGGCTTGCTGATTGCTTGTAGAGCTTCAGGAATTTCTGCTTGCCGGCCCTCTTTTTTCAGCCGCTCAATAATTGCTTTCCTTTGCGCAGTAATGTCCGTCAACTCATCATAAGCGCGCTTCTGATAATACTCAGCTACCTGCTTACCAAGATTTCTTGATCCAGAATGAATCACCAATACTACTTGGTCATCCATCTCATTTAGCTCGATAAAGTGATTGCCGCCTCCGAGTGTACCAATAGAATCCTTTGCCCGGTTCAAATTAAATGGAGCTCGGACGTCTCTGAAATTGACACGCTTAGAAAGCGGATGGCGCTGGCTGCTGGAACGGACATTAAAGCCGCTCGGTACAAATTTGCGTATAGTATCATCAAGCTGATCGAAATTGACTTCCGTTTTATGTTTATCAATTACAGCCACTTCCATCCCGCATCCGATATCGACTCCCACTAAGTTGGGAACAATTTTATCTTGAATCGTCATGGTTGTGCCAATTGTGCAGCCGGCTCCGGCATGAGTATCCGGCATAATTCGAATCTTCGAATGTTGAACAAACTCTTGGTCACATAGGTCAATAATTTGAGACATAGCCGTTTGTTCTACACTGTCAGTAAATACTTTTGCTGTATTGTATTTCCCTTTCAATTGCAACATATGGTCATCTTCTCCCCCTTTTGATTTAACAAACATTTTACTAAAATTTGTATTTTCATTCTTCCCTATTATACATGATGTTTCAAATAATGTTCTCACTTCATCAGCCGCAAAATGATAAGAAGCCATTCGCAAGAGGAAACCATCATCAAAAAGTGGAGCTGGATTATATTGATTGCCGCTATTTTAATGGGAGCATTCTTTCTTTTCTTCCAGCACTTACAGGAAGAAAAGAAAGCCGCCGAAGAACAGGCCGTGAAAAACGCTGTGGAAGATTATTTATTTAAAGAAAGATGAGGTGAAGGCTTCTTATTCCACCATCCAGCAGAGTGTAAAGAAGCAGATTTATTTAAGGTAAAAAAACAAACAGTTATATATACTTAAATCAAGATAGACACAAACAATAAGGGGGATACAACTATGGCAATGGAGCTGCCGCTAGAAAAACGCGAAGAATTATTTAGAGTGTTGAAAGATCGTTTTGAGAACAACATGAGCCGCCATAAAGGGCTTGAATGGAGCAAAGTCCAAGTAAAGCTGGAAGCTAATCCTGAAAAAATGTGGTCGCTCCATGAAATGGAAAGAACCGGCGGAGAACCGGATGTTATTGGCCATGATAAACAGCAGGACGAATATCTTTTTTATGATTGCTCAGCGGAAAGTCCAAAAGGGCGCAGAAGTGTTTGTTATGATCGTGAAGGTCTGGAGTCAAGAAAAAAACATAAGCCAGAAAACAATGCTATTGATATGGCGGATGCCATGGGCATTGAACTTTTGACAGAAGAGCAATATCGAGCGCTGCAGAAAATTGAAGATTTCGATATGAAAACCTCAAGCTGGATTCAAACACCCTCTGATATTAGAAAACTCGGCGGTGCCCTTTTTTACGATCGGCGTTTCGGCAAGGTCTTCGTCTACCACAATGGAGCGGAAGCCTACTATGCTGCCAGGGGCTTTCGCGGCTCACTCAGAATTTAAACCTTGCTTAGACGGCGACATCAGTATTAAAAAGCAGATCACGCGAGAAAAGGCTTTTAATTTTATTCGGGAATACAAGAAATTCCTTGTTCCCTTCCCCCATTCAAAAAAATAAAGCCGATGAATTCCTTCATGCAGGAAAATCGGCTTTTTATGTCCATGTTTGTACAGTTCATATGTTCCGCAATGTATTGGCGGTCTCCCTCATTAGGCTTTCTTCATTTCATCTCTTTAAGCATTTACGCTATCAGCTATTTTTTCACGTTTTGGAATCCCGTTCCGTCCTGGGAAATCTGGCGCCAGCTTTCGAGAATTAGGCATCTTGAGCCATAACCTCAATAAATGGCGTCTGCGTTCCACCTCATCATAGTCTTCAAATAGTGTACGGGAATGCCAAACCATATAATTATTAGCAAATTGAATATCTCCCGGTTCAAGCATCATATCCAGACGGATATTCTCATCATGAAGGATGGAATCGACTACATCAAATGCTTCTGTCTCCACTTTAGACAGAGGGGTTCCTGCTTTCTCTGTTGCCGATTCGATATAACCTCTCATATAACGGGAACTTAATTTACCATCATGATAGCTGAAAATCGGAGTAAAGTCCGGCCCGCCATCGCCAAGGTGATCCATGAGGTATGGACGATAAAGAATTCCAAGGTACTCTGGGTATTTTTCCAACACTTCATTATAAAGAGTCATGGCACTTGCCAGGCTGCTTAAACCGCCTGATTTTGCTTTGCGAAGAGAAAACAATCCGACTACATCGGATAAATCTGTGTGATAAGGAAGGTGTTCGTTTGTTTCATATACCCGGACACTTTTTGTCTTATTCTCCCCGATGTTCTTCACATGCCCTAAAAGATCCCCTTTTGCATTTTGCGTAACCGGCGTGCCCATGTGAAGTCCAAGACCATAGTAAATGATGCTCGCCTGTTCATCTGTATATTGTTCAACCGGCAGTCCGCGAAGGAGCAGAAATCCTCGGCCATTCTCCAATTCTTCCACAAAGTAAGCGATCTCATTAGCGAGGTCAGGAATCGGAAAATCTTCTTTAATAAAATCCGGTGCCTTTAATCCCTTTTCCTGTACATGCCGCAAAGCATTTTCAAGAGAAGCAATAGCGTCTTTTGACCAATAATAAATCCAGGAATCGTCTTGCAGCAGTTCTTTTCCCTTCCAGACAGCTGGCCCTTGAACTTTTTCCTTTAAAATGATTCCCATCACTCTTCCTCCTTTTAAATTATGAATGAATGTATTCCTCCCAAAATCAGGCTGTGCTTTTTCGATACGATCCAGAGGCATTAACAGCGATATCAGCCGACCTGGCTCTCCCCAATCGGATTGCTTGTGAACCGGAAAAACTCATGCTTCATCAGGGCGGCATGCGGATGGCTGCCTTGAGCATCACCGGAACTTGGCAACACTTTTTCATGGGGATATACCGCCCGACTGTTTCCTGTGATGAACGAGCTTAAACAGCTTAAAGTTCATTTAGAAAAGCAAGCTAAGCTTCCGCATAGAAACGTTTAACCTCAGCCAAGAACCATTATCCCCCCCTTTGCTTATATCACATAAAATTGTTGAAAAATTCAATAATTTTGTATATTAAGAAAAATAACATGATTTGGTTTATATTGTCAACGGTTAACAGTCAACAACTTTGAAAACTTAATAAACCTTAAGGAAGGCTGGTTCTCCTTAAGGTTTATTCTCGCGCTATTTATTCAACCATCTGTTTATTCATTCTTATTCAAAGACAGAACTTTTAACATATTTTCTAGTCCTTTGTCGATATGATCATTCATTTCTCTCACTGCTCTTTCTTCGTCTCCTTCCAGGATCGCCTGGCAGATCCGTTCATGCTCATCTGAAATTGGATGAATACATTCATTAGGGATAATATGATTACGGATATAGATCACTTTGGATTTAATCACCTCCATCAGCTGAATCAGCTGTTTATTTCTTGATCCTTCAATGATTAAATCGTGAAATTGTTGATCAAACAATACTAATTTTTTAAAGTTATTTTGTTTGTAGGCCTCTCTTGTTTGATCAATGCAATGTGACAGCCTTTCTTTTTCATGCGAAGAGAGAGAGTTGGTCGCTAACCGGACAGCTATGGCCTCTAAGCCTTGACGGCATTGTAAAATGTCAACAATATCTTGATGAGTGGGCTGAAAAACTTGGACAAGCCCATCATGCTGTGTGAGAAGGCCGTCTTGAATCAGCATCCGAATCGCCTCTCTAATCGGTCCCCTGCTTACCCCAAATTTGCTTGCTAATTTAGATTCAACCACCCTTTCTCCAGATTGGAAGACCCCTTCCAAGATAGAAGATTTAATGATGGCATACGCTTGAAGGTGGAGGGGTTCGGATTTTATGACATTATCCATTCGTTCATCTCCAATCAATTTTCATAGTGAAAAAATCTAAAAATTTCGAATTTACAGCCTCTTATTCTTTTTTATTATTTTATATAATTTCATGGCATTGAGCAATGATGAGAACTTCAAGGCTGAAAAGTTGGGAGATTCTAGCGGAATCTCTACATGAAGAAGAAAGCGCAGCTCCTCCATGCCTATTGACTAAAGCTACAACGATTCCCGTATGCACGAAGGGGCAGCCTTTTCAATGAGATGAATAACCCGCATAAACAACTTCTTTCTTTTCACTGTCTTTCCATCCATACAAAATCTCTTTTGCCGTATCTTTTTTTAAAGACCACATGGGCCTCATAAGGGGAAAGACCACCTTTAAAGTAATCATATTTGACAAAAATACTGTCAACATCCAAGGAAAATATTGAAAATAGCTATCAGCTTGAATGCTTGTCCATGGTTACTCCAGGAATACCCATATCACGGAAACCCCCTTCTCTCCAGAAGGGCTTCATGTTATGTCTGGAGCACAAGTTGATGCAATTTTCACCCCCTGCTTCACATTCTAGCTATTGGTTGAGCGTGAATAAAACTGGGGCAATTTCTTTTCTTATCATAATTCCAGTTTTTATTTGAATAGATTGATAGGAAGGCATACTTTATTAATTCTCTGCCTTGAGGAGGAATAGCATGTTCAGTTACGTATTTCCTCATTTGTCCTCGGAACAAATGATTTCAATTATAAGAAATGGGCTTGAAAAAACCAATATTCCCAAGAAAATTATGATTGTTGGTGCAGGTATGGCTGGATTGGTTGCGGCGTCCTTGCTTAAGCAGGCTGGACACAATGTCACTATTCTTGAAGCTGCAGACAGGGTTGGCGGAAGGATCTATACGCTGAAGGGCCGTTTTAAAAACCAACAATACCTGGAGGCGGGAGCCATGCGCATCCCGCACACTCATTTGCTGACGATGGAATATATTAAAAAATTCCGGCTTCCAATCAATGAATTTATTCAATCCACCCCTAATGACATCCTCTATGTGAAAGGGAAAAAAATCCGTTTAATGAAATATGAACAGAATCCAGATATTCTGCAATACCCTGTTTATCCTCATGAAAAAGGGAAAACTGCTGCAGAACTGCTTCAGTTAGCAGCAAAGCCGATAACTGATTTTATTGAGCAAAATCCAAGAAAGAATTGGCCGCGGGTCATAAGAGCTTTAGATAAATATTCAATGGATCATTATTTGAGATATAACCCATACGGAGTCACCTTATCCGCAGGTGCCATTGAAATGATCAAGGTCGTCCTTACGCTTGAGGGACTTTCGGAGCTTTCTTTCTTAGATGTATTACGTGAACTTTTCATCCTTTTTATCCCTGCGATTAAGTTTTATGAAATCACCGGGGGGAACGATCAGCTGCCCAAAGCTTTCACTGCTCAGCTGAAAGATGAGCTCCGCTATGGACACAGCTTAAAGAGAATCGTACAGGAGAACAGCCAAGTGACACTCCATACTGCCCATAAAGTCTTAGGATCATTTCAAATGACTGGTGACCTGGCGATTGTTACTCTTCCTTTTTCCACTCTGCAATTCGTCGAAGTAGAGCCTTATCATTCATTTTCGCAAAACAAATGGAAAGCCATTCGGGAACTTCACTATGTTGGAGCTACCAAAACAGGTATCGAGTTCAAAAATAGGTTCTGGGAAAAACAAGGACTCCATGGCGGCCAAACGATTACGGATCTCCCCATTAAATATGTCCATTACCCAAGCCGCGGCATTGGCACACAAGGTTCGGGGGTGATTTTGGGCAGTTATACATGGGGTGATGATACTGTCCCCTGGGATAGCCTGGAGGAGGGTGTGCGCATGGAGTATGTTTTAAAAAACTTAGCTGCCATACATGGTGAACAGGTGTATCGTGATTTCGAAGGAGGGGCGAGCCACAGCTGGAATCGAGATCCGTATGCTGCCGGAGCTTTCACTATGTTTAAGCCGGAACAGATAAAAGAATTATCCCCCCATATATCCACCCCAGAAGGAAGAATTCATTTTGCTGGTGAACATGCCTCAACTGCCCACGCCTGGATTCAAGGAGCCATCGAATCTGGAATCCGGGCGGCATATGAAGTCAATGATTTGCCCAGAACATTCTTTGGCTCCTGAATCGGTTGACTATCTGGCAGCTATATTCCTTTAGGGCACTAATCGAAAGTGAAAAACAAGCAGATGTTAGATTCTCAAGGCGGGAACACGGGAAAATATTTAGTGTCCCAAAGCTATAAAAAGCCTCTTGATACTCGATCAAGAGGCTAAATGTTAGTGCTTTTCAACCTTCACACAGCGGCTCGTTAATTCATTTAAGATCGTTTCATTTATTTCAATGCCTAATCCGGGCTTATCAGAAAGATGAACATACGGGATCTTATAATCCATCTCAGCAACATTTTTGCTAAACATGAGCGGGCCAACAAGTTCATTGCTTTGAATTCTTTTCTTTGCAATAGATAAGTGAAGCCCTGCAGCTGATGCGATAGCTGATTCTACCATGGACCCTACTTGGCAAGTCAAACCTGCCATCTGTGCTTGATGCACTAAATGTGCTGCTGGGTAAAGCCCGCCGCATTTCATCAATTTAATGTTGATCTTATCTGCTGCTCTTTTTACGATAATTTCGTGCATCTCTTTATCACCATGAAGGCCTTCGTCAACCATAACCGGGATCATGGTTTTTTGCTTAATCTCCTTGAGCCCGTCGATATCCGAAGCGGCAACTGGCTGCTCAATCCAATCAATTTTGCAATCAACAACATCCCCGAGGACACGCAGGGCATCCGCGCTATTTTCCCAGCCTTGGTTTGCATCTACTTTAATGGGAACTTCCGGACCAACCGCATTCCGCACTTGGCGAATTCGCTCACTATCGAGATTTATATCCGTTCCTACTTTCAGCTTCAGCGTCTTGTAGCCATCCTTCATTGCTTGTATCGCTTCTTCAGCCATTTCATCCGGTGATAATATACTAATTACTTTAGGAATCTCTAAGCTTTCATGATAGCGCCCGCCTAATAAATTATAAACAGGCTGGCCAGAAGCTTTCCCCATTAAATCATAGCAGGCAATGTCAATGGCTGCCTTGGCCGTAGTCGCCCCAAATATCGTTCGCTTCATTTTCTCATGGATCTTTTCAATTTGAAACGGATCCATGCCTATGACCGCAGGGCCAAGTGTTTGACTCAATACAGCATACGTGCCTTCCCATGTTTCCCCTGTGACATGTTCATCTGGCGTACCTTCACCATATCCTATTAAACCGTTGTCAGTCTCTATTTTCACAATAATTGACGGCATATCATGGTATGTATGATAACTAACGATGAAAGGGCTGACCAAAGGAAGCCGTACAGCAAACACTTCAATTGAATGGATTTTCATTTTTGTCCGCCTCCTCTTTCAAGTAATCCAGCACGCTGTTGGTAAATAATTCAACACCAGCTGGAAGCATAGCTTCATCTATATCAAATTTCGGGTGATGATGTCCATACGGATGCGAGGGCTTTCCGACCCCTATAAATGTATAGGTTGCTGGGATGCTAGTTGAATAATGGGCAAAATCTTCACTTCCCATAATTGGGTTTATTTGAACGACACGCTCTTCGCCAAAAATATCAATGGCTTTTTTTTGAACAAACGCTGTGAGCTGTTTATCATTCAGTAAAGGCGGGTCCCCTTGTTCATACGATAATTCAAACGAAGCGCCAAATGAATCACAAACTCCTTTGATAATCGCTTCCACTCGTTTTCTTATTAGCTTCGAAACTTCATTGTCAAAATAACGCACAGCTCCAGATGCATAAGCGGTATGAGGGATGACATTATAATTCGAGCCTGAATGCAGTTCACCAATACTTACAACTGCCTGGTCTTTTGAATCAAGGCTTCTGCTGACAATTGTTTGCATTTGTGTAATGATATTCGAAATGACCACTGTGGGATCAACGGTTTGGTGAGGCATCGATCCATGCCCTCCCTTCCCGTATATCGTGAAGCAAAAGCGATCTACTCCTGCCATGGCGGGACCTTGATGAATACCGATGAATCCTAATTCCAGCGGCTGCCAAAGATGATAGCCGAACATCGCGTCCACACCGTTCAGCAAATTTTTGTCGACTAATTCAATGGCCCCTCCTGGCAGTGCTTCCTCTGCATGTTGAAAGATGAATAGAACCGTTCCATGGATCTTGTCTTTTTTTATGAGATAAATCCTTTGCAATGCCAAGCAAAATAGCCATATGCCCATCATGACCGCAGGCATGCATGACATTGGGTTTGGTCGAGGCAAACGGCAAACCCGTTTCTTCCTTAATCGGTAATGCGTCCATATCAGCCCGGATTCCAATGACTTTTCCATCATGATCACCTTTCATGATGCCAATTACATCTTTACCCGTAAGTGAGTACGTTTCTATCCCCATTTCGGTTAACCGCTCTTTAATATACCTCCTCGTCATTTTTTCTTGATGAGAGAGTTCAGGATTCTGATGTAAATAGCGGCGTTGTTCAACGATCCAATTCGTTAATTCAGCTTCAATTTTCATCTTGTTTCACCTCCGCGTTCATTACGAAAAACCAATCATATGTGCCACAGTGACAAAAATGGCGCCTAATACATAGTGAATAATAATTAAAGGGAAAATCCATTTCACCCATTTCGACCATGGAATTCTTGCTAAAGCAAGCCCTGCCATGAAATAACCTGATGTCGGCGTAAAGATATTTGAGATTCCATCCCCGAATTGGAAAGCCAATACAGCGGTCTGTCTCGTTACGCCAACCAAATCTGAAAGCGGTACCATAATCGGCATCGTTAACGCTGCCTGGCCGCTGCCTGATGGAACGATAAAGTTTAGTGCACATTGAACAATATACATTCCGAATGCGGCGAGCCCTGACGGCAATTCTCCGATGGATGAAGAAAATCCATAAAGAATCGTGTCCATAACTTTTCCATCCTGCAAAATGACAAGAATCGCATTAGCAACCCCCACAACTAGTGCACCCATGACTATAACACGGCAGCCTTCAATAAAAGCCTCTGCAATAGCATCAATTTTCATCTTTGCAATTATTCCCATTAAAATCCCCATGAACAAGAACAAACCCGAAATTTCAGTCAAATACCAGCCATATTTCATCACGCCAACAGCAAGCCCTGCCAGTGTTCCAAGTAACACTAGAAAAATAAGCTTGTGGCGGGTGGTCAGTTCTTCAACCGTCTCCGGTGCATCAAACTCTTTAATCCCCGAACCATACAATACGCTCTGTTTAGGATCTTTTTTTACTTTATTGGCATAACGCATAACATACCAAATACTTACACTTAAAAATATAACCCATAGGACAATCCTGAATCCTAAACCGGAAAATATGGGTATCTGTGCGATTCCCTGTGCCACACCGACTGTAAACGGATTCATAAATGCTGCGGTGAAACCAGCCGATGTGCCTAAAAGGACAATAGCCGCTCCAACAATCGAATCGTATCCAATTAAAACCATCAGTGGAACTAAAATCGTGATATAGGGAATCGTTTCTTCAGCTAGACCTAACATGGCACCTGACAAGGCAAAGAATGTCATCAACAGAGGAATAAGCAAGTACTCCCTGCCCTTCATAGCTTTTGATATACTTCCAACAGCCGCCGGAATCGCCCCTGATGCGTGTAAAATACCAAATGATCCGCCAACAATAAAAATATAGAAAATAATACTTGCGGAGTTTAACATCCCCTGGTGAATGGATTGAAAAACATCTAAAAATGAAGCTGGAGACTGTTCTACATGATGGTAGGTTCCATCTATCACTATTGTGCGGCCATTCTTATCCTCTGTTTGTTCGTATTGTCCGGCAGGTATGACATATGTAGCAATCGCCGAAATAACAATGATCGAAAAAAGTATGACGTAAACATGCGGAACGTAAAGCTTCCATTTTCTCCTTCTTGAACCATCCTTGTTTGTTTCACCCATCGTTTTCACTCCTATCCCTAAGTGGTCGGTATATGGTCGGTAACTAACATATAATCTACACGATAAAAAAAGAATAGTCAATGAAAATTCTGACTATTCTTAAAATAAATGCATTTATTTTAGCATTTTCTTATTTATATTTTAAATCTAATCGATAAATTGCTCTCGGCCGTCCGTTTTGGAATGGCTGCTCCTCTCCAATAATATGAAGAAACCCGCACTCCATGTATTTCTTCAGCATTCTTTCAGAGCTTCTCTTTGTAATCCCAAAGTACTCAGATATATCACTAGATGTAAAACTATTCACTGGTCGTGATTCTATAAACTGCTTCATTTTCATCACGTTTGTCACACTAATTTTTAATTGCTTAGCCAACTCGAAGATTCTTTCATCCTCGGTTTTAAGAATCGACGGATGATCCGCTGATTTTTGCGGGTTGCTGACCACTTTATCCTCATTCACGATATGAATCGAATGATCGCATCCTTTCTTGCTGGAGAAGGATATAGCAATTTGCGCATGGTTTTTTGCTTCCACAATTGTCATCCCTAAACCAACGCCCATATGAATATAAACGGATTGTTCATTTGCAGCCTTGTATACATTATCCAATAAATAGAGATTATCAATTAAATAGTCAATCCCCCCTTTTGTGCCATAAAAAACAATGGAGCCATCAGTTGTTGGCTGAACGGTACAATTGATTTTTTTGATAAGCAAATTCACTTCTTTGACTATGGATTGGTCGAAACTCTTGATCTCCTGATCCTTAGCTGACAGCATAATATGTCCCATAGCAATTTGCGAATATTTAGCCAGCTGCAGCTCTCCTAAACTTTTCGCCTTTTTTAAGGCATCAACGATCGTTTTTTCCGCATCAATCATACGCATGCATGGAACGTTTAATTGGACTAATTGATCGTAAACAGCGTGAATACTCGTAATAGAAAGGTCCACCTTCCCTGACTGCCATAATTCATAGTGGAATTTAAGTATCGGCTCTACTTCAAACTTCCTTTCACTGTCCGACTTCACCCATGAATAATCCAAGACATGAACAGGCTTAGGGCTCATCTGCAGTTGATTCACAATAATATCCAGATTTCTGCGATCCGGCAAATCAAAGGAGATTCTGTCTAGTTCCGCCACTTTATGATGAGTGACAGACAATATAGTCAACGACACATCCAGCTCATTATCAGCTATGTAAATGGCTGGCTTGCTGAAACTGCCCAAGATTTTTTTTGTATAGAAATAGGGCAAGATACCGGAAAATAAATAAACGTCACAGTGTACAGCTTGAGTAATGAGTGTTTCCATATCTTCTGTTGTTTGATAAATAAAAGGCTGTAATTCTATTTCTTCGATAATAGAATCATATTTTTTTACTAGATTCACTGCTTCCTCCGGTCCGAACAATGCTACTTTTATCAAGCTACATCCCCCTCATATAAACATCTAAAGTCAGCTAAAAACCATATTAGTTTAGGTGCCATTCCCTTCGTTATTTTAATAGTACAATAAATATCGGTTCGAACAAAAAATTTTGAGACCCTTCCAAATCATCTTGTGATAGTTGCTGAAAATTAAAATGATAAAAACGCCACCAGCAGGTGACGCTCGGAATAAGTTTTTTATATTGGTCAAACAACAGCTTTTATGTTTAGCTTCCATGGATAGGCAACAGCTGTAGCATCGATATCAACGGCTTCGATTCTCTACTTGATTTATCCAGTTCAGGTCTGCCTCTAAGTGCAGCAGCGTTCCAGTAATTAATAAATATTTATTTTCCTCGCCTTGCAGCAAGAATTCGGTTTTTAATTTCGTTAATTCCATCACCTCTTTAATAATCATTTCTTTTTGCTGTTCGAGCATTTGCTTTTCCTGAGCAAAATGAATTTTTCGAGCGCAGTTCCATTTAAAGAAAAAATCCTCTTTGGCCGTATAATAAGGCACAGGCTCCAGCAGCCACTTTTCCAGCTCATCTTTCCCCCTTGATTCTAACTGAAACAACTTTCTTTCCTGATCATCCCATCCCGGAGATGAGACAAGCTGGTCACGCATCAAGCGATCAAGAGTAGTATAAACCTGGCCAGGATTAATTTTTCCTTTAATTCCAAGCAGAGAATCTACCTCTAATTTCAATTCGTACCCATGATGCCTTTGCCGGAATAATGATGTTAAAATCCCATACTTTACTGACAAATTATCAACCTTCTTTAAGTGATGATTGGATATCCATTTTACTTGCGCTTTTGCTGGAAATCCAGGCTGCACAGAGGCTTAGAGAAACTCCGGCAATCATTGCTAGTATAATATTGTCCAATGGTAATTGGAAAGACACAAACCCCTCTATCAGCTGGGATTTACTTGTTATATATACTAAAATCACACCTGTTGCAACACCCCCAACCACTCCTGATAAGCCGATGAGCATACCTTCAGCAAGTATCATGCTGCTAACCTGCCGTTTAGTAAAGCCAAGGGCCCGCATCGTTCCTATCTCGGATACACGTTCTAAACTATTCATCAGCAGCGTATTAGCCGTACCTATACTGGCCAGGCTGATGATCAAAAACAACATGACTAAAATAAGATCATTCATACCGGAAATGGCTGAGGTCGTAGAGGCAATTTCATCCTCGACGGTTTGGACCTTTGAAAGATGATCACCAAAATCAGACCATAAGCGCTCACGAATAGAATCGCCCGCTTCACTGTTTATCGTGAGCAGCAAATCAAAGCTAGTGGTCCATCCAAAATCGTTATGAAGATATTCCTCATCCATAAATGCGACATAACCAGAGTAATGCGAGGTTTTCACAACTCCAGCCACTTTAAAATGCTGTTCGCCATTTGGTGTATTCATCAGGATGCTTTGTCCAACTTCTCCGCCCCACTCGTCAAAAGCGCGATTTCCAAGCAGGACAGAAGGCTCCTGTTTTAGCTTTTTATACAAATTCTTCTCGCGGGGATCAGCAAATAATGAGGGGCCCTTTTCACTTACAGAAAGAACAGAAAATTGTCTGCTTCTTCCGTCTTTTGTTTCCCAAGTAATCGGCGTGGCTTCAGTTAATGTTTCAACATCGGCCACGTCATCATAAGAAAGCAGCTTTGCCCTATCTTCGGAGGACCACGGTGCCTCAGATGTCACTCTCATATCTCCCCCATATGTATCCCTTATTTCTTTTTCGTATCCTTTTGGGGCTGACTCTACCGCTGCACCAAGCAATAATATAATCGATATGCCGATAGCAAGGATAGCAGCTGTATTTGCATTGCGATTTATTTGCTGCGAGAGATTTTTTACAGCCATGATGCCAGCATAATTAAAAAGATGTTTCAAAACGGGCGTTACTAGTTTGCTTAAACCTGACAAGAGCAAAGGGAATAAAAGAATCACACCTATTAATATAGCTATATATGAAACGGGGTGATCGATAAACATAAAGCCAAGAAGCGCTGCACCGGCGGCCGTTCTAAGAAAATGCCGTCTTGAGGATGCGGACGTTTGATTGGCTGTTTTTAATGCCAGTAAAATCGAGGTCTTGCCTGCATTGTAAATAGGAAAAAGCGAAAATATGACAGGGACCAGCAACCCGATAACAATGGCCAGCAGCATGGGCAGCTTCCAATTTAATGTGTAGACCATATCAAACTCAAAGACACTAAGAAGAGCTTGCATAAACAGATCCCCCAGCCATATGCCAAGCGGAACACCAACAGCTGTACTGAGCCCTGCTAACAGAAGCATTTCGATAAGAATAAGTTTAGAGACAGAGCCTTGTGTGTAGCCTAAACTTTTCATTATAGCAAATTCTTTTTTTCTTTCTATAA
Organism: Pseudobacillus badius; assembly: GCF_002189605.1. Taxonomy (NCBI): domain Bacteria; kingdom Bacillati; phylum Bacillota; class Bacilli; order Caryophanales; family Bacillaceae; genus Pseudobacillus; species Pseudobacillus badius. The sequence continues at coordinate 29,047 of NZ_MWMM01000002.1, forward strand.
CGCTTGTGTAAATCACATTAAACACAATAAACCCGCTAATAAATATGGATAGTCCCGCAATTAAATAGAAGAAGGTGTAAAGTCCGCTTATATCATTGCTCTGGAGATCATCCGCCACAACTGGCTCTATATAAACGTCAGAGCCGAGGGATGCTTGCTGAAAAGAGTGAAAGAGATCCGTGCCGTCCCCATCGACTTGAAAGCGCATATAGGAAATCTCGTCATTCTTTCCTGTCCACTCTCTTAACATTTCAAGCGGAGCCATCACGCGAAAGCTGGTTGATTCTGCACTTTCCCAATCACTGGGACTCGCAAGCAGTTGTGTGTACTCAACAATAGCAGAAACTTTCGCCTCTCCCATATCGGTAAACCGAACGGTATCCCCAACTCCTTTTCCCAACAGCTTTGCAGCAGCTTCCGGCAATATGATTCCTTTATTATCTAAGCTGCCTTCAATGACTGGGAGCTTCAGTAAAGGGCTATTTTGATCATTTACTCCTGTAATTCGAACCGACCTCTCATTCAAAGAGTGATCATCGTCAAGTTCCAAGAAGGCTTGCTTATCAAGGGCAAGCAGTGTATGAGTGACCGCAGAATCCTTTTGAATGGACGAGATCAGCTTCTCAGGATAGGTATGTTCATCACTCAGCACCCAATAGTCTGCATTAGCCACATACATTTGCTCATAATAGTCAAATACGTCCTTTGTTGTTTTATCGGCTGCCAGCATAGACGTTAAAAAAGACGTCCCCAGTATCATAGCCAGCAATGTAAAGAAAAATCTTTTTTTGTTTTGGGTTATATTACGCCATGAAATTCGCCAAATATTTAGCATAGTCCTCCTCCTTCCTGGATATCACTTGATCTATTCCTCCATCTTTAAAAAGGATAAGGCGATCTGCAAAACCGGCTGCAAAAATATCATGTGTAACCATTACAATCGTTTGCTTTTTCTTACGGTGAAACGTTGACAATAAAACAAGAATTTCTTCTGCCTTAGCCCTGTCTAAGTTTCCTGTCGGTTCATCCGCTAATAGCACAGCTGGATGGTTAACAAGTGCTCTAGCTATAGCCACACGCTGCTGCTGACCGCCGCTTAACAGATTGGCACGCTTGCGATTTAAGCCCTCTAATCCTACAGAAGCAATTAATTCACGAATCCATTTATTTTTTTCATTCGTTAATTTTCCGTCTGCGTGAAGCGGGAATGCGATATTTTCCTCCACAGTTAAAGTCGGCAGCAATTGATAATTTTGAAAGATAAAGCCTAACTTTTGTCTTCGAAATATTGTTCTTTCTCTTTCTTTCATTTTATTTAAAAAGTGCTGATCAACTTGTATATCTCCCTTGGTAGGCACATCCAATCCCCCCAGCAATTGAAGCAAGGTGCTTTTTCCAGAGCCGCTTGGACCCATTATAGCCACGAACTCCCCTTCTTCAATATGCAGATCAATACCTTTCAACACTTGCGTTCTTTCTTGCCCCTGTACAAACTCCTTTGTTAGATTGGTCACTTTAATCATAGCTTCTCCTCCCATCATTTTCCTTTATGATTATATACTAAGTATATATCTAATAGAAGAATAAAATAAATTATTTTTTATTTTTCCTTAAAAAAGCCCTTAAAGTATATATACTAAATAAATATATTCTGAAAGTGCTAAAGAAGATAATTAGGCTGTATCAAGCGGTTGTTTTCTATCAAGTTTAACTAAAGGCAGCTCACCATACGGCCTCGTACTGCAGTGATAAAAATAAGTGCCATTGGCATCTTCTCTCTTTTATCTATTTGTCTGGAGGCAAATTCTCTTGCTGCGTAATGGGTGATTATTTATATGAATTTTGCACATAATGAAATATAATATTTATACTTAACCAAAGGATGACGATTGTCTCTTATCCTTCTTTTAGAAAATCCAACGTCTTACGTGTAACAATGTATAATTCTACTGACAAACACGAAAGTTTGTTCTGCAACCAAATGAATGTTAATAAAGAGGCGAGCCCGTTTGAGACCCTGGCTTTCCAAGGAACTATCTGTACAAGTCCATTTATGAGCAGAATTTTCCTAAAATACAGAGGTAAATTGTGGTAATATAAATACAAACACTGGCGGTTTTGAATAACCTTAAAGGGGTGGGGTTCGTGCTTAATTATGATCGTTCTTTGTCTTTAGGTTTCGAAGAATACTCGAGTATTGAAAAGGATGGTTATGCGGTTAAGGATGTGTCTTATATAAGTCCATATGGCGGGAAAGTGCCTGCCTATCTAGTCGTTCCAGATACTGACGGTCCTTTGCCAGCAGTTGTTTTTATGCATCCAGGGCAAGGCAGCCGCTCAACTTTTTTGCTTGAGGCTGAATCTTTAGCTTCCAAAGGAATAGTCTCTCTTTTAATTGCTGCCCCTGCCATGCGAAGTCAGCCTCCTAAGGACTTATCGGAGGAGGAGCAATTTAATCTGATGATCAAGACAATCACTGCGGTTAGTCAATATGCCCAGACAGTAGTTGACATTCAAAGGGGTATTGATCTTCTTTGCAGCTTCGAAAACATTGATTCAAACCGTCTTGCCTATATTGGCCATAGTTTGGGTGCGACTTGGGGAGGAGTTCTTGCCGGGGTTGAAAAACGGATTCAATCCTATGTTTTAATGGCTGGCTTCTCCAGTGTATCTGAGTGGCATAAAACAAGTGAGCACCCATTAGCGGCATTGATTCGCACCGCACTCCCCAAACAACCGTTTCAGAAGTTTATTTCTGAATTGGAGCCGCTGGATGCGGTTCATTACATAAATAAAGCTGCTCCTGCGTCACTGTTCTTTCAATTTGCTTATGATGACGAATTTGTGCCAAAGCATCAAGCAGATACATTCTATTCTGCTGCAAGCTTGCCAAAGAAGATTTCCTGGTATAAAACGGATCATCTTTTCACGAATTGCCGTCTTGCCTATCAAGAACGTACCCAGTGGATGATTAAGCAGTTAGGACGGAATGATTGATCAGCGTTTAAGCTTATGAGTCCGTTTCAACAACCTAAATAATTCCAGAATCAGCCACTTGAATGGAGCATCACATATAGAAATAGATTAAAAATGATGTAGGCCGCATTCCTCTAGTAAGAATGCGGCCTACATCTAGTTATTTCAGCGGTTATTTTAAAGTGTTTTTTTCAACATTTAAATAGCTTTAATAGGAGAACGGCAGCTTCCCACTTTTATGCCTAAAGAATTATAATGTTTTTTTATGTTTATAATTGTCTGATGATGCGTTACTTTATTAATCAGCTGATTGATGCTTTTAAGATCAACCGGCTTATTCATTAAGAGATCATTGAAGGCTTGCTTTATTTCTTTAGGGTAGACATTCCCTACCATACTGGAAAGTCCGTTGCACCCCTCCCTTACCTTTTCTGTGAAGTTGACATCCCCTCCAGCAAACATAATAAAATCCTTAGGTAAACTTGTGTGCTTATGGCGTTTCACATCGCTCTCTTCTTTCAGCCCTACAAGGTTAGCGTGCTTTTGATTCATAAGTGTCTCAAGTGATTCGGCACTCAGCTCAAACCCTGTTCGGAACGGGTTATTATAAAGCACAACACGCTTCGTTGTGTGACCCAACAGCTCATTTATATAGAAAATCGCTTGTTCTTGTGTCGGTTGGATATAGGGAGGAAACTGAATGAGAATGGCATCGAAAACAGAGTCATTCAGCTTCTCGATCAGCTTTATGGCATCCTTGGTTCTTGTAGCTGATACACCAAACATAAGTTCAACATGTGTAAACTTCTGCTGGTTAAAATAATCAATGATTTGCATTCGCTCTTCGATGCTCATCGAGTTTTGTTCACCTGTAGTAGCCGATACAAGCAATGACTCTACTCCGTTATCAGTTAAGTACTCAACGATAGGATTAAAGCTTTCAAAGTATATGCTCTCATCCTCGTGAAAAGGCGTGGGAATAGCCACATTAAAATTTTTCATCTATTTAATCCTCCAGTATTCATTACAAAAATTAAGACTTATAGGTTCGATCACATTTCAATGACTGCATTGTTTTGAGTTTGCATAAAATGTGTGTCTGGCAGCTGCCTGCCAGTACTTTTTATTACTTCTTTACCGGCGCATCCGGTTTTACTATGTGACGGGGTGCAGTCCCCACTGGCTCTTCCAAAAACCAGGTGCCCATTGAAGTAAGAACCGGAACATCCTGGAAAGTAAAAAGAATAGCATCCTCTGTTTCGGAGGTGTTGCAATGCTCATGGGAAGACCAAGGCGGAGCCAGGAATAGATCTCCTTTTTCCCATTCAATCTTCTCGCCATCTACGATACTAAAACCTTCCCCCTGAAATACTAAATTTAAAGCTACATTCGTATGGCGGTGCGGCTTGTTATGCTCACCAGGTTTGAAAACCTGAACTACTACGTTCATCGTTGATGACGTTCCATACGAATCTCCCGTATCCTTATGAATGAGCGATAATGTTCCGCGTCCAGCTTCAAGAAAATCCTCTGATACAGACTGATTAAGCAAAGGATAAATATCTTTCCATTTCCAGGAACATGCCCGAATGGCCGGCTTCCTGCTCTTTTTCAAAAACTCCCTGTAGCTGATAATACCCGTTCTTTCATTGCTCATTTGGTGAACCCCCTTAAATTTTTAATCCATAAAAGCATCAATCAAAAGCTTCGTTATCCTAATTGATGTTCCATACTTAACCTAACTACCTTAATAAGTTGGACTTTTATGTTATGAATAGTTTAAGATAGGATAATTGATAGTTCAATTCAATTATTCATATAATAATGATAGGTTAAAACTATGATCTTAGCTTGTATAGCTGCAGATTGTTTGATTGGAATTTTACGGATGATTTTTTAAATAAGGAGACTTTAGAATGGAATTAAGACAACTTGAATACTTTTATGCCGTTTGCCAAGAACTTCACTTTACAAAAGCTGCAGAAAAGGTTGGGATTACTCAGCCTTCTCTAAGCCAGCAAATTAAGTTATTAGAACACGAGATAGGTACACCTTTATTTGATCGCATAGGCAAAAAGATAGATCTTACCGAGTCGGGAAAATTACTTTTAAAATATACCCGCAATATTTTTTCGGAAATAGAACAAGCAAAAACTTCAATCAATGAATTGAATGGACTTCAAAGGGGAACCCTTTCTATCGGAACCGTATTAACAGTTGAAAACTATCTTATTCCGCCTGTCCTGCTTGATTTTCATCGCCTGTATCCCGCCATTAAGGTATCCGTATTTGGGCTGCGTACTGGGGACATCAAAAAACATTTATTGGAGAATCAGCTGGATTTTGGGATCGTTTTCTTGCCTATGAAAGGGGAAGAATTAGAAACAATTTCTTTATATACAGAGGAAATGGCCTTTGCAGTACCCGTTGGCCATCCATTAGAAAAAGAGAGGATATTAGGCTTAGAAGCGCTGCAGACAACACCTTCGATCTTGCTTCCGGAAAATTATTTTATCAGGCAGCTTATTAATAAGGCATGTAAGGAGGCAGGCTTTGTTCCCGAACCAGTCTTTGAAATTACAACCATGGAGTCGTTAATTAATATGGTTATAGAAGGTGCGGGAATAACCATATTGCCTAAACCCTACTTAGAATACCTTAGCCATGGCGGTTTAAAAATTATTCCAATTTCACATTCCAATCTTTCTCGGGAAATTGGAATCGTCTACAGAAAAGACAAATATCTGTCTGCTGCCGCACATATTTTCATTAAGAACCTAAAAGATATGTCGCTTCATTTAAATAACAGGGCAACTGAAAGCACTGACTAGAAAGCTGCACTGGCAAATCCCCGCTGAATTCAGGTTTCTTCAGCGGGGATTTGCCTTAATCAGAGGATATTCATAGATAGTGGTCACCCAGCAAGACTGTCTGAAGTACTTTCTCCGATTATCTAACGTTTGATCGAATTCATTAACTGGAAGAAGTATTCAGGTCGATGAGTCTTATTTAGGCTATACCATGAATGCAACGTGTCCGGTGCGAATACATCCAATTTTTTCAGTACTTCCATGGCAAATTCCAGAGGAGCTACCCCTGATGCAGTCACCAAATTCTTATCGGATACGGCAGGTCCCATCTCATAAAATCTTTCTCCTTTATAATCAGGACAAACCATTTTAATATACTCCAGGCTATTGCTTGTATGCTTTCTAGAATCAAGATAGCCCATCGTTGCAAGGCCCTCAGTTGCCCCGCAAATGGCCGCAACAACCGTGCCAAGCTTTAAAGCTGCACCAATTGTTTTCAGAATAGGTTGATGAATCTCTTCCCTCCACGTGTTCCCGCCGGGTAAAATGATCAGATCTTTACTCTCAAACGTACACTCATCAAGGGAAATATCCGGTTTTATATTCACCCCTCCCATTGTCATGATGCTTTCTTTAGTCGTTCCTACCGTAACTACCTTTAAAGGCGCTCTACCTTGTTTGAAATATCTGCCCGAGTTTAATTCAGCAATTAAATATCCGTATTCCCAATCGGACATGGTATGAAATACATACAGATAAGCTTTTTTTGTTTTCATCCAATAACGCTCCCCTCACCATTCATATAGCCTAGTATAAGATAACTTCCCTGACAGCTAACGTCAGGGAAGTTATTATACTTGATGAAAGTTGATTAATTCCGACAGAATTTCAATAAGCTTTTTCTTAAGGCTGGCTGGCTCAATAACCTGAAGCGATTTGCCATAGGGTAAAAGCAAATAAGGTACGTATGTATGTATCATATCTTTTTCAAGAAAAAACACTGCTTGCTTTGACGTCCGTTCTTGTAAATAATGACCTAAAAACCAATGCTGGCAAATATCATCCAATGCCCTTATATCCCCAGTAATAACCACTGAAACCATCTCTTCCTTATTTTCTGTCGTTGGCAGGAGATTCTTCATAAAAAAGTCATGGGCAGAAAAGTTTTCTGTCCGGTTAAACTTATTTTCCGTCACCATCAAGCTTTCCATCCGATCTACCCTGAAACTGCGGAAATCCCTCCTAAGATGACAAAAGCCAATCACATACCATTTATTATTCCAATAAATAATTTTGTACGGATCAATCAGCCTGTACTTGAATAGCTCTGTCCCGCTTTGATGGTAGTGAATGTTCACAGAGCAGCCTTCAGCTACGGCCTGCTCCAGCTCCTTCAAGAAAGGCGTTAGTGAAAGGGAACTGATTCGACTGATTACTTCAAGACTAGTTACATGTCGGTTGACCTTTACTTCCTGCTCTTGATTCGAATAGTTGCTTAGCTTTGACATCGCCCGATGCAGCGCTTCGCCTCCATAATATCCGGCTTCTTCTGCAAAAACGGCAGCGTGAAACAGAGAGGTTTGCTCCTCAGAATCAAAAAAGAGCGGCGCCTGGATAAAATTGTTTAATAAAGTGTAGCCGCCGTTATGTCCTGTGTCTGAAATGATAGGCACGCCGCTTGTTGAAAGTGTATCAATATAACGATATACGCTCCTTATATTCACCTCTAACTTTTCGGAAATTTGCTTTGCAGTTATTTTTTTGCCTGAACTAAGCATCCATAGGATGGCTAGCATATTGTCCATTTTAGGCATACAATTCCACCTCTGTCTCTTTAATGTAAGTTGGTCCAAGCATTCCACCATCCGGCTGCTTTCTCCTGTGCCTCTCTCCGAAAAGACTTTGAACAACCGCTTCGGGAGCTGGCTGCGGGTAAGCCTGTTCAATGAATCTCCTATGGAAGATGCAGCTCCAAAATAAAAATAAACCCGTTTTGAAAAAAGATGATCAAAACGGATTCCTTCTTTGCGCAGTATCAGGAAATGTTTTTGAAGAAATTTCATTAGGCTCTGTCCAAGGAGTGTTAAACCCGCTTAGAACGCCTTTCGTTGGTAAATTATAGTGGTGACCCCCCAAGAAATCACATAGACGGTCAGAATAGCAAGTGCCGCACCCGTATATAAAGCCGGGACGGATACATTGGCAATAAAACCGGTGATGGCTGTTAAGTGCTCAGCTATAAATGATATCATAGGCCGCGCTATCAATGTTAAAATCACAAAGCTAATAAGAATAACGGTTGTAATATAGCCTGGTTTAAATATCTGAAATAATGGGAAGGTAAGCCCGGCAAACAATAAGAATAAGCCACTGCCAATCGCCACATCAGCTATAGTAAAAGATTGATTGAAAGCAAATAATGCCAGACTGGTCACCCCAATAGATAAAATCATATATACGATAGCGCCAAGATAGCGTGATGCGATAATTTCGGCACGTGTATAAGGCAAGGAGTTTAATAATATATTCGTCTCTGCCTTTTCATCGTACGCATATGTGTTAAATGGAATGAAAATACTGGCAACCAGAAAAGTCAAAACCGGGGGAACGCCCATTATAATAAAGAACAAGATAAAAGGAATAAAGGTGATGAGCTGCCTTTTCTGCAGTATGACATCACGTCTGATTAAATTAAACATGAGATACGCCCCCTTTCGAGTAGTACATGATATCTTCGAGAGAAGCGCGTTCCATGACCACTGTGTCTCCGAAAATATCTTTCACTGCTTGAATATTATCTGTTAATGCCTCAAATCCTGTTGATGCACGCTGAACATGAACAAAAGCCTGTTCAGTGTCTCTATCCAGAAGATCCACTCCTCCTTTAACGAGCGCATAGTTTTCAGCTACATCATGAACAGACTGATTAAATACCAAGTTCCCGCCCTGCATAAAAGCTATATAATCTGCGATGCGGTCTAAGTCTGTTGTAATATGTGTAGAGAAGAAAACCGTGCGGTCACCATCAACCATTAATTCCTGCAGGAGCCCCAACAATTCTCTCCTAAAAATGGGGTCTAGTCCTGCCGTTGGCTCATCCATGATGATCAGCTCTGCATGATGTGATAGTGCTACCGCTAATGAGGCCTTCATCTGCATCCCCTTTGAGAAGGTTTTTATTGCTTTATTAAGCGGCAGCTGGAATTTTTCTACATATTGATAAAACAGTGCATCATCCCAGCGTTGATAAGCTGGTGCTACAATACGTTTGATATCCTTTAAGTTCAGCCCTTCAAAAAACACATTGCCATCATACACAAATCCAATACGTTGCTTGATCGCCTTCTCATGTGTCCTGTAGTCCAACCCGAAAACCTTTATTTCCCCGGCATCTGGCCTTAATAGATTCATCATCATTTTTATCGTTGTCGACTTGCCAGCGCCGTTTTCTCCAATGAATCCCGTTATAAATCCTTGTTTCACTCGCAAATCAATAGGTTTAACGGAGAAATCCTTGAATTTTTTTGTCACATTTTTTAATTCAACTACATTTTCCACTTTCTCACTCCTCATATAAAATCTTCATTAGCTGCTGCAATTCATCGAGTGATAGCCCCATTTCTCTGCTATTCGCTATGACGGCGCTCAGCTGTTCCTCGATGACCCTCAGTTTCTTCTCTCTCATGACCTCTACATTTTGCTCTGCGACAAAAGAGCCTTTTCCGACAATAGAATAAATAAAGCCTGCCTTCTCCAGCTCCTCATAGGCGCGTTTCGTCGTAATGACACTAACTTGCAAGTCCTTCGCCAGTTTGCGCATAGAAGGGATGGCTGCCCCCTCCCGCAATTCGCCTGCTAAAATAAACGATTTAATTTGATTGGTAATTTGTTCATAAATCGGCTCCTTTGAACTGTTGGAAATAATTATTTTCATGCCAATCCCTCTTCTTTATTTTTTAGAAATACAGTAGTAATTGCTCTTCTTTTCCCTTCAAAACCGACATGTATATATTGTATATATATATAACATGTACAATATATACAAAAATCAAGCGTTGTGCAACCATTTTTTCCGAAAAGAAAGGATACTTGATCTATCACTTTTAAAAATAATAGCCTACATTCACATCCCTTTACGGAGGAATACCCCTATTTTAAAACGGTGAAGTGCGCCTGCCTTGTACCACTGTATCCACGTCTTCAGCTGTTTTCTATCTCAGCGCCCACCTGTTTAATACATTACTGCCCGAAAAAGCCCCTCTCCTTTGCATGAAATCTATATTTACTTCCGTAAAAAATTAGTTAAAAATCCCATTTTTATTTTTATTTTCCAAATCGTATGATACACTGTATTTGCAGAATGAAAGGAGAGACGAGAAATGAAAAAGTGTTTGAAAGTGATTCTATCTATGGTTTTATTATTAATTGGCTTCACCGCTTTAAAGCCGTCCGCAGAAGCAGCGAAAAATCCGATTACACCGCAGCAAAGCCGAGTTACACACACACTGAAAGATGCGAATGGTGTGTTATATAAAGTGTATTTCGCGGGCGTAAGAGAGAAAAAGGCAACTGCCTCTAAAGACCGGAGTGATTGGGCGAAAGCGAACGGGATTGATGCTGATGAAGGCGATTTGCTTTACACAGGCAACTATACGCTTTACACACATAACCCGAAAACAAGCCATATTAAAAAGTCGAAATTTTACTTTAAGGATTACCTGCTGAACGCTACTCGCAAAACGGTTTATACGGTTCCTGCCAGATATAAAGGCCAGCCGGATATGCTGATGGTTGCTTCTGCTTCGGGTGTCGGCTATGAATCGGCTCATTGGTTTTATATGAAGGACGGCGTGCTGACGAAACTTATCGAAGGTGATACGCTTCCTTACTCCAAACGTCCGCAAATACTTGCAAAAGACAAGTATTTGACTGCTTTGGATGACCAAGATGGATGGGCATTTACCGCTATCACAATCAACCCGGCTAAAGCGACTCAAACTCGTTCTTTCCCGAAGTATAACAACCCTGGAGCAGTTATCCGCAGCTGGAAGAAACACTGGCAATAAAAATAGACCCCACTCCATGCAGTGGGGTCTCAGACTGTAGACATGTTCCATGAAAATGGAAGTTTGTCCGCAGTCTTTTTATTTTGTTTGTGAATAGGGACTGTTGCTTTCCATTCCAATCAACAGAAAGCGCAAAAAGAAGGCAGCCGTAGAATGATGCCTGTTTAAAAATAAATCGATCAAACGCTTGAAGTGAGCAGGGGGCTTTCGAAACACCATCAGCAGCGAGATAGACCATCACTTTATCCAGTCAATTTTTCTGTATTCCCACACTAAAGCTCCCTGCATAAACTATTATCAAAAGAAAGGGGGTATCCGCTTTGCCATCTCCTCAGAACATCGAGTTCAGTTTGCCCTCCCCGTCGCGATGGGGCATCGACTCCACTGTAGCTGGCAGACCGCTCGTTTCAGGTACATTCGTTATCAACTCTGTCAGGGGCAACAATGTAACTGGCACAATCAACTTCCGCGGCACTGATATTCCGATTAGTGGATATTGGAATGAAAGCACCAAACAAATAAGATTTGATTCACCTTATGCCATGTATTCTGGTCATTTGTCTATATTCGATGACCCCTCTATTAGAGCCCGGCATTTTATTTTAAGTGGATCTCTCATCATGAAGCCTCCCTCTTTGCAAGCAGGAGAGCGCGGAACTTGGATTGCTACGACCACCACCGCTTTAACTGGACCTCCTATGAGTACTTCTGCGTTGCCGCCTGTTGGAGTCTTTGTGACATCAGATTATCTTTACGGGAGAGCCGGACGTTGAAAAAACAGTTGTCCTTTTTAGCTGAACGCCAAGATACACATGGCTGACAAGCGACTAGATCTGAACGAACTAAAACAGCGAGTGCCTCAATTGGTACTCGCGCTGTTCGTGTTGCTGCATTATTCTCGATAAAGTGTTACTAATTGAAGGCGCTGAAAGACAGGGGCTGTTTATGTTGGGAAACCAGTCTCTTTATCGTTTGCGCCATTCTTCCGCCATTTCATCATGATAGGCGTCTGTCCAGTGATACGGTTGAAGCTCTTGCAGTGTTTTAAAAATCACTGCTTGTTTAGGATTGGTGATCGCACATTGCACGTGCGGTCCCCAATAAAATAAACGTTCTTGACATATACCGCATGGGGATAAAACCTTTAATTCGGCATGTTCATTTTCTCTTGCAAGACAAATAGAATGCGTTACCTTCTTTTTAAATTTATGCGCTTCTAAAATTGCGCCTGTTTCCATACACAGCTCCGTAGAAGCATTAATCACCTCTGGCGCAACGCTCGTATAAACCGTTCCATCTTCCACGCGAACGGCTGCGGCTCCTCCCCAGCCGTGAGGATATCTTTGCTCAATTAAATCTTTTACCAGGTTATATAATTGTTGTTCCATGCTCAAATTCCATCTCTCTTCCATTTCGTTATGGCAGCTATTAATGCTGAAGTACTTTTTACTACTCTCTCCTCCTGAACCCGAATAGATGCTGCTGGGAGCCTTCCCTGAGAAATCCCACGCAATTTTTAAGCAACTATTGCCCGGGCTATAAAATTTGTTCTCTTAGCTTTCTCGATGATTTTCTCCCTGCTTTTGCTCACAACAATCGTTTTACACAACATAAAAAGCCTGTCCGAATGATTGTCGGAATGCACATAAGCATTTTAAAGGGAGGTCCTCCAGGTTTTCTGATCTTTCCACTTAAAATAGGAAGCTCTTCTTCTGCCTTTCAGGTAGACGCTTCCCCTGGTATTCCTATTAACCGATTATAGGGGCCAACTAAACAAACAGATCTTTTTGCAGGCTTTCTAGTTTCCGTTTTTAGTCCAACCATTTGTCTCCGTCAGTTATCCATTGATTATTCTGCAAATCAAAGCAATGATCATAATCATGGAAGCTGAAATAGGACTGTAATTTAACCCTTTCTCCGCCTGCTCGCTTCCAGCAATCTTTGAACCAATCTACCATTATTTGTGTTTCGATTTTGGAGATCTCTTCCTCATGCTGTTCATAAAACGCCCAAAATTCACCTTCTTGGTCATCAAGCAGATTAAAATATTCAACATCCTCTATTAGGTCATAACTGCCCGCAAAAATATTGCTTTCACTTCCCTGATAAAAAACCTCATTTGCGTTCCTATCCATAGAGTACATCACGATTGAAATTTCATGCGGCTGAATAAATGCCGTATAATCCAATAAATCAATCTGATCGTAATAATTAAAATCAAGCGTTTTTCTTATTTGTTGAATTAATTCTTCTGAGCTTCTTTGTAAGCTTTCCTTCACTGTATGGCTATATTTTTCAATCGTAAACAATGAAATCACCTCGTATTTCTTGTATAAATTGCAGATATGTATGTGAACGCTCTGCCTCCTAGTTCATGCATCCGCAACAAGGGGGGCTTCACCTAAAGATCTACTTCGATGCTGAAATCGCCAGCTGATGAGTAGCCAAATCTCATCTTCTTCCATTAAGTGCCCCTCGTTCTCCTCCAGTCACTCCAGTCCTCCCCCATCAACAACCTTTTCTTATACAAGCTGCCAAATAAGCACATCAACATACATTGTATAAAAAATAGTAAGGATGTTGCCTAATGGTTAACTTCAACATGCTATGCCAGCAATACGCTCAAGTATTTAATAAAAAGCCGACGATCACACATAGCGTTTGTTCTGTAGAGATGGACCGCGATCTCCATGTAACCATTCAAGGGCGGCCAAGCCGCGGCGAACTTCATGCTGAAATAATGTTTGAGTCATTAGATCAGAAAGGCAATGCGCTTAATCTCGGAGAAATGGTACTTCTTGAGGAAGAAGTTCCCCGATTCACAAATGCTCTTGTTAAAAGCGGGATCATAGGAAGTGCTCTGCATAATCATTGGCTGTACACGAAGCCGAATATCCTCTATGTCCACTTTCAGTCCGTGGAACCTCCCTTATCTTTTGCCCGGAAAGTAGCTGAGGCGTTTAAGCTGCTAAAAACAAATGGATAACAGCCCTGGAGATTCCTGCAAGAGAGAACAAGCCCCCTTCGGCAGGTGCCGATAGCCTGCTGTGAAAATCGCTGCATGAGAAACTAGAAAGTTGGAACAATAACGTACTATAATCCACTTTCTTAAGGAGGGAGTCCAACCAGTGGCAATTGACGAACTGCTACTTAGACTGGCTATTGCATTTATTGCCTTACTGGCCTTAACAAGGCTTATGGGAAGAAAAGAGATTTCACAAATGACCTTCTTCAACTTTGTGTCTGCTATTTCCATCGGGACCATTGGCGCCTCTCTTGCGGTGGATCCTTCGTTCAGCATTCGCAATGGCTTAATCGCACTTGCCGGTTGGACGGTTTTCACTATTTTGCTTGGGTTTTTAGATATAAAATCCAAAACAGCCCGTTATGCTATTGTCGGGAATCCAATTATAATGATTAGGAAAGGTCAAATAATGGAGCATGCTCTCCGCAAGGCCCGGCTGGATTTAGACTCACTAAATAGTTTGCTGTGAAAGAAAAATGTATTTTCAATTTCTGACGTTGACTATGCAATTCTTGAGACGGATGGCAGCCTCTCCGTTATGAAAAAAGAAGCAAAACAGCCGGCAGCAAAGAGTGGTGTGAACCTGAAACAAGCTCGCACAGATATCTTCTCCATTCCGGCAGCTGTTATTTCAGATGGAGAAATAAACGATGACCATTTACAAAGCTTAAATCTAAACCGCCAATGGTTAAGCAGGCAGCTAAAGTCCGCCGGTATTCACTCTATTGAAGACGTCTTTTATGCTGAAGTGCAAAAAGATGGCACATTGTATATCGATACTAACAATGATCGGCTTCATTGAATGTTGATCGCGCGTTTCCTGTTGTCTTCCTAGGGCCCGATCAGAAGGTCAGCTTTGTTGGCGGCCTGCCTGTTTCATGAATGCGGAAGGCTGCCGTTCTCATACTGTATAGAGATAAAAGACATAATCGGTCGGAACACCGCTATGGCCGAGCTGGTGCAGCATAGCCGTCAGGTTGCCGCGATGATAGGTTCCGTGATTGACCACATGCTGTATTAAGTCTGACAACGGGGTGCCAATAGAGCCGTGTACAGGATGTGAGAGGGGAATAATCTTCTCAACATCCGCTATATTCAAGAAATCCCGATACTTATTTTCAGTTTCAATGAATCGCTTCTCCATGCCTTCCAAGCTCTCCCTGCTTGATTCATCAAGCAGCTGCATCAACAGCTCTCTCGCCTCGTTAAACGGCCGTTCCCTCATAACACTGAGCCACATCGTGTCCATTGCATAAATGTGCGCCAGAACATGACAAACAGATGGAAACACGCTTACTATGTCCTTCTGCCATCTATCTTCAGGCAACTTTCGCAAATGCTCAAAAACAGCCTTATTAGCCCAAGCATGATACTCATACAACTGAATGATTTGATTCGCCATAGGAATTCCCCCATTCTGGTCTTATCCTGTTTTTCTTTATCAGCACGGTTTCCCGTCCTCCTTGCTGTCAGTGTAACGGACTCTAGCCGGGCAGGATTGCGCCCCCTTCCAAAAGAAAAAGAGCAAAACAAATTGCTCTTAAAGCAAGAAAAAAACTTCTCTTTATTTTTGCCGGCAACTATATCTCGTCAAACCGCTCTGCCTGAGAAGCCTGGCCTATTTGTTCTTTTCCATAACTGCAAAGTAATTTTCTTCGCTATCTGCAAAGTTAAATACTCTTCCCGCAGGCATATTTACAATTTCTCCGACTATGATGTCTTTATTTGATAAGTCGTGATGTAATTGATCAAGATTTTCCGTGAAGAACATTAACGAAGGTGTGCCAAGATTTAATCCAGGCGACATGTTAGCAACGAATTCCTTGTTATGCAGAATAATACTCGTTTCTGACTCCTTTGTTGGAGCAACTTCAATCCACCTCATTCCTTGACCGTTATCTTCTTCAGAAATAACAGTGAATCCTGCTTTTTCCGTCCAAAATTTCACCGCGTCATCTTGATCATTTACATAAAGCATAATTTGGCCGACTTTGTGAATCATTTCGTTTCCCCCTTACATGTTTTCATGCTCTTATTTATTTCTACAGTTCACACGAATAACCTTTTTATCGGCCATGTTCTTTTGGAATAATGAATAAAAAGCAAAAGGGTCTATCTCAAAAGATCATGAAAAACGACTTTTTGAGACAGACCTTTTTTCTTCTCAACAACCGGCTGACCAGAATGAAGGCGGACGCTTTCCGCAGCAGTCACTGCCGGCATTTCTATATGAGCCAATTCTTCAGTTCTCGATCCATCAGTAAATCTTTATCTTTCCCGGCCCCTTATCTTTTTAAGCATTCGACACCCTGCACTCCCCGCTCGGCCGCACGCTGCTTTGACATAAAAAGTTACTTGATGATCAGGAGAATTCGTTTATTATAGAAAAGAAGCGTGGACACTATACTATCAAGCATGCTGGATTCATTGTGAAGTTTGTTGATTACGCCCTTAGGGAATGGGAGATAAATTTAGCTAAACACTGCACTTATCCTGTGAGAAATCAGTGAACAAAGGAGTCCTATTTTCATCATGAGAATTATAAGAAAAAAGGCTTTAAAGCCGTCTCAAATCATTGTAGCTTTTTATCTGATTGCTACAATTGTTTCTACTGCCTTGCTTAGCTTGCCTATCGCATTAAATCCAGGAGTACACTTATCTTTTCTGGACGCCCTGTTTACAGCCGTGAGCGCTATTAGTGTAACGGGCCTGTCTGTTGTCCCCATCGTCGACACATTCAGTACCGCGGGCATTTTTATTCTAATGTTCATTCTTCAATTTGGCGGCATTGGCATTATGACACTCGGTACTTTTATTTGGATGCTTGCCCGCAAGCGGATTGGCTTGAAAGGGCGGCAATTAATTATGACCGATCAGAATCAATCCCAGTTGTCTGGACTGGTCAATTTAATGAGGCAAATTTTAGCCATCATTGTCTTAATAGAATTGATTGGCACAATGATATTAGGCACCTATTTTCTGAACTATTTCCCAACATGGCAGGAAGCATACTACCAAGGACTATTTGCAGCAATTAGTGCTACAACCAATGCCGGATTTGACATTACAGGCAGCTCCCTGGTCCCCTTTGCCCAGGATTACTTTGTCCAATTTGTTCACATTATCTTATTAATACTGGGAGCTATCGGCTTCCCGGTACTGATTGAGCTAAAAAATTTCATGGTCAGCAAGAAAAATCAATCAGGGCCTTTCTTTTCCCTGTATACCAAATTAACCACCATTACTTTCTTTTCTCTGCTTGTGTTTGGAACCATCATGATTTTGCTGCTGGAAGCCAATCACTTTTTTCAAGGCAAAAGCTGGCACGAATCCTTTTTTTACGCTTTATTCCAATCCGCTACGACAAGGAATGGCGGGCTGGCAACCATGGACGTCAGTGAATTTTCCGACCCCACCTTACTGGTGATAGCCTTTTTAATGTTTATTGGCGCTTCTCCCAGTTCTGTCGGAGGAGGCGTAAGGACAACCACTTTTTCGGTAAACCTATTGTTTCTTTATTCTTTCGCGAAAGGGTACAAGAACACAAAAGTATTTAAGCGTGAATTGCATATAGAAGATGTGAGAAAATCGTTTGTCGTTACCTTTACAGCCTTTTTTATCTGTTTTATCGCTACCATTGCCCTTTCTGCAACCGAACCGTTTTCTCTGATGGAAATTTCATTTGAAGTAAGCTCCGCCTTCGGGACAACGGGATTGTCAATGGGGATCACACCGGAGTTAAGTTCTGCAGGGAAATGTGTCATTATCTTGTTGATGTTTATTGGCAGGATCGGAATTTTGTCCTTTATCTTTTTATTGAGCAAGGGAACACCGCAGGAAAACTATCATTATCCAAAAGAGCGGGTGATCATCGGATAGCTCCCAATTCATCCAAATATGGAAAATTATTTAAAAATAACCTTCACCAAGGCTGTTGCCATCTGTCCTCAGCATTTCGATTTTGGCATATGCCGTTATATTGTTTATGCAGAAGCTATCAGTAAAAGCTCTCCACCCGCATCCTATTGAAAATAAAAAAGCATGAGCAGATAAAAATGAAGTTGTGATTGATGTCTATGGCGGAAATGCCGCTGCTGTATTGTTCCGAATACCTTCCATCTTCTTTGGGCATATATAAGAAAAAAGAAAACAGGTGATTCTATGGCCCGGCGGAAAAGGCATCGGAATAAACATATCGCCACTCCTGCACTATTGATTATCTTAGTGGCCCTTCTCCCTCAAGCAAAAAACAGCGCGGACATCCTGATTCCACTTTGTATAATCGGCTTCTTTTATGGCGCTTATCTTCTATTTGGGAAGCCTTTTATGGTGATTTTAAGAAACCGCCGCTACCTCTCTTCTCACATTGAAGATGTTGATTGTTTAAACGGACATGAATTTGAACACTTCTTGGTTCCATTATTTGAGAAGCAAGGCTACCGCACGGAAGTAACGAAAAGCGCCGGCGATTTTGGTGCGGATTTAATTTTGAGTAAGAAAGGACAGCGAAGTATTGTTCAAGCCAAATGTTATGGAGATGGCAAAAAAATAGGGGTTAGGGCTGTACAAGAAGTAGTAGGTGCCTTAGCAATATATAAAGCTTCAAAAGGCATGGTTGTGACCAATCGCTATTTCACTAAGCAGGCAGAGCATTTAGCGATGGCCAATAACGTAGCCTTGATTGATCGGGACGAATTGGTTTCATTAATGTATAAATATGGAGAACGGCCCATTCGGGCAAAAGTGATCCTAAACGAAGAATCTTGACATACAAATAAGCCCCTGTCCAAACAGATCGGGGCTTATTTATACGTTTTATTCCTTTAGTCTAATGTATAAATTTTATACTTCGATGTATACATTTCGCTTTCGACAATCAACTCTTTCTCACCTTTAGTAAAGAACAGACCTGCCCCAGCCTGCTCTTTAAAGACCCATTTCTTTGAGCTCATCAAATCAAGAAATGGCTGGTTTCCTTGAGAGTCGGCTTTTGTTACATATCTTTTGTTTTCACCGTCTATTTTGACAACACTCTGATCCGTCGTATGTAATTTTGCTATACCAACTGCGAGTGGAATAGGGTTGCCTTCTTGAAAAATGACCGGAGCATTTATAATAATGAAAAGAACGGACAATGACAGGAACATTAAAAAGATTTTTTTCATCCACAGGACTCCCCCTTTCTTGATCATTCACAAAAATAAACTGTTAATAACATCCATTACTTCTCTCCCTCTTTATTGAAGGATACTCACTGCTACTTTTTAATTCCGCTCCTTTGCTCATAGTCCATCCCTTACTGACTCCATTATGCTCTTCGCTTGCTTCAAACTTTTTATAGGCTAAACCGCTCCAAGGGTAGTGCTATAAGTCACTTGAAAGTTTCCATTAAGATATTCCAAAATAGCCTTACAGCAGTTTGAATCAATAAAAACACCAATAACAGTTAGTGCTTTCTGATGAAAACGACAGATAACTTAGAGTTGTTCATGGATCAGATCTTCAATTATCTTATCATCCAAAGGCAAACTAACTATATCAGCTATCATTCCATCTTCATTGATTATATACGTTGTTGGAAAAGCTCTAATGTTGTATAAATTCATTATTTCACCATTTTCATCTAATAGGACAGGAAAAGTTAATTTTTGTTCCTCAATGAATTTTTCAACTCTTTCAATATCCCCTTGCTCATGCTTAGTCATATTGACTGTTATAACTTCTACATTCGATTTATCTGCCCTTTCTTCATAATACTTTTGTATGTACGGCATCTCTTCCTTACAAGGCGGACACCATGATGCCCAGAAATTAAGCAGTATTTTCTTTCCTTTATAATCAGATAGACTTATTGTTTCGCCAGACAAATTCTTTAATTTAAAACTGGGTACCATAGTACCCTTTTTTAGCTTAGAGTTGAAATCAGCTGCCACTAGTTCATCAGATGAATCTTCTATTGTACCGTTAGAGTATTCTTCGAATTTAACGGTACCATCTGTTCTTTTATCTTTAGAAATAAAATTCGTTTTAATGGTGATAGCGAACATGATAATAATAATAAAGACTGAAATAACCATGCCAAAAACTCTACGTTTCACTCACACATCCTCCAACTAAGTATTTTCCCAAAAAACACAGGTCTGCCTAAGGAATTATGCAGTTAATAGCCTTGTTTGAATGTTCATTCCTATCAATTACAACTTCCTCTTCGATACCATTCACACCCCCCGCTCGTCTTTTAGGGTCATCCTTAAAATTGATCATGCTATCGAAGTGAAACAGCCTGCCGCGTTCCCTGCTGTATGTTTGATAAGGTGTAAGCTGGCTTTCCTCTCTGCGGCCCCCCTTGCTGCAGGGAGGGCTGTCTACTTATTGTAAAGAATGGTATGCGGAGATATTGTCGGTAACTGTCGAATAGTAAATATATAATTGGCAATCAATTTACTGAATGGCATAAACATGCTTTTTCAGCTTATTCTATTTCCGGGTGTCTGTATGTTTGGTCAACGGTGAGTTATATAGAGCCCTAGAGAACCCAGGTTTTACCGGGGGAGAAGCGGAGAAAGAAGAACAGGCCAGCGAAAGACCTGACTGCCGCACAGCAAGCAGCTGCAGTCAAACTTAGAGGAGGATTCGGGGTGTGAAGATGCGCCATCCGGAAAAGAGGCAAGGAACAGTTTATATATTGAATAACAAACTGTTCCTGTAACTGTGCTAGAGAGTTGGCAAGTCGAGTGCTGTACGAATATTACCTAAGTTCAAATTGATTTGTTCAGTTGTATCCCAAGCATGATACCATCCTCTTTCGGCCATATATGCGGAAATTTGTTCGTGCATATCTAATGCCTCCGCTAAATGCCGGGTTAGCATCTCTTTAATTTCAGGCGTGCCCGCTTCGGTCACGGCCATTGCATAATTTCTGACCCCGCTTTTAGCGGAAATTAACAAATCCATCGCAACAACTTGGTCAGATAGCGCATCCATGCCAGTTAGTTTTTCAATTATTGAATTCATTTTCACTCATCTCCTAACTGCTGGTTTGCCTTGGATAAAATGGAGGTATATTCTTGTAATTGCCTAGTAGACAAATCAACATCTTGCTGCATAATTTCTTTTAGCCGCTGGTCCGTCACTAACGCTTTCATGGTTTTGGACTTGGTTAAACAAACTGTTTTAAAAGCAGCCATTTCCTGCACTTCAAGAACTTCATGTAAGGCATAGTTCATTTTTCCAGCCTCCTTTCTCAAGGTTTCAGCACAACTTTTATACAGTTATCTGTCTTGGCATCAAAGATCTCATAGCCGCGCTTCGCTTCACTGAGCGGCAGCACATGGCTTACAACATCTCCCGGGTCAATTTTTCCCGTTGAAACTAATTCGAACATATAGGGCATGTAATGGATAACGGGTGCTTGTCCAGAGCGGATATTAATGTTGCGGTTCATAATATCCCCCATCGGGAAGCCGTTATATCTTCCGCCGTAAAAACCGGTAACTTGGATTGTTCCGCCCTTTCGAACTGCCTGTGAAGCCATGATAAACGCACTAAATGCCCCGCCTTGAAGTTTCATTCCACTAGCAAGGAATTCCAGGTCAGTCATTTTCCCATCCATACCGACAGCATCAATCACAACATCGGCTCCGCCTTTAGTGATTTCTTTCAAATAATTCCCTGTATTTTCATGATCCTCAAAATTAACAATCTCTACCTTATTTGTGCGCTTGGCATGCTGCAAACGATAATGGACGTAATCAACGGCAATTACACGTTTTGCCCCTTTTAACCAACAAAACTTTTGGGCAAATAAACCGACTGGGCCGCAGCCAAAAACAATAACGGTATCTCCCTCCTTGACGCCCGCGTTATCAACGCTCCAAAAACCAGTAGTCATAGCATCAGCAATGACACTTAACTTTTCATCGGGTTCTTCGCAGGTGTCCGGAATTTTGAAATGAGTAAAATTCGCAAACGGGACCCGCAAATATTCCGCTTGTCCGCCTGGATAACCGCCAGTTGTACCGGAATAACCAAAATAAGCTCCCATATCCGCCTGATCATTTGAATGATCACATTGACTTTCCAAATGATTCTTACAGTAAAAACATTCTCCACAAGCAATGTTAAAAGGAATAATCACCCGGTCTCCCTTTTTCAGCTTATGCACCTCCGCCCCAACCTCTTCAACGATTCCCATCGGCTCATGGCCAATCACATAATTCTCTTGCAGATTAGGAACCATGCCATGAAGCAAATGCAAATCAGAACCGCAGATAGCTGTACTGGTTACTTTAATAATCATGTCATCGGGCTTTTGGATCTTCGGGTCTTCCACTTCTTTCACTTCCACCTGTTTAATGCCTTGGTACGTCACTGCCTTCATGCTATACAGCCTCCAGTATTAGTGTTCATCAGGTGTCCGGTCAAACATCCCTTTTCTGTTGGTTTCAGCCGGGAATAGATTCATTTTTCCAACCATTATCGTATTATTGGCTGAGAGCTGGTCGAGTTGGTACTGTTCAGTTAGTTCGCAAGGGTGAAACCATTTTTTATCTATCATGAGTTCTGTAATTTGCTGGTGCAAAGAAACGCCTTCCATTAACTGCTTGCGCAAGAGGGCCCTTACATCAGGAGACGCCGTTTCAGTCAATGCGGCTGCTATGTTTCGAACACCTTCTTTGGCACGAAGCAAAAAATCCACTGCAAATGTCATGTCTGCCATCTCAGGTACATGCAAGGAGTTGACCGGATCTAAGTAGTCATGGTTCAATGAATGGTTCCTTCCTTTCCATCAATTATTGGTGTTGGGCGGTTTTGGGGGACAGGAGCTTGGAAATATGCCCGTTCATAGATAGACTGCAATTCGGCAAGTGCTTGTATAGAGTGTTCAACATCTTGCTGCATAAGCCTCTTGAGATCCTGGTCAAAAACCAGCCCTTGCATTAATTTTGACTTTGCCAGACAAAGGGTTTTGAAATTAATCACTTCATGCAAATCTAAAGACTCATGGACAGCTAACTTCTGTTTATTCATTTTGGCGACCCTCCTGTTTTGACGTTATACATTGGTATTATTCCAATCGCATGATAAATCATTCTTTAAACGGCATGCAATCTGAGAGGGAATCTAACTCAGAAAGGAAATGCTAATAAATAGATCAAGCTTTAGCAAAAATAGGTTGAATTCGCTGTCTGTTCTGTTATCTATTCCTGCTTAAAGAACAGAAAACTCCCGCTGAACACATAAAGCATTCAGCAGGAGTTCTGTTTTGATTGGCGTTGTGCCTTATAGAATCCGTTAGCCGTCTATGTTATTTCGGGATTGTCTCTTTATATTCACATACTTCAGATCAAAAAGCCGTTAACAGTTACAGAGTTTGACCCGTATCCATCCCAGCCGAGCTCTTTCTCTTCACCTGCTTTAAAGCGGCTACGATCAGAAAGCTGACAATTACTAATAAGAGCCAGGAACTCACCTTTCCTAAATGAACGAGACTCCATGCATCGGTTTGGTTTGGATACTTCCAAGCTCCAAAGAAGGTGGCGATATTTTCGGCTATCCATATAAAAAAACCAATGAGCGCAAATGAAAGGACGAGCGGCATGCGATAACGAGTGCCATTCACCTCATATAGGACCCAGGATTGCCAAAATACGATAACTACCAGTCCGGATAACCACCAACGAACGTCCATCCAGTAATGATGCACGAAAAAATTTAAATATATTGCAGCGGCAAGAGGAACAACTTTCCAAAGCGGCGGCCATTTAACAAGTTCAATCCCCAGTCTCCTCCAAGCCTGACAAAGATAGCTCGCTACGCTTGCGTACATGAACCCGCTGTATAAAGGCACTCCAAAAATTTTGAAATATCCTTCCTCTGGATAAGACCAGGAACCCATATGTACCTTGAAAATTTCAAGAGCAAGTCCAATCAGGTGGAACAATGTGATGACCTTTAATTCATCCCGCGTTTCAAGCCCAGCACGCACCATTCCCCACTGCATCAGCAAACAGATAATGAGGAGCCAGTCATACCGCGGCAGGAAGGGAAGCGGCACGATTTGTGTAAAAGCCAAAGAGGCAAAAATAACAACCGGAAACAAGCATGACAAAGCCTGCTCCCAACCAAAATAAACGAGCTGCTTTACTGCTCTCATAAATTGAGCCTCCAAAGTTTCTTATAAATTTAACTCATCAAATGCCAGAAAAAGAAATCTTTCTTTCCATATGAAAACTATTCCTCTTCCTCGCTTCGATATTCCAGAATGTCCCCCGGCTGGCATTCTAACGCTTTGCAAATTGCCTCTAAAGTTGAAAATCTAATGGCTTTTGCTTTTCCATTTTTCAATATAGAAAGATTCGCCATTGTGATTCCCACTCTTTCCGAAAGTTCCGTTACACTCATTTTCCTTTTAGCTAGCATCACATCAATGTTAATTACGATTGCCATGTTTTCCACCTCAGACCGTTAAATCATTTTCTGATTTTATATGAATAGCTTCTTGTAACAGTCTTTGGAGAACAGCCGCAAAGACGGCGATGACCGTTGAGGCAAAAATAATGACCAGTCCAAGAATAAGGAGACCCGGCGCATCATCTGCCTCCGCCACGAGATATAAGAGCGGCATACCTGATACATATAAAACACTGATGACAATTGCACAATATTTTATATTCTTTAACGACCTTACAGACAATTCTGAGAAAGCTTCGTTTCTGTCAATAAAGCTCAAAAGCCTGAATGCCTGATACAGTGCAGCAAAAAACGCTGCGGCTGTTACATACATGCCTGTTAAAGCGGGATACTGCAAATAAGCCAGCTTCGGAATATGTTCCACTGCTTCATTGACGATCCAAGGCAGCCAAAATATGCACAAGGCAAAAACTGGTGTTCCAATCAGAAAAACAGCCAGCTTCAAAAAAAGTGTTGAACCACTTTTCATAAGAAGCACCTCACTTATTTAGTGTAAACTTGATTTTAGCTTATTATTTATCGTTTAACAATAAATAATTATCGAATTTTACCATAATTTTATTGTTATATCCCTTCACTTCATTCAAACACTTAGACATATGGTCAACTCTTCATTGCAATTCAGCCAAAAAACTGATATTATGAAGTCTAATTAAATATTTACTTATTTCAATCTTTTTTTGAAGTAAGGATAGAGGCGCAAAGACCATGAGTACGCAATGTGAGGAGAATGAGATCCGATGAGGATTGTGAAAAGGGGAATTTGCCGAAGCCAAAAGAATCTCATTTTTCTTGAAGCTGGTTCTGTTATTGAATAAATACAGAACTGTCATATAGGAAACTATATGGAGGGCTATCTTACGCACAGAAATAATTTTTCTACATAATTGTTTCTACTGCAGCAACGAAGCCTCGTTGCTGCTTTTTTGCGTGAATACTGAAGCGCCCTTCTCCCTCTATTGCATAAAAAAAATAAAGGACGTGGAGAAGCAATGAACTTTGGACAAATTTTAACTGCAATGGTGACCCCATTTACTCAAAATGGGGAGGTTGATTTTCATGCCGCCAAAAATTTAATCAATCATTTAATTGATAATGGAACAGACGGTTTAGTGGTAGCCGGAACAACCGGTGAATCCCCTACGCTAACGACAGAAGAAAAAGCTGAGTTATTCCAATTTGTGGTTGAGGTTGTAAACGGGAGAGTGCCTGTCATTGCAGGTACCGGCTCCAATAATACAAGAGCCTCTATTCACTTAACGAACCTTGCAGAAAGAGCAGGAGTCGATGGAATTATGCTTGTTGTTCCCTACTATAACAAGCCATCTCAAGAAGGACTATATCAACATTTTAAGGCGGTGGCAGAATCCACGCCATTACCGGTTATGCTGTACAACATACCAGGACGAAGCGTTGCCAATATGTCTGTTGAGACGGTCGTTCGCCTGTCAAGCATTCCAAATATCGTCTCCATTAAAGATGCCAGCGGCAATTTAGAGGCCATGACCGAAATTATCAGCCAAACACCTGAAGATTTTTCTTTGTACAGCGGCGATGATGGCTTGACCTTGCCAGTATTATCAATTGGCGGCACTGGGGTCGTCTCAGTTGCTTCGCATATTATTGGGAATGAAATGCAGATGATGATTGAAAACTTTAAGAATGGGAAGCTCCAAGAAGCTGCTCTGGCCCACCGCAGCCTCCTTCCTATCATCAAAGCGGTATTTTCTGCACCAAGTCCATCACCTGTAAAAGCAGCATTGAATTTAAACGGAGTCCCTGTCGGCGGTGTTCGCTTGCCGATGGTTCCTCTAAATGACCAAGAACAACAAG
Organism: Pseudobacillus badius; assembly: GCF_002189605.1. NCBI lineage: Bacteria > Bacillati > Bacillota > Bacilli > Caryophanales > Bacillaceae > Pseudobacillus > Pseudobacillus badius. Next base: position 55,230 of record NZ_MWMM01000002.1, read on the forward strand.
CCCTGCAGCAAACACTGCAATTGCTGAATACAGAAGAAAAGGTTTTTTCTTAAAAAGCTTTTCTGATGATTTGTTCATGAGCCGAGCCTTGGACTGACTTGGTCAAAGGAAACCTGTTTATGGAAAAAGGAGCTGACCCCTATGCCTTCCGCATAAAAGTCAGCTCCTTTCTTATTTCACACCAACACCGGCCTTTGTCCGCCGCCTCTTGAGCATAGTAGCTCCTCGTACAGTAACAAGCATAAAAAGAACACAAACGAGGGATATCTCATTTGTGTTTTCTTTCTATTTACTGCTCCAAGCATCGTTTGAGTTCATATCCACCAAACGGCTGCCCTCGAAAATATCTGTCAAAACGATCCCTTCTGTTTTCTCCTCTACCTCTGCAAATCCGGATAGAGCTTGATCATTGCATCTGAAATCATATCCGCCATTTCCCTGGCTTGCTTTTCGATTTCATCATATACAGCAATATCCTTCTGGTAGTCTTTATTGATCATATACAAAGCTTCTTGCTTCGTTAAGTTTAAATGTTGATAGAACATTTCCCTCACTTTTTCTTTTGGCAGAAATTTGTTCACACTATTAAGGAAAAGGGCAATCTGATCTGCATTGGCATACCATTTTCGTTCGGCTGCCTCAGCCGCCTGTGTGTTGCCGGCTAAAGCTGCCTTGACCAGATCTGCTGCCACCAGAAGATGTTCCTTAATCAAGGCTGCATATGTCTTAGCGGCAGGCTCTCCATAAATCGGCCGGAACATTTCACCCATGTCACCAGCATTTTTCAAAAGACGAGCGATCACAAAGTTAACATCCGGAAGATTAAACGTCAGGCTGATGATGGCCATTCTCGTCCAGGCAACATGCTCCTCCCAAAGGCTACGCTCATTTCTCATCAATTCAACTTCTCTTTGCGTCACACATTCCTTTCGCCGGCTATTTTGATTAAGGACTAATGGCGAGCTGCCCATTTGCCGGCCCGAATAAGCATGTTCTGGCGCGATATAAAAGTAATTGGGAACCGTGTAAGCTGGTATCATATAAGCAGATTCTCTATTTACAAAATAGTGCATGCCCTTCTCCCTCCCTGTATTTACGAAAAAGCCCGGCTTTGTCAATACTAGTGTATTCATTTTTAAAAGCCGCGTGCTTGCCTCTATTCGAGGGAGTGTAAACCATTTATTTCTTAACAAGCCTTATTTACCTGCTTGAAATCCAACATACAGCTTTCTTGAAGTTGCCCTTGTGTCTGAATAACATAGCCGGCATACATCTTTTTTTAGCATAGCGGAGTTCCGGCGCGCATCCATCGCTGCTCCATCTTTATACTTCTTCTTTTTTCTCCTTTTTTCTTCTGTTTCCGTACAAAATAAACAAGAGAATAAACCATAAAGGAGTGAGCAATAAGGATGGACGCGTCTCTTCAGAAACCAGCATAATCACAAGAACCGCAGCAAAGAGCGTCAGAACAGCATAATTAACAAACGGTGTGAATGGCGCTTTGAATGTTGACTTTGCCTGTAATTGCGGACGGGTTTTCTTATATTTTAAATGGCAAATAAGAATAATGCTCCACACCCAAATAAAGCAAAGAGCGCTAATAGTCGTCACGATCCCAAAGGCTTGTTCCGGTATAAGTTTACTCAAGAGAGCCCCCGCTGATATGACGAGCGTCGATACGAACAACGCGTTGCGCGGTACGTGATTTTTGTTCAGCTTTGCAAAACCGGCTGGCCCCTGATCGCTGTTGCTTAAATTATATAAAATCCGGCTAGTTGAAAACATGCCGCTGTTACAAGCGGAAGCGGCTGAAGTTAATACGACAAAATTAATAATTCCTGCAGCAATCGGAATTCCGATTAAACTAAATGTTTTTACAAACGGACTTTCTGCTGCATTTAGTTCTGTCCATGGGTTGATGCACAAAAGAACAATTAAGGCACCAACGTAGAAAAATAAAATTCTTAAAGGAATTTTATTAATGGCTGAAGGGATGTTTTTTTGCGGGTTCGATGTTTCTGCTGCCGACACACCTACCAGCTCCACACCGACGTAGGCAAATACGACCATTTGAAAGGAAAGCAAGAAGCCTGAAATCCCATTTGGAAACAACCCTCCATGCTCCCAAAGATTCTGAATCGTAACCGCTCCTGAATCTGTCTTAAATCCCGCCATCAGCAAAATGACTCCAATGGCAATTAACGCGAGAATAGTAATAACCTTTATTAAAGCAAACCAAAACTCCAATTCTCCGAAAAGCTTGACCGTCAACAGATTAAGCCCTAATAAAATGAGCAAGCAAATCACGGCAGGAATCCATTGCGGAATATGGAACCAATATTGTACATATACACCAACGGCAATCACGTCAGCCATAGCGGTCATAATCCAACAAAACCAGTAGGTCCACCCTGTTACAAATGATGCCCATGGTCCAAGGTAATCCTCGGCAATGTCTGTTAAGGATTGATAGCCTGCATTCGATAGCAGGAGTTCCCCTAGTGCCCTCATAACAAAGAAAAGAGCCATACCCATAATTAAATAAGCAAAGATGATAGAGGGACCAGCCATTTGTATCGCTTTGCCGGATCCTAAAAATAATCCTGTACCGATCGTGCCGCCAATGGCAATGAGTTGAACATGCCGATTGGATAGATCCCTCTTTAATTCTTGTTGTGCCACCTGTAACTCCTCCTTGAAGTCTGCGAACCAATGAATGTGAAATAATGAGCAATAAATCAAGACCCATAAAAAAAAGAGATTGGAGGACATCCAATCTCATGGTCATAAGTATAACAAATAATATTTGCCCTACTAACTATTGTCAGCACAACAAATAAATATTCCAATACTCTTCTGTCCTTTTGCCTGAGATTGTGAACCCTTCGGCGCCGCGGAATTTCCGCGGTCTCTCCAGAAGCTGCTCCTGCTATAGTGTGATCCATAGCAATTATAGCTCGCTGTATATTAAATTTTTTGATACCCATAATTATTTTTGAATAATTTTTAATTTTAATAGTACTAGCAGTTAAAGGTTTTGTCAATAACTAAAAAACCGTCTATTGATTGAATCTCCTGCAAATAAAATAGGAACTGCCCAAATAATCGTATAGGCCTTTTTAAATCGTTCATTTTAGGTCTATTGTCATTAAGTGTCGAATAATAAATATAGAATTTTGAGTTTATATATTAGATAATATAGGAAAATACCTATACTTTTTACATATACCAATATGATTTCACCGGTATTTTTACCCAAATCTTTTTTCATTGTTTATAAGGCTAAAAAAATCACTTAAAGGAGCTGATTGATCGTGAAACGTATTACTGCAATTGTGCTATCCTCATCTTTACTGTTAGGAGTTTCAGCTGTCTCCCCTTCGTCCGCTGATGCAGCTGCAAAGGCTTATAAAAACTGTACGGAGTTAAACAAGACCTATAAAGGCGGCGTAGCAAAAGACGCTAAGGTACAAAATAAAGGCGGCAAAACTAAATTTGCTCCAACTGTCTCAGCAGAGCTTTACAAAGCCAATTCGAAGCTTGATAGAGACAAAGACGGCATTGCTTGCGAGAAGTAAGCAGGCTTCCAATTTATCCATTTAAAAAGGGACAATTTTTGTCCCTTTTTAAATGGTCGTTTCTCTAGTTTAAATATTTGCATCTAGAGTAGAAATGCAAATTATGATGCATCCCGCTAGCAGTTTCGTTAAAAATATATTCCCAAAAGCTATTTTGCCTCCACTGCGGCTATACTGACAAAAGGTGTTTTCGATTGAAAATGATGGAAAGCAATGCATCCTGCAACGACTAGACAGCCGCCTATACTTTGTATGACGGAAAGTTGTTCTCCCAAAAATAAAAAGGATAAAATCACTGTAAATATCGGATTAAAATTTAAGAAAACACCCGCTGCTGTAGCACCTAATTTCTGGGTGCAACTATTCCAGAGCACCATACAAATTACGGTAGATACAACACCTGTATATAGAATAGACACAATAAAAGACTGATCTATGCTGGATATAGCAAAATCAAACACATTAAACGGCAGCAGGATCAGCAGCCCGAAAACCCCCGAATACAGAGTAGCCATCAGCGATGAGGTCTCCTTCATTGCCCACCTGCTGAGAATAGAATACAAGCCCCATACACTGATCGCCCCTATCATCCACAAATCCCCCGCATTAAACTGCAGCGAAAAGATTAGGCTGATATTTCCGTTAGAAAGGACAAGAAGGACACCAAAAAGCGAAAGAATCATTGAGGAAACTTGAAGTGCATTCATTCTTTCTTTCAGAAAAATAAAGGAACAAACAGCAATCGCAATCGGAATTAATGTAGAAATTAAAGCAACGTTATTGGAAGCAGTTCGCTCTAGTGCTAAAAATTGAAAAATATTAAATAGGACCACTCCTGTGATTCCCATTAAAACCAAGGGCAAAATAGCCTTGCGCGGAGGGAGGATTCTTCTTTCTGTTCGCCACACCATCGGTAAAAGCAAAACAATAGCAATCAACCATCTTAAGCTCGTCAAGGTTAACGGTGAAGCATGAGAAACTAGTGATTTGCTTACTACAAAATTCCCGCCCCATAGAAAGCTTGTTAAAAGCATTAAAAAAACATAAAAACCTTTTCTATCTTTCATGTCTCATAGAACTCCTTTGTTAAACACTTTTATGCTAAATACAAGTAATGTTATAATAATGTTAACACCTTGAACTCATTTGCAAAATAAAAAAACTATTGATACAAATAATTTAAAACAATGTAAGGTCATGAACGATATTTACAAAATAATGTTCATTCCGAGGGAAAAATAAGGGCATTTTTTTGAATAAACAAAAGGGGCCGATAACATGCCATTTTACGAGCAAAAAGCTTTAGATGATATTGACCTTCAACTATTAGATATCCTTCAAAGAAACGCCAGTTTAAGCAATGCTGAAATAGCCAGGCGCATTCGTCTTTCACCGCCAGCCACACATATGCGAATCAAGCGGCTGGAGAATGAAGGGTTTATCGATGCACAGGTTGCAATATTAAATCAAGAAAAGCTGAATTTTGATCTGCTTTGCTACATCTTAATCAGTACGAATCTGCATCAGGAAAAGCAATTAGAGGACTTAGAACATGCCTTAAAATCCATGCCGGAAATACTGGAATGCCATTGCTTAACAGGGGAACATGACTATCTTTTAAAAGCGGCTATCAGAGATAGAAAGGAATTAGACGTTTTCATCAGAAGGTTAAATAAGCTGGGGATATCTAGAATCCAAACAAATTTATCATTAAGGGAAATCAAGTATTCTACTGTTTTGCCCATCCTGCCAGCTCAGGGAACAACTAAAAAAGAAGGTGAATAGTTCATCTTCCAGCCTGTAGACAAACTCAATGAAAATTGAATTGTATCTACAGGCTTTTTAATTTTCTTGTAGATGGGGCTGTTGCTCTCCATTCCAGGACGCTTCGCTTTCCGCGGGGCGGGCGGTGAGCCTCCTCAGCGCCAAAGCGCCTGCGGGGTCTCCCCTGTCCCGCTAATCCCGCTGGAGTCTGCGCGCCTTCCATTTCAATCAAGAAAGGCTATAGAAGCAGGACAGCCGTACAAAACGATTGAGGTGAGGAAGAAGCGTTCGAAACACCATCCCATCCAACAGGACCAAATAGATCAGATCGCTCTCGACCAGCTTGTACCAGAAAATCATCTGGTTCGTCAAATAGAGGCAGTGATCGACAAACAGGAAGGTGAATAGTTCACCTTCCCGTGCCGTGATCCTTATAAATTAAGTCAGTCCGCAGCAAGAAGCCGGAGCTGACCCGCAAGCTGATGAAACATGACTTTTCGAGTCGGCCCGGCTTTTTCACACTGTTAGTTATTGTTTCAATGGTTTATTATAACCCTTTAACCTTCAGCTCTTTAACAGGCAAGAATTGTTCTCCAGTCTCTAAATAGGTCACGCTTACCTGATCGCCTTCCTGCAAGTAGATCGCAACAGGAGCGTTTTCAGAAGAAACAACATAGCTCTGGCGGTTCTCTAATAAGAAGGAAACAAGCGTAAAGTCGCCGGATTTCTCTTTGTACACCCTTAATACCTTTCCGCTGACTTTCTTCTCTTCGGCTTTCGAGCTGCCGTCAACTGTGCCCCCGCCTCTTTGCAGCGCTGTTTTATATTGCCTTAACGCCTCATTTGGCGTTGTTCCTGATACCGAAATTTCCGGATTAGCAGCAGACACAATAAAGTAATTTTGCAAAAAGCCGTTGCTATCCAGTACGGGTGTTAGCCAGCTGGCTTCCCCATAAAAATTATACAGAATCGGCATTTGCCCTTTCCATTTCTTCTCAATAAATTTCTTTTCGATAATTTGCAGCGCTCCTTGTGAGTCCATATACGACTCTTCCAGGTTCCCTGTGTAATAAGTGGCTTTTCCCGTTCTGGCATTGGTCAGCGAGTACCCCAGCATGGAATCCACCCCTTCTTTTGGGCTTGTAAAATCAGTGAAGTAATACATTTCACCCTTCTCATTAAAAACCGGACTGACGTTGGCCTCTGTTCCTTCATCAGAAGGAAGCTTTACGTCTGACTTGCCGAATTTGCTGTTCCAAAATCCATGAATATAATTTCCGTAATAACTGTTTTGAAGACTCACTGTTTCAGGTGAAATCGCTCCATCAATAAAATCTGGAATCTCAGAGAGCGCATACGCTTTCGTTGCCCCCGTTTTCGGATTAACTGACACTATTCCTTGCGCTTTAAATCCGTTGCGCGCTGAAACAAATTCGCCATATGTCCGGATATAGTGCGGCTTTCCTTGATCATCAACCTCTAATTGCGGCTCCCCGTAGAAAATGCGCTTCGGATACTTCATACGGATGTGGCGCTCAATATTTTTATTAAAGTAAGCAGACGGTGTATAGGCCATATCCGCCTTCACAAACTTGGGGTTTGCCGAGGAATCAGTGGCGCTGATAGTAAAATAACCGGGTACTTTATCTCCATTTAGCCACTTGAAAAAACCCGAAAACTCCACTGGCGCAATATACACATATTCCCCATTGACCTTTTGCACTTGCAGACTTCCAAGCTCGTAATAGCTCGTATTCGGCACCTGTCCAAAGGCTTTCTTCATTTTATTGCGCGCGAATTTTGGCGGAACACTGGCTGGTGTTTCCTTCTCATCGAACGATTTAATCTCTACCTTCTCTGCCATTTTAGCTGTTTCAAACTTTTCATCTGCATTGAATACAAAGGCCGTTAGGAAATAGCCTCCTACTGCTAAACTTACAACAAAGAGACCAGCCTTCACTAGTCGCTCTGTCCCCACCGAAAACACTGCGCCGGCTGCCGACACAATGATCAATAACGGCCAGACCGATGCGACATTATAGTCTAGGTTCGTCAGGTAGTAAAAACCAAACACAGCAGAAACAAGCACAACAGCGGCTCCTATCAGAAACCCCCTAACCGGCTGCTTGCCTTCGGTTTTATTCGGAAAAACAGGTACAAGAATCAGGGCAGATATCAAACCAATAATAAGTGAAAATAAAAAAATGCTCCCCATGATGAGCTCCTTTCAAAAGTTGTCTATTAAACATACGCATGGGAAGGGGAAAATGTTTCAAATATTTGAACGGGCCGTAAATCAGCAATTGTCATTATAGGCAAACAGGCAACATCTATTTTTAAAATCCTCTGCCTCTTGCCCGCGGTTATTCAGCAAAACAGCTGATTGCTCATCCGGTCCTTTTCAAGATCATTCTCTGTGTTATAATGACTTTTGCTAGATATGCAGCTAAGGAGAGTGAACGAAATGAAGCAACACTATAGAAAATGGTTCTCCATTTTCCTATGCATGATTTTAATGATAGTCATGCTGCCAAAATCGTCCTTTGCGAACACTCCTTTCGATGTCCGCGCGAAGGCCGCTATTCTAATTGATGTCAAAACAGGGAAAATTCTATACCACAAAAACGCTGATCAATCCCTCCCTATTGCCAGTATGTCAAAAATGATGACTCAGTACATTGTTCTTGAACAAATAAAAACAGGGAAACTTTCTTGGAATGACGTATATAAAGCCAAAACAATTGACCAGGCTTTATCAACGAAAGCTGGACTAAGCAATATTCCTCTTTATGAAGGAGAGGAATATACATTGAAGGAGCTATACGATTCCATGATGATAGTTTCTGCCAATGCCTCCAGCCGGGCACTCGGGGAAATGGCTGGCAAGACGGATCAGCAGTTCGTTCAAATGATGAATGACACAGCTAAGCAACTGAAGCTAAGCCACTCTCATTTTGTCAACACATCTGGCTTAAACAATCAAGACATTCATCCCTATGAAGTACAAGGGACAAAGCCTAATGACGAAAATCACATGTCCGCCAAGGATCTTGCTCTGCTCGCTTATCATCTGACAAAGGAGTTCCCTAAAGAACTAGCTGTTGAAACAATAAAGAAGAAGGCCTTTTATGTAACTGACAGCCAGGCGATTGAGATGATCAATACGAATGAAATGCTGCCCGGCGGGAAATATTCTTATGAAGGCATTCTCGGGATGAAAACGGGCAGAAATGAAGCAGCAGGCTTTGGTTTCACTGCCCATGCGAAGCGCGGTGACAGAGAACTGATCTCCGTCGTGATCGGCGCCGAAAATAAAGAAGGGAAACCTTCTTCCAAAGCACGGTTCATGGAAACAAAAAAATTGCTTGATTATGGCTTTAAGCAGTGGGAATGCAAACCTGTACAACCGGCTGATTACTTATTAGCAAAAGAACAAAAGCCCGCTGTTAAAGACGGCAAAAAAGAAAAGGTCTCCCTTGATGCAGCTGGCCCATCATGTGTCATGACACCGAAAGCAGCTGATCAAGCCATTAAAGGAAAATTACACCTTAACGAAGAAAGGCTTGTTGCTCCCATTAAAAAAGGCCAAAAATTAGGCACCATGGAGCTCACTGGCCCAAACGAACAATACTTAACCCCCGATTTGAAAAAGCAAGCGACCATTGACCTCATCGCCGGTGAATCTGTTGAAAAAGAAAATTGGGCCATCTTGTTGTGGAAATCGATCTTTTAAACGAACGAAAAAGAATCAATCATAAACTCCCCCGACTAAGGACAAGTTAAAAAGTCCTTATTCAGGGGAGTTTCTATGTCTGTTCACTATCAAACAGTCTATATTCACCCATCCTTTTTCTTTACCCGGCACAGGCTTGTACTTCCTTCATCCAATTTCCGCAAAGCATCGTGGCTCTTCAGAAAAAACAGCCAGCTTGATAGGCACTTAACGTAATGGTCTACATAAACTGCCGTAAAGGAGTGATCAACATGCCATGGCAAAATAAAGTGAGGCGGTTGATTGGTCAGCCCGTAGGAATCTCATTCGCTAACGGTCAAGGAACTTCAGGCATTCTATGCCGTGTAGCCGGCGGAAAAGTGTTTGTCATTGAATATTTGTATAAAACTCAATTCGCGCTAAAACAGTATGATTACCGCCTGATTCAAGATATTAATGAGTTTCCTCCCTGCCAGAACCGCGAACCGCTCTACTAACATAATGTCCCTCTATCATTAAAGAGGGACATACTTGTTTACACTATTCGTTATGTTCAGAGCTCCTTTTGCATCCATGCGGCTTGCCCCATCTTATGTAAAACATGGTATAGTTATACAAACAATGATTGGAGGATTATTGATGGGTGCTTTTATCACACAGCTTGTCTTAATAGGGATAGTATTTATTTCCGGAGCCCTTTCGTTTATCTTATTTATACGGCATATACTAAATCGTTCTGCTGAAAAAACAGACCAATTAGATGAAATAAATAAAAAGCTGGATAAAATCATACTGTTATTAAAGCATAAAAATCAGTAGTCCGGCAGGTGATAGGACAAACAAGATAATCTTCAGGAAGGTGTTGAAATTGACGATACAAACATGCGGAAATTGTCATCTTACGAAAACGAACTCTAACAAATGAAAATAAAGGAGTGGACATATGAATATTAGCAGCAGCCCAGCTGGCCATATAAGTGCCTCTTTTTTCACTCCGCTCTGCTCCTGATTTTAAAATTAAGATTTCCTATTTATTTCATCCAATAGCTTAATCATCGTGTCATTTTGATCTTTAATGGCCTTTAGATGCTTTTCAATTAGGCTGCTGGCGAAAAATACAATTAGTATAAGCGCTATCCCAACGATAGTTCCCATCGTTTCCCTCCTTATTTTTTAAGAGTATTACATAAAAATGTTACAAAAAATTAACAAAAAAGTAAATTAGAAGGTAAATAATTAGAGTGAAAAACCGTTGCTCAGTCTGAAATATGTTAATCAAACCTATCCTGTAACCATGCGTATTTAAAGCTCTCTTTTCGCATGTTCGCTATTTAATCGTTCAAGGACATCACGCAATGTGACAACCTTGTTGTCATCTCTTTAAAGCTAATTTTGTTTAAAAAAGAGGAAAATCATAGAAGGTGGAGGCGGGAAAATGAGGGAAGACAGAGAAATGCCTGAAAGAAAAAGAGAACGACTGAGACAAGAGGAATTAAAAAGAAACCCTATTGGAAATATGAACGATGCATTTAACAGGGCTGAAACCGGATTTCTTGCCGATTGGTTAGGCAGCTTAGGCTGGAAAGGGACTGGCATACTTCTCTTGGCGATTATAATAGGTGCAATCATCGCAGCACTATTCTTAAAATAAGGGTCTTTTTCTATGACAATGCTGGCCAGCGCCCTTACAATCTCATAAGCTCAGGGCTGAAATCATCGCAGCAGCTTGGCAGCTGCCGCCACGTTTCATCTTGTCCTCTGTTTGCTGATTTTCATTTAATGGATGTTGCGCTTTCTGAAATTGCCGCCCTTTACCTCTGCTGTGTCATATACGGTCACAAAAGCAGTTTCGTCAATTTCGTTAATGATTTCCTTCATTTTACTTTCTTCTAATCGATTAATCACGCAGGTGATTTCTATAAATTTCTCATGGGAATAACCGCCGTAAACTTCATTATATGTTGCTCCCCGGCCTAAACGATCGCGAATCGTCTCCACCATTATTTCCGGCTGAGTCGTAATAATCTTAAAGGTTTTAGAACCGCTTAAGCCCTCTTCCACGATGTGAATCACCTTAGAAGCAATAAAATAAGCAATGGCTGAGAGGATGGCTCCTTGCAGGCCAAACACAAATGATACGAAAATAAATACAAACAGGTTTAAAAAAAGAATGAGATCACTTGTCCCAAACGGCAATTTTCGAGAGAGCAGCACCGCTAGCATATCGATTCCATCTAATGCGCCCCCATTCCGCAAGGCCAGCCCCATTCCAAAACCGAGAATAATCCCGCCGACAACAGTAACCAACAACGTATCTCCTTCAATAATAGCCGGGATGTGATGCATAAGGCTGGTGCTGGCAGCCAGTGAAGCAATGCCGATAGTCGAATAAATCGCAAAGCTTTTCCCAATTTGCTGATACCCTAACCAAATAAAGGGGATATTCATAATGGCAATGAGGACGCCCAACGGCAATCCGAATAGCTGCGAGCCGACGATGCTTAGACCCGTCACGCCTCCGTCAGATACGTTGTTTGGAATTAATACCGTTTCTAGCCCATAGGCGGCGATCACTCCCCCAAGAATGACTATGAATGCCCGAGCAATAATTTTTAATTGATTCGGGCTGTTTTTTTTGATTGCACTCATCAAACCCCTCGCTTCTAATATTTTTTATTTACAAATGTACATAACACTCTTTTTTTACTGATTTCTTCCCTCTCACCAGGCTCCTCCGGGATGACTCCTGTTCACTCACGTTCAAGTGTCGCCCTTTCTGATGGATCTTAAAAAAATAGTTAGTGCCTTATTAAGAAGAGGTTCAAGCTCACTTAATTCCTGAATGCTGGTGAGCTGGCATAATCCTCTTAGCCAAGCTTCAAGTAAGATAGCCGATTCATCCATGTTCTCAATAGCAAATTCTCCATTATCCATTCCTTCCTGCAAAATGGCCCGGTACGCATTCTTTGGAACAATCGATAAATTATATAATTCTTTTACCAAGTCTGAACTAGCATCCGGGTTGGACGCCAGCTCCCGCCCCGACTTTAAGAGAGGTGTCTGGTAATTATAAAGAACATGCCTCGCCATTCCATATAGTTTCTCTGTTGCGGAAGAGTAAGCAGTCGCTTTTCTTATCCATTTCTCCTGCCACTCCTCTATAGTTTTTCTGGCTAACAAGACAAACAGCTTTTCCTTATTTTGAAAATGATAATAAATATGCCCTTTACTGTAGCCTGAAGCTTTGGAGAGGTCTGCAACGGACGTTTGATTATATCCATTTTGTGAAAATAACAATAATGCGCTTTCCATAATCTCTTTTTTCACCTTTTCACTATCGTAACGCCTTTTAGTCAACACTCTGCCCCTTTCTTCCAGTGAAACAGACGTTTTAACTCAATTGAAAACTGCGGCACTTTTGAACGATCGTTCTAATTTAATTATAATTTATTGAAGTAATTTGTAAATGAATTTAGATTCGTCATCCTCCTTAAAGGAACTTTCCCTTTTTTAACGGCAGCTTGAGTTGCAAACGCTGCAGCGAAGACGCAAGTCACAGAGTCTCCGATTGCCTTCTTCCCTCCTTTGCCGGTCTCGTGCCCTTAGCATTAGAAAACAAGCATTTCTCCTTCGTTTTTTCCATGGTAAAATAATCACAGGACTTCAAGAGAAAGGTGAACATCATGGAAGAAAAGAAAGAGTATGACTTAACAATGATTTATGACTACAGAGAGCATCCAGATGTCATTGCCGGCCGTTGTGATAACTGCGGAAATGCGCAGTTTAAAAGTTCCATGAAAGACGGTATTTTCCTCCGCGAATGCCGGAAGTGCGGCATGAAGAAAATTATTTAAACTGAGCTGGCAGATTGCTCGCTGCCAGCTTTTTAGTTGCCAGCCATCCGCCCTTGCAAAAGAAAAAGCACCCCAAAGGATGCTTTTTCTTTTGTATGTACTTGTTAGCTAGTCAGCCATGCGGCAATCAATCCGGCCGATGAACAACCGCCGTATAAGCCGTTCTCATGGATTTTATCGAACGTATCAACTTTGAAGCTTGATCTTTGAGCAAAAAGAAGTTTGACTCTTGAACTTTCAGCTTTGAGCTTTAAGCTTTGAGCTTTTACCGTCGCGGGAGATTTCCCACCCAAAATGATCACTATATTTGATTACAGTAAGAGTTAGCGGCTGTAAGGTCAAAGCCGCCAGCACCTGTTCAGTTTTATTGATTTTCGACTAACTAACCTTCTATTTATTTACTCAGGAACTTCAATCTCTGTCAATGTATTTGAAGTAGACAATACAAAATCAACCTCTGCCAGAAATTCGTCAATCTGTTTTTCAAGCTTTTCATATTTATCACGGAGCTTTAGCGGATCGATCACTTTCGCCTCGTGTTTTTCACGGTAGCTTTTCGTTAATTCGTTGCTTTCTTCCACCTTCAGCTTCGCTTCACGGCCATATAGCACTTCCAGCTGATGGTCAAGCTGCTGCTTCACATCGTCATTAATTTGTTCGACCTCTCTGGTTGCAGCAGCAAACTCCTGCTTCATCTTTTCCAGCAGCCGCTGCTCATATTGGATGGATGTTTTCCGCTCTATCGCTTCAGCTACGGTGTATTTTTCACCGGCCACCTCTACATGCGTCATGGCATTAGACAACACGATCGCAGATTTAATAGCGTTGCGCCGCTTAATCAAGTCCAATGTTGATTGATAAGTTGACTTGGCCTTTTCCTCAAATTCTTTTGTTGCAGCAAAGCCGCTGACTGGCTTATCTCCGACAGCATAGCTAATAAATGGCGTTGACTTCATCGTCGATTGGATGCGTTTATCTAAAAGCTTTAATTCTGCCAGCCCTCTTGTGATAGACATTTTCATAGGTTCACTGCCCCCTCTATGTATTCTTTTTTAAATATAACATAATTAAGGAGTGAAGCGTCTTTTGCATGCGCATGATTAAGAAAAAACTATTTATATCTGATACTCCCTATATACTGCACGCGGTTCAAAGCGTTTGGCTGCTTCTCTCTGTATTGAAAATCGTACAGTAAGATAAAGCTATTGACGCCATCGTTCAAAGTTTCCCCTTGCAGCTCAGTAAAACCAGGAATCACGGCATCATCGTATGAACACCCCTCTAGCAGCGCCGCAAGATGATTGATTGTCTCTTCAAAAAACTCAGCTTCCATAAAATCCTCATCATAATAAGCAAGTTGAACATCTTCTTCAAATTCCGACGGAACAGCGTCTCCATCTTCATTATAAGAGATGAGAAGATACTGCTGAAGGTCAGCATTTGTTTTAAACGTCCCTGTCCAGAGTGATACATACCCGTCTCGTTCCATCTAATCCCCCTCCTACAGCTATTTTTGTCTTGCTTAACCCCCTGATCAACCACTTATGTTTCTCTTCTCCATCGAATACCTGCTGAACTATTTTATTTAAAAATGGGTTCCGGGAAATTGAGGGATGACTGTTTTTATCCAAACGCATTCAGTGAACAAGGCAGAAGAGTGAAAAGCACCCGCTTGGAATAAGGCCAAAATTTCAGGAGGCCTTTCAGCATTATTTGTGGAGCTTATGTTTGCCGCGAAACCCTTCTTTTAGTTGAATTATATCAAAATAACTAGTAAGATAGACTTACAAATATAGTTATTCGAAGAGGGATTCCCATGATTTCTGATACTGAATTGTCAATTTTTATAAAAGAGTTAGGCGAATTGATAGATGATTATTATCGATGCCCAGAAGAATCTTTAAAGGAAGAAATTTATCAAGACATCTTGCTCCTGGGAACTGCCATCTCTGCCGAGGATGAAAACTGTTCGTAATCCGCTTCGCCTCAACGCTCGCTTTCAGTTTTTCAATTCCATTAACCAGCCGTCTCGATATTCCCCCCTCATGAAGTTCATGTTTAGGAAACACTCGAATTGTTTTAAAACTGCACGTTTCATAGCACCTTAAAGCTATTGTAGTCCCCGGTGGCGGATAAAACCGAATATATCCGATTTCCTTACCTTTCAATTCTGCCATGCGCTTCACCTCCTCAAAGGCGTAAAAAACTTCATTGTCAAAAGAATGGTTCCGCCCTTTATAAAACTCCAGAACGCGTGGATTTGAAAGCCATTTCGCCAAAAGATGTTTATCCTCCTCTGCTAATGGCCTCACGTTTAATATACCCTTGAAAAACACCTCCAAGCTGTATTGTATGCTCCAATACAGCTTGGAGGTGTTCGATTTATCCCGTTATCAAAGACTATTCTAAAAAAGCAGCGGCTTTATCCTTTAATCAACGGAATCGCTTTCAAGTATTCTTTCATTTCTGCTGCCAAGCATTCTATTTTTGAGCCGTTACTCAATGTAAACGTCAGCTGACCGTCTTTTCCGGGGTCTATTCCCGTCACCCTAATTCCCTTCTTTTTGCATGTAAGCTCTACCTCGTGTTCAAACAAAAAATGATCCAATTGCTCATACGTTTTTATTTGCTTTAAATCCATATTTTCATCCCTCCGCAGGACTATTTCTTCATCAACTTTAGAAATTCCTGCTAATTTTTCTTTTTCATTGCCATCCTTACTAGTAAAATATACTTATAAAAAAGAGAGTCCAATCTAATAGGCAATAAAACAAGTCCCTCTCACATGAGAGGGACTTCCTGTCTGCTTATAAAGCTCGCTTGACCACATGCACCTGAGCGTTCAGTTTTCATTAATTGAAACCTTTTATATAACGGATCGATCAAAGTTCCAGCTTATCAATCAACAGGGTTCATCCTTGAGCAGCCCCTTCAGCTTTTGCTCGGCCGCTTCAAAATCTGTAGATAAGCCGACTAAGAAACGAATGATCTCATTCTGCTCGGACATTTGTCTTAATGAAAAAAAGACGGCTGGTTTATTGACTTTAAGAACAGTCATTAACTCAGTAGTCGGAAGAATAGAACAAGATCTTGTCCTGACAAATGACCGTAAGAAAACAATGAAATCAAACGCTGAGTCAGGGGTATCCGGACTAGTTTCCATTAAGGCATAAAATTTTTTAATGCTGCTTTTTAATTCTTCGTCTTGCATCATGAGTCCCTACCTTTAACGTATAGTTACCAAATAGGGAATTCCTATCTGGCAGCCCGGCTATCTTAGTGTTGTCCACCTTAGACCCGCAGCTTTGCGTCCTTATCTTTCAATAAGTTTGCCTTTTTCCCTATAATTATCGGTTTTAAGAAAATATTCTTAATACAAAAGACTCATTTTTGGCCGAATCATTAAAAAATTCTTCGTTATACGTTTCGCGGGCACGGCTTCAAGTTGTTATCTTCATTCCAAACAGGCTAAGAGCTCCCCTTTTTCTCCATCTGTTTTGATTTCAGAAGTTTATTTAGCAACATCCTCAAATTCTCTAATCCTCTTATTGAATTCAGATTGGGTTCTCATAATGGTTTGTTGCAAATCATCCGTTATTTTGCTAACCTTTTCTACTTCTTTTGTTATGTTCTCTATATTTAAATCCACATTTTTAATTGCCTGATCCACATTGCCGGCTAGTTTCCGCACTTCATCAGCCACTACCTTAAAGCCTCTCCCATGTTCTCCCACGCGGGCAGCTTCAATAGCGGCATTTAGTGCCAGCATATTCGTTTGCGAAGAAACATTGCGTATAATTTTAGAGATTTCACTTATTAATTTTGTTTGCTCTTTTAACGACTCAACTGCTTGTATTTTTTCATTAGAATTCGCTACCACTATATTGACCAATTCTGCCGGCATCTCTTTTAATTGGGCAATAATCTTTTTCGTGCTCTTTTCACGGTCTGTAATATCGGTAGCCATTTTAAGCACTGCCTCTACTTTGCCTTGTTCATTCAGGATGGGAATATAAGTGGCTTCGAGCCAAATGATATTTTTTCCCTTCCCAATCCTTTCAATTTTTTCTTGGAACTTCACTCCTCTTCTCAGGTTATTCCATAGTTCTTCATATTTTCCGCTGTTCCTGAACTCAACTGTACAAAATTGCTTGTGCTGCATGTTTTTCATCTCATCCACTGTATAGCCTAAAGTTTTAGCAAAATTTTCGTTTACCCAGATAACCTCTCTGTTTAAATTAAACTCTATCATTGCTAAATTTGATTCTAATGCTGCCAAAACCATGGCTTGATCCAATAATTGCGTGCTTGTGTTAATCATTTGTTCCTCCCTCTCATGTTAGAGGCAGCCCAGCCGTCCTAATCCATTTGATTTTAGACCCGTCGGCTTTGCGTCCTAACCTTTCGATTAGTTTGCTTTTCACATTCTTAAAATTGGCACAGCGATAATCAAGTCAGTTAACTTTCTCTTAATAAGTACGACAGCCTTCTGTCAGCTAAAATGATAGAAGGCTAGTTACTGTCATTATACTTGAAATGAAGAAAGGCGACATAAACTTCCATTGAAACCTTTTCGAACTTTCTGGATGCATGTATATGACTAACCATTCAAAAGCTGTATAATAATGGTGAATCCGAAAACAGAAGGGACTGAACTATGCGCAGATATCAATATTTTTAACTCATCCAAAAAACTCAACTGGAGGTAAAAGTATTGATTAAAAATTTGTATACCCAAAGGCTGCACTTAAGAAAAATGACTGTCGCGGATTCATCCAGCTTGTTTGACATATGGTCTGATCCTGATGTGACGAGGTTTATGAATATCGATCGCTTCACAAATGAAGACCAAGCAAAAGAAATCATCACTTACCTGGATGCATTGTCTAAAGATAACCAAGCGATTCGTTTCTCAATCATTGAATTGACATCTAATCGCATTATCGGTTCATGCGGATATAATTCCCTCGATTTTCAGAACGCCAAGGCCGAGATCGGCTACGATATAGCGAAAGCGCACTGGGGGAATGGATATGCGCCCGAAGCTATCTTATCCCTGGTAGAGTATGCATTCAACTCTTTGAACCTTCATAGAATTGAAGCAAAAGTAGAGCCGGAAAACCTAAACTCTATTAAAGTGCTGGAAAAGCTCAACTTTACCTTCGAGGGGACTTTAAGACAATGCGAAAAAGTAAAAGAAACGTTTATTGATCTCAGCGTGTATTCCCGGCTTAAAACAGACTAAATGTTGATTTATTTTGCCGCATTTCTATGACATTAAAAGGTTAGGCTGAAACGATCGTCTGCGACAGCCGGCGGGTATCTGTCTTTTAAAGACATAGACATCCGCCGGCTTTATGCTTTTTGTCCCTTTCTTCCCTCTCACAGAACGGGGCATCCATCAATCCGCTTCAAAACTTGCATGAGTTTGGACTTTTGAAAAAATAAAATGCGTGACCGTTTGCGCAAGCGGGCTGACACTATCTATGAACTCTTCCGCTTCAGCAAAAGTTTTAAAATGCATTTTCAGCATATAACAAGCATCCCCCGCCACCCGGTAACAAAACTCTACATTTGGAACCTTCGCTATCAAACGTTTAAAAGAGTCATAGTCGCCGTTTTTCACTGTGGCCTCGATGATGCATTGTATAGGCAAGCCTAGTTTCGCATAATCCACCTCTACTGTATATTTTTTAATTAGCCCAAACGACTCCATTTGCCTTACTCTTTCCGTTACGGATGGAGAAGATAAATTTACTCTCCTCCCCAGCTCGCTCATTGATAAGCGGCTATTATGATAAAGTTCATTTATTATTTTTTTATCGATCTCATCAATTTTCATTTTTAAAGAAAATTCTCCTTTATTCATTAAAACTCAAAAGTATGATCCGTTTATTCATTTGTAATTTAATGGGAATAGACCTTCTTATGTTTTATAATTAATTTATATCGAATATAGCAAGGAGGTTCATTCAATGGCAACTATTATTGAATCAGAGTTTGGAAAAACACCTTTCCAGCGACTTTTAGGCCATAACCAACAAGTAATGGAAGCATGGGTTCATTTAGGAGATATATTAGAAAAAGACGGGTGGCTGCCCTCTGCGTTAAAAGAACAAGTGAGGCGGACTTTGGCACAAGGCAATGGCTGTGAATATTGTAAAGCAAAAGGAAAGCCTGAACCCGGTAAGTTTACTGAAAAAATTTCGATGGCAGCAGGATTTGCAGAAGTATTTCTGAAGCAAAAGGGCAATATACCGGATTCAGCCTTCACTCTATTGAGAGAGTGCTTCACTGAGGAGGAAATCAGCGAACTATGCGCGTTTATTGCATTTGCCACTGCCTCGCACTATTTTGGTGCCATGATGAAATTAAAATGATGAATCAATAAGGAGCACCGGAATCATCCTTAGACTGCCGGGTACGAAAAGCGCAGTTACGCAGGGAGTGCTATTAACTAACAGACTCTCCTTATTATAAACAAGGACAAGGGCCATCTTTACCCTATTGATTGGAGGATGGCTCTTTTACATAAAAGATTATCCTTTTACTCAGCTGGTTTTACCTGCTCCCTAATAAAAAAGACAGGCCGCCGCCCGTCTGATTGGATAGTAGAAAATAGCTTTATTCTTTTTATGCGCTTATTGGCTAAAAGCATGCATGCGTCCCTTGATCTCTGCAGCTGCCTCGGTTGGATGTTCCATTTGAAAAACAACATATTGATACCTTTCATGCCCTTCCAGCTCCATAATTAGTAAAGATCTGTTTTGTTCGAACGAAAGAAAATACCATTCATTTGCATATTTGAAGCTGCCTTCATAAATATTTAAGAAAGAAATGGACGTGCCTGGCATCCTGAGCATCCATCGGGGCGCTTGAAAATCATCAACTACTATACTTTTAATTCTATTGTATGGTATATGAATCTTCCGCTTGAAAGCAAAAAAGCTTGTTATACCCGTTAAAGTCAGCGTAAGCCTTTCTTCACCAAAATGAATGTTCCTCCCCATCCCCACACCTCCAAATGAGTCTGTATCTTGCCCCTCTTTTGCGCACATTCATTTGTTCTTTCCTAAGCGGCCCTTTAAGAAAGCCTACTAGCGTCCGCTTCATTTTTAGCTTAATAACAATAATAATTTTTGTAAAATCCAGCAAAAACATTCCTTTTAATGTCATAAAGTTGTATAATATCCTCTGGTTTAACTTTCCAAGAAATAAATCTGGTCGTTTGGAGTGTTGGAGATGATCATACAAAAAGAAGCAAATGAATTAATTAACCAAATCAATCATATTAGGGATTTAATGATCTTAACAGGACTGCGTAATGGTCTTAACGATGACCAAACCTTAAAATATAGCAAAGAACTGGATAAGCTCATTCATAAGTATCAGCTCATGACTTCATTCTCTTCCTATACGTCATAGCCAGGAGCTTGCTGTCTATAATTATTTACAAGAAATGTCACTGCCAAAAAGGAGTGAAAGAGTGGAACTGTTTGTTGTTGCAATATTGGTTTCTCTCATCTTCGGATCATTTTCTTATATGCTGCTGCAGCATGCAGACAGCGTGTTAAAGATAAGCTCTTTTTCAAAGGAAAGGCCTGAAAACCCATTTATAAAAAGGTTGATCAAATTTATGGGCTGGTGGTTTTTATTTCTCGTGGCAGCTGTATGGATTCTGGCTATTGTCTCTTTGGTTGATTAAGTCCAAAAGCGTATTTTAGAAAGCTTGGCCTTTTATCTGTTTAGCAGCAATCAATTTTTCGAGATTTGCAGGTTGTTTTGATTGGCAAAAAAATTTATTTACCCGATCATTCACAAAATAAAAGTCTTTCCTTATGATGAGATTCTCCTGGCCAGGGGAATCTCATTTTCGTTTTACCAGGGAGAGAATTATATGCATCGAAGCCAAGTAAGTTTAATTGCAATGTTGGATTTATGCGCGCAGATCATCGGTTTATGCACGAATTCACCCGATTTATGCGCGCACACGGCACTAATATGCCCATCATTGAACAAAACTATTTTTTCACAGCCTCGAACGTCACCAGTTGAGTCTCTTTGGTTGGCTCCTTCTTGTAATTGTATTCTGCAGAGCAAGTGATTTCCGAAAAACCGATACTTTTTAATATAAGCTTAAATTCCTCGATCCCATACCAGCGAAGGACAAACTTTTGTAGTTCTGTATCCACTAACTTGCCTTTTTGCCACTTTTCATATTTTAAATATGAAAGAGTGTATTGATCCACCCAATTGATTTCCACTGATTTATTTTCTAATAAAAGGCCTTCCTCCTGAGAAAGAGGAAAAGTGGAAGTAGTGATTTCGCCTGTACGCCAATGACCGGGTATTCCAAGGTCAATGATCACGCGTCCATTAGGAGCCAAATGGTCATAAAAGCACTTCAACGCAGCTTTCGCGTCTGCCAATTTCTCAATTAAACAAAAGGAACCTGTCGGTATGACAATCGCTTCGTAGGTTGAAGGCAATGAAAAATCAGCTAGATTTCCTTCATAAAGACTGGGGTTCAAGTCCCTTTCTTTGCAGTGTTCACGGCAGGAATCCAACATTTCCGGCGAATAGTCAATCCCATCTACAATATACCCCTTCTCTAATAAAGGAATTAAAAAACGACCTGAGCCTACTGCTGCTTCAAGCACCTTCCCCTTTGTTCCTTCTAGTCTATCAAGATAGTACTCAATATCCCCATTGATCGAATGACCAACAGGCTTTGTTAAATTATAAAGTTCCGTGCTTAGACGGCCATAATAACTAAACAATTTATTCCCCCCATTTTCTGTGTATCAGAGCCTATTTGTTATTAACTGCAATAGCTTCGACTAACGGCTTCAGCCAATCATGCCGTTAAATACCTCACAAAAAGAATAAGCATCATTTGAAGAGTAACAAATATTATCATATACGAGATCGAAATGACGCCCTTCAACCTTCTGTGATAATTCCTCCTTCTTCAAACGGTCCGCTGTCATATGTTCCACTTTATCGCCGAATGGATTACTCCCGCGGGTCATAACCGTGACATGATGTCCCTCTTGGATTAATCGCTCCACTAATTTGCGCCCCAAAAAACGTGTGCCGCCTATTACCAAAATTTTTTTCATCCATAGGTCTCCTTAGCATATGTTTTCGTTCATGCCTTTTAGCTTCGGTGGATGCGATCGCTCCATAAATCCAATTATATACCAATTATAGTATATTTTGCATAAAAATGAACACTTACAACAGACATTTGTGCATGCGGGTTTTGAGTTTAGCCGCTTGTCAATTGTCTATTTACTTTTCAATCGGCTTCACGCTTATATACTTTACTATCGGCTTTTCTGCAAGTTTGGTAGGCAGCCTGTTCATCCGGTATAATGACCTGATCCGAATGTTTGGCGGGATATTCTTAGTGACGATGGGATTATTTTTATTAGACATTTTTCAGCCCGCCTTTTTAATGAAAGAACGGCGCTTTAGCCACACAAAAAAAAGAATCGGCTTTCTCAATTCCGTCATTGTTGGCATTGTCTTCGGCGCAGGCTGGAGCCCCTGCATCGGCCCCATCTTTGGAGCTATCATTTATGCCAGCTTGATGAATCCTGCTCAAACCTTCTTTAATATTGCCGCTTACTCTTTAGGGTTCTGCCTCCCCTTTGTTTTAATGGCGTTCTTTATCAGCAAAACCAAACTGCTGGTCAAGTATTCTTCTATATTTATGAAAGTCGGAGGAGTATTGATGATAGCGATCGGCCTGATTGTATTTTTTGATAAAATGACGTACATAAATATATGGGGCTCCAAATTGCAGACTCTCATCGGGAGCTTATTTCGTTAATTTTGCTTTTAACAGCCGATCCAGCTTAACAAACCCAGCTGATCTTCTCAGAGGAAGGCCAGCTGGGTTTGTGCCTTGTTTATAAAATTATCCGGAACCGTTTAGCTTCATGCCCAATCCATTATAATCGTGGATCTACGGGATCGGCTTCCATGGCCAATGTAGCGAGTACGCATTCATGAACTCTTTCAATCGATTCTCCATTGACAAATCTTTTAATTCCTTCAACCCCAAGTGCGAACTCTTTTAATGCTAACTTTTGTTTTTTGCCTGTATTTCTATTCTTTAGTCTGGCAAGATTCTCAGGGCGCAAATAGTCCATTCCGTAAATAATGTTGAGATACTTTCGGCCTCTGACCTTTATCGCAGGCTGGACAAGCTTTCCCTTATTTCTTGAAATAAAGGATTCAGGTTTAATAACAATTCCTTCATGCCCTTCGCTCGTCATCTCTTCCCACCATTTAATGGCTTCTTCTTCACTTTCTTCGTTGTGAATGATTTTATATTCTGTTTCCACAAATAGGCTGGAGTGCTTGGAAAGCTCTCGGTTCATCTTCATATGCCAAGTATGGGGCCGGTCAAAGAACACTTCATTGCTGTGGGCTAATATGTGAAAGGGGGCAATTTGAATTTGGTCCACCTCCCCGATATCCCAGCAGTATTTCTGAAAGACTTCTTTAAAGGTCATGGCATTTTCTACTTTGTGCTCGTACTCTTCCAGCCACCCTTTTAAAAGGTTATTTTCCTTGAAAGCTGCCTCGATTTTTTCCTTTAGTTTGGTCCGATCCAAAGTCGCATTTTCTGCGACATGTGCATATTGATTGCTGATCAGTTCTTTTGCTTTCAGATTCCATGGCATAATCTCCGCATCTAGCAGCAAATATTCGGTATCATATGTTTCAAAATAACCATAGTCCTTCAAGTCTTTGTGAATCTTCAGCACCAATTTTTCCTCTGTAGAAGCATCAAAGAAACGTCTGCCGCGCCTCGTATAGATCACTCCCAAACTATCTATTCCTACATGCTTCTTAGCTGCTGCCTTGTCCTTGAATAGAAACAAAATCGCTCTGCTGCCCATATGTTTTTTCTCAGCAATCATTGTTTCAATCCCTTGATTCCGATAGTAATCGATAGCCTCTTTCGGATGCTCAAGGTAGTTGTCTAAAGAGGAGGCATTAGGAGTCGGGCTCATCGTCGGCGGGATATAGATCAATTGTTCGATGGGAATAGTAAAATGCGAAACCGCATCAACAGCCGATTTTGCAATGTCCTGATGGATTTGGACTGCTCCCAGCTCTTCAGTTAAAACGGAATAGCCGTTCATCAATCGGCCGATATTAGGTGGAGCCAGCCGCTTCTTTTCCCACTCTTTTAGCGGATTATCTGCAGACTCTGCATAATCCTTCAGGGCTTTAACCGACACAAATTCTTTTTCCGGAAACCGAAAGGCCGTCAACTTCCCGCCAAACACCACACCTTGGTCAATATTAATGGTGTTATTTATTAAGAGCGGCTGAGGCTTCGGATCATGTCCCCAGACAATTAACGTATTTGTTTGATGATGGATGAACCAATCTTTTCTTATCGGCTTCCCTTGCTGGTCGAACCCATCTGTATCGCCATAACGGCAAAAATCGCTAATGTCGCGGGATTGTTTCCCGATAAATTCATCTTTTATTCCAGCGTGAGCACAGACTAAAGCGCGCACACCGCTTTTTGTAAAGACATAGTGTGAAGGGGCTTGCAGGAGAAATTCTTTTAAAGCGTGTTTGATCTCTTCCGTTCGTTTGCTGCCAAACGCTTCTTCATATTGCTGGAAATCCTCCGCAACCTTTTCATCCCCATGGCTCAAAGTCACCTTTCTTCCTTCTAGCCACCTGGCTATTTTCCAGCCATGATTGCTGTCAATCATGTAAGCAAGGCCTTTTTGTACATGGCGCAAAAAGAATAACATCGTGTTAAGCGATTGCGGCCCGCGACTCATCACGTCTCCAACGGAAATGAATTTTCTTCCATTTGGATGAATGTAGAGCCCTTCATCATTTTTTTCATATCCCAGCTTCTCCAATATCAGAATCATTTCATCATAGCAGCCGTGAATATCTCCTATTATATCGATTCCCTGTTTTACATCTATTTCAATCGGATTAGTGCGTCTGATGAACTCTATATGCTTCGTTTCATCCAGTAAGTAAGTGGATGTGTAGCCTTCTTTTTTAATAAAACGCTTTTCTCTTTTAAATGTTTGATACTGTTGCTTGAGCCGCCGCTTTCCTCTTGGATGATCTCTTTGGCCATCTCTCTCGATAAGTGTATCTAAAGGGATGTCCAGCACGATAGCTATAATCGGAACGTGGTTTTTTCTAGCCAATGCTATGTATCTTTTTCTGTCGTCAGGATGAAGGTGTGTGGCATCCACGAACGTTAATTTATTTAACCTGCACCTTGCGTCAATCACTGAGTCCATCATTGAAAAGGCTTCTTTTGAAATAGTTTGGTATTCGTCCAACAGACAGTCTGCCTCATCTTTGGGTCTTTCCCGCCAGTCTATAAATTCCCTGTCGCTGACTAACACCCGAAACTCATCGGAGCTCACGACCTCTGATGGCAGTATTTGTTTCTTTTCAATCATGCTTTTTAATAAAGTGGATTTGCCGCTGTTAGATGGACCAACCAGTAAAACAATTCCTGCATATGGTACTATTATTTTCATCGTTAAACCTCTTTTCTCACAAACATGCACATTTGAGTTGGACAGCCATATTGTTCGTGCTCTTCTCCAATGCCATCAAATATAAGCTCATATGGATACTGGGCACTTCTGTTTGAACACCAATGATGGAATTCCTCTCTTGTCCACTCAAATCGATGATCACTGTGGCGGAAATATTCCTCCATGTCGTACACATTGTTGTATTCTTTATTAGGCGTGGTAATGATCAACACATTAGGCTGATATTCATTCAAAATGGTGTCCATGACCTTTGGCAATCGAAACTCATCAATGTGTTCAATCACCTCACATAAAATTATGATGTCCTTTCCTTTTAATCTTTCATCATAGTAAAAGAGTGATCCCCATAACGGGGTGGGCTTGACATAGCCGGCTTTCGATTCTGCTCTATCAAACAGTTCCAGCGCCCGTATGTTGGCAGACTCTGAAGGTTCAACTGCCAGAATTTCTTTTACTCCATTGACAAACCCTAACCGAACCGACAGCTTCCCTTCTCCTGATCCAAAGTCGACAACGCTCTCCCTTGGCTCAATTTTGCTGACGGTCTCAATGATTTTTTCGTATCGCAGCTCGTTTAACCGAACTTTTTTAACAGCTGGCTCTTTGCTGCCTTCCTCTTGGCTGTCACTGCGATCCTGAGTATTTTTGCTGTTCTCCACCATGCGGTAGATTTCTTTAAACCGAAGAGACTGCCGCCAGATGAAATCCTTTTGAGGATGGTCTTCTAACCATCCTTGCCCATATCTCTCCAATTTCTCAATTTCTTTTTCATCGATATAGTAATGTTTATAATTGTCCAAAACAGGAATTAAAACGAAAAGTTGTCTAAGCCCGTTTTGTAAAGTGCATACGCCATTTAGGGAAAGGTATCTTGCTGTGCTTTTTGGCTTCATATCAAAAGAATAGCCTGTTTCTCCGCGGGAAATTTCCACTCTGTACCCTAATGGCTCAAAAAGATTGATGATCTGCTGGTTGGAGAGAGCTGAGGCAACCGGACCAAAATCAAACTGAAAAGAGAACGGATGATCCACCCACGCTGAAAACTCTTCTTTTGGCTGCCCGTTCAATGCCGTTCCTAAGGCAGATCTTATAAATGAGCAAAATATACTGCTGACGGCAAATTCCCTGTCATTTATATAATGGGTAATATCATAGGCATTAGAAGTATGTTTCAACAGTTCTATCGGGTCCGGTGAAACAAAAATCGTTACTTCCACTTCTGTCTCGCTGAACTTGCTGTAAAACAGTCTTACCGAATGACCTTTGTGATTTCTTTCATACAGGTTAGCAGGATTTTTGGCTAACAGATGCGAAAGAACTTTTACATTATCGCCAGTAGCTTTCATCGTTAACTGCATCAAAACACTTCTTTCTTCAATTGAATTAGAAAATAAATTCCTCAAAATATTAAAATAACTATACCATATAATATGCCAAATAACTCCCAAAGTGGGAAGCAGTGATCTCTGCCTACGCAAAAAAACCAGGATGTCCTGGTTTTTGCGTATTTTTACTTGTTAATAAACAAACTCTCGCCGCTTTCCATTCATCCGGAACTGTGGCTTTCTCTGTACTCGATATTCGATTGATCCATAGCATCGCTGATATTTAAAAGAGATAATAAATGATTAATGATTTTCCGAATTATGAGGATTATATAATTTAACCCTGGATAAATTGTTGCTCTCGCTTCTCATCTTTTTCTTATCTCTAGCTACTAAATCTTCGAGCTTATTTAACGCTTCTTCGAATTCACTGTTCGTTAACTGCTTAGTCGCTAATAAAGAGCAAAGCATCGCATAAGCGATTGACTTAGTATCCACTTCTACATGTACATGAATATCTACATCCGAATTTCCGCTATTTCCAATCTTCGCTGCATTATTTTCCGAATGAGCCATCTCTTGATTTCTGGGCGGCAAGGAATTCCCTCTCTCCCAAAAGGGGAGCCTTTGCGGAGATCCCATTCCGTTTTCCTCATTTCTATTAATTTTGAGGTGAAAGGACAAAGTTGTCCCCTCACCCATCACGATTAAATATCAAATCTCTGTGCTTGATCCTGGTCTTGATCCTGGTCTGAATTTGCTCTTGAACGTACTCTTGCAACAGAGTCTGAATCTACATGAACGTCAATACGAACATTAGCATTTCCGCTGTGAATGACTTTAGCGATGTTCGTGTTTTTATCGATGTTTTTCAATCTATTCTCATTGTCAATTTCATTATCATTTCGGACGTCCACATCAACACGGTCATCAATATCTACTCTGAATTCATTATCGACATCGATATTTGTTCTTGAACCGGCATTTTGTCCGTGCTTATGGCCTTTACTTGGAAACCATACTTCACTCATTTTCATTCCCCCTTTCTAAGCTCTTACTGTATTTTATTCCTGATCATCTCTTTTGCATGGACAAACCTCTTAGGACAAACACATATATTTCAAGTATTTAAGAATGATTCACCTTTCTTCTATGTGTCTATTGTCATTAATGCCGCAGTGTTAAATCTTGCTGCATCCTATCTAGCAAACCTTCACCTGCTGGCTTATGTGTACAGATTGACCTCTCGCCTCTTCCTCTCTTGTTCCATGCTTCCTGCCATTTCTCTATCGATTCTTTAACACCTCTGCCAGTTCATATAACGGCTCGGGCTGCACGATTCGATAGTGGCGGCCCTCCTTTTTCAAAAATCCGCTGGAACAAAATTGCGCAAGCACATGCAATAAATGCCGGTAGGAAACCCCTAAAAAATCACAAACGGTTACATGCTTTTCCTTGTAAATCTCCTGATCAGCTGTTTGCAAAATAAAATCCGCCAGCCGATTTTCCAGCGGGAAAGCAAGGCTTTGCGAATACTTCGCAGCCATTTGGGTAGCTTTCCCGCTTAAAAATTTCGTTAACTCACGCAAGAACGTCACATCCTCCAGCAGTTGTGCCCGGCAGCGGTGAAAAGGGAGTGCAAAGCAAACCGTTTTCGTGGAGCTTTGAATTCCTTTTGTGTAGTACACTTCATTTAATAATTCCATTTCTCCAATATAGTCATTCTCGTTAATAAAATTAATTAAGGAAACCTTCCCGTTTTGATGCGTGACGTAAATTTTGGCTTTTCCTTCAAGGACATAAAATAAAAAGTCAGGACGCGTCCCCTCTTGAATGATCCATTCATCACGCTCGTATTCATGTACCTCTATCAGTTCTTCCACTGGAAAAGAAAATAAATGAGCGATGGAGTACGCCTCCAAGCAACGCCTTCTTGCTTCATCTTTGTAAATTTTCATCATCCACCTCAAAAGTATGAGATATCTCATATTATTGCACCTCCCTCCATGATATCATGCAAACAATGGAGGGATATAGAATGAATACACAGCGCTGGATGAGCAGCCAATTTTTTAGTTTTTATATGACATGGGGCATTTTTCTTCCCTATTGGACAGGGTGGATGATTCATACAAAAGGAATTACGGTTTCACAGGCCAGTTTCATTATGAGCTTAGGCTTGGTAATTAGAGGTCTTTCTACATTGCTCGTTTTTCCTTATTTGTCAGGAAAATTTAGCAGCAAAACGTTATTAAATGGAATGGCCATCGGAACGCTTATTGCGCTTCTCTGTTATATTCCAGCAAGCTCCTTTACTAGCCTGCTAGTTGTGACATTGCTTTTGCATTTCTTCTACCCGACGCTGATGCCTGCTTTAGACAGCGCAGCCGGCGCGCTCGTGCAGCATAATCAATTACAGCATTATGGAAAAAGCCGCTCTTGGGGATCGATCGGATTTGTCGTAGCCGGTATGATTTTGAGCGTCTTCACAGGAGCCCTTGGGGATGAAGCCATTCTATGGGCGCTGTTGCTCAGCACATTGGGGTTTGTTTGTTTAGGCTTTATGCATGCACCCGTTGTTTTATCTAAAAAACCGGAAACAGACCCGGCACAAAAAGGCGGCATGATGAAGCTATTTCACATCAAACATTTCGGTCTGGTGCTCATTATCGTGATTTTGCTGCAAGCAGCCCATGCCTCTTATTACAACTATGGCTATATCTTTTTGCAGGAAATCCATGCACCGAAATATTTAATCGGACTCATTATTAACATCGCGGTTATCGCAGAAATCATTTTTTTCGCAGTTGCGGATCAAGCTTTCCGCAAATTTTCGGTTGCTTCCTTGCTGACACTGGCAGCTCTTGGATCGTCCGTCCGCTGGCTATTAGTATTTGCCTTTCCAAATGTCGCGGTTTTTTGCATCGCTCAAACATTGCATGCCTGCTCATTTGCTATGGGACATTATGCCTTTATGAAATACTTAATCCAGCATATTCCGCATGCACAAATCCCGAAAGCCCAAGGCATGTACTCTGCACTGGCACTTAGCTGGAGCACAGCCATATTTACGATATTCGGCGGCTACCTATATGAAGTTGAACCGAGGTACGCCTTTCTTGGGATGATCCTCTGCACCATTCCGGCTATGCTGCTTGCACTCGTCTATCGGCGAGTGGAATATAAACATAGAAAAGACGTTGCCGCTTCTTCTGTATAGCTTGTTGATATACAGCACTCTGCAAAGCATTTTTAAAAAACAGGCTTGTCCGCGTTGGACAAGCCTGTTAAATGCAAATACTGATACAACTCGCTCCCTTGTTGATGCTGCTGTACGGCGAATACCAGATATCTATGTCACCAAATGTCTTTCACCCACTCTGGGTGGTCAATAAACGGGTTCCGGTTTCCTTGCCATTTTTGAATGACGTTGTTTCTGTTTCTCTCAAAATCGTCCACTGGATCTTGCTCATGCCATTTCACTAAAACCGATTGCTTGCCGTGATACGGGTTTTTTCCGTTATTCAGCTTTTCATTTAACTCAAGATCTACCCGATCTCCCGGCTCGTAACGAACGGCCATGTACAATAACATTCTGGCTACATCGCCTTTGACTCGGTCAGGCGGCTCCCATGAATCAGCCGAGCGATAGCAGCCATTACAATTACTCACGGCATTCCCGCCGTTATCAAAGTCTAAGTTCCCCCGGGTGCTGTTTATTGTTACGTCTGTTGGACGCAAATGATGAATATCCGTTCCCGGTCCTTTGCTTGTCCCGAAATCGCCGTGAGATTTGGCCCACACATGCTCACGGTTCCAATTCCCCGCATTGCCGCCGTTCAAGCTTTTTAAACGAGATTGTCCGGAATAAAGCAAGATCACATTATTTGGATTAGCAGGGTCCTCATCCGTCTCTTTCAACGCCTCCCATACTTCCTCATACGAGAGCTGCCGGTGGTCATCGATAATTTCATGAAGAGACGCTTTTAAGAGGGCCCCTGTTTTTCCATAGGCATCTTGATAATAGTTCTCTGTCGACTGCTCATCCGCTTTGACCGTTAGGCTAAAACGCGCTGTTGTACTTTGGTTTCCATCTGTCGCTGTAACCGCTACGAGATGGCTTCCCTCTTCAAGCTCCAGTGCAAGTGTTGATGTTTTTGGATCAATCCTTCCTTTTGTAGCGGCAAAGGTTAATGGATCTCCCTCCGGATCAGTAAAGTAATCCGGTAAATGCAAGGAAACGATCTCCCCTGACACGGCTGTCTGATTAGAAAATTCTTTCTTCAATACAGGCGCTTGGTTGGTTCCTGAGGAAGGAAAGTCAATAGGCTCTCCTTTTGAATTTGTTATTTTAATGGAATCAGGTGTTGCTCCATTCTCATATTTAATGCCAATAAGGTGTTCGGCACCTCTAATTTCTTTCAGGTTCTGTCCGTCAACGATTACTTTTCCTGCTTTAACACCCTTGAAGTCAACGATGGCCCCTTTCTCTTTTGGACGGATCGTTACTTTCGTTTGGCTAAAGCCATCGCCTGTCAGTTCGGCATAACTGCTTGTTAGCCAGATCCCTTCTGCAATAACGGATGAATGGTCCAGATGAATAGCGACACTCGGCGACTTAATGGTCAGCTTATCCGTCTTAAAACCGGCCAAGTTAAATGCTTTTTCGGGCTTGACCGGTTCCGGAACTTCTTCTCCATCACTTTTAAAGTCAATTTGGGCCAGCACAGGATCATGATCACTGGCACGGCCGGCCATATCAGTAAAATCTGCATTGACATGAAGAATGTCCACCCGGGTTTGATTGGCTAAATGATTTGATACTAGAATATGGTCTAACACTTGAGAGTTTCCTTGGTATACGTATGTGTAACGGTCAGACTCTTCTACTTGATTAATCATATTTGTCATATATTCACCTTCGTGAATTTTTAACGATTCGGAAAACTGAAAGTCGTTAAAATCACCAAGAGAGACAATGTTTGCAGCAGGACTTTCTGTCTTGACCTCCTTGATAAAGGAGGAGACGACGGCCGCAATTTCTTTTCGCTGCGCTTCACTTCCATAAACAGGCGGTTGTTGTGAACCGAATAACGGCGTGTCTCCGTTTTTAGAGTTCCAGTGATTCGCAATCACAATGATGCTTTCACCTTGGAAATCAAACTGCGCAGCCAATGGCTTTCTGCTGTTCTTAAAGGCAGGATGAGCCGGATCAATGCGGCCAGGATTCATCGTTAATTTCCCATCTTTGTAAGCAACTGCTGTTGTTGCGTTCCCTGCAGGCATTCCCTCGGTTAACGACACGCGTTTAGGATTGTATAGGAAGCCGACGCGGATATTTGCATTAGGCTGGCCGCCGTCTTGATTAGACTCCGGATCAATATTGACATACTTATAGGCCGGCCCGCCCGCTTTTTCAATCTCATTGATCAATCGCTGGTAAGTTTGATCCGCTTTCGAATCACCGGCATCTGGACCGTTATTATCTTGAACTTCTATCACACCGATAATATCCGGGTTTTGCATATCAGAAACAAATGCTCTAGCCAGCTTTTTAGCTTTGTCGTCTGATGTAGTTGTCAGATTGTTTGAAAAATTTTCCAAGTTGTAAGAAGCAATCGTTAACTTGTCTTCCTTCTTTACAATAGTTGTTTGTTCCGGCTTTGCCTGGCCTTTTTTGTGCACTGCTTTCATCTCATTCAGTCCAACGTAAATTTTATAGTTTTGGAATGAATAACCGACTACACCGGTAATTGGCCCATCGAATGTATCGCCGGTCGCAACTTCAAAGTCGCGCGCTTCTTTGTTCGGCTCCAGCCGAAATTGAATGCGGTCGGCATTTTGATGATCTTTTTCCAGTAACAAGCCTCCATGTAAAGAGTTGGTTTTCTTACTTTCAAGAACAGTGACAAGATCTCCATGTTCTTGCGGAGCCACCGCTTTTACACGGCCCACTTGTACACGCATGCCTTCGAGGCTTTCCCAAAAGTCAATTGCATCTACATCCGGATTAAAAACAGAAAGCTGGTCGCTGTCAATTTTTTCGGTTGGTACATTCGTTTCGTCGATCACGGCCGGCTTTGGCAATGCTGCCCCTTTTTCTTTAACTGTTACATGACCCCCTTGGTCATTACGAACATTGATTTGAGTTGTTTTCATATCTGTTTGCTGGCGGTCATCGAACCCGTCAATAGCATATTCACTGACTTTTCCGGTGACAGACACTAAATCTCCTACCGCAATTGGCCAAGGGTTCTTGCCGCTGTACAGAATTATTGCTTCCGACGTTTTGGGATCATTGTCTGCCAGTTCGTCCGGCGTTTGAATATGATAATAATTTGCAGTGCCTAATTTGAAAGAGTAAGTAACAACCCCTTCAATATTCTCCACTGTTTGTCCATCAAATGGCGATGTGTGACTGGCTCCTTGAATATCATGAATTTGCAAGCTGTCTGTGATGCGGTAATGAAACTGTTTTGTGTCGCTCATTTTGCCATCGGCTGTTTTTACTGCGGCTTTTACTGTTGTTGTTTTGTTCATTGCTATCGGCGCCTCATACTTTTGCCCTTTTTCTGCTGGGTCCGAACCATCTAGCGTATATAATATCTCCGCATTCGCTGTGCGTGTCGATAAAGTCACAGTTGTGCCGCCTACAAATGTGCCGCTATCCGGATTGGCAAATACAGGATGCACCACTGAACTATCCGCAGCGATGTCTTGCTGCGAACGTGGAATGAGTTGGTAGTCGCCATTATATTGCTGCACAATTCCTGTAATAAAATCGTACTTACCGCCTGCTGTTACGTCCAATTCACCTGTCTCATCACGAACAATAAATTCAGCGGAACCGTCTTTCGCCTGATAATTTGTCCAAGTACCGCCATCGTTCCCACCTGTAATTTCAACATGTTTCACAGTAACCAGCTTCGATTCATTATCTTCGTTTATTTCCGTGCCGGACACTTCCGCAGGAGCCGGAACACCGACAGCTGCTTTTTTCTCATTTATCTTTGCATGATCTAATTGCAGAAGTCCTTTAAATTCGGCAATTGTTCCTGTTAGTGTTACCTCGTCGCCTACAGCTGCATCTAAGTTGGTCGGGCGAACCGCTATTCCGCCTGTCTTATCTTGAACAGCCATAATGTTTTTCAATTTAGCTGTAATGATTCCCTTAACCGTCACCGTCTCATTAAGCGCCTTTGTACGGGCCTCCGCGATCGGCACAGTTTGTTGGGCAGGATCTGACGCTGCCACTTGGCCTGTCGGCGCACTCGTCACAGCAGATCCATTATCTCCGCTAATAATTACTCGGATGAATTTCCCTGCTTGTGCGGCTGTTAATTCGAACGTTGCTTTTGTCGCCCCTTCAATATCTGTGTAAACGCCATCTGCTGCGTCCGCCAGTTGCCACTGATAGGTCACATTCGTTGCTCCTTCATTAGCTGACGCTGTTAACATTTCCCCCACTTTAGCTGCTCCCGAAATAGCAGCAGATGTTACTTCTGCCTGTTCTGTTGGATCGGTGGGCGTTGATGTGTTATCCATCTTGTGAAAGCCCAGATTAGAAATATCATCTATAGGAAACGCTATCCATTCTTTTGAAGGGTCAAATGCATCATGAGCCGCTGTATCGCCTGCTGTGATGGATGGATGACGAACTAGCGTAGTATCAACAGTTGTTGGATGAGTCCCCCAGGCATTGCCAGGATCAACCCCCACTTGCCCGAAGGAATCGATCACTGTATCTGATTTTTTCAGAACGATGGCATCATCGCCGTTGAAGTTAGCAATGCCATGAGCCAGCTGCCCTTTATCTTTGATTGCTTGACTTGCGTTCCCATTATAAACAACATACGTATTTCCGGATGCCAGCGTGCCTTTTAGGGATAAGCTTTGTGTTGCATTGGCTGCTCCGTTTGAATATAATTCCAGCTTATATCGGCTTAAATCAATCGGGGCGCCTGTGCCATTATATAGCTCCAGCGCTTTGTTATTGCTGCTTCCCTCAATATACTCTGAAATAATCAAATCAGCCGCTGCAGCGGATGCTTTGGTTGCCATCGGAAAAGCGGGGACCAGCAGGCTTCCGGCTAATGCGACAGAGAGAACGCTGCTTAATGTTTTTTTCCATTTTTTCTTGCTCATTTGATTAGTCTCCTTTATTGGCGAGGATCATTTCGTTGAGTTCTTCTTCCTCTTTCTACAATCAAAAACAACTATTAAACAATCGTCTCTCCCGCTACCTCCACACTTGATAAATCTATCGCAAACGAATGATCTAGTCCTGACAGATCTAAGCTGCCTCTCACTTTAATGTTCTCCAGTTTAAAACCTGCGCCGGCTGTTCCTTTAAGAATTAAGTTTCCTTTAACCTCTGCATCGTTTAAAACAGCCGCTCCCGTTACATCAACTGTCACATTTGTTTCATGAATTTTGGGAGATCCAAATGTTCCGGAGAAATCAGCTCCTGCCATTTCTCCGCCGCCGGCAGCTACATCCGTAATGCGCCCTTCCACCTCAGGGTTCACTGTTCCCAAGCTCTCCAAATAGTCTCTTAGATTTTCCCAGTCGGATAATCCTAAGTCTGTTACACGGCCTTCTTCATAAGCGTTTTTGAACACGCCATAGCCGTCTCCCCCTTTAGCGGTGAAGGCATTGGTTGCCACCTTGTATGTTTCATTCGCTTTAACCTCTTCATAAGTGCCGTCTGCTTTCTTATAAGAGATGGATACGACGCGCTGGTTTACTGGCTTGGAAGAATCAAATTTGATTTTCGCTCCGGATACGTGCAAGAAGCCGCCATTTTCTAACGGATAAGATGTGAAACTCGTTTCAAATGCTGCTTTCAATTCCTCACCGGTGACGCTCACTGTGGCTAATGTATTGCCAAAGGGAAGGACGTTAATGACTTCACCGAGAGTAATTGGCCCCGCCTCAATCGATGTTCGAATACCGCCGCCGTTTTGAAGCGCCATAATCACTTTCGGATCGTATTGTTTGGCTTTAGCCAGCATGCCGTCTGTAATTAAATTGCCAAGCTCTGTTTCATTTTTGCGAACGCTTGGTTTGGTGCTATCTCCCCCAGTACGCGGATTTTCTAACGGTTTAGCTGCTGCAGCCCCCGTCGGCTGATTTTTCGTTTCGTCTACTTTGGCTTTGAAGGGTTCCAATGCTTCGAGCATTTCTGGATCTTCCTTTTTATCTTTAATTTCAATTAACTCACCGGCTTGACCAATGACGTTCCCATTTTTGTCGAATGTGACGTCTAATGTACCTAAATAGTTATTGTATTGATCTGCCTGAACAATAATAGTCGGACTTTTCGTTTTGCCGGTTTCATCCTTGTCAATGCTAATAGCTTCATTTAACTTCGTATGACTATGACCGCCGACGATCACATCAATCCCGTCTACTGCAGAAGCTAAAGTTAGATCATTATCTATTGCCTGGTTGTCATCGTACCCGATGTGAGAAATGGCAACGATTTTATCCACCCCTTGTCCTTCAAATGCTTTTACTGCTTTTTCCGCTTCCGTGATATAGTCTTTAAATTCCACTTTGCCCGGGCTTGAAATATCTTTCGTTTCTGCGGTAGTTAATCCAAAAAAGCCTACTTTTTCGCCATCTACTTCTTTAATAATCCCGTTATAAATCTTTCCATCTTCCGGTTGGCTGGAGATTCTGTCACTAAATAAGCCTTTAAATTTGTCGTCTTTCGCAAAATCAACATTTGAGCTGACAAACGAAAACTTTGCTCCTCTAATGAAGTCAGCCAGCGCCTGATGGCCTGCTTGACTTGATCCCAGATCAAATTCATGGTTGCCGAATGTCATCACATCATAGCCCATAAGGTTCATGAGCTTTAAATCTGCTTGTCCTTTAAATTCATTGAAATACAGCGTTCCTGTGAAAACATCTCCTGCATCTACTAATAGCGCTTTTGGCTTTTTAGCACGCACTTCTTTGATTGCCGTCATTTTTTTTGCAGCATTATCCAGATTTCCGTGCGTATCGTTTGTATGCATGAATGATAAAGTGAACTTTTCATTTGGCTGTGGCGGATTAACCGCTCCTCCATCATCTTTCACTGTAAAGCCTGTTTCTTTTGATACGCCGTTCAATGTAACTTTCACTGTATATGTTCCCGCAGAAAGACCCATGAATTCAGCGGTTGTCCGGTTGCCGGCAACCTTCACTTTCTTTGTCTCGGTTATTTTTCCGCCGCGCATAACTTCAACGGTTGCTTCTCCATTTTCCGGCGCGTTTTTAAAAGTAACCATTACCTTAGCTGTTCCGTTTGATGAAGCCGTTACTTCCAATTTCTCCACAATCACTTCTTGACGTACGTCCAGCTGAGAGAGCTTATATAAGAACAATGCATATTCTCCGCGTTTAATGTGGGCCGCTGTTCCGTAAGCTGTTGCTGTCTTTCCTGATGTAATGCCGTGTTTCACAAGCGCTTTTACCGCCTCCTCATATGGAGGTGACACATCGGTAAAAGGGAGTTTTGTATCGATCCCTTTTAGCTTATACGCTTCAGCCAGCATAAGGGCCGCTTCCCCGCGTGTAATGCTTTGCTCTGAACCGAATGTTGTTGCTGTTTTCCCACTGATAATGCCCGCTTTCTTTAAAGCATCCACATAAGGTTTCGCACGATGAGGCACATCTGTAAAGCCTGAAGCCTCTACATTTTTTATGTCTAATTTTAATGCCTTAGCAAGCATCACCGCCGCGTCGACCCTCTTAATTGAAAGATTGGTTCCAAAAGCTGTACTTGTCACTCCAGAAGTAATTTTATTTTTAATAAGATAGTTTACTGCCTCTTTATATGTACTGGACACATCTGTAAATGAAGCAGCAAATGCAGGGGGGAGGGCTGCCGCCACTAAAGCGGCTGTTACTCCTGAAGCGATAAATTTGCGATGAGAGCTGGATGGATAAGTCATTTGTCTATTTCCTCCAATGCGTATATTATTCGAGCCAATCGTGTCCTTTGAACCTTGAGAATGATAGTCATCTAGCAAGTTATCAATTAAAACTTTATCATACAAATTGTGCGAATTTTGTAAAAATAAAGTAAAAGATAATTAATAAATAGAAAGCTAAATAAAGAGAAACTCTTACACTTCAAGATTCTTTAACGGCAAGGTCTTTTTAAAAAAACTTTACAATCGCTTCACACCCCTTGAAAATCTCCAAGTGAACGGGAAGAAGTGAACTTTCTATCTCTCTTATCAACTAAAAAACTTTCTTTACGGCCATAAAATAAAAAAACGCCAAATTCTCCTTTAAGGAAAATTTAGCGTTTCTCAAACATACGACACTATTCATCTCGCGCTCTACTCTGTAGCCCAAGCCAATCACAAAGGATCAATCGTTAATGGGAATAGTCTTCCATGCCTTTTCTTTCAATCAGCGTTCAACTATGAAAGAAAAGAGCATTCCATCCGCTTCTCCTCAGGAGCATTCTTAGCTAATCCTTTGATTTATGAATTATAATTTAAACTTCTTCACATGATTTTGCAGTTCTTCCGCCATATAGGACAGTGATGCAGCGGAATGGGAGATCTCTTCCATAGAGGCCAGCTGCTCTTCTGTAGCTGCAGAGACCTCTTGTGTGCCGGCCGCATTCATTTCAGTCACTTCTGTGATCGAATCAACCGAGCGAACAATGGTCTGGACGCCGGCAGCCACTTGTTCAATAGTCGCTGTCACTCTTTCTGTTTGAGCAGCCACGTCACCGACGGACTGATAAATATGTTCAAAAGAGCCGCCGGCTGTTTCAACAGCTGTGATGCCCTCGCGAACCTCTTTCTTCGCTTTTTCCATTTCGGAAACCGCCTTGCTTGTTTCACTCTGGATCCATGTAACCAACGCCGCGATCTCTTGTGCAGAGTTAGAGGACTGTTCAGCCAGCTTTCTTACTTCATCTGCCACAACAGCAAAGCCGCTTCCATGCTCCCCCGCGCGTGCTGCTTCAATCGCTGCGTTCAAGGCCAATAAATTGGTTTGTCCAGAAATGCCTGTAATCACATCTGTAATATGCCCGATCTGCTTGGAACGCTCCCCAAGTTCTACAATAACCGTCCCTAACGTATTGACTGTTTCATTGATCAGATTCATTTGATTGACCGCTGTCTGCACAGAACCTTTTCCCTCTCCTGCTTTATCTAATGAAAGTTCGGCTGCCGCGGACACATTTTGCGAAGAAGCGGATACTTCCTCCACTCCGGCGGACATTTCGCTGACAATGCGGGAAGTTTCTTGCATGCTTCTAACCTGTTTTTCTGTGCCGTCAGCTACTTGCAGCATGGTTGAGGAAATCTGATTTGTTGCTTGGCTTGTCTGTTCCGCACTCACAGACAATTCTTCGGATGCCGCTGCGACTTGTTCCGCATTTTGGCTGACGCTGCTGATCAAATCTTTTAAATTTCCAATCATTGTGTTTACTTCCCGCCCTAGCTTCCCAACCTCGTCTTTCGCCTCAATGTCGATTCGTTTGCTTAAGTCTCCTTTAGCGACAGCTTCTACTACGCTGACCATATTGTGTAACGGACGGCCAATTATACGAGCAATAAAGTAACCTAAACCAATGCTAAGAAGAATAGATAAACAAATAATGAACATAGTCAGGTTGCGGGAAGAAGACACCACTTGATTGCCTTCTATCTCCTTTTGTTTGGCAAGTTCGATGTTCATATCAATAAGTTCTTGTAAAGTGCCCTCGACACGATCTCCTGCTTGCTTAAATTGTGAATGAAGTTTCATGTAATTTTTCACATCATTCTTTCGAGCCAGTTCTATGGCTTGATCTAACAGGAGGTAATACTCCTCTAAAGCTGACGGGAGCTTCTTGTACAGAACGCTTTCTTCATCGGTTAACTTAGTCTGTTCATAATCAGCGAGCATTGCTTCGAACTCTTTTTTGAGCTCACTCAGCTTCTCTTCATATTCCGCATTTTGTTCAGGCGCGGTCGTTACAAAAGTCATATCCCGAATATTGACTCTCATTCGCTGATACAGGATTGTCGCTTCAGAAAGGTGAGTAATCGATTTCACGTTGCTGTTATACATATCTTCCATTTCAGTGCTAAGTTTATTTATGCCTGTTATCCCCATCATTCCTACAAAAGCAACAATAGCTGCCAGCAGAATAAAAGAAGAAACCAGTTTTGTTGCAATTTTCAAGTTATAAAACCACTTCATCGTAAGCCCCCTAAATACTTATATAGTCCTAGTATTTATCGGTGCTGTTGTTTCCTTTATTAATAGCAAAATTCAGCGGGGCGCAATAAAATTTTTTCGCTTTTTGCATAAGACATTTTTCATCTTTTTCTAGCTGTCATTCAAACATGAGCTATTCATGCCTGCACATAAAAAATCCTTGCCGCCTAAAGGACAAGGATAGGTGCTCTATAAGAAGGGGGTCCCGGCTTACAAGGAACCGTTATTGATGTTTTCCGGCGGGACTACTTCTAAATAATGATCAAGTTCCTCAGGCGATAACTCTAACTGCGAGCCGTCGCTCAATATGAGCGCAAGGGCCTCCCCTTCTTCTGTCGGCTCCACTAAAGTGACAGACAGCCCGCTTTCTCTGCAGCGGATATCTACCTTATTTTCAAAAATAAAATCATCCAAGTCTTCGAAGCTTTTAATTCCTTTCAGCAGCAATTCAACCATCCCCTTTTTTGGTTATCTTTTTTATTTCCATATGTATATGTGAAATCCTTTTTACAATTGATAAAATAAGAAAAAACCGGTACATTGAACTGCTTTCAACGATCGTTTCATTAGCCCGCTTTTAGATGAACGGCCAGCCAATCGTCCTATGTCACGCTTTTCGCTCCTTAAGGGAAATTTTGATTCTGCACATGTCATCAATTAAAAATTTTTATTTATAATAAATAGGCATCTAACTAGTCCATTTTCCTTATCTTTTCATAAGCTATTATTGTTTAATACCTTACGAAAAAAAGGAGGTTATGATATGTTTAACAAGCCTTGGGCTGGCCCTGGAGGCTGCCCGCCTCACATTTGTCCGCCTCAAGTATTGCCTGCTCAATACGATCCGCCATTGGTTTCACCGACGCAGCAATTTGTCAAACCTAATATCATAAACACTGTCGTGCCACATATTCATCCTTCCCATACTACTACCGTCAACAAGCATATGATTAATCATCAGCACTATTTTCCACACACAGAATCCGTTGTAAATGAGTGCTGTGAGCAGCATATGATGTGCGGCATGCCGCCTAATCCTTGCTGTCCTCCAATGCCAATGCCGAGACCAAGACCATACGGATTTTAAGAGACATTCGCCTCCAATTGATGAACCATGATCTTTCAAAAGCCAGGGATCTCCCTGGCTTCAGACTGGAAACAAACTCAATGAAAATTGACGTTTGTCTCCAGTCTTTTTGTTTTTCTTGTGGATGGAGACTATCGCTTTCCACTTCAGGAACGTGGGTAGAGCGGGACTTTTCTTATTCTTCTCGCCTGATCATCGGATTAAAGCCAAACGTCAGGCTGATTTTCCGCTGAGCTTCCTTGGCGGATTCCAGAGTTTCAAATAAACCGGTCCACACTCTTTTCTCCTTAAAGAATGGTTGATAGCCCAGCTCTTTGCCGATTCGCTTTGCCTGCTTTTCAGCTTCAGCCTCAGAATGAAAGGTGCCCGTATAAATCCGATACTGTCCTTTTACAGCGGCAGCTAATTTCGGCTCTTCTTGCTGCAAAAACCAGGATAACTGTTTCCTTCCGGTCAGTTGGTTTAAATCAACCGGCCCTCTCACGCCAGCTAAAGCACCGGTTGCCGTATATTGATGAAGATCACAGGAGTAGTCCGGCTTCCTGCCGCCATAACGGGGGATCCAAATGAAGTCCGCGCAGATCTTATCTGCCTCAAACAGCTTGTATGTATGATGGCCGACGTATAAGCCCACTTTTTTAGCGCCTAACCTCCGCAGCTCATCAAGAAATGATTGGGTCCCTGCCTTCATGTCATCCATCGTTTTCACCTCTACATCCGCCACCCAGAACAACGCAGCTTTGTCACCGCGCTTCCAAAATTCTTGCGCCTCCTTTTTGGCATCCTCGGCAGAAGCAAAGCGGCAAAACGCATAATTGCCAAACGGGACACCATAGCTCTTGGCACCGGCTGTATAACTTTCGTATTGCCGATCCCGCATACTGATGCCATCCTGAACCCTCAGAATAGCAAAAGACAGCTCAGCTGCTGCTTTACTCCAGTCAATGCTCCCTTGATGATGAGATAAATCCGCAATTTTGCCCATTTTCTGTCCCTCCTCCACCATTCATTGCTGTTTGGGTCTATCCTTGCGCCGACTCTTTTCTCCCACGTGATTTTCCACATTTTTCTCCTTTTCTTGCTGCGACTGATCGTTCATAATTAGAGTATATCCCTTACCCCCCTATAAAATAAAAGAGGACACTCAGCCGGGAAATTCTATATCCGCTTGCGTGTCCTCTCTTTTTTCTTATTTATATCGATAAGTCCGCTCTAGTACGTGCACCAAAACACGCGATCAGTGACCGGCTGGAAGTCTGTTGCTTTAGTCAATTGCAGCAAAATATCAGTTTCCTTTGTTCCTGTATATTCATCTGTATCTACATTATAATATTGGATAAATTCCACTTGATAGGACCCGTTTTCAATTTCTATCCTATAATCAGAGCAATTAGTATCAGGAACTGCACTGTCTTCAAACTGGGCTGCCATCGTCAAGCAGTCATAATCCACTAAGTACAGCTCGTTTTTCGTTACTTCAATATACCCTTGCGCTTTCCTGAAGCACGACTGAGCGGCTGCTTCCGCTCCAATCTGCACCTTCACCTTCCAAGAATGCTCAATTCCTTCATTTGTCATTTGACACACTAGAATATGCCCTCGCTTCATTTCATTCCCGAAATGCTGCAAGAGACCATCAAGCTCCCAGTCTTCATCAACAAATGATTGATACGTATCACTATTGGCTACCCCAATAAAATTGGTATCTCCGAATTTCATACAAAACTCCATTTTTTGTCTCCTTTATCTATCAATCCAGTTTAAAAGATATACTTTATTGAGCTGGATTCTTTTTTAG
This sequence comes from Pseudobacillus badius, assembly GCF_002189605.1. Lineage (NCBI taxonomy): Bacteria > Bacillati > Bacillota > Bacilli > Caryophanales > Bacillaceae > Pseudobacillus > Pseudobacillus badius. The sequence continues at coordinate 98,144 of NZ_MWMM01000002.1, forward strand.
CATTTGCTGCAAAAATTCTTCAGATTTTCCTTTTGGAATACTAAGACTTTCCCAATTATCCCCTTTTAATTGCTTGCCGATATAAAGGATTTGCCCGATATGAGCGGAATAATGGACGATTTGCCTTTCTATTGCCTCCAATACAGTGTGGCGCTCCCCGCGGATAAGAACCGTTTTTAACAAATCCTGCTCTTCTAAACCGTCAAGCGCATGAAAAAGAATCTCCCAGCCTTTTTCCCAAGCATCCATTAATTCTTGCCGTGTCGATCCCTTATCTTCAAATTCCTGTTCTCGGTTTCGATCCGGCTTTTCTCCATCGGAAACTAAAAAATCAGACCATCGTGATTTCATATTCCCGCTTACATGTTTGATAATGACAGCTACACTATTGGATTGTTCATTAAATATCCAGTGTATTTGCTCTTCTGATAATTGACGAACAGCCTTCTCCCCCAGATTTTTCATCTCTTGAAACTTTTCGCGGACGACCTTCAAATATTCTTTTCCGATATTCATCTCTATCCCCCTCATCGTTAGACAAACAAAAATTTTACTAAATCACAATTTATCAATCTTTTTCAAAAATGGCGCTCTCCCGCAAGTTAGCCCTATAAATCCTCCTGGCTTTGGCCTCAAACAGGTCCTCTATTAAAAATGTACCACGGAAAACGAGAATTCCCTCTTCCTTCCCCTTTCTCGAAGAGCTATTTTTGAGCGGCTTGCCGCAGAAAAGATAAAGCCTTTTATACTCTTCTTCCGCTGTCTGTTGATTCCCTTTAAAATCAAGAAAATTTTGTGACACATCGTAAAAGCCGGCTGCCACTTGCTCTTTCGGATCATCTGTTTCTTCCAGCCTGTTTATCTTAAGCAAACTATGGCACGAAAGAGTCTTCACTTCGTCTTCCTGTAAATATTCAATCATTGTTTTAAGTGGCTAATCAACAGGCTTCTCATGCCCGTTTTATACCAAATGAATGAAGGCGTGCAAACTGGCCATTATATTAATTACTTGATCGCTCGCTCTTAGATTACTGCCCAACCTTTCCTCAGAGAAGCCATCCTGTCATTTTCTCTTTTATCCTCTTGTTTATCCGCCCGCATTTAAGGCAATAACTAGCTAAGCGCCATCTATTGCAAAGGAGGGTCTTTTTGAAAATTTTCATCTTGATTGTTAGTATAGCTTTTCCAATCGCTATGGCTTTCCTGCAACATCACAGGGAAATCTTTCGAACAATTTTTAACATACTTGCTATTGTTGCCTCGCTCGTATTCGGCAATATCGCTGCTGCTTCTATTTATCAAATCCTAGTTGACAACACTGTATTCATGACCGCCATTCATGGCATTTTTCTTAATCCATATTTCTTAGCATCTGGCGCTTATTTTGGGGTGTTCATCGTTTACAGACTGATCCTCCTTGCTGCGGATGAAAAGGCATAAATTCCTTTATCGACAAGATAGGGAAGAAATGTCCGTTTAATTAAAATAACGGGATCAATGCTGGGCCGGCTTGCTTCCGCCTATAACTCTTGCACCAAATCATTCTCCGGCACAAACTGGGCTAGTCTAGTGAATAGAAGTGTGTTTCGAAAGCCTCTTCCTTGTCTCAAGCGTTTTGTGCAACTTCCCCCTTCTTATGTACTCTATTAATTGAAATGGAAGGCGCAGACTCGAGCGGGATCTGCGGGACAGGGGAGACCCCGCTGGCGATTTGGCGCCGAGGAGACTCACCGCCCGCCCCGCGGAAAGTGAAGCGCCTGGAGTGACAATCAACAGCCCTTATCCACCCGAAAACAAAAAGACTGCAGACAAACATCAATTTTCATTGAGTTTGTCTACAGTCTGAAAGCACCACGACCCATCGTGGTGCTTTTCTTAAATATGGCCTACATTCTGCTTCTTTCTCCCTGAAGTAGATCGCGGATCTCCGCCAGCAATTCTTCTTTTTTATCCAGCACTTCCACTTCTTCCTCTTTCGCCAGTTCTTCTTTACGCTTAAATTTCGCGAAAAAGCGAATCACCATAAAGATAGAGAACGAGATAATGAGAAAATCCAATACCGTTTGCAAAAAAGCCCCATAAGCCAAAGTTGCATTGCCAATTTTAATCGATAATTTGGATAAGTCCACTCCGCCTACTAAAATCCCCACAAGCGGCATAATAATATCATCCACAAGAGAAGATACGATTTTGCCGAAAGCAGCACCAATGATTACCCCAATAGCAAGATCAAATATATTCCCTTTTAAAGCAAATTCTTTGAATTCCTTTAACACCAAACGTCACCTCCCTTTTCTGTCTCTTACTTGAATAAGCTTACTATACTACGCTCACTCATTCAGCAAAACAAAAGATTTCCTTTTGTGCACAATAAAGTAAAAAAGAACTACAAAAACAGGCATGTACATACTATACCTTTGCCTCAGCACGAAACGCAAATCATGTATGATGAACGACTAGCCTATCTTACTATTCGCACAAATGATAAAATAAAAGGATCAATAATCAAAGAAAGCAGGTATAGATAAAAGTGAGAAGCAATAAAGCGATTGAACTAAAAAACTTTTCGATTGGCTTGCCTCAAAAAATGACATATGGAGATGGCCAGGAAATGGAAACAGGAATTTGTAAACAGCCGGTCGCAGAAGCTTTCTTAACAAAAGAAGGATTTAAAGGCGATGGCGTGGCTGACTTGCGCTATCATGGGGGACCAGACCGCGCTGTATGTGTATATCCGCATGAGCATTACTTATTTTGGGAAGAGGAATTTTCCCGCCCTTTGCCAGCCTCGGCTTTCGGAGAAAATCTAACGGTGACGAATATGCTGGAAAAGGACGTGTGTATCGGTGATATTTTCCAGCTAGGGGAGGCAATTATACAAGTCACACAAGGAAGAATCCCCTGCAGCACAATTAACAAGCGGACGAATAACCCGGTGCTTCTCAAAAGAATCGTGCAAACAGGATTTACCGGTTATTTATGCCGGGTATTGGAAGAAGGCACAGTCCGCAGCGATTCCCATATTAGGCTATTGGAATCCCATCCCAAGCAAGTATCTATTCTCGAAGGAAACGACCTTTACTTTCACAGACCAAAAGAAATTGAAGGGATCCAGAGATTATTAGCTGTTGAGGAATTAGCTGATGAATGGAAAAAACTCATGAAGGAACGGTTACAAAAGTTAACTTCTCTTCATTAGGCTCTTTTAAGCAGGAGATGCCTGAAAGAAAAGTAAGGGTTGCTTTTCTTTCAGGCACTTTGCTGGTGATTCAGCAAGCTAATTACGGCAGCACTCGCTTTCTGACAAAATCAATATATCTTGTACCTTGAAAGGTCAATATACCGGTATCTCCCTCTGCCAAAACTCCATATTCTTTGCCGGAGATCCGAAATTCTGACCTATCCCCGCTTTCAAATTCAAATGTAACAAAATAAGTGGTCGTTGAACTAGCCGTGTGGTCGTCATGCGAATGACTATGCCTTGTTACGTGTACCCGCTTTGTTTTCACCATGGCCGGCACAGACAAGCGCGGCGATTCTTCGTTCTTTTTCCATTCGCTCAGTCCGTTGAACATCCTTCCGATGATCCCTAAAAAAACAATTACAAAACCAACGATGACCAGCACCGGCACAGCAGTGAATAACCATCCTCCGCCCTCGCTCACCTCATACATTCCCTCCACCTCCTTGCCCTTCACAAGACATACGAACCAAACCATAGAAAGTTTCAAATAATGGAAAATCACCATCTCCTTCCTCTGTCTTTCATTCCATATTATGGTATAATAAACACCAAACAAGGAAAGGAGCGGGCGTACAGATGAACTTTGCTACGTTTATTGCCATTGTGTTAGTCGCCATCATTGTAGACTTTTTTTGGCTTGATATCGAAAACAAACGGTGGAATTGGCTGAAAAACCGTTCAGTATCGCAGCAAGTGTTGTTCTTTGCTTTCTTTCTCGGTGCTTCTATGATTCTTTACTATGTATTCGGATATAAGTTTTTGAACTAATTGCCGTGTGCGGGAGCCTGCTGCACATGACGGGCACGAAAGACAGGCTCCTATTTCAACTTTTCCATTCTATACAATATTCTTCCCAACTAAAAACAGCACACTCTTATGTAAGAGGTGCTGAAACTTGCCTTTATTCGGGTAGAACGGTTCAATCTCTGCTTCTGTCCGCTTCTTCTTCCTGCATGATTTCATCGAAAGCAGAGGAAACTTGATCGAATTCTTCGTCACTTGCAATAGCTGTAAAATCGCCATCCTCATCGACCTTTAAAAAGAAAATGTCAATGTCCTCTTCACTCTCCTCCTGCAGGTCCTCGACAAATCCGACGGCAGCATATACACTTCCCTCCATCTCAATGACTGCAAGCACTTCCACACCTTGCTCTTCATTATTTTCATCACTAATCGTAAAAACTTCACCAACTTTAATGTTTTCCATGTAGTCTTTCTCTCCTTTTTCAACAGGTAGTCTTGCCCATGCAGTGCCCTTAGTCATCTATTTCCAAATAGATTCCGGTTCATGCAGGGATTTTGACAACTCTAAGCATATCATTTAAAGTAGTATGAATAAAAGAACGGAAGGGTGAACCAATTACATGAAGTACTAATCCTATTTATGAAAACAAGCAATGGAAGGCACTTTTTACAGAACAATGCTTCTGTCTTCTTTAAGATGCCTTCAAGCGGAGTTTTCAGAATAGGAGAGGTCCTTCTGTAGTTGAGCCTAAAAGGAGCTGCCTCTTTTTAGCGTCCATCTATATTTGTGCCCCCTATTCTGACTCCAGATAGGGGGCTTTTTGTCCCTGAATAACAAAAATAGGGGATGAGTATATGTTATTATTGGAAGCTCTGCAAATTAAGCATTATGTAAAAGACCGCTTATTATTAGACATCGATCAACTGTATATCCATAAAAATGACCGGATTGGATTGGTAGGCCGCAACGGAAGCGGAAAAACTACTTTGTTGAGCATATTAGCTGGAGGCTTACCTCGAGAAAGCGGAACGATTATTCATCATGCTCAATGTGAGCTTTTGCCCCAGTTAAAAACAACGGATGCTGCTAGAAGCGGCGGAGAAATAACCCAGGCATATATCCAGCAGGCTTTAATGAAAGCGCCGGACATTTTGTTAGCGGACGAACCAACAACTCATCTTGACACAGAACATATCGAATGGCTGGAGAAAAAACTGCTTCAATGGAAGGGCTCCTTCGTCATCATTTCTCATGACCGGACATTTTTGAACACGGTTTGTACAAAGATTTGGGAAATAAATGACGGCGAGATCAAGGAATACAAAGGAAGCTACAGAGATTATGAAGTACAAAAAGAGACGGAGCTCCGGCAGAAGAAGCTAGCTTATGAGAAATATGAATGCAAGAAAAAACAACTTGAAGAAGCTTTACGATTAAAAGAGAAAAAAGCGGAGAAGGCCACCAAAGCTCCTAAAGGATTAAGTTCTTCTGAAGCAAATATTACCGGAGCACGTCCCTACTTTGCAAAAAAGCAAAAAAAGCTGCAAAAAACAGCGAAAGCAATTGAAAAGAGAATAGACCACCTGGAAAAACCAGAAAAGGTGAAGGAACACCCCGCGCTTAAAATGATCTTGCCGAATGAAGAGGTTTTGCAAGATCGAATCATTCTCCGGCTGCAGCAGGTTTCCGGCACAATTGGCCAGCGTCTGCTTTGGGATAGCCCTGATTTTCATATCCGCGCTGGTGACAAGCTGGCAGTAATCGGGCCAAACGGCAGCGGGAAAACGTCTTTGTTAAAGAAAATAGTCCATCAAGACAGCGGAGTGACAATTTCTCCCGCTGTGAAAATTGGTTACTTTAGCCAGCATTTAACGATTTTGGATGTTAAGAAATCCATTTTGGAAAATGTCCGCTCCACCTCCAAACAAGAGGAAGCACTCATTCGGACAGTACTTGCCAGACTTCACTTTTACCAAGACGACGTTTACAAACCAGCGGGCGTCTTGAGTGGAGGAGAGCGCGTAAAAGCTGCACTGGCTAAATTATTTTTAAGTGATATTAATACGTTCATTTTAGATGAACCGACAAGCTTTCTTGATATCGACGCGACCTATGCCTTAGAAGCTCTCTTAAAAGAATATTCGGGCACGGTCATCTTTGCTTCTCATGACCGCCGCTTGATTGATAATGTTGCTACAAAAATGGCTGTCATCCGCAATCAGAAAATTGAGCTATTTGAAGGAACCTATGAACAGTACAAACAGCGCAAACAGCTAAAGAAGAATCCCGATAAGAATGCAGATAAGCTGCTTGTGCTGGATATGAAGATATCAGAAGTGCTTAGCCGGCTGAGCATTGAACCTTCCGAACAATTAGAAAAAGAATTCCAGCTGCTTTTGCAAGAAAAACAGGCCTTGAACCGGTTCGATCATTAAACATAAGGCTTACCAGACCATTTTACTTTATCATCCGGAAAGCTGCCTATTCAGCAACAGCCCCTGCTAAAAGCAGGGGCTGTCATATAAAAGCCGTTCCTTGTCTCTTACGGAATAATGCGGCTCCGGGCGGTTACTGCCTCTTCCTCAAGCACGCGCACTCCGCCAGCCACTTCGTAGGCTGCTCCAATGGCTGTAAGCAAATCTCCTGTAATAGCCAGCTTTTGCTCCTGCTGCAGTCTGTTCACATCTGTCTCGTTAATTTGACTCGACACGGAAACCGCTTCTAGAATTTGACCAATTGTCCTGATCCAAACAGCTGCCAACACTTGCTGCTCTCCGATTGAATCTGTTTGATCCTCAGCATATAACAGCCCTGACAAACCTTTAATTTCGATCAGCTGCCCTATCACCTGAACCCACAGACCTAATGCCACCTCTTTCTCCAATGCCAAAATCTTTTCGCTTTTTTGCTTCTCAGTTGTTTTATTCTTCATTGCTGCCCTCCGAATTTTGCCCTTCTCTATTTTATGAGCAACAAATAGGATGGTGCCGTTCTTCTGCAGACAACCCCCCGCATTTTATTTTCACAGTTGTCAACCTTCTTACTCATTATAAATACATAATGATTATTTCTTCCGTTGGTACTTTATTTCTATTTTCAATAGAATCATACTTCCCTTTATGCCCCTATTGCATGAACAGCTGAAACATCCGCATAAAACAATAACAGAGCTTTTCCTACGCTAGGATTCGTTTCTTGTATAGAAATATCGAGAACATATTCCTTTATTTTCAAAAAAAATACTTTTTATTTTAAAATAAAGATGGTACTATTTGATTGCTAAGTAAATCTCTTACAGTACTTTATGAATATACCAACTTAGGGAGAATAGATCCTTATGTTTACAAAGAAATCCGCATGGTTCAAGCCTGTTGCTGCAGCTGTTCTATCATTATCTTTGGTCAGCAGTTCCTGTAAAGCCAGCTCCGAAGAAGGAATCCTTTAAAAATTGTACAGAGCTTAGAAAAAATATCCAAAGGGTGCAGCAAAAGGACACCCAGCCTATGATCCAAAGCACGATCGTGATAAAGACGGCTGGGCTTGTGAGCGATAACACATCACACAGCAAAAAAAATTAAAAAGCCCCGCTCGCAAAGGCAGGACTTTTTAATTTCAGTGTTAGATAAATAGATTGATTAATAAAGCTGCTTACATGGCTGTTTCATCTGTTAGTCACACTAATTTATGTAAACGTCGCTTGCTTTATTATTTCCATAACAACGAACAGTCCCTCGACTACCACATTAAAATCGAGACTCCTTATTCGCAGGATCTTCGTTAACACTATTTTGACTGACTTATTCTTGCATCATCATTTTCTTTTTGCAGCATTTTAGTTTATACTTTTTGCTCTCTCTTTTTATAACACTTGCCACCGTTCCATCGCTTTCCTTACTCTGCTCTCGCCTGCAACAAGTCACTTTACCAGCCTGACTGCTATCAGATATTCAGTAATTCCTCTAACCTTTCTTCCGGTGTTTCAATGTCCTCCGGCAAATCAGTTAAAATTCCTAGCATCAAGTTTTTTTCGGCCATGTCCTGTAACGTGTAGAATACGTTCGGTTTATGCTTTTTCAAAAGAGCCATGACCTCCTGCGCTGGCAAAGGTGTTCTAGATTGAATTTTTAAAAGAGATCGTAAATAAACCAGGAAATCATGAGCAGCATCTCTGTTGTCTGGACATTTCTTTAATAAATCATAAAATCGGCGAATGCTTCTTCTTAATTCTTTATTTCCTTCCATCAATTTTGGTCCCTGCCTCCAATTAATATAGTTGTCCAAATGAGGAAGTAGATTCCTATTTGGCAGCCCGGCTATCATTGTTCACTGACCGTAAACTTTAGACCCGCAGCTTTGCGCCCTTATCTTTCAATAAGTTTGCCTTTTTCAAGTAGAAACAATTTAATCATACAACAAATAAGATGATCATAACACAATGAAAAATTATATTAAAAAAATATTACTTATCATTGTTAAAAAACATGTCGGCGATTTTTTATGCTTGTGCAGAAACAGCAGTTTATAAGATGACGAGGTTGAGGTTGGCTTAAATAAGAGTGCCGCCTGTTTAGAATATCATTTTTTGTCGCTTAATCACATCCTTGTTTTTTACAATTTCTTCATTTATTTATTTTTTCATGAAAAGCGCATTCGTCTGCCCTTCTCAATAAGCGCCCAAAAGATCCCTTCACAGCATATTCCATGTATGCTGATATTTGCCATCCCACTCTCGATAAATGTAATTTTCCGTTCATCTTTCGTTCATATAATGCGGGTACACTTACTATATCGCGTCAGAACGAACAGATAGGAGGAATAACAATGAACATGGCCTGGAAAGAAATTAAAAAGAATAAAGGTCGGTTTATGATTTTAGGATCGATTGTTTTTTTAGTTAGTTTTCTGACTTTCATTATTTCTGGATTGGCAAACGGCTTATCTCAGGACAACGCTGCCTTAATTAAGGACTTGCCGGACGGCTCCTTTTATATGGATGCTAATGCGGATGAAACATATAATCTATCGAAAATAGACCCTGACACTCAAAGCAACCTGTTAAATAAAAAAGCGGAAGCCGCAGCGCTATCCATTCAAATGGGCTTTCTGAATGACAAAAACGACAAGCAGCAAAGCGTCGCCTTTGTCACTTCAACGGATTCGCCGCTTTTTCCAAAAGTCAAAGAAGGCGAAGTTGTGCTTGATGCTTCCATGAAGGATACCGGCATAAAAGTCGGGGATGTTCTAACCAATAATCAATTTAGCGGCAAGTTTACCGTAAAAGGGTTTGTTGATGGCAAGAAATACAGCCACGCGCCAGTTGCTTTTATTAATAGTGAAAACTATAAGGAAATGTACCGGACAGAGGAAATGCAATTAGTTTTTGTTCCTGGAGAAGATAAGGCGCAGTCCGTAGCCGGACTGCAAGCCTATTCAAAAAAACAGTTCCTGCATACTATTCCAAGCTATAACGCGGAACAAATGTCTTTGAATATGATTGTTTGGTTCCTGGTTGTCATCAGCGGCATGCTGTTCGCCATTTTCTTCTATATGATGAACGTTCAAAAAATTGGGCTGTATGGCATTTTAAAAGCCATCGGTGTAAAAACCGGAACGCTGTTCAAAATGATGTGGACCCAAATGCTTCTTATTACAGCAGGTGCCCTCAGCTTGTCTGTGGCCCTGAGCCAAGGCTTTAAACTGCTGTCACCTGATGGCATGCCATTCAGCTTGACGCTTGATACAACGATCCAATTATCAATCGTCTTTCTCGTTATCGGATTTATCGGTGCTACACTTTCAGGAATTCAAATCAAAAAAGTGCAGCCGCTGCAGGCCATTCAACAAGGAGAGGTGTAATATGGCTATTTTCACCATTGATGAAGTAAAAAAAACATTTTCAAACGGCGAAATAGAAGAAGAAGTATTGAAAGGCATTAACCTGTCTTTAAAAGAAGGCGAAATCACCGCTCTAGTCGGGGCTTCCGGCTCTGGAAAGAGCACTTTTCTCACCATTGCAGCGGGACTTCAGCCTGCTTCAGACGGACAGGTCGTGTTCGAAGGGAAAAATATTAGCGCAATGACTCAAGAACAGATTCGGAAAATACGCGCCAGCAAATTTGGGTTTATCTTTCAATTTGCCCACTTGGTTCCTTTCCTTACCGTTGAAGAACAGCTGGAGCTGATGCTTGATGTTTCAGAATCAACGTTAAAAAAGGACGAGAGAAAAAAAGAAATTGATCGTGTTTTAAAGCTAGTGGAGATGGAGCACCGGAGACACGCTTATCCGGCTTCTCTATCCGGCGGAGAGAAGCAGCGGGTGGCTATCGCCCGAGCGATCATTCACAAACCAAAAGTTCTGTTTGCAGATGAACCAACGGCCAGTTTGGATTCAAAAAGATCGAAGGATGTAATGGCACTCATTCAGCGTTTGACCCAAACGCTGAACATTACCACTTTAATGGTGACCCACGACGAAGACATGCTTTCCTACGCCGACCGCATTATTAAAATGAGTGATGGAATGGTTTCTTAAAGCCGTTTCTTTTGAGCAAATAATCTATTGATAGCCCTCGCCTCATGTGCGGGCTATTTTTCATCTTTTACCGCTCATATGGAGGAGAAAATATAATGACAACTATTCTGATTGTTGATGATGATGTTCATGTATTAAAATTGATCGACATTCACTTGCGCAAAGAAGGATATCAAGTGGTCCAAGCCGCAGACGGCATGGAGGCACTGAATATTCTTTCCAGCCGTACGTGCGACTTGGCCGTTGTGGATGTAATGATGCCCTATATAGACGGCTATAGGCTGACTAGAGAAATTAGAAGCCGGTATGACCTTCCCGTTATCCTCTTAACAGCGAAAAATCAAATTGAAGATAAAGAACAGGGGTTTTCTTCGGGCACAGATGACTATCTGGTCAAACCGTTTGACCCGAAGGAATTGCTTTTCCGCATCAAAGCCTTGTTAAGAAGATACGATGCCCAGCCGGATGAGCTGCTCATTCAGCTTGGGAACACGCGCATCAACAAGAAAAGCTACGAAGTCCATACGGAAGGACGGACATTGCTCCTGCCGCTAAAAGAATTTGAACTGTTATTCTTTTTGGCTTCCAATCCGATGCAAGCTTTTTCCCGTGAACAGCTGATCGAGCAAGTGTGGGGCTTGGACTATGATGGAGATGAACGAACGGTTGATGTTCATGTTAAGAGGCTGAGAGAACGCTTTTCCAAGCTGACGGCTGACTTTCACATAAAAACCGTTCGCGGGATCGGCTACTTACTGGAGGCCAAGCGGGTATGAAGTCGCTTTATTCAAAATTTGTTGTCGTCACAACCGGAATTATGCTGCTAAGCGGACTTCTTGCTTTCTTTATTTCCAATGTTTACTATCAGCAAAAGTTAAAATCATACAATGATCAAAAAAACACAGCTATTGCCCTTAATGTTGCTGCTTTTACTGACGAGCACCCTGATATGAATCTGGAGGAGTATTTGCAAAGCCTCTCTGCTGTCGGCTATCAAATTTATTTGGTCGACAGCAGCGGACGTGAAACTTTCTTTGGTGCCGCTTTCAGAGACAAGCAACTAGCTGAGGCGACAAAAAGGCAGGTGCTGCAAGGAACGGTCTACCACGGGATTCTTCATTTTCCGCACAAAACATTCGTTACCGGCTTTTTCGCCAATGAATTAAAGAATACAATCGGCGTCCCGCTGACACATAACGGAAAACAATATGCCCTCTTCCTTCGCCCGGATATTAAGCTGCTCTTTAACGAAATGCATCTGTTATTCGGCTGGCTGCTTGTGTTAGCAATTGTGTTGAGTATTGTCATGGTAGTTTTCGCTACCAACTATTTAGTCAAGCCCATCTCCCGCTTAACAGCGGCCACAAAGCGGCTGGCTGAGGGAGATTTTCGCGTTAAGCTTGATACAAACCGGAATGATGAGCTAGGGGAGCTGTCAAACAGCTTTTCACGAATGGCGCGGCAATTAGAACAAACAGAAGAGATGAGAAAGGAATTTATTTCGAATATTTCACACGATATACAGTCGCCCTTGTCTAATATCAAAGGCTATACGAACCTGATGAACAATGAATCGATTAGTCCTAAAGAAAGGGATTCCTATGCTTCTATTATTAACAGTGAAATTAAAAGGCTTTCTACTCTGACGAAACAGCTGCTGCTTCTGGCCTCCCTGGATCGAAATGAAGATATGGTCAAAAAACGCCCATTCAACGTTGGCCAGCAAATAAAAGAGTTAATTCAAAGCTACCAATGGGCTATCAGTGAAAAAGGCATTCTTCTCAGCTATTCTTTGCCTGATATTGAAATCATCGGCGATCCTTCTTTGCTCAATACCGTCTGGGATAATCTGTTAACTAATGCCATTAAATACAATAAACCAAGCGGCAGTATTGATATTGCCATCGAAGTGAAAAAAGACGCTCTCTTCATTACCTTTAAAGACACCGGCGTCGGCCTGAGCCGGACTGAATTGGAAAGAATCTTTGAACGCTTTTACCGGGCAGACATGATGCGTTCAAGAGCGATTGAAGGCACTGGCCTCGGTCTGTCCATCGCCGCGACTATTATGAAACTGCACGAAGGCCATATTTATGTACGAAGCAAGGAAAAGGAAGGCTCCGCCTTTGTCGCGGAGCTGCCCCTTGGCTAATACAGTGTTTTTGGTGCCATGCCTTTCTTCTGCGTGGCACCTCATTTTTTGGATAATCTGCTATAAATCTTGAGACAGCCGAATCATATCTCTGCATTGAATCCCATTCTCAAAAATTTCCTCTGAATAATGCCTGATAAAGAAATCAGCATCGACACCAACCACCCGGAAACCGCACTTTTGATACAGAGCCAGCTGACCGATGCTGGAGTTGCCCGTGCCAATTTCAATCGTTTGGTACCCCTCCTTTCCAGCCTCTCGGATCGCATGCATCACCAGCTGCTTGCCAAAGCCCTTGCCTTGCTGTCCTTCTGACACCGCTACATTTACCAGCTCTACAGTATGAGGCCTTGTGGGCAGCAGCACATACACGCCAATAACCTCGCCGCCTTGTTCAGCAACAAAGCTCTCCCCCCTCTCCACATACTTCTCTACCGCCTCCAATGAAGGGTCCGCTGACAGCAGCAGTTCAAACGGCGGGTGTTCATCTTTGTTTAGTTTTCTAATTATCATTATTTTTCACCTTGCCGATTTATATTTTCTTTTAATTTACCATTTCTTGCTTATAAGCTACATACTTTCCTGCTTTCTTCCGGTTAAACGAATCTCCCCCTCTTACCGCAGTTGCCCTATCCAGCCAAGAATAATGCCTTTTGCTGTACTTTTTCAGAGAAAAAGCCAAGAATAGAGAAATCATGGATACACGATTCAAAGGAGCAGGAATAGATGCAAAGTGAACATTTTTTATATCCAACAAATATTATTAATATGTTTCCGGCGTCGCAAATTGAACATTGGACAGCTAACAAGAACGTGGAAACATTTAAAAAAGGTGAGCTTATTTGTACACCGGGACAACTGTCTGATTCTGTCTACTTGATCATTGAAGGCCACGCCCGTATATTTCATATTCATTTGGAAGGCAAAGAATGCGTGCTTGGCATTTTGTCAAAAGGTGATTTTATTGATTTGCTGCATGTTTTTTCTCAAAAAGAAAGTCAGCTGTTTGCCAAAGCATTAACCGAGGTAAAGCTTATTTCTCTCACAAAAGCAGAAGTCAGAAATGAAATTCAGCAGAATAAAGAATTATCAACGACGCTCCTTTACTATTTCGCCAACAGACTTCAAGACACGATAGAAGTGCTTGAACAAGTAGCGTATGGAAAAGTTGAGGAGCGCTTGCTCTTTTTATTGGATAAGTTAGCAAACAAATCCGAAAAAAAAGAGGACTGGTATCCTTTACCTGAATTTCTTACCCACCAAAACTTAGCAGGAATGATTGCTTCAACGCGAGAAACCGTTACGCTTGTAATCAATAAATTCATCCAAACTGAAAAAGTAAAACAAGAGGGCCAGCGCCTGTGGATTAAAAAAGCTAAAAATTAAAGCAGGTGTAAGGAGCCTTACATACAGCAGCTGCCCGCCTCCTGTATGATCAATGTGACATAATCATTGAGGAGGATGCATAATGAATCAAATTTCACTCGCAGCAGCACAGCAAACAGCAAGCGCCATCAAGGAAAATCCAGCGTTGAAAATCAGGAGCTGGCAAGCACAAATCCAGTGGCAAACCGGTGTGCAAAATAAAGTGACTATCCGGGATTTTGACCCAATTCTTACAGACGAGCCAGAAACACTGGGCGGCACAGATCAAGCGCCTAATCCGGTAGAATATCTTATCGGGGCAGCCGGAAGCTGTTTTGCTATTACCTTTGAAGTAATGGCCAGTGAAAAAGGCATTCCATTGAAAAGCGTAGATGTTGAAATTAAAGCAGATTTAAATGCGGCTGTTTTTCTTGGCATGGAAGAAGGAGACGGAGGAATTCTAAACCCGGTTATCACATTAAAAGCAGACGCGGAAGCTCCAAAAGAAGAATTGAAGGAAATTGCACAGGCTGCTTTAGCAAAATCTCCTGTCCTATCCAGCCTGAAAAAAGACATTCAGCTGATTATCCAATAATCAAGTTCTTTCACACGCCGTCCGATCCCCTTCGGCCGGCGTGAAGTGCTTTCTCTATGCCCGGTTCAGCTGCCAGGCAGCATAGGATGATCTCTCTTCACTTTTCAGGTTTTTGGCCCGCAAATTGGATGACATGAGATAATCCGTTGTGCAACTCTCCTTCATGACGGACCACTTCCCCCATAAAAAAATGTACAATACGCCAATCGGAAAACACGGTCCAAAACTCCTCTGGCGCATATAAAAAGCGACTGTCTTTGGGACCCCCGCTCTTGTAGGACAATTGGCAAAGAGAATATACCTCCGCAACAAAGTATCCTCCAGGCTTTACTGCTTTCTTAATGCCAAGAAGCGTTTGGCGGCGCAGCTTTTCTGGAAAATGACCGAATATACACACAATCTCATCCCAGCGGTCTCCCTCCCATTGAGCTTCTTCCAAGTCCATCAGCTCCGTTTGAACAGCCGTTCCCCTTGCTTTTGCTAATTTCTTTGTTTTCTCCAGCCCGGATGGTGCATAATCCCAGGCAGTCACCTTCATTCCTTGCTCAGCTAAAAAAACAGCATTGCGCCCCTCTCCTTCTGCAATAGCCAATGCTTCTCCTGATAACTGCAGTTTTTGCTGCGTTTCTTCTAAAAATTCGTTTGGTGCTGTTCCATATACATATTCTTCACTTGTAAAGCGTTCATTCCACTTATTCATCCTTCTCTCTCCTTTACAGCCGATAGAGTCTTCTATAAGAAAAGGGCGCTTTCGCAAGCGCCCTTTTCTTATTCTGCAGCGCCAGTCCAGCTGTTCATGCCGCCAGTCATATTTTTTACTTTTAATCCTTTTTCGGTTAGCCATTCACAGGCTAAACTGCTTCGATTGCCGCTGCGGCACACAACAATATACTCCTTGTCTGGATCTAGCTCCTTCGCACGTGTGAGCACCTGTCCCAGCGGAAGATGCACAGCGCCAGGAATTTTCCCTGCGGCTACCTCGCCAGCTTCTCTTACATCAAGCACACAGATATTTTTATGTTCTTGCAGGAGCCTTTCCGCTTCCTCCGGCAAAATTTCAGGAAACATGGTGATACCTCCTTTGTTTATTTATAATTTTCTGTACCCAATTACCCCTAAGGGTATATTACGATACAACTAGGGAGATGTCAAAGATTTTAACTGCCTCCAGCAGCCGTTCTTAAAAAGTGCCGGTAATAGAAAAATGCAGCTGGTTGGTGACAGAATGACTAACCAGCTGCATTTTAGCCTGATAAAGTTTCAGGCCTTTATCGCCTTTTTCTTCCACTTTAAAACATGAGCTAAAAAACTAATAACCGTGTAACAGCGGCAAAAGCCGTTGATGGGCATATGTATGCTCGCTTTCTAAAATAAGTTGGTCGAGAATTACCGGCATAGAATGGATAAATGCCTGCAATGTTCGGTGCACCGTTCCATTCTCAAATTGTTCGATCGGCTCTGGCAGCTCGTCCTCATCTAAAATAAAATAAGTGCCATCCGGAAGAACCATAATATCAATGATTAAATCTTCGAAAGAGAGGAACTGATCCGTTAGCTTTGTCTGCCGGACAATGTTGAAATAAGCCCCTAAATAAGCACCATTGCCATCTCTCCAAATATACAAATTATACGGCCGATCCTTCCAATAGTAGGCAATCGTATAGCTGCCTTTAGGGATCGTTAACTTTACCTGCTCAGCAGTCATTGTAAAGGTATATTGTATTTTGTGGAAGAGAACCGCTGTTTGATCGCAGGCTTTTAGCAGCCTGCACGCGTGTTCGACAATCGTAGAATCATACTTTATTTTTCTTTCTATGATTCTATTAAATTGTTGATTAACTAGTGTTCCCATTTCTGCAGCTTCTCCTTCTACTGACTCATACTCTTCTTTATTGATTGTATCATGTACCGTTCATGTAATAAGCAATAGAAGGATCATTGGCTGTATGACTAGATCATTCAAACAACAAATCAGGAATATAGACAAGGAGAGAGGCAAAATCTAAATCACTACGCAGAAAAGCTCGATTGGCAAAGCCGGCGTGGGGGGAAGCTCTTCAAACCTGCACAAGGCGCAATGATCATTGAATTAGAAGGAGTCATCTGCTGTTGGAGAGAATAAAGAAGATAAGTGCCAGAGAAAGAGTAAATATGAGTTTTTTAAAAGATGGCGAAGGGCTTACCCCTTTTTACTTTTACATAGATTATACAGCCATTAAACAAGATATTTTCAAGGAACCCACCAGCGAAACTTGAAAAATACTCATGAGGAACCATTTCGGAAGCCTGCTGATCCTTCCTTTATTTTGCCCCCGAATGTTTAGGCGCCTCATTTGAAAATTTATGAAATAAATAAACAACATAAGCGTTCAAGTCAAATTGATCTTTATGAATGAAACTGGAAAGTGTCAGTTCATGCTTTCTCATTGTTATTCTCCCTCCATTTTTAAATTAAACTTTTCTTCTATTCAAGCTGCCGGAGCGCCGAATAAAAACTGCTCCTACTTCCACTATAATAGAAAGCGCTTACAAAGTGAAGGGGTTATTCCCATAAACTTTTCGACTAATTTCGTGCCTTATCTGCTGCTATAGGGAGCTGCTCCTTTTTGACGCAATAGAACCTATTATTTTCCGTTGCTGCGATGTATAGTTACAGTAATAAAAGCTTTCAAGGAGGAGAAGATTTGTTTATCAAGCTGACAAAAGAACAACGAGAAATAATGGTTGCGGATATTCAATCGTTTTTTTCGCAAGAAAGAGACGAGGAAATCACTCAGTTTGCTGCCGAAAGAGTATTAGATTTTGTTACAGGGACGCTTGCTCCCCATTTTTATAACGCCGCTGTCTCAGATGCAAGGTTTATTGTTGAACAGCAATTCTCCTCAATAGAAGATGAAATTCTAACGCTGGAGCGCCCTATAAAGCGATGAAAGCAGGAATATCCAGAAAAGAAGCTCTTCTTCTGGATAGATTAAGGGAAATCCACTCATACTACAACTGAAAGGCGGTGTATGAATGGATTTCCCTACTATACATACAAACTTTTGGGACGCCGTTATTGCCGTTCCTGCTGTAATCGTATTAACCCAGCTGATTAAAATGTTTTTTAAGATACCTAAATCGCTGGTTCCGCTTGTCGCTCTTTCAATTGGGCTTTTGATTTCAGTCTTTATCAGCCATAGAGGACATTGGATAGCCGGATTGTTTATGGGCTGGTTCTACGGCTATGCTGCAATTGGTTCTTACGCCTCTCTGAAAACAAGTATACGCTCGTACTTGAAAAAAGTGAGGCGTGAATAACCTCCAGCCTGCCCTTTTTCGTACTGATTGAATGACGCTGGATGATAACGGTTCCAGACAAGCATTGACCGTCCAATTTATGGATGATACTATGAAGTAATTAAAAGAATATTCTCAATAAAGAACTCTCTATTATGTCAGCGGTTTAGAGTTAAAGGAAGTGCCCTCTTGTCTAATCACACAGGTGTATTGCTTTATACTCGCCGCAGTAATCTTCATGCTGACTGCAAAAACTGTTTTGGCTTATGTTGTGTCGCCTTGCCTTTTGCCGCTTCAGCTGATTTTGCTTTCAATTGGGAACAGATTTAAGAGGAGCTCTGCTGATCGCAGCGGACTTGAGGGAAGCTGATTTGCGAGCAACTGATCTAATTGGAGCAGATTTGCGAGATGCTGATCTCAGCAGAGCAGACTTAAGGGGAAGTATTTTTCTCACCCAGGCGCAAATTAACACGGCAAAAGGCAGCCTAAACACAAAGCTGCCGCTGGCACTTATTCATCCGCCGCATTGGTTTGCCTCTTCACCTTAAGAAGCTTTAGCTTGTTTTTTAGCGAACAGAGCGCCAAGAAATGGCTGACACCTCCCTTTCCTGGCGTTCTATTTCACCTTCACCCCGTACAGGAGTCCTTGCTCTTTTCTAACGCACAAAGTTTCTTTTTATTTCAATTATTTTTGTAATATTCGATCTTTTTCTTCGCTTTCTAAGGTTGTATAATGTACCCAACCGCATACGAGCGTGTCCTTTCGATTTACCGGCAAGGGAGGATGAAAAGTGATTATACAGGAAACACTTGATGAACTAATTACCCGAATTAACAGCGTGCGTCACTTGATGGTTTCGACAGGTCTCCGTAAAAGTCTTTGTGATTGCGAAACTCTGAAATACAGTGAGGAATTGGACGAGTTGATTCACAATTATCAGCTAGTTGCCTGCTCACGCCTTCCTAGGTCCGGGTAATAGAATCAATGGGTCCGGCTGGTGCACACCTTTCTCACTTCATCGGCCAGGCATAAGCCTGGCTCTTTTTGCTTTCTTATCTGGCAAGAACCTCTTCTGTGTTTTTCTCTGCTCTTATTTTGTGATGAGAATGGCACCGCCTCTTCACTTACTTTCTTCCATTGATCCATTCGTAAGTGAGCGAAACCAGCTTTTATCATCTGAGTCCAATGCCATATTAATGTATAGTTGTGTCAAATCTTTCGTATCCTCCGGAAGAAGTTCAGTGTTTGTTTTATTCATCTCATAATGGTTAAAGCGCTTGTTCCCTTGAATTCTCCCATTTTTGATTACACAGACAAGTGCGCTGCAATGATCTGATTCAAGCACATACCCCGACGCATAATGGTGTTTGATTTCTACCCAATCTCCTTGTGCATACATCGCTGCCGCCTCCTTTTGTAACAGACTCTCCAACTTTTACTCATCTTAACCATAAAAAAACCCCTTCATCCTTTCCCTCTTTAACACGATACGCGAACGGCCTTTTCCTTATTTATGGATCGATGATATTCAATGCAGAAAATCTTTGTTAGTATAGAGGATGTGAAAGCAATGGGGAGGGAAAACGATGGATAATAAACTGGCACTGCTGCTGATCGGCTTAGGTGCTTCTTTATGGGGAATTATTGGCGTATTCGTCACTTATTTATATGAAATGGGCTTTACTCCTGGACAGGTCGTGGCCTTGCGATCCTTTTCAGCGGCTTTGCTTCTTGTCACTTATACTTTTTTTAAAAACCGGCGGCTTCTAAAAATCCGCTGGGCGGATAGTAAATACTTTGTCGGGACGGGAATTATCAGTATTGTCTTTTTTAACTGGTGTCTATTTAGCGCAATCGAGGAAACTTCTATTTCAATTGCCTCCATTCTTCTTTATACGGCTCCTGCCTTTGTTGCCATTTTTTCAAGAATATTCTTTAAAGAAGCATTGACCCCCCGCAAGGTCTCTGCCTTGTTTATTACATTTCTTGGCTGTTCGTTTGTGATCGGCATTTTGCCGAATATGAATGAGACAATTTCCTTGTACGGCTTCATTCTCGGCCTCGGTTCAGGCTTTTTCTATGCGCTGTATAGTATATTCGGAAAGTTCGCCCTTCAGAAATATGATTCGTTAACTGTTACAGTTTATACGTTTCTATTTGCGGCGGCGGCGTCCATTCCGGTTAGCGGAGTCTGGCAGGCTGGCGCTTTATTATCTGATATAAAGGCATGGGGCTGCATCATTGGGCTTGGTGTTCTTTCTACGGCACTTCCTTTCATTCTTTATACGAAGGGATTAAGCAAAGTAGAATCAAGCAAGGCCTCTATTATAGCGACTATTGAGCCGGTTGTAGCTTCCCTGGTCGGATTTTTAATCTTTCATGAGACGTTGCATGCCTGGCAATACATTGGAATTGTACTGGTTATTTCCGCTGTTATCATTGTCCAGGAGCCGGTGCAAAAGTCCAAAAAGCCTTCTGCTGTTTCAAAACAATTATCTTCATGACCCGGCGATTGCCGGGTCATCCTTTTTCTTTGTCCCTTATCCTGAAATTCAATTAAAACGACTATTGTCATCATTCATTCACAAACCGCTTTTATTCAGCAGCTATTATAAACTTATTTATATCAATATCAAGGGAAGTGTGTTATCGTTGGTTACAACAAAGAAAATGAAATTATTGGAATTTTGCTTAGTCCCTTTCCACTAACTCCAGAAAGGAGTGCTAGGATGTCTGTAGAAAAGCTCAAAGAAATACTGGAGATGCTTCGTTACTATAATGCTGTGGAAATCACCCATACTTTCAAAAATGGCGAGAATCCTCTTTTGTCCGTTTGCTGTTTGAAAAATACGTCCACCTTTCAAATCACAATACTTGATAGTAAAACAGTCAAGTATTTCGAATGTGTAGAGGAAGCCGCAAAAGCCATTGAAAAATTAATTCATTAACTTTCTTTTACAAAACTCCTTAACTTTTCAGGGGTTTTTTTATTTTGCTTTAGGTGGTTTACATTCGTTTAAAACCGGGTAAACATAAAATCTCTGTTTATGTATATACTTTCTTCATACTCATTTAAAAGAAAGGGGAATGTCACATGGAGCCAATCGATTATTTTGCTTGGATTATTTCTATCGTCCTAGGTGTCGTGTTTATTAGCTCGTTAGCTATCTTATCGAGGAAACCAAGATTATTTTCTGAGAACAGAAAGAAATCTTCTGAGGTAAATAAATAAAATTCCTTCTGATGTACTTCAACCTATTAACTGTCATCTGCTTTATCCAACTCAGTGTGTCCTTCCATTTAAATTTCAAATAAGGCTTTCTCAAACAGCATGGCTGATTTTTCTATTGATTCCGTTGCAGGCGAATGCTCTCCGCGGCCAATCACCAAGCCGCTTCGCTCGTCTCATCCAAGTCATTGAGAAATCAAAAGGAAACAATAATAGAACCTCCAACTAAAAAGCAAGGCGGCCTCGTGCCGCCTTGCTTTTTAGTTGACTTGTGAATGCGGGCCGTTGATTTCCATTCCAGGCTGCTTCGCTTTCTGCGGGGTCTCTCCTGTCCCGCTGATCCTGCAGGAGTCTTCGCGCCTTCTATTCCAATCAACAGAGCGGACAACGTTAAGGCAGCCCTATAGCCATATCTGTTTGAAAATGGAATCATCAGCCGTCCCTTTTAGTTTATTTGTAGATAGGGCTGTCGCTTTTCATTCCTTGATTTTCAGAGCTTCAGCTAAACTGCCTTCTTTTGCTATCACTTTTTCTTGAACAGGGACGGTTCGTTCTGCCCATTCTTTTTTTAGAAGGGACATTTCGATCGTATCCCAATATTCATGGTCGCTCAATTTGCACACCTGGCGATGAACGCCTTCTGCTTGAAAACCGAAACCTTCATAGCAAGCAATAGCTGGCTTGTTAAATGTAAAAACACCCAGGCTCACCCGGTTCAATTGCAATTCACTGAAAGCAAGATGAAGAATCTGTTCCATAATCTGCTTGACGATTCCTTTCCCGCGGTGCCTTTTGTATACAAGCACATAACTAATCCTCCCCAGTTCATGCTGCTCGTCAATTTCTCTTAAGGCAATGTGTCCAACTGTTTCATTTGTGGAAGAATCTACAGCCTTATAAATATAACTGCCTTTTCCGTATTCCTTATCCATGTAATTCTTAACCTGCTCTTCTGTCAGCAGATAACTGTACGCCCGTCCCGACCATTGAATCATTAATGGCTTGGAATCAATTTCATCCATTAACTCTTTAATATCTTCTCTGGCAAAAGGAAGTAATTGAATCATCGTCCTCGCTCCTATCCCTGATTTCCTTGTTCATCTCTCATTATGCATCATACTCATTTCCTCGTCGAGCAGATAGGAAACAGGGCTTATGGCGCTGGAATACTCCTGACAAAACACATTAAAAGCCCGGAGCGCCTCCGAGCTTTTATCTTATTCCTCCGATGGCTGATCAGCTGCCTGCGCCTGAATAGATACATGCTGAGGCCGTCTCGGATAATTTCCCTTGTCCGCATCCTTAGGTCCTGTCAGTGTTCTTCTCTGATCCAGATTGCTATATTCAACTTGGGTTCTATATTCTTCCTGCTTTCCACGTTCCATCTTGCTGTTTCCCCCTTTCTATATGCGAATAGTCCGGCTCTGTACTTTGATAAAGCTGCCGCTAAAAGTGACTTTTTTATTATTTTTTCCATTCCGCGCGACCGTCCAATCACTTACAGCATTTTTTCATATGATGTAGTAATTCCTCTACAAGGAGGTGGAAAACTATGGGTTACGGCGGCGGATACGGCGGCGGTTTCGCGTTAATCGTTGTGTTGTTCATCCTCTTAATCATTATCGGTGCATCTTACTTAGGTTACGGCTACTAATTTGTTCTTTTTAGGAGCCGGCTGCAGTTAGCTATCCCCTTCTCATTGCAGCCTTGCCTTTGTCCTTTCTTGCATCGCTTAAAACCAGACAAATTGCTGTCTGGTTTTCTTTTTTCCTGCGCTTATATCTTTCCCCGTCTTTCCCTCCTCATTCGTCGTTCGCCAACGCTTTTTGTGCCATCATTTGCTTGGATATATTTTTTTAATTTAAGTCAAATTAAGCATATAGGCAGCACTCTCGGACATCGCCTGACGAGCCGATCTTCTTGCTGCCTACGGTGAAAAAGAATAAACTACGCTGGATTCGATAGGGGGAAATATATATGGAGATTCGTGAAGGCTTAATTCCAACTGCTTTAGGTACGGCTGTTACAGCTGCTGGATATGCTCTAAAGCAAAAACGGGGCTCGAATAAAATGATTGCCAATACGGTTTTTGGATTTGGCCTAGCCCACATTGTCTTAGGCTCCATCGATTTAATCCAGCACCGTCAGTAATTACTCAGGCAGACGCCTTGTCTGCGTCTGCCTGATAAACAAAAACCTTTTTCCTTAAATGGAAAAAGGTTCAAAAGATCAATTTATTTCAAATGCTTAACTGGTTACTTTCACAAATTCCCACAAGTGTTCAATCGGGCAGATTCCGTAGCGCTGTGTATGGGTAAATTCATAGCAGGCATAATTTTTCCAGCCATGGAGATTTACTTTGATTTCTCTCTGTTCGTCCTCCAGCCAAACAAACTTCCAATCCCCGTTCAACAGATTGAGCAACTGATCACTGGTTTTTACTTCTTCAAACGAACTGAATAAATCCGCCATTCTTCCGCCTCCTTATTCACTTACTATACAAATTCTTTGTACCTATGTAAATTCCTTCTAAAAAGTTTCTCTTCTTGACTACTTCTTTTCTTCATGCATATGCAGACAAAGAACAAAAAAGAATGGTTCATTATGTAACATTGTTAGAAGTTTTGTCGAATGTCTTTCTAAAGTGAAGAGAAGCGGCCATAATATGTAATGTTGTGTCTTCTTCGCAAAAAATTATTTGTTCGGGAGAGTTTAGAAATGGAGAAACAGGAAATGTTTAATGATTTAACAGCAGAAATTAATTCGAAACGAAAAATGATGATCAAAGTCGGAATGTCAAAGGGGCTTCATCACTTCGAGACGATTCAATACAGCGAAGAATTGGACAAGCTAATTTATAAATATCAATCTCTGGTGAAAGTCGCCAGTAATTGATGGGGTCTGTTTCACTCTTATTAGCGACATACTTAAAAAGAACTTTAGGAAAAAATAAAGAATTGTGAGATAATGAGAGAGGAGCGAAAAAGAAACTAAGGAGTGACAAAATGGCTTATTATAATAACAGACGGGAAGAGCCTTTGCCAAATGAAGATATCCAGACGTGGGAGTGTACGTCTGAAAACTGCAATGGCTGGATGCGCAAAGCTTTTGCTGCTGTTGAAACACCTAACTGTCCATTTTGCGGCAGTCTAATGGCAAGCGGCATCAGGCACACTCATCCTTTAAAAAATAACAGCCTACATAATAAAGAGTAACCGGAGACTGTTTATTGGAGTACAAATCAAGCTAATATTTTTTACAATGATCAGGCTGATGAAAAACACGTTCATCTTTTCAGGGGTAAATCCTGATAAAGAAAGTTAACGTTGATCAACAGCCTGATTCGTCTTTCTCTATTCTTTATAGGGCACGATGTAAAACCCCTTGTTTCCTGACCATTCTGCATAGAAAATACTATCCGCGCAGACAATCCCTTCTTTTTTTAATTCTGATAGGAGCCACTCTTTACTCTTCCCTGCTCTTTTCAGTTCATCACCATCCACTTTTCCTTCATCGATCAGCAAATACGTCGGCTGATTTTCGGAAGCCGTGATATTCAGCATGGCAGGTGTCACTGGAGCCCCTTCTGCTTTCGGCAATACACTTAACGTTCCATTCGTTTCTAACGTAGCCTGCTCCACATCATGCAGCGAAAAATACCCTTGGCTGCGAAGCAACGTTCGCAACTGTTCCATTTCCATGTGGTTTTTCTTTAACTCTCTGATGCTTACCTTGCCGTTAACGACTAAATCAGATGCTTCTCCTTTGAGTAATTTTTTTAGCCATTCTGATTTCATCACCATTTTTTCTATGAAGTAAATTAGCATTCCCCATAGAGCTACAGCATACAAAACTTGAAGAATGGAGATTTTTTGATCAAACATAGCCTCCTCTAAAAAACTGCCCAGTAAAATGAGGTAAATTAGATCAAATGGAGTCATCTGGGACAGCTCTTTTTTGCCAAGCAGCCGGATGACAAGCAGCAACGTGACTAATCCGACAACGATTTTTAACGTGATATCCAGATACATAAGCGTCCCTCCTTGCATCGATCTAGACTTGTCCTACTATCTCATTCCCCATTTGTCCTTTTGCAAATCCTTGAATGCAGAGCAGCCATGCTTGCAGAACAAAGAGCGAACCCTTACATGGATTCGCTCTTTGCAAGATAGTCATTGCCTGACTATGTTTATTAACGATGTACAGTTTGGCTTTCACCAAGCCATTCACTCAGTTCCGCAAATAGGTCAGACGCATTTTGCCAGCCTAAATCATATGCTTTCGTCAGCTTTCGCGGGTTGCGTTCAATGCGGCTGATTTCAAGGGGCTGCGTCGGACGAATAACGAACGCCTTCTTATCTTTTTGTAACTGCTCAATATACGCTAGGGTTTGATTATAGTGTATCCATCTGTTTTCAAGCGTCTTTATTACTTCCGGATAAGCGGCATATTTACGCTTGATCATAAAGTTAGAACGGGCGGGCTTCTTCTGATATCCTTCATGCTGTGTAAGCACAATCACATTGCGGCTGCAGCCGTCCTGTTCTGCCTTTTTCACCGGAACCGGATCGCTCATGCCGCCATCAAGGAGTTCGTGCCCTTGAAAGGAAACAATCGGCGCAGCTAATGGAAGTGAGCTTGATGCCCGGATAGGAGTTAACAAATCCTCCTTGTATTCTTTTCTGCTAAAATAAATAGGCTTCCCCGTCTGGCAATCTGTTGTGCCAATCACAAACTCGGTCTCGCTTTGTGTGAATTCATCATAATCAAACGGCACAATTTGATTAGGGATCACATCAAAGACATAATCCATGCCAAATAATTCACCCTTTTTAAAGAAATTTCGCAGTGAAATATAATTGGGATCACGAACAAAACCGATGTTGACCCGCTTATTTCTCCCCCATTGTTTTGAAATATAAGACGCTGCATTGCAGGCACCGGCCGAAACGCCGATCACATACGGAAATTCGATCTTATTTTCGAGAAAAAAGTCAAGGACACCTGCTGTATAAACGCCTCTCATTCCACCGCCTTCGAGAACAAGTCCTGTCTTTGTGTGCATGTTCACCCACTCCTTTTCATACTATATTGTATCAAACTCTTTTCTGTAAAACGCCTGATTTGCCTGAAGAAACGACTCTATTCAATAAGAAAAAAATTTTATAAAAACAGGAAAAAAATCTATTTTCAAATAGAATTTTTTTTTGTATGATAGATCTAGATTTAAAACAATTTGATGAGTATTAGGGAAGGCAAATGGTGCGCCACCAGCTTCTGCAGCTGGTTCTAGTGGGTTCGATTCCCACCCCGAAATTTTTTGTGAATGCTATGAAAAATTTCGAGGGTGGATTCGGACACTACAGGACCGGAGTGCCCTCATATGGAGGGATTTACATGTTGAAGAAGCGCGATGTACACGAAAGTCATGTATTATTCGACTTGATGACGCATCCGGAAGTCTTCCCTTTTGTGCGCCAAAAAGCGCATTCTTATGAGGAATTTGTGTTTGTAACGAAACAAACGATTGAAGCAGAAGAGCGCGGAGAATTAATTTCCCGTACGATTACTGATGAATGGGGCAACCCAATCGGCACAATTAATTTATATGACATTGAAGACCAGTGCGGCTTTTTGGGCACCTGGCTCGGCAAGCCATTCCACGGAAAAGGATACAATGCTCCTGCCAAGGAAGCATTTTTCCACGAGCTGTTTTTTGAGCTCGACATGGAAGCGGTATTTATGCGCATTCGCAAAACCAATACCCGCTCGCGCAAAGCCGCAGAAAAACTTCCTTACGCTATCCTCGCTAACGAAACACGATCTGCCGTTTACTCACGCATTAATGAACAGGAGGAAGTGTTTGATCTGTTTGAGGTATCCAAGGATTTATTTACCTTTTACATGCTGCGTCAACAAAGCGAAGCGGCCGAGGAACAAGCGTTGGAAGCTTGATCTCTGCTGTCCCCTAACAATTGCATCACCTTTCCCTTTTCCCCTTCAGCGGCCGCTGAAGGGGTTTTCATATATATCAGGCAGTGCCTATCGCTTTTATGGTATAATTCTCTCATTCTATGTGCAAATACAGAACAAAGGAGGGCGGGAAATGAAACAGACTTTTACAATCAATCAAAAAATCAAACGGCTCCTATTTATTTTAATCCCTATTCTCATTACTCAGCTGGGAATGTTCTCAATGAATTTTTTCGATATTATGATGTCGAGCCGGTACTCTGCTGATGATTTAGCAGGCGTTGCCATCGGCTCTTCTCTATGGGTGCCGGTTTACACTGGGCTAAGCGGAATTTTGCTTGCTATTACTCCTATTGTCGCTCAATTGGCAGGCGCCAAAAAAACGAAAGAAGTCCCTTTTACCGTTATGCAAGGCATCTATGCAGCCATCGCGCTGGCCGTCATCGTTTTTGCTATCGGATGGGCAGCGCTCGGTCCGGTTTTAAATATGATGCATCTTGAGGAAAATGTAAGAGACATTGCTCAAAAGTATGTCATTGCCCTATCGTTCGGCATCATTCCTGTTTTCATCTATACGGTTCTTCGATGCTTTATCGATGCGCTGGGAATGACTAGAACTTCAATGGTCATTACATTGATTGCTTTGCCATTAAATATCTTTTTCAACTATACCCTTATTTTTGGAAAATGGGGATTCCCGGCCCTTGGCGGTGTGGGAGCCGGCTATGCATCAGCGATTACATACTGGCTGATTACCATCATTGCCGCCTTCGTCATTCATCGGGAACAGCCGTTTAGCCGGTATCAAATCTTTCATTCCTTCCCTCCCATTTCGCTGGCTAAATGGAAGGAGATCTTGTTTATCGGTATCCCGATCGGACTGTCTATTTTCTTTGAAACAAGTATTTTTTCTGCAGTCACCTTGCTGATGAGCGAATACAGCACAAAGGTAATTGCCGCACACCAGGTAGCGATTAATTTCGCTTCGCTCCTTTATATGGTTCCACTCAGCATTTCAATGAGTTTAACGATTATTGTCGGCTTTGAGGTTGGAGCGGCCCGGCTGAAAGATGCCAAGGTTTTCAGCTGGCTCGGCGTTGGCGCAGCTATTTGTTCCGCCTTATTATGCATTACGCTGCTCATGCTGTTCCGGGAGCCAATCGCCTCGTTTTATACAAAAGATCCGGAAGTGCTGAAGCTGACGACTCACTTTCTCTTCTTTGCAGCATTATTCCAGCTGTCGGATGCTATCCAAGCCCCTGTTCAAGGAGCGTTGCGCGGATATAAAGATGTCAATACTACTTTTGTTATGACAATGATCAGCTATTGGGTCATTGGCTTGCCGTTAGGCTACTATCTTGCCAATACAACAGACTTTGGAGCGTACGGCTACTGGATTGGTTTGATCTCAGGCTTAACAGCCGGAGCTCTTACTCTATCTACCCGCCTATTCCTGATTCAGCGGAAGCATCCACATACTAATGAACCGGTCGATCAGCTGCCTACTTAACGGAACCGCCAAGAAAATTTCTTAAAAAGAAAAGTCCGGCGAGGAGCATAAGCTCTCTGCCGGACTTTTCTTTTCCTTCTAACCATAAGATTTCCAATTGAACATACTTACTATTGGTTATGCACCAGGCGGACGGTTTTCGAAATCGTAATCTACAGGTCCCGGAGCTACTCGAGAGTGCTCCAAGGCAGGTGTATCCGGCCGTACAATTTGGTAGACGGAGGCACCCACAATCTCTGCTGTTTCTTGCAGTTTGTTTTTATCAATTTTATCAATGGTATCCGCTGGTGTATGATACCACGGCTCAAGAGGAGAATGAATAAATAAAGCGGCTGGAATGCCAAGTTCATGGAATGGCTGATGATCACTGCGCCCCAACTGGCCGTACGGAACCGCTTCGCCTAATGCTGTTCTTGCGCCTGCAGCTGCGGCAAGATCTGTCACTAAATTTTTCTTGCCATCAATGGTGTACATGATTAATCCATTTGCCTTGTGGCCGCCGCCTGCATCCTTGCTGCCGATCATATCCATTTGAAAATGTGCGACCATTCGATCCGCTTCCTCATCACTTAACGTCCCGGCATAGTGGTAAGATCCCAGCAAGCCTTTTTCCTCCGCGCCAAAGGTAACGAATCGCAGCTCTGTATCGGTTGGCATATTCGCCATAACTCTTGCAAGCTCCAGCACAGCGGATACTCCCGAAGCATCATCATTAGCACCTGGTCCGCCTGGAACAGAGTCATGGTGAGCACCAATCATAACAATCTGTCCTGTATCCTTGTTCTTGTGCGGCTTCATTTTGGCAATGACGTTGTAAGAGGTTTTTTCCTCCATACCCGAGCCTGTCACCTTCAGATGAGCCGTTTTTGTGCCGGCTTTTAATTGCTCTACTAACGTTAAGCCCTGATCCTTTGTGATGGCCACTACCGGAATGTTTTGTCCATATCCAGCCTGGCCAAACGTATTGGATGTACCGGAGTTATTGTACATAATAACTCCGACAGCACCTTTATTTAGAACGTTTTGAATCTTTTCAAGAAATGAAATATCGCCTCGTTCTATTAAGGCAATTTTCCCGCTTACTGCATCTGGCACCGTGCCGGCGATTGCTTTTCCGACATGAATGACTTCAGCCGTCACCTCATCGCTATAGGAACCAGAAACCACATACGGATGGAAGCTTTGATTCCCGATTTCCAAGGTTCCGCTAACATTCTTTCTTACCGCATCATAAAATTTGAAGGGCTGCAATTCTGTCTGATAGCCATACTTCTCAAATTGGCCTTTTATGTACATGGCTCCCTTTAATTCTCCATCAGTTCCAGCTGCCCTTGGCTGTTCTGATAATAAAGCAACGGTATTATACATATGATCCGAGTTAATTTTTTTGATTATCTTGTTGTCGAAAGCGGCGGCAGCCTGTGAATTTGGCACTCCCTCTTTTCCTTGTGCATAAGCGCCTTGAACACTGAATACAAGCCCAGCTGTTAATAAAAGAGACATCGCTTTTTTCTTGCTCATTCAACCACTCCTATTCTCCAAAATAGAAACGCTTCCAGTTGATTATCAAGGATTTGATCCGATTAGTAAACGTCAACTGTATTACAAAAAACAAAGCGGTTTGACAGCAGCAATTACTTTCCCTCTAGACGCGAGAGAGAGATTTGTTAAATAGTGCGGTAAAACTAAGAAAAAGCTTGGACAAATAGCCAATTTTGCCTACTAGTTTTTCTCAAGCAGTCCAATAAAAATTAAAGTTTGTCCGCAGTTTTTTTATTTTTCTTGTGGACGAGGCTGCTTCGATTTCCGCAGGAGTCTTTGCGCCTTCCATTCCAATCAACTGGGGGTACAAAAAGAGGGCAGCCATTGATTTTTTTGATGATAAAGCGCCGCTTTTCTCCCTCTTAAAAGGGGTCACCATAAGATTATTCCGGCTGCCTTTTGCCGACAAACTGAAAGGACCTTTAACAGGTCCTTTCAGAGATAGTTCTTCGTTTTACCTTCCAGCCTTAAAATAAGCGGAAGCCTAAATAGAATTATTCCTGCGGCCGATTGTCGTAATCAGCGCGATAAATTTTTCCGAGAACGTCCTGGCCGCCAGTAACAGGAATCATGCTGCCGGTAATAAAGTCCGCATCATCAGAAACGAGAAAAGAGACAACCCTGGCGAGATCTTCCCCGGTTCCCGGCCGGCCCACCGGAACGAGAGAGCTTGTCTCGCGTCTTGCATTGGCAATAGTTTCTTCCTTCCAGCGCTCAGCAATATCACCTGGACAAATCATATTAGCGGTAATGCCATGTTTCGCTTCTTCCAAGGAAAGCGTTCTTGTAAGAGAAGCGAGACCGGCTTTGGCAGCCGCAAAGGCGGAGCGGTAAATCCAGCCTGGTGCCGTTTCTACCCTATCATAGCCAAAGGTGATCACTCTTCCCCACTTTTCGGCGCGCATATAAGGCAACGCCAGCTTGGTTAAATAAAAAGCGCTGTTTAAATTGCCGTTAATCATGTACTGCCATTCATCCCATTCATACTCATCCATTGTTTTTCGCAATGAGATGTAAGGACCAGCGTTATGAATTAACACGTCCACCCCGCCAAAAGATTCAGCTGATTGACCAATCAGCGCCTCGCAATCCGATTTTTTTGAAATGTCACCTTGTACCGCGATCGCTCCGACTCCAAATTGTTCCGATAGCTCGGCGGTCAGTTTTTCTGCTTCTGTCTTGCTGGTGCGGTAATTGATAATGATGTTATACCCCCGCTCGGCTAGAACAGCTGCCGTACACTTGCCAATTCCTCTTGAACCGCCTGTAATCAGTGCCGTTTTTCTCCCCATGACATCCTCTCCAAAAAAGTAATTATATAAATTATACTAATCATCCGCTTTGAAATATGCAAACATAACCGCAAAAAAAGCACCGCGAATATACGGTGCTTAAGATTGGCAGATACGTTCTCAGCCAAGCTCCCCTGTCTGATCGTCTAAAAAGCAAGTAAGCCCGGCGGAACACAGACAGCAAAGCGTCGAGTACTTAACAGCAGTCTTCAGTTAATTGCTTAAAATATCAACACTTATTTAATACCTACTGCATCGAAAGACTTATTTACAGCATTTACTTCCGGCGAACTGGCTCCATATAGATCAGCTGCTGATTGAACTAATGCCGCACGGGCTTGGCTGAACGTAGAGGAGGCTGTTAAGTAGACCGTATTCGCCCGGTAGTAGATTTTCCCTACCTTTTCATTGCCGATTCCTGGAACGGTGATGCTATAATGAGTGCCGCCTTTTGCCAGCAAGTAAGCCGCTTTGTTAATAATCCCGCTATTTGTATGGACACCGCCGTTATCTCCTGTGCCTGTATAACGCTTAGAGTAGTGGTCTGGATCGCCATTTTTTGTCGGATCGCTCATCGAACGCAAAGCATCGTTTGCCACGCCAGGTGTATAAATGTCTTCTCCGATTTCATAGTCAGGGTTATTATTAGCATAAAATTCAACGAGGGTGCCAAAAATATCGGACATCGCTTCATTTAATGCTCCGGATTCATTTTGATAAATTAAATCTGAGCTATTGTCCGTTACAGCATGTGTTAGTTCATGCGCTACAACATCTAGTGCCCCTGATAGCGGGATGAATGTCGACCCGTCGCCATCTCCATACACCATTTGGCTTCCATTCCAAAAGGCGTTGTTGTATTTGCTGCCATAGTGAACCGTCGATTTAAGTGCAGCTCCCCGATCATCATAAGAATTGCGGTTAAATTTTTCTTTATAATAATCATAGGTTTTAGCTGCATAATGGTGAGCATCGACAGCTGCTGCCTCATAAGTGCTGGTTAATACGTTATCGGCACTAGACCAAAGCGTACCTGGAATACTGGAGCGATTCGCTGCATCATGCGTTAATATACCGCCGCCTCTTGTCCGATCCTGCAAATAATAGGTAGAGCCTGACAGTATCATGTTAAGGCTTTTAGTATCTCCTAATACTCCTTTTCCAGTGCCTGTTGTATCAGTTGCAGTGGCGGAAGGACCAGGTTTTCCGGGACCTTTCTTTCCTGTTTGCTGAGCATTCGATTCGTGAAGGTCATTATATTTATTTAAGATTTTTCCAGTAGAAGCTTCAACAAAATAATTAAAGTTTCCTGGCTTCGGATAGAGAAAATTTAAGTTTACGAGATAAGCATATGTAGCCTCATCGCCTTCCATATAGACAACTAGCTCAGACGTTGGCTTTTTCTCATATTCCGGAACGAACCCGAGGTCTGCCTCAGCAATTTTAATAGATTGGTTGGCATTGACTTTTTCTTCATGTTTCAATCCTTTTTTATCTTCAAGATTAGGCGTAACGGTTCCAGAGAAAACAGTCAATACCCCATCATTTGTGACGGTTGCAGCTTGTGTAGATCCCCAAACAGGAACCCCATTATACATTTGCTGCAGCCGAAGAGCAGTAGAGCCGTCTTTATCCTTCTTGCTGGACATGACTTTGAACGATTCTTTAGGTGATTGGGAACCAAGCTTATACTTCTCTTTGTTAGCGCTTACATATTCGTGAACAATACTTTCAGCGCTTTTTTGAGACGGCTTTGTCAGGTGGCCTGAAACAAATTCCGGTGATCCAACTGTCTGGTTGTATTTGTAATTGGATAAAACATTTTTCGGTGCTGCAAGAGATGAAGCAGGAGCAAAGGCACTAGCGGCTAATCCAATCGACAATCCAAAAGCTAACACTTTTTTGTTCACTTAAATTCCTCCCTAGTTAACATGAATCGTGGTTCAGAAATAATAATAGCACGTTCCTGCCGATATTCATACTATTTTTAAATTTTTGAATACATTTAACTACCTTTAATGTAATTTTAAGGAAAATAGACTCTTAAACAACTAGATAGATTATGAGTTTATCGTATCAGTCATTAAGCTTCTCCTGCTTTACTGAACGATTAGTGAACATCTCTTCCCCGACACAAGTATGGTTCAGCTGGATCACAATAAATTTCAAGAAAGAGGCCATTTTGATCATCTTTTATTCTCTTATATCGCTTTAAGATCAACCAAAAGATTTGGAATGGAGATCAACAGCCCTGTCCATAATAAAACTAAAAAAGACTGCGGACAAACTTCAATTTTCATTGAGTTTGTCTACAGTCTTGAGAGATTCGGAATTTATCTGGAACCTCTTTTTTCGACAGCAAATTCTCTTTTTACTTATTTTCCGATAAACATTTGTGTCCAAATGTTTCCGTTTGCTACGTATCCAACACCGATGTGTGTATAATCTTTATTCAAAATATTTGCACGGTGTCCCGGGCTTTCCATCCATGCTTTTACCACTTCTGCCGGTGTGCGCTGCCCTTTAGCAATATTCTCTCCTGCTGTACGGTAAGTAATACCGAACTTTTTCATCATATCAAATGGAGAACCGTATGTTGGGCTAGTATGTGAGAAATAGTTTTTAGCCAACATATCTTCTGATTTTTTTCTAGCCACTGAGCTTAATTGCGTGTCAGCTTTTAAAGCTGGTAATCCTGCTTTTTGGCGTTCGTTGTTTGTTAGATCAACCACTTGCTGCTCAAATGCACTCAATCCAGCAGTTGGCTGTGCCGGCTTGCTTGGTGCAGGGGCAGTTGTTTCCGGTGCGGGCTTCGTAGATGGTGCGGGTTGCGCCGGTTTTGTTTCTGGAGCTGGCTTCGTCTCAGGCACTGGCTTTGTTTCTGGTGCCGGTTTTGCAGATGGTGCTGATTGCACCGGCTTCTGAACTGTCCAGCCATAGTTTTTCAATACCCATTGTAAATTGATCGTTCCTTGTTCTAATTGCTTTGATACTTCTTTAGGGACAACAACTTGTCCTGTTTGACACTGAACTTTTACTGTTGGCTGTGAAACTTGAGCGGCTTCTGTTTTATTGACAAATGGAGAAGCAAGTAATGCGACGGATGTTGCTAATGAAACGATTACTTTTTTATTCATATAAATTTCACTCCTACTTTTTTCTTTTTTTGACAGTAAAATCGTAACATGATTTTTTTGTAATAAGAGAGGCAATTCATAGCAAAAAAACCAGTCTCTTTTTTTAAGAGAGTATGAGCGGCTTCAGGGAACAATTAAACGCCTTTATCCTTGAAATAGCGGCGTTTTCCATAGGTTTCATAAGCAAGAACTCATCGGCTTATTTTCCACCCTCGTGGTTTCCTTTCATGAAATTGGCACGTTTTCTTTTCTAAAAAAAGAGAAGAATTCAGAAGTTTTTTTCAAAAAAGACAATAAGATGACAAGACCGACATTTTTTTTGCTGATTTGTAAAGAAGATCCGCCTGTTCTTTCCATGCTTTTCCGCTTAACGAAGAAGTTTTCACTGTTTACAATATATTTAAATGATTTATTATTAGAAGAGAAAAGTTACATAATGCCTATGTCATTTATCACATTCATTATTCAAGGAAGAATGATTTTGTAGTAGATGATCCACCTATCTGCCCTCGTTCATTTAAACGCAGGAACAGAACGATGCTATTAGGCAGCTGTTAAAATACATTGAGTTTGTCAATTTGAAAGGTAGTTATCATGAAAAATTTCGATAGTGATGTCTTGTTTTCCAATGCTTTTCAACATTCCGCTATTGGCATGGCCCTTGTCGGCCTTGATGGGAAATGGCTGAAAGTCAATCATGCCTTGTGCGAATTAATCGGCTATGCTGAAGAAGAACTTCTTCAAGTAACCTTTAAAGATATAACCCACCCTGACGATTTGGAAAGTGATTTATCCCATGTCAATGAATTAATACAAGGGAAAAAAAGTTCCTACCAAATGGTCAAGCGGTATTTTCATAAAGATGGGAGCATTATTACTGTTTTATTGACCGCTTCTATTGTTTGCGACGAGGATCATCACCCGCTGTTCTTTATTTCACAAATCCAGGACATTACCGAACAGAAAAAAGTGGAGTCCGAGTTAAAATTGTTTGCCAAGGTTCTTGAAACAACACAGCAGGGCGTGATCATTGCTGATGCAGATGAGAAGATCACTTATGTCAATGAAGGATTTACCAAAATTACCGGCTACTCGTTCGAGGAAGTAAAAGGCCAACACTTAAAACTCCTTCCATCAGGAGACCATGACGATTCGTTTTTACGGGAAATGTGGATGAATTTGCTAACTAACGGCTACTGGGAAGGCGTGATTTCCAATAAAGATAAATTTGGAAGCACCTATACTCAATGGCTGAATATCGGCACTCTCAAAGATGAGACAAATAAAACCACTCATTACATCGCTGTCTTCTCTGATGTTTCAAAATTAAAGAAAGCAAAAAACAAACTGAAAGAGATTAACAAGCAATTAAATCAGCTTTCCGCTATAGATGAACTCACCGGCATTCCCAATCGCCGGACGTTTGATGAAAAGCTTTCAGCAGAATTGAAAAAAGCGACTCAATGGCATAAACCATTGTCCGTTGTATTGCTCGATGTTGATTTCTTTAAAACTTATAATGATACATACGGACATTTAAAAGGAGACACCTGCCTAAGAACTGCCGCTGCCGCCATGGAGAAAAAGGTTGCTGAGTTTTCCGGCATCCTCGCAAGATATGGAGGAGAGGAGTTTATCGCCATTCTTCCAGACATGCCTCCTAAGGAAAGTTGCATAGCCGCGGAAGAAATCCGAAAAAGTGTGGAAAAGCTGAAAATCCCGCATGGAAAATCTAAAGCCGGTGAGTTTGTAACGACTAGCGCCGGTCTCATTACTGTTTTGCCTGGTAAACATCATTATGCGCCGGACGATTTAATCCACTTGGCTGATCAAGCACTGTATGAAGCAAAAGAAGCAGGCCGCAACCAATTAAGAGTAGCAAAAGGAAGCGACATTTTCTGATTAGCTTTTAGTGCAGGCGATCCTTTTACTTGACTATAGATAAAGAGCCGGCTTCTTCCCAATGCTCAGGAAGAGGCCGGCTCTTTGTATTCTTATGAAGCGGAGCTTGTCTGCTCGTTTTTCAATGTATCTATTGCTTTTTGTTTTTGTGTATCATTTTCTTGAATTTTTTCTCGTAAATCCGTCATCAATTGTACGGTCGTCTCACCTGACAGCACGCCTGTTTGCTCAATGTTTGATTTCTTCTGGAAATCTTTTACCGCTTTTTCAGTTTCTCCATCAAAAAAGCCGTCTACTTTTCCTGGCGGGTAGCCAAGTGCTTCAAGCATTTTCTCGGCAGTTTTTACTTCCTCTGATAAACTGTCGAGCTTAAGCTCATTGTCGGGACTTAAATAAGACAAGTTAGCATAGTCAGGAAGTTTGACCGGTATGTCCGGTTTAATTCCTTTTTTGTGAATCCAATTTCCGCTTGGCGTCAGCCACTTGGCAGTTGTAAACTTCATATTCGAACCGTCTTTAAAATCCTCTGCTGTTTGCACGGTTCCTTTTCCGAACGTTTTTTCTCCAATGATCGGAACACCTGCGGATTCTTTCATAGCCGCTGCAAAGATTTCTGAAGCGCTGGCGCTGCCGCTGTCAACTAGGACAACGACCGGGACCGATATTTTCTCTTTGTTATCAGATACCATTTTTTCACGCTTGCCATTATTGTCCTCTACCTGGAAAAGAATTTTCCCTTCCGGCACAAACATATCGGTAATCTCAATGGCTTGATCAAGCAGTCCGCCAGGGTTTTGCCGCACATCAAGCACCATGGATGTCATTCCTTTTGCTTCCATGTCTTTGATGGCATCTTTTAGCTCTGCCGCTGTATGTTCAGAAAAGCTTGTGATTTGAATATGGGCGACCTTCTCATCATTTATTTCCGCATATACTGTTTCAATCGGAATTTCATCGCGTACGAGCGTCATTTCCATTGGCTCTTTTGCTCCGGCGGGCTGGACTTTTAATTTGACTTTTGTGCCTTTTTCACCGCGAATCAGTAAAACGGCTTCCGAGGAGCTCATCCCTTCCAGGCTTTTCCCATCGACCGCCAAGATCCGGTCATTCGGGCGAAGTCCGGCTTTTTCCGCCGGAGAGCCTTTAATAGGAGAAACAACTTTAATCATGCCTTTTTCTTCTTGTATTTCTGCACCGATTCCTTCAAAGGACGAAGAAACACTCTCATGGAATTGATTCGCTTCTTTTTTGTCCATGTAGTCTGAGTACGGATCATCTAAAGAATCAATCATCCCATTAATTGCCCCGTTTACGAGTTTTTCTTTATTTACGTCTTGATAATAATTTTTCTCTAGTTTGTCATAGGCCTCATACAGCTTTTCAAATTCCTGATGCGGCTTCATGCCGACCTCTGCTGCTTTTTCCCCTCCAAAAGCAAGAGCGAGCGTAGTAATGGCCGCTGTTGCAAATACGAGGAAAAACACAAGCATAATAAAATGGAACCTCTTTAACCGGATGTATGGAGACGGATGCTTGCCGCCAGGCTGGCCAGATTGATTTTCATCCATGATGCTCACCGCTTTCCATGCTTAATGTTCATTGTTTAACTCTTACATTCTATCAGTTTTCAAGCGAATTAAAAAGAAAAACCTCTCCCGAATAGAATAGGGAGAGAGGTTAGAAAGGAATTATATTTTTTTCACATGATTGAAGTATTCTTCCAGCGTCCATCCCTGTTTGTAAATCTCTGCGGCGGCCTTGGTGCCCACATAGCGAAAGTGCCACGGTTCATACATATATTGGGTAACCGCTTCCTTTCCTTTCGGATAGCGCAAAATGAACCCGTACTTATGCGCATTATTGGCGAGCCACTGCCCTTCTTTCGTCGTTTCAAATGCTTGGATTAAATCAAACTGAACACTTTCCCCTGAGATATCCATCGTCAGGCCCGTCTGATGTTCGCTTTGCCCAGGTGGTGCCACTGCCTGCGCAGCTTTTTCAAAGGAACCTGCTTTTGCGATTTGATTATTCATAATTTCTTCCTGCCGCTTATAAGAACGGTAGCCCGAAACAGCAAACAGCGCAATCTGCTCTTGTTTTGCCGCAGCAAACATTTTTTCAAGCGCCGCGGCCGCTTCTTTTCTCATATGGCTTTTTTCAATATCCTGCTCTCCAAAGGAAAACGGCACATTCGGACGCACTAAGTCTGGCGGTGTATAGTCTCCGGGCAAGGAAAACTCTTTGTTTACCAGCGCCATAATATTTTCAGGGTTAGTGATCACTTTTTTTCCTTCAGCTTCCGTTACTTCATTAAAAAAAGCGGAATCCAGCTCGAAAGCGGCAGGAGCCTCTTTCTCCTGCTGTTTCGGCTTCTCAGCAGCGCTCTGCCCGTGAGGCTTTTCTTGCTGGTCATGATCAGCCCCTCCTATTTGCTGGCAGCCGCTGAGCAGCAATGCAGCTGTTAGTAACCATCCTGTTTTTTTCATTTTATCACCTGATTCTTTACTTAATTTTGTCAAATTCTTGCTGGCAGGACGTTCAAAGGAAAACCAGCCCTTTCAATGGGCTGGTTGTTCGTTTGTTAATATCAAGCAGCTGAACATTTATTCTTGGATGGCTGCTTCAAGAGCTACTTCAATCATGTCATTGAACGTTGATTGGCGTTCGGCCGCAGTTGTTTCTTCTCCCGTTAAAATATGGTCGCTCACTGTCAGCACAGACAGCGCTTTTCGATCGTATTTTGCCGCTAATGTGTACAGCGCCGCCGTTTCCATTTCAATGGCCAGCATGCCATAGTTCGCCCATAACTCATGGTCAGCATTGTCATTGTAGAACATATCGGCAGTAAAGACGTTTCCAACTTTCAGCTGGAGCCCTTTTTCTGTACCGGCGTCAAAAGCTTTTTTTAGTAATTCCCAGTTCGCCGTTGGGGCATAATCGATTCCTTTGAATGTCAATCGATTCATTTGGGAGTCTGTAGACGCGCTCATAGCTAAAATAACATCTCTGACTTTTACGTCTTTTTGAATGGCTCCGCATGTACCGACACGAATCAAGTTTTGGACGTTGTAGCTTTGCATCAGTTCATTTATGTAGATAGAAATGGAGGGGACGCCCATTCCCGTTCCTTGAACAGAGATGTTTTTCCCTTTGTACGTTCCTGTGTATCCAAACATATTTCTGACTTCATTATAGCAAACCGGATTTTCCAAGAATGTTTCCGCAATATATTTCGCCCGCAGCGGATCACCTGGAAGAAGAACCGTTTCTGCTATTTCATTTTCTTTTGCTCCAATATGAATACTCATTGTAAACCCTCCTAAATAATCTCTTTCTGCTTTCATTATTGTAATTCTTTTTAGAAGGGTCTGCAATGAATATGGGAGCTTTCTTAGTGACAGGCTAATTAAGCGTATTTAGCAATCGTTTGTCTGAGCTTCTCTCGTAAATTTGGTATTTCTGCAGACTCTACTATTAGCTTGATATGGGTTTCATCCATTTCCAATGCTTCTGCAAATAAGCCGCCAATCCCTCTTGCTTTACGGTCTACTTGAAACAGCAATTCCGCTTTCTCGTTTGATTGTGCTAAGAAAATAATCTCCAATTCATCGAGTTTGCCTCGAAATGGACCGCTTATCGGCACAAATTCAAATTCTTGCACAAATGGAAAGCGGCTGCCGCTCCATCTTGGCGCCTGTTCACATTCTACCTCTCTGAGACGGAAGCCGAGCTGTCCAACCTCCTCCAGAACAGCCGCAGCCAACCGCGTCGGCCGCACTTCAATGTAATCTTTATCCCCCGGATCAGCCGCGTTTTTAATATCAAGCCCTGTTGCTACCCAAACGCGCGTATTGCCGTAAGTAATCGGTGTATCTGTCGGCAGC
Organism: Pseudobacillus badius; assembly: GCF_002189605.1. NCBI lineage: Bacteria > Bacillati > Bacillota > Bacilli > Caryophanales > Bacillaceae > Pseudobacillus > Pseudobacillus badius. The sequence goes on from NZ_MWMM01000002.1 coordinate 138,526, forward strand.
TCCATGGAAAAAGGAATAGATTTTTTCTCGTTAGCGCCAATCTTGAATGGTTCATTTAATTTGTGTTTCTTCACTGCCGCATGATCCGTATACTTGCGGTCATCGGCTTCACGGGTAAATGTCGTATACACAGTCAAATAAATCGAGTCAATTTGCTGTTCTGTGCTTCCCCCGACGATTTCCACCTGTCCCCGAATGACTTCCCCAGCCGTGTATTCTGATTTTTCCAGCTTAGTATCTACCTTTGCTCCGCCAATTCCAATGCTAGCCAAAATTTTATTAAAAAATGACATACCGTTTCCCCCTTCTCTATTCATATGCTCACGTAATATACGCCGGTGCCGCAAAAAAGTTTCAATTTTTTCACCTTAAAATGCTCTTGCATCCCACCGGGGAAACTGGCGGCGTTGATTAACGGAGCGATAAGAAGAAGGCTGTCCGCAATACTTTCGGCAGCCTCTTACGTTTCTTCTTCTAAATAGCGGTCCCATGCCTCATCAAAAACCCTCATGCCTGATAAATAAGAGCCGTTCATCTCTAAATAACGGCTTAATTCATCATAGTCATCAGCCGCTTTCGGAAAGCTGTGATCCGCAAATGCATGATTCGCAAATTTCGCCAACTCATCTCTCGGCGGCTCTTCCCGAAATTTCATTAAGTAATGATAAAATGATTTTCGCACAACCCCATCTCCTTTTTCACCCAATATAAAGGAAAGAGGTGTTTCGGTAAAGAAAAATTTTTGAAAGATTCCCGTATTCATTGCGTAAAGAAGGCTCCGTTCCGTTGTTTTGCGTGACTTCAAATTGCCGCTCGTTCAGTTTTTGCTTAATTCCGGCCGGTTAGCTTTCACTTCTTTTTCCTCCCCAGTGATTGCGGATAAAGGCCGCTCTCCCTGACCCTTGATGATAATCTTCGTAATGATGCGGATTTTTTTTATAATATTGCTGATGAGATTCCTCCGCCTCATAAAATGGCTGAGCCGGCAAAACCTTCACGCCGATCGGGAGCGGAAAACGCCCGCTCTTTTGCAGCTTTTGCTTTGAATCCTCTGCCAGTCGCCGCTGCTCTTCTGTGTGGTAAAAAACGGCTGTCTGATAAGATCGGCCGCGGTCATGAAACTGACCGCCAATATCTATCGGATCAATATTCCTCCAGTAAATTTCAAGCAGTCGTTCGTATGAAAAAACAGCCGGATCGTAGGTAATCTCCACCGCTTCATAGTGGCCGGTTGTTTCACTGCACACCTCTTCATAGGTTGGATTCTCAGTCGATCCTCCCGTGTAACCCGAAATGACTTCTTTAATGCCCGGCTGCTCCTCAAACGGTTTGACCATACACCAGAAACAGCCTCCAGCAAACGTTGCCTTTTCTTCCATTTTCCATCACCTCTTTTTATAAGTAATACCCGGTTTAATCAATTGAAATCCACTGCCGCTTTTTACATGACTGATAAAAAAGCTGTCCCTGAATGGCGGATCTGCCTTCAGGGACACTTCTGGACTGTGTGCGGCTATTCTGTCGGAAGCTGAAATGTAAAACGAATATCGTCCTTTTTCAAGTCGATCCGATCTGCTTTAACTTTCAAATCACTCTCAAGCTTCATTTTATCTAAAGAGATATAAATCAATTCATCATTGGGCATAATTTTCACCCAGTCTGGAAATTGATAAGCATCTCTTGCTGCCTTTAAGACATAGGAGACGGGCAAATTGATCCTGCCAACTTTAATGCCCTTTTGCCGAAGGATGACATTTCCGTTCTTCAGCGCCTCCGGTTCAAAGCTTAATTTATAATTGATTCTCTCTGAAAACACGGCGATATCTCCGTATAATTCTACTTGATCGCGCAAATAGACATTATAATCAACGAAACTCTTGGCCTTTTCTTTTTCTATAAACGTTTTAATGACCCGGTTTAAATCTTCTTTATTGGATTGCACATGAAACTCAACGGCCTCTTTCTCCGGCTGAGCTTTCGGCAACGGCTCATCCTTTACCGGTGAGAACAAGGCGATAGCGAGGATCAGAACAATGATCACGTTTAAAGTAAGCAACCCTAAAAATGCCAGTTTCCACTTTTTATTCATTCTCTCTCCTCATTTGCGTAAATAATTTTTTTGTTTGTCAGTTCTTCCAGCTTTTTCCCTTTGATTGTTTCAAATATCCTGTCGGCGATCCGTTCATAGCCTTGATCGTTTGGATGAAACTGATCATTATACAATAGTTCTTCCTTTGGATTTTCAAACAGATCTTCAACCGCCACAAAACAGGTTTGATCATATTGTTCAACAATGGTTTTGCTTGCCTCATTCCAATCATGAATGATAGCTTTGACTTCCTCCACATCCGCCAGTACCTTGGTGAAAGGATTGTATAAGCCCATTAAGACAATCCCGGCGTCCCTGTTTTCTTTTCTAACCGTTTGGATAATTTCATCGAGCCTTTTTTCATAGGAGCTGCGCTGCCGGTCAAATGCCGGAACGCTTAGCTTGGTAAAATTATCTTTAAATACCTTCATAATGTCATTTCCACCGATGGTAATAATGACAAGGTCAGCTTTTTGCAGGGATTTTTTCACTTCCTGCTGGTTAAGGCGCTCCAGCAGCTGATCTGTGCGGTTTCCTTTGACCCCGTAATTCACAAAGTTAGCTTTTTTCACCTCGGGAAGCTGTTCCAGCCGCTGTTGCAAATACGGGATATAGCCGCCGCTCTCCGTGCTGTCTCCTACTCCTTGTGTCAACGAATCACCAATCGAAACGACATGTAAATTTTTTGGAACGACCTCTGTTGTCTCGTTTGGAAATGTGGAACAGCCTGTTAAACTGAACACAAAGGCCAAAAAAATGATCCACATTTTTCTCAAGTTGTTCACCCCGCCGTTTGAATTATTCATATTATAGCATATTCCTTTTTTAGAAGAAGCTTTGAGCACAGCTTCTCAATAGGCCCTTGATCGATTGTATAGTATAATATGTTTAACTGTATAGCAAAAACACTAAAAAAGGAGTTTGACCGAATTGAAGGTACTATATTATTTTGCCGTTCTTGGCACGCTGCTCGTCCTGATTGCAGGCTGTTCCTCTAAAACTAGCGAGGGAAAATCTGAGAAGGCGGAGCATTCCGGCCATCATGATGCACATACTCAAGCGAATGGGGATTTGCAGGAGACTACCTCTTCTGTAGAAGAAATGCCTGATTTCTTAAAGGATAAAGATGAGCAGATGAAAGCTATTTACTTAGCGGCCGCCAAAAACCCTGAGGTTCTTGAATCTATGCCTTGCTATTGCGGCTGCGGTGATTCAGCTGGCCACAAAAGTAATTTAAACTGTTTTGTGGCTGATATCTCAGAAGACAAAATCGTTTGGGACGATCACGGCACACGCTGCGGCGTATGCTTGGAAATTGCTGCCGAATCTGTGCTGATGTTTAAAGACGGCAAGCCACTGAAAGAAATTCGCCAATATATTGATGAAAAATACAAGGAGGGGTACGCAAAGCCAACCCCAACTCCAATGCCGGCATAAAAAAGTGTTCTGAAAGCTTAAGCTTTCAGAACACTTTTTATTTATAGGAAACAAACGCTCATTTCGCCCAGTACATCAATCCAAGGGCGCCTACTCCTGTATGGGTGGAGATAATCGGAGTCGTCGTCTCAATTTCAAAATCGTCAAATCCCGTGACTTCGATGAGCTTCTCTTTTAACCGGCTTGCCAGCTCGTAGCCATCCGCATGCATCAAACCAATTTTTATAACCTTTTTCCCTTTAATTTCCTCAGCTATTTGCGCAGATAAGTACTTAATCACTTGGGCATGGCTGCGCACCTTTGCCACCGGATTTAGTTCTCCTGTATCCAGGTTTGCAATGGGCTTTATGTTTAAGAGAGAGCCGATAAAACCTTTTGCCCTGCCAATACGGCCGCCTTTTATTAAATTCTCTAACGTATCCACCACAATGTAGAGCTTCGTCTGCGAACGAATTTCCTGCAGCTGATGGACGATTTCCTCAACCGGGACGCCTTGTTCAGAAAGCTTTGCCGCTTCCACGACTTGGAAACCCAGCGCTTTTGAAATATAGCCGGAATCAACCACCGTGACATCCGTTTGGCTCATCTCTGCGGCCTGTTCGGCCGCCCGTACAGTTCCGCTCATCTTTCCTGTCATGTGAACCGACAGCACTTGACTGCCATCCTTTCCTAACTCATCATATACCTCTAAAAAGCGGCCTACAGAAGGCTGTGAGCTTTTTGGCAGCTCATTTGCCTCCTTCATTTTTTCTAAAAATTCATCAGGTGAAATATCAACTGTATCTAAATACGTTTTTCCATCTATAAAAATCGTTAAAGGAACGATAGTAATGCCATACTGATCCAGCACTTCTTTCTTTAGATCCACAGTTGAATCCGTTACTACTTTAATTTTTTGCACGATTCCACATCCTTATTATCCATCTGATCACATTATATCGCTAAACCTATTCTATGAACATCTTAATCTCTCGTTTTTGGATATTCCAATAAATATAAAAAGACGAAGAGAAGCTTCGTCTATAATGAACGCTAGTTTATAGCGGCTCTCGCGCCCTCTAGTCGGCTTCTTCTGCAACTGTGGCACTTTCCGCAATCTTTCTTGCCTGCTTTTCGCCTCTCTGGCTTACTGTACATCCTCTTACACCTTTATTCACTTCGATCCACCCTTTTTTCCTTAAAGCTTCAAGGATGAGTTTTACTTTTCCCTCTCCCATGGACAAACCTCTATTTTCTAATTCTTGCACAATACGTCTCCTGCCGATCCCATACTTTTGATAAATAATGAGCAGCACCTGCTCTTCTGCTGACAGAAAAGGCTTGATCTGCGTGAGCTCTGTCTGCGGTTCTTCGCTTCTCCATTCTGCAATGAAATAGGCCGGCAAATCATTCAGCATCATTCTTTGTTTTGGAAGCTTCATATTTACCATATATTCAACTATATTTACCAGCTCTCTTACATTTCCCGGCCAAGGATGGCGGGATAAAAAATCTGCTGCTTCTTTATCCAAGTATTCATTTACATGATACACATTATTCTGAGTGAAGACATTCAAATAATGATGAACCAGAGGCATGATATCTTCTTTTCTTTCCCGCAAAGGCACTGTATCCAAAGGCAGAACATTTAAGCGGTAGTATAAATCCTTTCTAAAAGATCCATCCGCTACTTTATCTGCCAGATTTTGATTGGTAGCCGAAATGATGCGAACATCCACCGGCACCTGGTGATTGCTCCCAACCCTTCTCACTTCCCCTTCTGCAATGACTCTTAATAATTTAGCTTGCACATCAAGCGGAGTCTCTCCAATTTCGTCCAAGAAGAGCGTTCCATGATTCGCTGATTCAAATAATCCCCTTTTCCCTCCCTTTTTAGCACCAGTAAATGCTCCTTCTTCATAGCCGAATAACTCACTTTCCAACACCGAAGGAGAAAGAGCTGCACAATTGACAGGAATAAACGGCTGGTTAGAACGCGGGGATTCATTATGAATCGCTTGAGCGAGCAGTTCTTTCCCCGTTCCGCTTTCTCCTTGAATGAGAATCGAGCCCTGTCTCTTGGCCATCCTCTTCGCCAGTTGAATCATCCTATTCATTCGCTCGTTGCGGGAATGAATATGAGCAAACTGATAACGAGCTATGAATTTGCCGCTATTGATTTTAGAGCTAATCACTTGATCTACATATTTAAAATTGTCATAGTTTTCAAGTTCAATTAAATAACAAATGACCTCTTTCTCATTTTCAACCTTATCCACAGATAGAATGTATGTATTATTTCTTAATTGAAACAGCTCTTCTTCATAATATTGAGCCGTCCTTATATCAAACTCCGCCCCGAATAAGTCTTTCACATGAACATCCAGAAAAGCATTCCCTTCAAAAATCCATTTCATTTTTTCATTAGAGTAAGTGACCTGCCCCTTTTCATCGCAAAACAATAATGCTTTAGGAAACTTATCAAAAATCATAGTTAACAATAAATTTGAATCATCCAACTTTCTGTTAATGATTGATAAGTACTTGGTTAGCTCGATAATTTCACTGACAAATTCAGAGGAGGCAAGCATCCCGGCTTTTTTAAGAATATTTAATTCAGACATAATTTCGGTAATGGTGGTGATATCAACCTGTCTATTCCCAATATCAATGACTTCTGAAACTTCTGGCGGCACAAACCGGCTTTCTCCCGGGGTGACAGCTATCGCACATGAAGAGTAGCTTGAAATACCCGGATAGTAAGGGAAGAAAGCCAGAGAGTGAAAGCCATGCCCCTTCAACTGCTCGATAGCCTCATAACAGCTTTCTTTTGTATCATTCACTAATAAAACATTCGTTTTCTCTTTCAGCATAAAAAGCTTTTCAATATGACGATAGCTCAATGCCCGTCTGGCAACAATAATCTTTTTAGCCCCTTGTACTTGTGCAGCTACGTGCTGTAAAATCGGTGCTCCTGTCAAGAGTACAATTTTATCTTTAAAGTCTTCCTCCACGCCTGTTTCAATGGAATATCCCCGAATAGCCACTTCATCTCCGACATAACGTTTAATTTGTTCCGTCATACTTTCCAACGTGTTGACTCCTAGAGAAATGATGATTAATTCCTTCATTGCTGCTCCTCCTCTCTTCTGCTCCTAATTGACCGTTCGTGCGGATTTGTTATAAATGTTAACAATAAACTGACAATAAAAAAAGAGAGCTTTATCCAAAACTAAAGCTCTCTCACAAGAAAAGAAATGTCCCTGTTCTATGATTCGAATGTGCCTTTTCTCACCAGTTCATATTCCTTTATAAATTGCATCCCATTGACGAACATATTTCTTATTCCCATCTCTTCATCCATCAGGACAATATCTGCATAGCTGCCCTCTTGCAGGACGCCTCTTGCCGGATAAAGCCCTAATCCTTTTGCCGGAGTCACCGTAAATGGTTTTAGTGCCTCCTCCACGGAAAGCCCTCGTTCACTGACCAGTTCCTTTAAAGCATCCAGTGTAGGCTGAAACCCTGCCACCTCAAGACCCTTCAGTTCACCTGCCTCATTGAAGACAGGCATACTGCCGTTAGCATCTGAACTGACCGTTATTTGATCAATTGCCACCCCTTTATCCAGCAAATACTTAAGCGCTTGTGCAGGAGACAATCGGCCTCGGCTTCCCTTTAGCGTAATATTGGAAGTAAGATCTACAAGTCCTCCGCGATGAGCATATTCTATAGATGCTTCCAATAAATCCTCGCTTCGGTTAATATGTGTCGGGCTGAACAGGCTAATGGGCAAATTGGTTTCCGAGAGAATTTCATAGAGAGTATCATAATGATTGCGGCCGGTTCCCATATGCAAATGGATGAACCCTTTCTTTCCCGACAGCATAGAGGCTACTCTTACATGGGCAGCCAGCCTTTTCATCTCCTCTTTTGTGATATAAGAAGAACGATGGTCCTCAATAGCAAGCTTTAAACCCAATACCTCTTGGAAGAACATAATGTCTTCCCTTACATCTCCTGTAAATGTGTTGGGGGGATAACCATATCCTCCGGTTAAAATATACGCATTGATCCCCTCTTCTCTTAAAGCCTTAGCTTTAGACAATAAGTTTTTTATACTGCGCCCTATATCATTTGTGCCAAGCAGGCCTACTACTGTAGAAATTCCTTTACTCGCCAAGGACCCCAGTTGAACTTCCGGTGTGCTTGAAGAAAATCCTCCTTCTCCTCCTCCTCCGGTAATATGAACGTGGCGGTCAATTAAGCCTGGTATACATATTGTATTTTTTCCATCGATCACTTCGACATCTACTCCGCTTATTGCTATGTCATTAGCGATTTCAGCAATTTTATCGCCTGCAATCAGCACATCTTTTTCTCCTAAATCTTCTGGTGAATATACATGTGTACCCTTAATAAGCTTTAATATCATGTTTCTTCCCCCTGCAGCTGTTTAAAATTTATATTGAAAGTCATCTTTTGAAGAATCCACTTCGGCAGATGGTTTGATTTTCTCGATTGAGAACCCTGTGTATCCATAAATAATGGCAAAAATAAACCCTACATAGCACATAACTGCCCACGGCAAAAATTCAATCACCGGCACGCCTAACGTACTGGACATATACACTCCCGCCAAAGACCAAGGAACGATCGGGACAACGACAGTCCCCGAATCCTCCAGCGTTCTTGAAAGATTTTTAGGATGCAAGCCCCTTTCAGCATATACATTTCTAAAAAGTTCTCCGGGAATTAAAATAGATAAATAAGAGCTTCCCGTCGTGATAGCAATCGTAATACAAGATAAGACAGTAGCCAGAATTAAGCTGCCTGTTGACTGGGCTTTTTCATTGACTTTTTCCAATACAACATCTAAACACCCAATCTTGCTTATGATTCCTGCAAAGGCAAAGGAACAAAAAGCAATTAAGGTCGTTCCCATCATCGAAGTCATTCCCCCGCGGTTCAACAAATTCGAGACATCCTCCGGAACTTTGGCTGAATCGACTGTTCCAGACATCATACTGACATCAAATCCGCTGACCGTAGACAAGAACGCATTTGCAATAGAAACACCTTGAAAAGTCACTCCTAAAATAATGGCTATTGTTGAAGAAGCAAGCATAACCGGGATAGTAGGATACTTTAAAATCGAACCCGCTAAAACGATCAGAATAGGCACAATTAACAATAAGTTCCAATCATACATAGCTACCAAAGTGGAAGTCATCTCATTGAGGGCTTCTTGATTATCACCGCTAGTAATGGTCGTCATTTTTCCTGCTATAAAATAAACAATCAATCCGATAATGGCAGCTGGTATAGTCGTATACAGCATGTGCTTTATATGCTCATATAGCTTGCTTCCAGCGGCGGCAGGAGCCAAATTCGTTGTGTCGGAAAGCGGCGACAGTTTATCTCCAAAGTAAGCGCCTGCTACAACCGCACCTGCTGTCATTGGCAAAGAAACACCTTGGACAAGAGCGATTCCCATAACTGCAACTCCAATAGTTCCTGCTGATCCCCACGAAGTGCCAGTGAAGGTAGAAACGATCGCGGCGACAAAAAAAGCAGTAATCAATAAATAATTAGGATCAATTAACTTTATTCCATAAAAAATCATCATTGGAATGGTTCCTGCTACCATCCAAGTTCCAATTAAAACCCCGACCGTAATTAAAATTAGAATCGCAGACATTGATTTAGCAGTTGTCTCAACAATTCCATTTTGCATTTCTTCCCAAGATACACCTAAGCTTTTCCCAATAACAGCCGCTATCGTCGCTGCAATGATCAGAAGAGGCTCCGCTCTTAAATGAAAGAGGCCGTAACCTATTCCGAGCAACAACAGCAGCGCAACGATAGGGATAATGGCCAAAACGAAACCAGGCTTTTTTTTCATATGAACTCCCCCTTATTTTTTACTTTCACTTAGTTATCAATAATGCAATAAGCGTGCCAATTACCCATTAATCAGAATTTACTGATATTTATACCTTTCTCCCTATACGAACGACTGTTTATCAAGAAACAGACGGGATATAACGGGTTAGAAAGTCACAATTAGACCAATAGATCCCAATAAATAAAAAATTGATGTTTACTTCATCAAACACCAGAAAGTGGCTGTCCCATTCGTCTATAAAATAAAAACAGGCGGAGAAAAAGCTTGATGTTTCTCCGCCTGTTTGCAAGGATAGCGGCAACTCGTGCGGGAACAGGGCGAGCTCTGGAGGGAGCACGGTGAAGAAAGCATCTGCCGCAATAAAGACCAAGTCTATTTTTAAAAGAAAAAGGAGCCGATTCGAAAAGTCATGTTTCATGACCTTTTGAATCGGCTCCTCAAATTACAGAAAGCCAATCTAATTTATTTTTTATTAAGCCAAAAGTGAACGGTCGCTTAAGAGGGCTTCGCCGCGGATTCTTTGGAATTCCGCCAACAGCTTCTCCACAGTTAAGTTTGGCTTTTCTGTTTCGTTTGCCTCGAATATAATCTGGCCCTTATCCATCATAATCAGACGGTTGCCAAGATCGAGCGCCTGCTGCATATTGTGAGTAACCATTAGTGTAGTTAGCTGGAACTTTTCTACAATCTCTTTCGTTAATTTGGTAATTAAATCCGCTCTTGCCGGATCAAGGGCGGCCGTATGTTCATCCAACAGAAGAATATCCGGCTTGGTAAAGGTAGCCATCAGCAAGGAGAGCGCCTGCCTTTCTCCCCCAGACAGCAGTCCGACCTTCGCCTGCAGACGGTTTTCAAGACCCAGATGAAGAATCTCAAGCTGCTCACGGAAGAAATCGCGGCGTTTTTTGGTTACACCGAACTGCAGCGTCCGCGGCTTCGTTCGATTGTAAGCAAGAGCCAAGTTTTCTTCAATCGTCATTGTCGGCGCTGTTCCCGCAAGCGGATTCTGAAACACCCGCCCAATTTTTCTGGCACGCTTATGCTCTGACATAGCAGTCATATTTGTTCCATTGATATTTACAGTTCCATAATCCGGAAAAATATTCCCTGAAATAATGTTCATGAGAGTAGACTTTCCAGCCCCATTACTGCCGATCACTGTGACGAAATCACCAGGTTTCATGTGTAAGTATAATTGATTTAAAGCGATCTTTTCATCTGGTGTTCCTTCATAGAAAACTTTATAAATCTGTTCTAGCTGCAGCAACCTGATCGCCTCCATTTAACTTGGCCGAATCTAATTGGGCGGCCCGTTTTTTCTTTCTTGCTCCTGCTTTTTGTTTATCAATTAACTTAGGAACTACAAGAGCAAAAATGACAATAACAGCCGTAATGAGCTTCATATCTCCTGTTTCCAAGAAGTCTGCTCTCAATGCCAGTGTTACAATCAGACGGTATAAAATAGCTCCCACTAACACAGCAAGGGTTGCTCTGACAATGGTCGCATTGCCAATGACCGCTTCCCCAATAATAACGGAAGCCAATCCGATAATAATCATCCCAATGCCCATTCCAACGTCGCTAAAGCCGTTATACTGGGCCACTAGTGCTCCAGAAAAGGCAACTAGCGCATTGGAAATGCCCAAGCCAAGAACCTTTAGCCAGTCCGTATTAGCTGAAAAGCTTCTTACCATTCCATCGTTGTCACCGACTGCCCTCAGGCTTAATCCAATCTCCGTTTTTAAGAAAAGATCCACCATTTTTTTAATAGCAAAAGCGATGATGAACATAACAATAAAAATTCCCCATGTAGAAGGGATATAATCGCCTAAGCCAATAGAAGTAAATAAGCTTTGCATCATGCTGTCAAAGCCGATCCCCTGCCACCAGGAAGCGATTTTTGTAATCACTGTTTCTTCGGAAAGAAGCGGTACATTGGGTTTATCCATAATGCGAAGATTAATGGAATAAAGAGCAATCATCATTAAGATTCCAGATAATAATGGATTAATTTTTCCTTTGGTATGAAGTATACCTGTCACGCATCCTGCCAAAAATCCAGCGGCCAAGGCTGCTATTGTAGCGAGAAAGGGGTTAACGCCGGAAATGATTAATACAGCCGCTGTTGCCCCTCCAGTTACGAAACTTCCATCTACTGTTAAATCAGGAAAGTCCAATATTCTAAAGGACAGATAGACTCCTAAAGCCATAATGGCATAAATAACACCAACTTCTACTGAGCCAAATAAGGCTGTGAACATATAAATCTCCTCCTGTTGACCGATGGTAAGAGGGCTGTGGGAACACCTGCTTTCTGCGACATTCATAGCCGGGCGGCTTCCTCCGCTTTTGTCCGGCACCCCGCTGAAAAACAAACCTTTCCCATCAGCCTTAGCGTAAGAGATAGACGCCATCTACCGCTTTAAATAAAGCCCCCTCACCTGGTTACTTTGGCTAGCTAATTCTGCTTTGTTGCCCCGCAAAATTATTCCTTGACAAATTCTGCCTCTTTCTTCCATTCATCTTTAATTTCGATATTCATTTCTTTTGCGGCTTTCTCATTAATCAGCAGCTTCAAGTTTTGCGGAGGCTGTACAGGCATGTCTCCAGGTTTTTCCCCGTCTTTTAATACCTTCGCTGCCATTTCTCCCGCTTCATAACCGATGTCATAGTATTCAAAGCCAAACGCTGCAAACCCTCCGCGCTTGACAGAATCAAGCTCTCCGACAAATAATGGAATGTCTTTTTGGTTAGCCACCTGAACAACCGACTCAAGCGCAGATACGACTGTATTGTCAGTGACGATATAAATCATGTCGGCTTTTCCGGCAAGCGATTCAGCAGCCTGTTTTACCTCAGAAGAAGATGATACTGTCACCGGCACGAGCTTTAACCCATTTTTCTCCATTACTTTTTTAACGCTTTCCACCTGAGCTACAGAATTTTGCTCTCCCGCATTATAAATAACCCCAACGCGTTTGCCTTTAAATTCCTTAGACATAAATTCAATCGTTTTCGGAATGGCGTCCGGATGCAAGTCTGTTGTGCCGGTAATGTTGCCGCCAGGTTTTTCCGTGTCCTTTACAAGTCCTGCCGCCTTTGGATCAGTAACGGAGGTAAAAATAATCGGGATGTCTTTCGTAGCATTCAGCGCCCCTGTTGCACTAGGAGTGGAGTTAGCAAAAATGAGGTCAACTTTGTCACCGGCAAAGTTATTGGCGATTGTCTGATTATTGTTTTGGTCCCCTTGAGCGATTTGCACATCATAGTCTGCTTCTATCCCTGCATCCTCCAACGCTTTTTTAAAGCCTTTGTAAGCGTTATCAAGAGACGGGTGCTCAACAAGCTGAGTAACGCCAATCTGATACTTTTTAGCTTCTTGTCCCTTTGCTTCTTTTCCCTCTTCTTTACTCTCTCCGCCACAGCCAGCCAATAACAATGCACTTGCTATCCCGGCTGCAGTCATCCCTTTTATCCATTTTTTCATCCATACTCCTCCTTAAGTCCCTATCTTTCTAGTAAATTCTTCATTTATTTCTAAGATAAATTTATTATGCTTGAAAGATAACAGAAAATCAAGTGTTTTCAGAATATTAATAATACGTTTTTTTCTCGTTAGTGCTTTGGTGCGTTATAGCGCAAAAACTGAGTTCCTTTGAATTATTTATTTCGCAACATATTATCCAAAAAAACTTTCTCCTGATTTCTTATCATTCATACGCACAAACCGGCTTTCAAGTTTTATTCTCCGAAGGCAGCATAAGAGACAATTCCCCTCTCTTCTTCATTTTATCTAACAAAAAAAGCTTGCAGAAAAACTGCAAGCTCATACAATTAAAACCGGCTGCTACTTTCTTTTATACATTCGAAAATAATATTCATAGGGATTTTTCTCATTTTTCGGCCCCTGCTTTTCAGAAATAAGCGTCCATTCCTCCCATTCAATAGAATCAGGAAAAAATGTATCTCCTGCAAAAGAATGATGGATTACCGTTACATACAGCTTTTCCGCATAAGGCAGCATTTGCTTGAAAACTTCTGCTCCGCCGGTGATAAATAACTCTTTCTCCTGTTTAGCCCGTTCAAGCAGTTCTTCATAGGAGTGAACGATGGTACACCCGGCTGCTTCATACTCTTTATCACGTGTAATGACAATGTTCTCCCGGCCAGGCAGCGGCTTGCCGATGGACTCATATGTTTTTCTTCCCATCACAATCGGATGGCCCATTGTCGTTTCTTTGAAAAACTTCAAATCCTCGGGAAGCCGCCAAGGGAGGCCGTTATCCTTCCCCATCACGCCGTTTTCATCCATTGCCCAAATAAAAGAAATCATGCCCGTCACCTTCTCTTTTCATCTTGCCGCTATTCATCTCTCAACAATAGAGGCAGTATATATTATACGTATTATTCGTCACGGTTTTTCCGTGATTTGCAGCCCTTGCTGGTCCAGAGCGTATGTAATGCCTTGCTGCAAAGTAGAGAAACAAGGGCTCTTTTGGATTTCGTAGCCGCTTTGCGTAATCCTCAAACTTAACTCCGGCGTGATGCCAACAAACAAACAATTTGTTCCCAGCAAAGAGGCCGCTTGGACAAACTTTCTCAAAAAATCGAGCGTATATTCATCCACCCCTTTAATTCCTGTTAAATCCAGAACTAAATAGGAAGCCCGGTAGTTCGGCAAATTCAGCAGCGTCCGATTCAATAGCTCTTCTGCCCGGAATTCTTCATATTTCCCTATAAGCGGGATCACAAGAATAGAATCCATTACTGGAATAATGGGAGAAGAGATATCTTTAATAATGTCCGATAACATTTTTGTCCGCTCGGAAATCGTTTGCTCGAGTTCTCTTTTCGCACGCTGTTCCTCTTCCTGAATCATCGTATGGATATTCAGCGTCGGTGTCACATGAGAAGGAAAGAATTCATATTCGGTATATGAATCTCCCGCAATTTGGCTCTTCGATACTTTGTACCAAACTTGCGCATTCAACAGTCCGCTCAGAACGCCAGCCCAGTGTCCGGGCAGGAAGGTGCCTTCCTCCGTCTTATGCTGGGCAACATTAATCTTATATTCCCAGCTATTCTTAACGCGGACAACCGCTCTTTTTTCTTTTTGCGAAAAAGATTGGATCTCTGTGATTCCCCAGCCAGCTGTTAAGTATGTAATAGGGAGCTTCTCTAAAACCGTGTCAACATCGCCGATCGAATCTAAATAAAAGCGGCTGACGATCTTTCCTGTCCGGTATCCAGCTGTTTCCAGCACAAGCTCGGCTGCCTTTTCGCCTGATATTTCCTCAATAGAGTCAAGCAAGGTTTTAAAGGCTGTATTCACCCAGAACAATACGACTTCATCATTTTCAAATGTAAATGTCCCCTTTTCTAAATCCCAATCAAATAGAGAACCGTGAACATCCAGCTTATAGTTTTCCAATTAGAATAACCTCCACTATCTTCTGCGATCATCATGCTAGTATAGTACCCTTTATTAGAAAAATAAAGCCTGCTCCATTGGGAGGGCAGACATCTTGTTCATGGCTTATTCATTCGCCATCGCAAACAGGTCAGCAGTTTCATTATAATGCTGCCACAATCTCCTTGTAAATTCAAACGAGCAGGCACATAAGAAAAGGATAGATGAACAGGAGAATATCTCTGTATACATCTATCCTTTTTGCCCGGCATATGGCCGCATTTACTGCAGCAGCAGCTTCAACAGCATATCCATTGCCCCAGTTTTCAGGGAAGGTACATAACTTATGTTTTGCTCAAAAGACCACCATTGCAAGCCGATCGTTCCATTACCTGATCTGCACTTGGCAGCGATTTCTGACCATAGCCACGCAGTACATCGTCAGCAGAAAAACAGTTTAATGTATCCTGAGCGTCATTTTCAACTAATTCCGCTGTTTCTCTTTCATGCGTTTTAAACAGCTACTGGCGCCTTGATTGGACCATGAGGGTCGTAGCCGATCAACTCGATATCTTCCATTGTGAAGTCAAAAACACTTTTGACTTCAGGATTTAGCTTCACCTGCGGAAGCGGGCGCGGCTCTCTTTGCAGCTGTTTCTCTACCTGTTCAATATGATTAGAATAAATATGTACATCGGCACCTGTATAAATGAGCTCGCCCACTTCCAAGCCGCACTCATGGGCGATTAAATGGGTCAGCAATGCATAGGAGGCGATATTAAACGGAAGACCTAAAAACACATCGTTTGAACGCATGTTAAACATGCAGCTGAGCTTGTCTTCCGATACATAAAATTGAAAAGCATAGTGACACGGCGGAAGCTGCTGATTTTTAAGTTCGGACGCACTCCATGCGTTGCACAGCAAGCGTCTGGAATCCGGATTTCGTTTAATTTCATCAATAATATACTGAATTTGGTCATATACTTCCCCATCGGCGCCTTCCCAGCTGCGCCATTGCTTTCCGTATACGTTTCCAAGGTCGCCGAACTTTTGAGAAAAGCCATCGTCAGTTAACACTTTGTGCTGATAAACAGCAAGCTGCTCTTCGTACAGCTTCTTAAATTCTTCATCCTGCTGGCTTCTGATGCCGAAATCAGTCATATCAGGACCAGTGTACTCCTTTGATTCCACCCATTTTTGAAAGCCCCACTCATCCCAAATATGATTGTTATGCTCCAACAGATAACGAAGGTTGGTATCTCCTTTTAAAAACCATAACAATTCACTGACAATCAGCCGGAAAGGCACCCGTTTGGTCGTCAGCAGCGGAAAGCCTTCCTGCAGGTCAAAACGCATTTGGCAGCCAAATACACTAATCGTCCCGGTTCCCGTCCGGTCGTCTTTTCTGATTCCTTCTTTTAATACATGCCGGCATAAATCCAGGTATTGCTGTTCATTGTTGCTCATCTGATCTTCACTCCTTGTTTGTTACGCTGTCCACTCTTCTTTTGTCTTCTGCTTCAATCGTTCCAAAATGAAAGAGAGAAGCAGGACGGATTTGCTGGGCAAACCCCAGTTCTGCAAAACGCCCTGATTGATAGTGGTCTTTTAAAACTACCCGGTGTTTAGCAACCCGCAGCGCTTCATGAACGGCATCTTTTGTTAACTCATTCTGAATTGCAAGCTTTCTCAAGCCAGCAATCCCTTCAGAAGTTAAGATTGGCTTGGCAAACATCGGGTCGAAATAGACAATATCAAATGATTGGTCCGGAAGGCGGGCCAGCACAGACTCATAGGGCTCGTTGACTACCTCAATTCTCTTCATGGCCGCATTGAGCTCCGGCAGAGGAGACACCCATTCCTTTAGGCCCTCTCGCACCATATAGGCAAGCACCGGCTGGCCCTCCACGCCCGTTACCCTGCCTGCCGCTCCTGTGACAAAACTGGCAGCAACACTGTCTGATGCTAAACCGAGCGTGCAGTCAAGCAAAGACATCCCCGGCCGTAGTCCGGCGGCAGCAATAAACGGATCCTCTTCCCCTCTCATCAGTCGTTTGACGCGGAAGGAAGCTGAGTTGGGATGAAAGAAAAACGGTTCCTCTGCATCACGGGAATATAACTCCAACCGGCTTTTGGCAACGATCAGGCAGTCAGAATGGTAGTGCGCCTGCAGTGAAGCGATCGAGCGCTTTTCTCTCCGCACAAACCGGCAGCCCAGTTCATCGGCCGTCTTTTTGGCTTTTTCTTCAAGATTCTTATTGGTGCGTGCTGATGTAGATACAATCATCTTTTCTCCTGTAAAAAAGGATGCCCGGAGACATCCTTTGTTTATTTGCAATATTGGTCAAATGCTGCTGTCAAGTCTTGAATAATGGAGCCCATATCATTTCCTTCGATATGCTCGCGCGGCACGAAATGAACGACTTCCTGGCCTTTTAATAAGGCCATTGATGGAGAAGACGGCTCATAGCCATCGAAAAACTCGCGCATCTGAGCCGTTGCTTCCCGGTCTTGACCGGCAAATACAGTCACAAGATGATCAGGAGCCGGCTCATGCATCGTTGCCTGCACCGCAGCAGGACGGGCCAAACCAGCTGCACAGCCGCATACCGAATTTACCACGACAAGCGTTGTGCCTTCTGCGCTGGACATAAATTCACTCACTTCTTCTGCAGTTGTTAACTCCTTAAAACCTGCGTTTGTCAATTCGGCCCGCATCGGCGCGGCCATTTGCTTCATATATTCTTCATAAGCGTTTGTCATTTTGGTCCCTCCATCATTATTTTTCTCTGGATTCTGTCATTTGCTTCCAGACAGACCCTTTCGCTTCTTCGCCGCCTTCGATACGTTCGATCGCCATCTTCACCTGCATTTGCACTTCGAACTCCTGGTCGTTTTCCGCTTGCTTTAAAGCAGGCAATGCTGTTTCGTCGCCAACTTCGTATAAAAACATAGCGGCCCGCCAGCGGACGATTTTGCTCTTATCCTCCAGAGCCTTGCACATTGCCGGAATCGCTTCTTCAAATCCAAGATCGGAAAGGCAATCGCCAGCCGTGCGGCGAACCGTCACTGTCGGGTCATTCAACCCTTCATATAAGAGCGGCAGCACCTTTTTGTCTTCAATCATGCCAATATAAACAACGGCTAACCGGCGAATCGCCGGCTTACTGTCCGAAAGCGCCAGCTGCAGAACAGGAAGATCCCCTTCAGACGGGGCTTCCATCTGCTCCAGCCATTGATAGCGTTTGCGCCAGTCTGCTTCTTCCTGCCACATGGAGGCCGTTAGTTTTAAGCTGCGCCGCTTTATTTCACGCTCAGGCTTGCCTTGCGCCCCGTCTTCCGCCAGCGCTTCCAGACGCTCGCGCGGATAAGCGGCCACAATCTCTTCAACCGTTTCTTTGCCCATCTCATCTAAATCACCATATCGAATTCCAAACTCTTCCCACTTTCGTTGAAGAACATAGTTATCCTCCGCCAATTGGGCTTTCTTAAATGCTTCCAAAAAATAATCCGGCAGCGGAAAGCGTTTTTCCTCTGCGGAAGAAGTAAGCTTCAGTTGAATGGGGATGCCTTTAAACGTTTGAATAGAGGCTTGAACCTCTCCATATGAGTCTGTGGCTGCGGCAGCCTTTTCCTCTCCGCCGGCAGCTTCGCCAAAAACAGCCCTTACCTGCGGAAGCAGGCTTTGCCAATCATATTTGCCGTTTCGCTCAATTGCTAAAAAATCGGCGACATGATAGACGCCTTTCACGCCTTCAATAGCGAGGATGGACTGGATTTGCTCCGGCGCTTCTTCTGAGACACCGGCTCTATAGTTATTGCTTTTCCCCGCAGGCAATTCTTCGTCCAAAATGACCTTCATTGTATTTGGACTTGGTGTAGGTTCAATCTTTACAATATGCAAAATGAACGGCTCCTTTCGCAAGCTTTACCGCCATTTTACCATAGATGAAACGGCTGGTGCGTTCATTTGCTCATTGCACAAATTCCGATAAATAACTCCAGCGCTCAATAAGCTCCTCCAGCTTTTCATTCAGCTGCTCCAATTCCTTGCTTAGCTGCTGCGCCCTTTCAAAATCGCTGCCCGCCGCCTCTAGCTCCTCATCTGCCTTGCTTATGAGCTCCTCGACATTGGCGATCTCTTCTTCAATGGTTTCCCATTCCCGCTGTTCATGATAGCTTAATTTTTTCTTTTTCGGCTTTTCTCTCACAGTTTCGTTCTTGGCTTCTTTAGCCGGTGCGCTCTCCAGCTTTTCAGCCATCGCTTGTTCGGCTAAATAATCGCTGTATTGTCCATAGTAAGAGTCAATGACCCCATTTCCTTCAAAGATCAGCAGCCGGTCTGCCGTTTTATCAAGAAAATAACGGTCATGGGAAACAGTTATAACGACGCCCGGGAAATCTTCTAAATAATCTTCCAATACAGTCAAAGTTTCTGTATCCAGATCATTAGTCGGTTCATCCAACAGCAGAACGTTCGGCTGCGTCATTAATAACTTCAACAAGTACAGCCGGCGCTTTTCTCCGCCAGACAGCTTATAAATCGGTGTGCCATGAGCATGCATCGGAAAAAGAAAACGCTCCAGCATTTGTGCAGCAGAAATTCTCTCTCCTGTCTTTGTTGTCACCATTTCCGCTGACTCCCGAATATAGGCAATCATCCGCATCTTTTCATCCATATCCGTGCGCTCTTGTGTATAATATGCTGTCTTCACTGTTTGTCCTGTTACGATTTCACCGCTGTCAAATGGGAGCTTGCCGGCAAGCAGGTTCATAAAGGTCGATTTTCCGCTGCCGTTTTTTCCGATAATCCCGAAACGGTCTCCCGGCTTTACGAGCAGGTTGAAATCTTTTAAAATCACTTTTCCATCAAATGATTTCGACACATGACTTAGCTCGAATACTTGTTTGCCGAGCCGGCTGCCTTTCATGGCTAAATCAATTTGTTCTTTCTTCGGTCCCTGACCGATTGATCCTTCTAATTGCTCAAAACGGTCAATCCGGGCTTTTTGTTTGGTCGTTCTTGCCTTCGCCCCTCTGCGCATCCAGGCAAGCTCGCGGCGGTACAGATTTTTCCGCTTATCTTCTTCAGCTGCCTGCAGCTCTTCCCTCTCTGCTTTAGCAGCGATATAATCCTGGTAATTTCCTTTGTATGTATGGAGCTGGCCATGGTCCAGTTCAAACATTCTATTTGTTACTCGATCTAAAAAGTAACGGTCATGAGTAACGAGCAGCACAGCTCCTGGATATTTACTTAAATATTCTTCCAGCCACCCGATCGTTTCATAGTCCAGATGGTTGGTCGGTTCATCCAAAATTAACAAGTCAGGTGTCTCAATCAGTACTTGCGCCAGCGCCACCCGCTTTTTTTGTCCGCCTGACAATTCACTGACCTTTCGGCTAAAATCAGAAATGCCCAGCCGTGTTAAAATCGCTTCCGCATTTGTATTAGCTTCCCAAGCACCGAGGGCATCCATTTGTTTCTGCAACTCGAACAGCTGCTCTGCCGCTTCCTGATCCTGAGGGCTCTCTTCAAGCTGCTTTAATGCTCTCTCATATTCCTTTAACAGCTGAATCACCGGCGCCTCACTTAAAAACAATTGATCCATTACTGTCAGCTCAGGATTCATTTCCGGCTCTTGTTCCAAATAAGCGATGGTGTAATCATTTGGGCAAACAATTTCGCCAGCATCAGGCGTATCTTTTCCGGCAACGATTTTTAACAAGCTGGATTTCCCCGTTCCATTTACACCAATTAAGCCGATCCGTTCCTTTTCACCGATGGAAAAAGTTAAATGATCAAACAGCACTTTTTCCCCGTACGATTTTGTCATGTCTTGCACACTCAGCGCTCTCATTTCCATTCTCTCCCCGTTTGCAGATCATCTATTGTCTTTGGCTTCCATCTGGAGCGACTCAGCAATAAAATTCACCAAGTCACCAAGTTCCGGCAGCATTTCTTCTGTTATCATCCGCTCGAAATACACGTGCCATTCATATACAGTACCAGTTTGATCAGATTCTATTTTCTTCCGTTCGTAGCGTCTTTCGGTTCCCCATATACGCTCGAAAAGATCCATCTTCGCCGCTGGCAATTCTTGTTCCGACCCCGCATACAAAATACGAAGCGAAACACTTGGAACCGTCCCGGCAAGAGGCAGCAACTCCCCTGCCAGCTTTGCCAGGTCTGCCTTGATAATCAGCGATACCTGAAGGCCAGGCTTTTCCGCCAGCGAAAACGTAATCGCTGCTTCCCGGCTGAGGCTGGCGAGATCCATTATATCCGTGCGATGATGAATGTGAAACAGGCCGGCAAGATCGCGGTCATATACTTCCGCCTGCATCATAAATTTAATGTTATCAAAAGCGGTCGGATCAAACACGTCAACACCTTCTTTGCAGTTGTTCAAGCTTTCTCTATCATAAATAGTGTAAAAAACGTCAACGATTGCTTCAATTCAGCTGGAAAGGCCTGTACGTATGGCTCTGTAATGCCGCCTTTATACACATGCTCCTCAGCCATATACACAAAGCCGTTGTCTGCCGCCAATCTGGCAAATTCCCATGGCATCATCGTATTCATAATAACAGCTTCTCCGCTTAAGCGCTTATAACTGTTTTCCCGCGGTCCGGCGGTTGGCCCGAGTATAGCTGCACACACTCTTCCGGAAGGCTTTAGCACCCGGCGAATTTCCGCTAGCACTTGAGATGGATTTTCCGTCCATTCCAAGGAATTGATGGCCATAACGGCATCAAGCTCTTCATCAGCAAATGGAAGGCTGGATAAATCTCCCTGCCTGAACGTCAGTCCTTCTGTTTCAAACCTGCGGGCAAGCTGAACCATCTTATTCGATAAATCGATTCCAATCACTTCATACCCTGACTGATGGAGCTTGCGGCTGCCGTAACCGTCACCGCAGCCCAGATCAGCCACCCGGCTGCCTTGTGGAACATATCCGGAAAAAAAAGGACAGATCCCTTTGCGGCTGCCTCGTTCCCACATCTCTGCGCTTTTCGACTGCCATCCTTCCGCTCTCGCATCCCACTGGCTTTTAGCCTCTGTGTGCCACGATCCGTTCGCCATGATTGATTCCCCCTTAGTTTTCTTCATTGTAAGGGAATCAACCAGCTTTCGGCAATATAAATAGAACCGCTCTTAGACTCAGAGCGGTTGTGCATACGGCAAAACGGAACAGTTATTGTGTTAATGAACAAGCGGGCTTCTTGAAAAATAGCGCAGTGATTCTTCTCTCACCCGGGCGAACAGCCGTGAATCGATAAATGGAATAAGCTCTTCCGCAATGCTCCAAGCATTTAACTCAATTTGGGCCAAGATATCGAGGCTTTTCGTGTCTTCAAGCCGGTCGCTTAAAGAAGGAAGCTCTTCATCCAGCGCATGCCCAAGCTCGTGGGCAAAAATAATCCATTCATATTCCTTCAGCCGCTCCAATGATCCTAAAAGCCTTTCACATTGAATAGCGATATCTTGCTTAAAAAGCGTAACCGAATGATCAGCGGGCGAATATTTTCCTCCAACGCAGCGAGCCCCCGGAAATTCCTTTTTTATTTTTAACGTCAACTTCGGATCTTTTTTTTTCATCAAAGAAGAAAAGCTGGTTTCTTCAAGCATGTTATTCTCATCTCACTCTGCTTTTTATCTTTATTATTATTCTTTCCCTGCCGATTCTATGTAATGGCTACAAGGAAGAATGAAAAAATTTTTTTTGCCCTGTTAAAATGACAGCCTGGATTCGACCTTTTTTCCGCCCGATTTTTAAGAAACGGAGCAAGAAGGCTGCTTTCCTGCCATTTTAACGAAGCTAATTTTTTAATAATAGAAAAAAAGCGGTGACTTGTACATAGGTCATAAGAATCACTAAAAAGATTGTCCCGCTGGTCAGCTGTAAGCTTGCGAGCGGGACAATCCTTTTAGTCCATGGTTTTTTTTTGCAAAGAATGCAATGTTTGAATTCGTGCAGGGTCTTCATTAAAATAGTCCACAAGATCAGCGATGCGGTCAATGGAATTCCAGCTTAGATGATGCTCAATTCCTTCCACATCTTCATAAATGTGTTCCTCTTTCACACCAATGATCCGCAGAAATTCCTCCAGCAAATCATGACGCTCTACGAGACGCTTGCCAATTTTCTTTCCTTTGGCAGTTAAAACAAGACCACGGTATCTCTCGTATATTAAATATTCGTCCTTGTCCAGTTTTTGAACCATCTTCGTTACAGACGAGGGATGGACAGACAACGCTTCGGCAATATCAGATACACGGGCGTATCCTTTTTTATCTATAAGTATAAAAATTTGTTCTATGTAATCTTCCATGCTTGGTGTCGGCATCGGGATCCTCCTGAATGTACTCGTCTATTTAAGTTTACTATAAGAGCAGTTCCAGTACAAGTTAAGGAAGTTTTTCCGTTTAATCGGAAATGGTGAAATTTTTTGTATTTTTCCCTTTCCCTTCCTTGACTTTTTTTACTTTTTCCGGTATATTGTATGTATTATAAACAGACTCTCTGTTTGTAATGAATATTTTGATTTGGGCACATATAGATAAGATGTGTTTCGAAGATTTAGGAGGATTCATTAACATGCAAAACGGTAAAGTAAAATGGTTTAACAATGAAAAAGGATTCGGATTTATCGAAGTAGAAGGCGGAGACGATGTATTCGTTCACTTCACTGCAATTGAAGGCGACGGATATAAATCCCTAGAAGAAGGCCAAGAAGTTTCTTTTGAAATCGTAGAAGGAAACCGTGGACCTCAAGCAGCTAACGTTGTAAAACTATAATCCAACTCATAAAGCCGGCACATGCTGCCGGCTTTTTATTTTGTTTGTTTTTATTTAAGCAGGCGCTCTCCGCACCTTTTAAGCTGCTCTCCTACAGTACATTCTGTAATGCAAAATTTATGGGCGTAGGATTTTCCCTTCTCTTTTCGAAATGCCGCCTTCAGCAGACAGCCTTCGCAATATGTGTGCAAAATTCCTTCTACCTCTGCTATTAGCTGTTTTCTTTCCAAATACACCACACCTTTCTGAACAAGACACTGCTTAGGAAATAACCGAATGACTGTTAACAATGGTTCCTTCTAGCGCCTGATTGGCGAGTTTATCCGCTTCTTTATTCTGCCTTCTGTCCACCGGTTTGTAAAGCGGTGTAAGATGAAGCGATTCCAGCTTGCTTTCAATTCGGTCCAGCCACTTATTTAACGTTTCATCAAAGCAAGGCCACTCACCTGACAGCTGCTTAAGAACCACATGTGAATCTCCTGTGATCGTCACTGGCACTTGCTTAACACCGATTTCCCCAAGAAGCTCGATAGCCCTGTAAAGAGCCGCATATTCCGCTTCGTTGTTGGACTCCAGCTGCAAAAGCCGGTCATTGATGCGGCAGCGCCAATCCTCACCGTTTTTCTTATAGTATACAGCGATTCCAATTCCTGATATTTGTGAAGAGCGGTCAAATCCGCCGTCAAAGTATACTTCTACTTCACTTGGTTCTTCATCAAGCTGCTTATTTAATTTTGTAAATTCCTTAACCGTCCATTCATTCAATAATTCATCCATAATGGTCGCCGTTTTCATCCGGCCCGTTCTCTCCAGATCCTCGATCAGCGGCAATACGATATCTTTGCTTATCCACTCAGATTCAAATTCTGCCTTTCTTCCCTTGAATTCATACTGCCATTTAATTTTCATTTTCATATCGATCCTCCGTTTTTCTTCTTGACCAATTTTTATGTTTTTGTATAATGTACGTTATGCTCAAATGTGCAAAGAAAGACAACTATTTTCCCGCTATTTCTTTTATCTTACAGGAGGTTTTACATGTTTAACGAGTGGTTCGGCTTTCTATTTATCATTGTTAACTTTACTATATTTCTGGCGATGTATCGACTATTTGGGCGCATGGGGCTGTTCGTATGGGTTGGAGTGGCCACGATACTGGCCAACCTTCAAGTAGTAAAAACCATTGAAGTATTCGGCTTAACGGCGACACTGGGCAATACGATGTACGGAACAGCTTTTTTGGCGACCGACTTGCTTAATGAGCGCTACGGCAAGGAGGATGCAAAAAAAGCCGTGTGGCTTGGCTTTTTTACCTTAGTCATGATGACAGTCATTATGCAAATGGTCTTGCTCTTTGAGCCGAGCCCGTCTGATATGGCTCAAGAGTCTTTAGGACAGCTGTTTGGCTTGTTGCCCCGCATCGCTGCCGGCAGTCTTGCCGCCTATTTGGTCAGTCAATTTGCCGATGTGTATATCTTTTCCTATTTAAAGAAAAAATTCCCGAAAGACTCACAATTTTGGATCCGCAACAATGGAAGCACGATGATCAGCCAGCTTTTGGATACACTTGTGTTTACGAGCATTGCTTTTCTTGGCGCATTTCCGACCGGAATTTGGTTTCAAATTTTCCTGTCTACGTATGCATTAAAGTGGGTTGTGGCTTTAATCGATACTCCGTTCGGCTATATTGCCAAACGTTTTCCTAAATAACAGCCAGCCAGATGACTGAACGAACCAGCTTTCAATCAGTCATCTTTTTTCGTTTGCTTGTGAACAGTTTGATTGGCTGGACAGACCTCTCCTCTTTGCATATTGCAAATGGTTTGTTTTTTCCGTAAAATTTTGTATGGCAAAGATAAAGGGGGAGTTTGTTTGTTTGAAGTATATACAGATGGAGCGAGCAGCGGATCGCCTGGCTGGGCGGGCGGCGGTGTGTTTATTAAAAACGGCAGCCATGTGGACCGCTACTCCTTTCCTTTTGGAATCAAAGATACACATGAGGCGGAATTCCTTGCTGTCATTAAAGCATTAGAGTTATTGAAGGAAAGAGAGGCAGCCACCGTTTCCTTGCGGAGCGATTCCCAAACAGTCGTGCAGGCTATTGAAAAAGAATATGTACATAAAGAAGTGTATAAACCTCTCTTAGAAGAAATTTTAACATTGTCCAAAGAATTTCCGCTCTTTTTTGTGAAATGGATACCAAGCAAAGAAAATCGTGCGGACAGTCTGGCTCGCGAAGGCGTCAGGCAAAACAAAGGCATGAAAAAATGATGAGGCAGGCCAGCCGCTTCTAACGCAGGTGTTAGATTCCTTTAAGTATTGCGCTCGTTCCGCTTTTCCCGCCGCAGATCCGGCGTTTTTATCTAAACAACCGCCTAGTTTGTCCAAGCGGTTGTTTTTCGAAAGTATTCTCCATCTTGATCACCCAGCCATCAGCTGAACTACAGCAAACCGTTGGAACGGGCAAAGCGGAAGGCGGTCTGCCGATTGGCGATCCCCTTCTCTTTAAACCACTCCAGCAAAGAGAGAAAAAAGCTGCCATCAAATTCCTTTTGTACTTTTAATGTAATCTCTATACTGGCGATCACTAATACATCAGACGCATCCGTTGACCTTTTTCCAAAATAAATAAAAGCGACCACTTCATCGGAAAACCGAAATCCTTTTTCCTCTAACTTAAGCAAATAATCAGCCAGTGCCTGTTCTTTCTTCACTTCAGTTCCCACCTTGAACATTATGCAAATGGATCAGCAGCCTCTGAATAGGCAGCTGCCGCTTTCATTTGTGTTAAGTGGCGTCGTACTGTTTTTAACTCCAGTTGCTCCACTGCTTCTTCTGCTTCTTTGCTAACCCCTTCCCAGTCTGCTTCTTTAATATCCCAAACTAAAGGCACGTCGCAATTAATTTCCGCAAGCTGACGTGATAGATGGAGCATATCGAAGCCTTCTCTCATCTTCTTCTGCTGCGAGGGCGTGAGCTGCTCGATATTTTCAAGGATGCCATCGATAGTGCCAAATTCCCTGACCAGCTTAAATGCCGTTTTTTCGCCTATGCCTTTTACTCCCGGATAACCGTCACTAGGATCACCCATCAGTGCCTTTACGTCAATAAACTGCTTTGGAGTAATGGCATACTGGTGAGCGAAGCTTTCTTCCGTATAAGTTAAGTAATTGCCAAAGCCTTTTTGCAGCAGCGTCACTTCAATGTTCTGATCAAGAAGCTGCAGAAGGTCCTTATCCCCGCTTAAAATGGTAACCCTCCGCCCTTGGTGTTCCTGCTTGGCAATCGTGCCGATACAATCATCTGCCTCATACCCTTTCACACCAATATTGGGCAACAAAAAAGAGCCGGCTACTTCTTTAGCCAGATCAAATTGCGGCTGCAACTCAACAGGAGGTGCCTGGCGATTCGATTTATAATCGGAAAACAATTCATTCCGGAAAGTTTGGCTGCCCATATCCCAGCATATAGCCGCGTGGGTAGGCCGCATATATTCAATCGCCGTCAGGACATGCTTGATAAACCCTTGAACACCATTTGTCGGCATCCCTTGTGAGTTCACCATAAATTGGCCGCTGACTGCTGTCGCAAAAAAAGCCCGAAACAGCAAAGCCATGCCGTCTATCAGCAGCAAATGTTCTTGTCTATTCATTTTGTCACCTCTCTAGTATTCTATCACAAGTATCCCGGCAGTTAAGCAAAGCCAAGAGAAAAGCCGCCCGTTGCTGACAAACGGAGCAGCTTTTCCATTCACTGTTTTTCCTTTTCTACAGGCAATTCTTCATAGGATGACCAATCACTGTAGCTTCCGGCATACAGGCGGACATGAGCAAAATCCGCTTGCTTCAGGGCAATAATATTGGGAGTGGCCGACACGCCCGATCCGCAATACACAATAACCGGCTGGCTTGGATCCAGCTGTTTAAAGCGTGCCTTCTGTTCCTCCGCGCTCTTCCAAAATGAATGGCGAAGCCCTTCTTGGAAAAAGAAATTGACTGCAGTAGGGATATGCCCTGCTACCCGATCAAGCGGTTCTACTTTTCCGGCATAGCGCTCCGGCGCACGGGAATCAATGAGCACGGTTCCATCTTTTTCAAGAGCTGCCCTTTTTACTTCTTCAATAGAGACGAGCCAGTCATGCCGCACATTCATGGACAAGCAGCCTTCTTTTGGGACAGGCACCTCAGTTGACACCGGAAGCCCTTGTTTTTCCCACTCAGCAAAACCGCCATCAAGAATATAAACATGCGAGTGGCCGATATATGATAACAGCCACCAAAAACGCCCGGCAAACATGGCATCCCCGTTATCGTAGGCGATAACAATTGTTTCATCTGTAATTCCATAAGACTCTGCTGTTTTGCGGAACGCCTCCAGGTCAGGAAGCGGATGACGGCCGCCATGAATGTTCTTTTCCCCTGACAAATCCCGATCAAGATGAGCATAGAAGGCCCCAGGGATATGAGCTTTCCCGTATTCTTTTTCGCCAGCTGCCGTATCTGCCAAATTAAAGCGGCAGTCCACGATGCAAACATTTGAGTCATTCAAGCGCTCTGATAACCAGTTAATCGAACGGATATATTTCACGTTGTCCTCTCCTTTTTACTCATCATCGGAATCACTGATCATATCAAGCTTCTTCTTTAACAGTTTAACGACTTGGTCTTTCGGATTCCAGCAATTAAACTGATAAGCGGGTTTCGTTTCATATTGCAGGCGGGCACAATAGTAGCGCATGCCTTGCTCCATTTTCAGCGGCTGAAAATGCCGGCAAGTGGCACAGGCGTGAAAATGATTGATAATTGCCTGTTTATGGGCGTTCGAGCTCAACAAGCGTCTGCTCCCATTCCTCGATATTCTCTGCGGCACCAAGCACTTGCAGCCAAGCAGCAAATTGCTCGTCCACATCGGAAGTCGCTGTATCCGTCATTAACCGCAGGCCTTCTGCCGCTTCTTCAAGTGCCCATTTGCTGAGCTTGTCTTTTTCTTCGGCCAAGTAACGATCGGCGAGTTCTCCTAAACGGCTATACAGCTTTTCTTGCATGAGCTGCTTGTCATTTTTCTCAAAGAAGGCTTTCGCATTCTTAAATAAAGACAGAGCGTCCGCAAATGCTTCAGGTGTCATTTCATGAAAAGCCACAGGGAATTCAGGAGTTTCTCTCGATGGCCATTCAATAGCCGAAAATTGCAGCTGCGGCTGAATCGACTGGCTATGCAGCTTCAAGGCTTCGTATTTCTCTGAAAGCAGCTTATGCGCCTGCTTTTCAGCCCGCAGACTGGTCGCTCTCATTTCCTGTGCCAAATCATAGCCGACTGCTTCAAGCAACTCTTTCATGGCTTCACTTAAAGCTGCTTTTATTGGCCGGCTGCCATTGAGCGCTGCCGGATTAAAAGCCTCTTTAAAGAAATCGGTAAAACGGTAGAAAACACGTTGCTTCAGGTAGAAAACAAGCTCATCTATCTCCTGGATCAGGCGCTTTTCTATTAATTGGCCTGTTTCCTTGTTAATATAGCTGCTAATATCATTCAACTGGCTATCCAATTCCGCTTTTCTCTGATCACGATTATCACGGTTTTCTTTCGCCGTCGCAATCAGCTGGCGAAGCTGTTCCAAACCGCGCAGCCATTCGGCCTCTGCCGATTGGATCGCCATCTCCGCCAAGTCTCCTTGTAAAAACTGGTGAAAATCTTGTTTAAACGGACGCAAATTCGAATGAGGATGATCCAGTTCCCCCCGCTCAATCTCTTGAATCGCCTGCAGGCTGGATACCCCGTGAATGCGCGGGAAGCGGATGCCATACTGCAGCAGCTGATCTTTCACATAATTAATGACTTCATCAACCTCTTCATCGCTGCTTGCCAAGTCAATCGCATTCACAATAAAGAACATTTTATCAAGCTCAAACGCATCTTTGACACGGCCCAGCTGGATAAGAAATTCACGATCTGCTTTTGAAAACGCATGATTATAATAAGTGACGAACAAAATAGCGTCTGAGTTTTTAATGTATTCAAAGGCAACGCCCGTATGCCGGGCATTGATGGAATCTGCTCCCGGCGTGTCAACGAGTGTGACTCCCTGGCGCGTAAACTCGCAATCATAATATAAATCAATCGATTCGACAAAGCAGCTTTGTTTCTCATTGGCGACAAAGCCTTGGAATGCCGGCAGATCCACGCAAAGCGTTTTTCCTAGATGCTCCTTATATTCCTTGTATCCCTCATAGAAAGCTTTCAAAAAGGATAAATGAATATTTTCGCGGCCTTCTCCGTCAGTATTTTGCAGCAAGCCGGGAATCCGCTCAAAGGCATCGTCAAGCGACTGAACCGTTTGTTTGAAAAACTGCAGAGACTGCTGCAAATCAATGAGCATTTGCTGTTCAGTTTTCAAATGCACATTCGCCGTCCGATGCGCATTTCCCTCGCTAGGCGGATGAATACGGTTAACAGCGGCAGTTGTCGGGTTTGGCGAAACCGGCAGCACCTTTTCGCCGAGCATCGCGTTCGCGAAAGAAGATTTGCCAGCGCTGAAGGCGCCAAATAAAGCAATCGTATACTCGCGTTCCTCCAGACGGGCAGCCTTTTGCTTCAATCCATCGATGAAGCGGTGAAAGCCTGGAATGCCAGCCAGCTTTGTGCCCATTTTTTTCAATCGGGCAGCCGTTTCTGCTACCGTGCCAGCCGGCTTTCCAGCGGGCACAGGAACGCTTTCTTCTTCTCGTTTTTTCTCCTCCGCCAACGGAGCCGCAAGCTCAGCAGCGATCGCTTCATCAAAAACAGTGACTTTGCTTTGCTGCTCTTCCCATTGCTTGACAAGTGTTTCGTATAGAGCAGGAAGAGTGATCTGATCTTCTGCGAGCAGACCGCGGATTTCCTGCTGCCGCTGCTCTGCTGCGGCTTTTAGCTGACTCAGTTGTTGAACAGCATTAAGCTTCTCATGCCATACTGACCATCTCGCCTGAAGCTCCTGCTTCTCCGCAGCAAAACGCTTCTCCATCCGTTCAGCTGCTTTTTCTTTAATAGCGTCCGTTAACCGGCGCGCATTCTTCTTCAGTTGTCCGGCCAGGTCGTCCGTGTACGTAAGAACGTAATCCCCGGTAGCCATTGCTCCTGATTTCACCATGCCGGTAATTAATTGTCCATCAACCGGCACTGTCAGCTCTTCTGCTTCCAGCTGCAGCTCATCATCATTGAGTCCGCTTGATTTCAGCCAGCTGCTTACTTGCTGGCGCAGATGCCATTCAAGCTGAGTTTCTATTTTTTCCTTTAAATCAGCCAGGAAGCGCTCGCACCTTCTTTGCCGTTCTTCTTCTGTTTTCTTCTTGCTGAACAGCATCCCCACTTTAAAGCCGGGCTGGACAGCTTCTAAGAACTCTCTTGCCAATTCGCGCGTGGAAGCCGGCATTAAGTAAGCATTTTTCAACACCTTTTCCCGTCCCTCTTCCAATTCGCGAACCAGTGCCTGTGCATCACGCTTGTCCAGCTGCTCTTTAGCTTGCTGTTCTTTCTCAGCAATCTCTTGCTCATTCCATTCATCACCCAGCAAAGACAACAGAGCTTCTGTTGTTTCGGCCTGCTCTTCCTTTAGCCAGGCAAGGTGTTCGCTGACGAGCCGGTTCATCATTGTTTCGGCAGAGCGGAGGGCAAGCTCCTCCCTGTCCGTCATGCTTTCCTGAATCAGTTCCTTCACTTCCTGAAAATCATTATGCGGCAAGGAGCGTTCTCTTAAACTTGTAAAGAAAAACCGCTCCGGCTCGACTCCCCAAGCAGCAAAAGACGTATGCACAGACTGCTGAAACGCTTCAAAGGAAAGCTCTTCTTCCCGATGCTTGTCAATCTGGTTAATGATTAAGTAAAGCTTTACTCCATGTGCCAGCAATTCCTTTGTATAGATAAAATTTAATTCCGATTGCACATGGTTGTAGTCCATCACATAAAACACCATATCGGCTAAATGAAGGGCAGACTCCGTTGAGATGCGGTGGGCATCATCTGTCGAATCTACACCGGGTGTATCCATAACCGTTACCTCAGATGGCAAATTAGAAGTGCTATGGCCAATCTCAATTGCTTCCACTTCTTCCCCGTTTTTGCAAAACTCCTTTACCCTTTCAAAATCGTAAGGTGCCTTGAAAAGAAGGGGCTGCTTGTCCTTATAATAAACTTTGGCAAAGTCCTCGGAAGCATGATGAATCTTCACGAGGTTTGCGCTTGTCGGAATCGGGCTGGACGGCAGCAGGTTTTCCCCGGTCAATTCATTGATCATCGTAGATTTGCCGGCTGAAAAGTGACCGCAAAACGCCACAATGAATTCTTCATCATGCAACTTTTTTAAAAATAATTTGGCTTTTCTAGCCCTCTCTTCATCACCGGCCCGTTGAAAGATCTCGAAAAGACCGACTGTTTTTGACATCATTTGAGTCATCGTTTGCTCAATGGCTGCTACTGACATTCTCATAATTCTCCTTATATAAGTTTCTCATCTGTGAATAAGTTTCTTTTATTGTAAACGATTTTCGCCAACTTTCCCATACGAAAAAAAGAAGGCGTTAGAGCCTTCTTTTAAACTGCCGATAAACTCTTCGCTGAAAATAGAGATTGGCTGCAGCCTTTTTTGTTTATAAATGGGGACTGCTGCTTTCCATTTCAGGTGCTTTCCTTTCCGCACGGTCCCCCCTTAGTTTTCAATTAAAAAGGAGTTCGGAATAAGACCATCCCCGAACTCCTTTTAGTTCTATTTAGTTACGCGGTGCTTGCGGTTTGCCGACACCGTCGATCACATATTTCATTACGCCTCCATATGCTACAACTGTTGCCGCTACAAACATCCAAACCATGAAAAAGCACCGTCCTTTTAATTAATAATTTTTAATTAACGCTGAGAATAATTTTCATCTTCAATTACATATTAACACGACCGATAATGATTTTCAATCTTATTTTATTATTTTTTAGTCACAGGAAGCAATCAGGAGGATGTTTAACCTCTAGAGGCTCTCGTCTCAGTCTTATTGTTTGACAAATCTTTAGAACCATTCAATAAACAAAAATTAGTTTTGCTTCTTGAATTGAAATAAGAACACAAACACATCCCCCTTTCCTGGCTGGGAAAGGGGGATGTGATAAAGAGCACCTTGTATGGTCAAGAAACTTTTGATTCTGTTAATTGAACGATCTTTTTGCTTTTCCGGCCAATCTCATTAAATAAAATATTTAAGAAGATTGCTGTCAAGCTGCCGGCAACAATGCCGTTGCCTGTTAAGACTTGCAAACCAGACGGCAGGCCGGCAAACAATTCAGGCACCACCGTAACGCCAAGGCCCATGCCGACTGAACAAGCGATGATTAATAAATTTTCCTGAGAGGACATATCCGCCCGGCTCAACATTTTAATTCCTTGCGCAACCACCATACCAAACATCGCTACCATGGCTCCGCCAAGAACGGCGGACGGGATAATCGTCGTCAAGGCGCCGATCTTCGGCACAAGACCGAGGATCACTAAAAAGCCGGCAGTATAATAAATCACCGTTTTTGACTTAATGCCGGACAACTGCATGAGGCCGACATTTTGGGAAAATGCGGTATAAGGAAAAGCATTAAAAATAGCGCCAAGCGTATAAGCAAGCCCTTCTGCACGATATCCTTTTGCTATATCTTTTTTATCAATTTTTTGCTCGCAGATATCAGAAACAGCGAAATAAACACCTGTTGATTCCACCATGCTCACAACAGCCACCAGAATCATCGTTAAGATTGAAGCCCATTCAAATGTCGGCAGCCCGAAGTAAAACGGCTGCACCATATGGACAAGTTCTGCATCTTTGACTGGCGAAAAGTCTACTTTCCCCATAAAAGCGGCAATAACTGTTCCAGCAAGCAATCCGATTAACACGGCAATCGAACGGACAAATCCATCGAAAAAGCGGAATAATGCAATAATGATAAATAAAGTAGTAAATGCCAAAAAGATATTGGCTGCAGAACCGAAATCAGCACTGCCTTGTCCGCCGGCCATATTGTTCATCGCTACCGGGATTAAGGTGACACCAATAATGGTAACAACCGAGCCGGTGACAACAGGCGGAAAAAAGCGGACAAGCCGGCTGAAAAAAGAGGAAATCAGCAGGACAAAAATCCCCGAGGCCAGTATCGCCCCGTAAATCGCTGAAATTCCATGCTTCTGGCCGATCTCCATCATCGGTCCAACCGCAGTAAACGTACACCCTAGCACAACCGGAAGGCCAATTCCTACAAAACGGCCTTTCCACACCTGAAGAAACGTCGCAATGCCGCACATAAAAATATCAATCGAAACCAAATAGGTCAGCTGCTCCGCTGTCAAGCCCATAGAACCGCCAACGATCAACGGAATGATGACCGCACCCGCATACATCGCAAGCACGTGCTGGAATCCTAATGAAGCGGATTTGAGAATAGATGGCTTCATGCGAGGACTCCTTCCGCAAATGTCACTTTGCCATCTGCTAGTGATTGGACTCTAGCAAGAGACTCTACCCGGACATTCTTTTCAAGCAGCAAATGCCGGCCGTTCTGGAACGCTTTCTCAATGACGATGCCGATGCCGGCAACAGAGGCGCCCGCTTGTTCAGCAATCTCCAGCAAGCCAAGTGCGGCTTGTCCATTGGCAAGAAAGTCATCAATAATCAACAAATGATCTTCTTCTGTTATAAAAGATTTAGAAACGGCAATTCGGTTTGTTTCCTGCTTCGTAAACGAATGAACATCGGCTGTATATAAATTTTCAATTAATGTAAGCGATTGACGCTTTCTAGCAAAGACGACAGGCACATCAAGTTCAAGACCAGCCATCACACTAGGAGCAATCCCGCTTGATTCAATCGTTAAAATTTTAGTGATTTTTTCATCAGCAAAACGGCGGGCGAATTCTTGTCCGATTGCTTTCATCAGCTTCGGATCCACTTGATGATTTAAAAAAGAATCTACTTTCAGCACTTGATCTGAGAGCACATTTCCCTCTTTCACGATCTTATCTTGTAAACTTTTCATTTTATATCCTCCTCAACTTTTTCGATCTTTTGGACAGAAAAAACCCCAAAGATCATGTCATTCCTCAATTACTGAGTGAAGCAATGCCCTTTGGGGGTTGAGAAGGCAACAAGAAAGAATGCCCTTCCACTGCTCACTCATAGTCAAATGATTTACGGTCATTCGGTAGAAACTTGCAGGCCCTATTCCTGCGATTATATGAGCGAATGCTTTGTTTAGTTGTATTCACAATTATATCAGCATACATGAGAATTTCAATGCTATTCACGAACATTTTTCGATTTTTTTCTTAAATCATTCGCAATTTTCGGTAAAATACAAAAACGGCTGGAATATTTCCAGCCGCCTCCTTACTTTTTCATCGGAGCATTTATCGCTTGTCCCGGATAAAAGGGAAAATCATCATCCGGCTCCTCCTCTTTCTTTGCCCATCTGGAAATAAGAAGGAAAAGCGCAATCCCGTAAGAAGCAAGCTGAATCCCCTTCAGCACGCCTCCTGCCAGCTGTTGATCCTGCAAGGCCGTTAAGTTAGGCAATAATTGTTGGCCAGGTCTATAGACTTCATAAAAAGGGCTTTCGGCAACCAGCAGGAAAATTCCGATCGGCAAAAGCAGCAAAGACGCTACAAAGACATACATCACCCGCACAGACTCCGATAAGCGATTCATCTCAGGCAGCGGTGAAATAATGGTCCACCACATCAGGAAAGCAGCTCCAAGCATAATAAGCTGAGCGCTTCCTAACAGCAGTGTATGCTTTTGCAAGAAGTTAAAAATGTCAGGGGCCAGATAAACCGATAACAGCAAGCTAAATAAGAGCGCTGTAACCCACGGATGGGTAAACAGCTTTAACACAAATCTTGTGCGATAAGACCAAAAGAAAGACCGCAAGAACTCTTTGGGCAATCCTAAAATAAAAAGCGGCGGCACAACAAACAGCATAACCGTCAGTTCAACAACATGCGCGCTAAATAATTCCTCTGCCGCAATAACAGCAAACGGGCTGCCTACGAAAACATAAAATAAAATCAGAGCTGAATAAAAATAAAATCGCTGCATTCGCTTAAATACATACTTGTCCGAAGAAACTAACCTTGCATACAGAAAAGACAAGAGCCCTAAACAAACCAAATAACCGGCTCCCCACAGTTGAAACCAATTCGCATCAGAAACAACATTTCCGATCACTTCATTGCCCTCCCACGTAATTAAATAATCAATCCGCTGTTCTTTATTCTGTATTTATTCGTGCAGACAAAGCTCCTATTCTTACTATTTTCTCTATTTTAGCAAAGATTGGCCGCTTTGCTAGGCTCTTTTGGACGGAACTCTATCTATTTGGCCGTTGGGCGAACGGGGGCACAAGACCCCCTGGCTAGTGTAAGTTAATCTTTTTGTCTTGGCGGGCGCTTTCCCCAATACTGGTAATAATCCGTTCGAATAAACCCGTTAAAGAGCTTCCGTTTTTTCGTCGCTTGCTTGCCGTAAAATTGTTCAAATCCTTCATGAGATGTCAGCATATATACGGACCACGTATCATAGCCGGCCAGCGCTTGGCCCATCTCCTGATACATTTGCTCCACTTCTGGCCGGTCTCCGAGACGTTCACCATAAGGAGGGTTTCCGACGATCACTCCATAGTCTTTTGAAGTCGAGAAATCTTTGACATTCATTTGTTTAAATTGAATTAAATCAGCCAGCCCTGCTTCGAAGGCATTTTTTTGCGCCACATCAACCATTCGGTGATCGATATCACTGCCCGTAATATCTAGAGGCTGATTATAATTGGCTACATCTTCCGCTTCCACTCTCGCGTTCTCCCATACCTCTTCGCCCATCCAATGCCACTCTTCCGAGACAAACTCCCGATTAAACCCTGGGGCGATATTCTGACCGATCAGGGCTGCCTCTATCGGAATGGTGCCCGAACCGCAGAACGGGTCAACAAACGGGCGGTCGGGATGCCAATTTGTCAGCTGGATAAGAGCAGCAGCCAGCGTTTCCTTTAACGGGGCGCCTCCTTGAGCGATACGGTAACCCCGGCGATGCAGACCAGCACCGCTAGTGTCAATTGTAAGTGTGGCTTTATCTTTCAGCAAAGAAACTTCAATTTTAAATAAAGGACCGGTTTCTTGCAGCCATGTCTGAATTCTATATTTGTTTCTCAAGCGTTCGACAATTGCTTTTTTTACGATAGCCTGACAGTCAGATACACTGAATAAAGTCGACTTCACCGATTTCCCTTGCACTGGAAACTCGGCTTCCTTCGGTAAGTACTGCTCCCATGGCAGCGCCTTCGTTGCTTCAAATAACTGATCAAATGTGGTTGCTTTAAATTCACCGACAATGATCTTTACACGGTCAGCCGACCGCAGCCACATATTGCAGCGGGCAATCGCTGACTCATCCCCTTGAAAAATAACTCTTCCATTATCTGTTTGGCATTCATAGCCAAGATTTTTCACTTCATTCGCCACAACTGCCTCGAGCCCCATTGCAGCTGTAGCCATTAATGTATAGGTTGGCATCCAATCACCTGCACTTATAGAATTATGTATTCATTAAAAAACATCCATATAGAACAAAAGCTCTCCATAAAGGAGAGCTTGTGAAATTATATCCCATAATAACGTTCTGTAAGCCATGTTCTGTACCATCGTACTGCAAGCGATCAGGGATGATCTTGTACTCCGGTGGTAATCATCTATCTGCGGATGTTCTAAAAACAGCCGCCCCTCTTATTGTTCATTTCCTTAAAGAGGGTGCCCCTACCTAAATTTGGGTTGCTCACTCGCGGGGTTTACCTCGTTCCACCTTTATAATTTCTTATAAAGCTACGTCACTGTGGCACTTTCAAGGTAATCATGCCATATCCGAAGACTTAGGCATTTTCCCTGCCGTCAATCCAGCCGGAGCCGAACTGCCCTAGCTTACTTTTTCGCTAGGCACGAACACTACAGGCATCTCAGCACTGTGTGAGCATGGACTTTCCTCTGCAGCTAAACAGCTGCAGCGATTACCCGAACGCTATTATTGTCACCTGCACTATTATATAGGAAAAAACCAACTAATGCAAGAGTTTGTTCAGCTGCACAGCTACTTATTCGTTGTACAGCTTATCCCCGAAGACGTGCCGCTCTAAGTTGGACAAGCGCTTCAGAATATCGAAGTTTGTTGAACCGGCAGCTGGCTGCGGAGCCGGAGCCGGAGCAGGCTGCGAGCGGCGCATTGTCGTTTCACTTTGTTTCTTCAAGCGCAGATTCTCCTGCTGCAGCTCTTCGATAGCTTGATGAAATGCCTCGTAGTCCTTAATAATTAAATCAAGAAACTGATCCACTTCATCTGGGTTATAGCCTCTCATAGAAGTTTTAAAGTCTTTTTCTAAAATGTCCTTCGCTGTCAGTTTCACTTTATTAGATAACATTCCCGTCATCACCTCAATATATTCCAAACCGTGTTGCATTTATTTTTTCAAAAACAGGCTCATTTGTCAATCTATTCAGCCCTTAATCCCAGTCTGTTTCTTTCAACTGTTCCTCTTCTGTAATAAATTGCAAATCATAAAATGTTATTTGGCGAATCTCAAACGGATGCTTCTCTTGAAAAGCCCGGGCCATATCCCACAAGTATTGAGGAGATCCTGGCTTTTCGTCATCATAAATTGCCAGGAGGCCAGCTGCTTTTCGCAAAAACAATTGATTTTTATTTCGAAATTGTGCCGGGCTCTTATACGGCTCCTTCGATATTGAATCGACAAAATCAGCTTTGGCGAGAATCGCTTCATAATAGTGTCGGGTTTCTTCTTTCCAATTTTCCTGCTGCTGCACAAACGGAGTAAGCACAGCAAGTTTAACATGAGGAAATTCCTCCTTCAACTGAAACAGCACCTCTGCCGCCCAGCACTCGACACCAAGCTGGCCGCTGATCAATAGCCATTCCATGCCTTCATCAAGCAGGCGCAGGAGCTCCTTTTCCAGCGCTTTTTTGATAAAGAATACAGCCGGATCATTTTGTTTAAAGATGCCAAGCTCATAAGGCTTATACCCGGCTACTGTCCAAACAGACATTGAAAAACACCCCCTTTATCGCATAATAAAAAAGCAAGGGAAAGCCCTTACTTTTTTATCTGCCTAACAGCCAAATGGCCAGCGAGAATTCTCCCCGCACAACAGCTGCTGATATACACATTCTGAGCAAAAAATTGGGTATGCGGATCATAATGCTGATGCTAGTATGTTTGATGATTAATGTTGGCCATGTGTTGGATAAAAGTGCGGCACAATAAATTGCTCAAAGATGTAATTTTCACAGCACATCGGCGGATGACTCATCACAGGTCATACTTTGGGCCGGCTGCAATGCATCCTTCCATCCCCTATTTCTATATAGATCATCTGTGCAGAAAGAAGGGAACACGCATTTTTTAAATAGTTGTTTTACAAAAAGCTGGAAAAGCTATCCTTCATATTAGTCATGAAAAAAGCAGTTAAGCCGACAACAACAAAAAATAACACAAGTAAAGCGCGATACACGTTCATTCCACCCCATACATATTTTCTCTTATGTTTTTTGTACCATTCTACATTTTACAGCCTTTTGTCATAAGAAACAATAAACATCTGGAATTTATTTTGGCGAAAAGAACAAAACTTTGTCGTTTTTTTATTGTTAAAAGTCGAAAAGAAGTACCTATCTGCAAATTGCCATCTTGCTTATCTATTTATTTTCTTCATTAACCTTGTTTTTCTTTTATCCAAATCCTCTTCCAGCCGCTTATTTGTCCCGTTACAAAGACTACTTGCTGCTTCTGCGTGCTGCATCGCCTTCAAGAGTTCCTTTTGCTTATGCTCGTAATATTTACTCAGCTCAATATGCGCTTCTATTCTTTCGGACAGCGCTCCTTCCTCGCAGACGGCATCCCATAAAGCAACTGCTTGAGCCCAGTTTTTTTCCCTCTTATAGTGAAAAGCTAGAGCATGGCTGGCCATCGCCTGCACTTCTTTATCCTGCTCATCAACAAGCTTTCGGTAAGCACCTGCTGACAGCTTTTTTTCGCCGACTGCCTCAAGCCATCGTGCAACTTCAAACTTTTCCCGGCTCGTCCGGCCTTCCCCTTCCTCCAGAATATGAAGGCTGACATGGGTGTAAAGGGTAATGAGCGTTAAAATATCCCTTTCATTATGCTCCATGACCTTCAATATACCTTCCGGCTTCCGTCTTTCTACATAATCAAAATAAATCATTGGCGCTAAGTAGCCGGGGATATCTTCTATACGGCAAATATCAAGCTTTTCCTTCTCAACATTTACCAGTTTGACAGCCTCCATTGAATGTTTCCATAGTCTTCTGGAAGCGTGATATAAATCAAAGTGGCCAAACCCCGGGAGCTTTGGCACATGCTCACGAACGAGGGTATGCCGGGTTTTTACTTGCGGCCAGTCAAAGGATTTTCCATTATAAGTGACGAGCGTCGTGTAATCTACTTTCTCAAGAAAGCTTGAATACAGCGCCACTTCATTTCCTGGTGCCGGCAAAAAATGCTGGCGTACCACGACCTCCTCCTCCTGGATTCTGGCGTAGCCGAGCAAGAAAATGATATTTCCGGTTCCTCCGCCGAGACCGGTAGTTTCCGTATCGAAGAAAAACAAATCCGACACCTGATGCCCTTTCGCAGATAATGGATGGGCTCCTTCCCATTCATTCCACTTGGCTACAGC
This sequence comes from Pseudobacillus badius, assembly GCF_002189605.1. Taxonomy (NCBI): domain Bacteria; kingdom Bacillati; phylum Bacillota; class Bacilli; order Caryophanales; family Bacillaceae; genus Pseudobacillus; species Pseudobacillus badius. The sequence continues at coordinate 178,900 of NZ_MWMM01000002.1, forward strand.
CTGCTTCACTTCAGAAAACCGGTGCCGGCCATGCTGGAAGGAGAGCGGATACCTGACTTCGCGAATGAGACACCATTGATCATCAAGCACATAAGGCGTTGCTCCAGCTCTTTCCCATTCATCCATATAAGGGATATCCGGCTGCTGAACAAGCGGTTTTTCTGCAGGCTTATCTTGTTCTTCTCTGATAATGTGGCGTTTCATCCGTTGAAGCTTTCCGGATAATCCCATTTCACTTGACTCCTCTCATAAGAACATTTTCAACAGGCGGTAAGCATCTTCCTTCGCCGTAGGAAAAGCGGTGTCGGTGCCTATGCAGGAAGGACAGCCTTTTGGACAAGGGCAATGATGAATGAGCTCTGCCGCTTGGTTGATAATTTCGCTGAATTGATTGAAAACTTGTTCACTTAGCCCGATGCCGCCCGGGTAATGATCATAGACGAAGATTGTCGGCTTCTCATTATGGCTGGCTTTTACTTGCGGCACAATATGGATATCATTCGGATCGCACATAGCAAATAAAGGGATAATCGCTTTTAATGAATGGGCTGCTCCGATGAGGCCGTTCTCTACTCGTTCTTCTGACAGTTCCTGGACATTGTTATCGAGCGACATCCATACCGCATTCGTATGCAGCTCTACCTCCGGCAAATGAATCGGACCGGAACCAATGTTTTCATGCGTATCAAATTTAATCTTTTTAAAAATAGTGGCCATCGCATGAACAGCCACATCCCCGTAGGAAAACGCGGCCGTCCCCTTTTCCTGCTTTTTGTCCTCCTCCAGCACTTGAAGCTGGACCGCCAGATTCGCATCTGTAAAATAATCCACATCCACTTCGCGAACATAGGCTTTCTTCTCTTCCCAGTCCAATTCCTCCACTTGGTATTGGACTCCCTGATGAAGGTAAATCGCTTCATCATGCAAGAGGGTCATCGCGCTGAATGTATCCATTTCTCCGATCACTTTATGGCCAGCTGTTACAGAAATGTCAATAATAATCACATTTTCCTGTGAAGCTGAACGCAGACTGATATTATGAGCCGGAAATGAATCATTCATCCAAAACCATTGTCCTTGATTCTCATGCAGCACTCTCTCTGCTGTTAAGAACTCAAGCACCTCTTCAATATCCGTTTCCCCGAATGATTCTCCTTGTTTAAACGGCAGCTCATAAGCGGCACATTTCAAATGGTCAATAAGAATGACGAGGTTGTCAGGATTAATCCGAGCTGTTTCAGGTGTGCGTCTAAAGAAATAATCTGGATGATCAATAATAAATTGATCGAGCGGATCAGAGCTTGCTACCATAATCACAAGAGACTCCCCATGACGGCGCCCCGCTCTGCCGGCTTGCTGCCAGGCACTGGCAATCGTTCCTGGATAACCAGTCATTACACAAACTTGGAGCTGGCCGATGTCGACTCCAAGTTCAAGCGCATTCGTGCTGACCACTCCATAAATATCTCCATTCCTCAGACCCTTCTCAATTTCGCGCCGCTGCGTGGGCAAGTATCCTCCGCGATAGCCTCTGATCGATTTCGCGCCGAGTTCGTTTTTCACAAGTTCCTGCAAGTACGTCAAAAGAATTTCCACGCGCACCCGGCTTCTGGCAAATACGATCGTTTGAATTTTATTTTTTAGCATTTCGCCAGCGAGCCGGCGGACTTCCAAAACCGCGCTGCGCCGAATGTTCAACGGTTTATTGACAACAGGGGGATTGTAAAAGACGAAGTGCTTTTTCCCGGCTGGCGCCCCATTTTTATCAATTAGCCGGATCGCTTTCCCGGTTAATGACTCGGCAAGCTCCAGCGGATTGGCAATGGTAGCAGATGTGCAAATAAATACTGGATCGCTCCCATAATAGCGGCAAATTCGCTGTAAACGGCGCAAAACATTTGCCACGTGGCTGCCGAATACTCCCCTGTATATATGAAGTTCATCAATGACGATGTATTTTAAGTTCTCAAATAATGAGACCCATTTTGTATGGTGCGGCAAAATTGCCGAATGCAGCATATCTGGATTTGTCAGAATGACTTGTCCCGCTTTGCGTACTTTTTGGCGAATATTTGCCGGCGTATCTCCGTCATACGTATAGCTGTGAATTGGCAGACCCACTTCCTGAATCAATTCATTGATTTCGCTTTTTTGGTCCTGCGCAAGTGCCTTCGTCGGAAACAAATAAAGCGCCCGCGCTTTCTCATTTTCGATCACCGCTTGCATAACCGGCAAATTGTAGCAAAGTGTTTTTCCGGATGCTGTCGGCGTAACAGCTACGAAGCTTTCTCCCCGCCTTGCTGCTTCATAGGCCAGCAATTGATGCGTATATAACTGCTCAATTCCTCTATTGTTTAACGCGGCTGCAAGCTCAGGAGCAATGTCAGCCGGCAGCGGAACAACAGCCGCTTCTTTTTCTGGTATGGTGTGCCAATGAATAATATTTGAACGGACTGCTTCCTCCTGCCTTAGCCAGTCGATGGCTTCTTGCAGCGTCTTTCTCCCAAATTGCATGCTCTCACCTCTTCTTCATTTTAGCGAACAAACGATCCATTTGAAAGAAAAACTGACTGTTTTCGTCCCGCAAAAAAGCCCTGAAGGCATCACTCTCCTTCAAGGCCGGATTATTTATACTTTCAGCCACCCAGACATATCCTTCACAACCTTTGACAATTGCGACACCGTATTCACCATCATTCCCGCTGTATCCATCGCTTTATTAATGTCAAATGTGCCATCTTTATTTTGAAAGGATTTCAATAGAGCAGACTGGCTGCTGCTTTTGGCCGATCCCATGTTTTGCGTCATAGAAGCAGAGGGCGCGAACATAGAATACGGTCCTTCTTGCATTGGCATTTGGTACAGCGGATGGCCCCACAAATCCCCCGGAAATTGGGAATAACCGGGCGGAGAAGGTGTGTGGCCAGGATAAGCCGAAGGTGAATGATAGGGATAATGCCCAGGATATTGGTACACCTGACTCCACGGATTCATCTTTTTCCCTCCCGCAACATTCGTTACAACATGGTATGCGAATCCGCTGAAAAGGTGACTGTCACGTTAATTCTTTTATTAACTGATGCAACACGAAAAGAGTTGACTCAACGTAATTTCGAAAACGTTTAAAGCTGGTTTCCGGAAAAAACGCTTGTACTGAAATCAACTCGATATTCTCTACCACCGCTTTCATTTGCGGATAGTGGATATGGCGAAAGCGCCTCGTTTGCAAACAAGCGGTCAGTTCCTTCTCCCATTCTCTCGACCGCAAGCGGGCTTGGTCCGCAAAAGGCTTGACTTCTGCATAAAAATCCCCTTTTTCTTGTTTTTCCCTCGCTAAGTGATAACGGCTATTGGCACGGGTGACAATCTCTATCAGCTGCTCTGTCAATTCTTGAAGTCGGCTCATCATTTATTCTCCTGTTCACCCTGTTATATTTTAATTAAGCTTTAGCTCATACGCATAAAGAAACTCATTTAATCGAACAAAAAGAAAACAACAGAGAAAGTCATCGTCTCTTCATTTCATTCAAATGAGTCAACACGCACATCGCTTATTTTACAATTTTATAAGTTTTTGGGGGAATCTTCAAGAGATCGTTTCTTCATTTTAATTATATGTTAAAAGGATTGGACCATCTTGTAGGCAGGACCGGCAGACAACAAGAATTCAGCTCCTTCTTCCAGCTGGCTCATGCGCGCCATCACCGCCTCCTTTTTCTTCCAAAGGCGTGAATAGTGGGCTTTGTGCATCACAGCAGATCGTTTCTGCAACACTTTCTCGATTTGCTCTACTTGTTCTTCAATCTCATTTAAGGTACGAAGCACTTCTTCTCTTGTCATTCTTCCCACTCCTTTTATAATATTCTTTGCGCTTATTCTCTTGCCCAACTCTTTCTCTCTTTTTATAATGGATTCCTTCTCGCCTGACAAAACTAGGTGTCTTTCGGCAAAGAAAGAACGAGCCGGACAAAAATTTCTTTTGATTCGACAAAGCTTTTATCCCCTAAAAGTACTATGCGCTATGAATGCAGCCGCGGCGTGAAAAGGTTATAATAAAGAAGCCGGAAAGGTCATATGAGGCTGCTAAACTGCATAACTGTACAAGAGGACCACAGAGGAAGTGGGGAAGGAATTTCACGTCCGGAACGGCCAAAAGGAAAAAATCGTCCTATTTCTCTACCCCGTGTATAATTTTTTCTGTTATGATATGTATTATCTTGTGAGGTGCATGCTATGACAATAAGATATCCGAACGGAAAGAAATATGTGGCGGATACAAAAGCGGCGGCAATGAAGCAGACTCCTTTGCGGGATAGTTATAGTAACAGGGGAATGACGCTTGAGGAAGATTTAAACGAAACAAATACATTCTATCTTGAGCGCGGCCTGGCAGTTATCCATAAAAAGCCGACGCCTGTGCAAATTGTCCAGGTGGATTACCCAAGAAGGAGCGCAGCTGTCATAAAGGAAGCCTACTTTAAACAAGCTTCTACTACTGATTATAACGGCGTATATCGGGGGAAGTATGTCGATTTCGAAGCAAAGGAGACGAGAAATGCAACGTCCTTTCCGTTAAAAAATTTTCATAAACATCAAATTGCCCATATGGAGAATGTGGAGAAGCAGGAAGGTATCAGCTTCGTCATTATTCGTTTTACCTTAACGGAGGAAATTTTCTATCTTCCGGCAAGCCGTTTGTTTGATTTCTGGAACAGAATGGAGAACGGCGGCCGAAAATCGATCACAAAAGCGGAGATTGAGAGCTCAGGCTTTTCGATTCCGACAGGCCTTCACCCCCGTATTCCCTACTTGTCTGTCATCGATAAGCTGTATTTTTAAGATTATGGATCTTAACACTCTTTATTTCCATTGAAAGCGAGGATATTGAACAAATGTCTGATGAATATAATTCACGTATAGAAAGAAGAAAGAAGAAAAAACGCACACCAAAAAACACAGCAGGCGGTGCGAAAAAACCGACTAAAAAGAAATCTTCTTTAGCCAAGAAAATATTTCTTACTCTCGCCGCTGTATTCCTGCTTACTCTTGCTGGCGGCCTTGGCGCATTTGCCTTCATGGTAAAAGATGCGCCTAAATTGGATGAAGGATTGCTCCGCGATCCGATTTCCTCAAAAATTTACGATATGAATGGCGACTTTATTACCTCTGTGGGCTCAGAGAAACGTGATTACGTTAAATATGAAGATATTCCCCCTCTGGTAAGAGATGCCATTCTTGCGACAGAGGACGCCCGCTTCTTTAAGCATCACGGGGTGGATGTGATCCGTATTGGCGGCGCGGCCATCAAAAACGTAACAAACGGCTTCGGTTCAGAAGGAGCCAGCACAATTACACAGCAGGTTGTAAAAATGTCCTTCCTGAAGCCCGAAAAAACATTGAAGCGGAAAGCGCAGGAAGCTTGGCTGGCTTACCAGCTTGATAAAGAATATTCCAAAGAAGAAATCTTTGAAATGTATGTCAACAAAGTATATATGTCAGACCGGATTTTCGGCATTAAAGAAGCAGCCAGTTATTATTTCGATAAAGAGCTGGATGAGTTGACTTTGCCGGAAGCCGCATTACTGGCGGGTATGCCGCAAAGCCCGAATAACTACAATCCGTTCAATCATCCGGACCGTGCCGAAAAGCGCCGGAATGTAGTCTTGTCATTAATGGAGCAGCACCACAAAATCACAAGCGCTGAAATGACAGCAGCGAAGCAAAAGCCTGTATCCAAGCAGCTTGCTGAAGAAAAACCGGACACCGGCAATGCGAAGAAGTTTAACGCGTATATTGACATGGTTGTAGAAGAAGTGCAGGAGATGGGTGATTACAATCCTTATTCCGACGGGCTCAAGATTTATACAACACTTGACCCAGATGCACAAACTTATATGGAAAAATTACTGAATACCGATGAAATTATTAATTATCCAAGCGAAAATTTCCAAGCGGGGATTTCTCTTATCGACACACAAACAGGAGAGGTTCGGGCGATTGGCGGCGGCCGCAACCAAAAAGTGGAGCGGGGTTTTAACTATGCCGTTGATTTGAAACAGCGTCAGCCTGGGTCGGTAATTAAACCGCTAATCGATTACGGTCCAGCGATTGAGTATTTAAAATGGTCTACCTACCAGCAGCTTGATGACCGTCCAGATACTTATTCAAACGGCACGCCGATCCGCAATGCCGGGGGCTCCTATATGGGACCGTTGTCTATGAGAACGGCTCTTGTCTATTCCCGCAACATTCCGGCTTTGCAAACTTATAAAAAAGTCGGACATGAAAAAGCGAACGAGTTTTTAAATAATGTGGGCATTGAACTTTCTAAAGAGCAATCGGAAAACGAATCAAACTCAATCGGTGCCATGAGCGGCATCTCTCCGCTTGATCTGTCTGGTGCTTACGCCGCTTTCGGTAACGGCGGAACGTATATCAAGCCGCATGCCGTTAAGAAAATTGTCTTGGCTGATGGAGATACAGAAGTAAGAAACGATATTAAGCCGAAGAAAGCAATGAGTGACTATACTGCTTATATGATTACTGATATGCTGAAAGATGTCGTTGATGAAGGGACGGGCCGCAGAGCGAATATTCCAGGGCTTCCTCTAGCAGGTAAAACCGGAACAACGAACTATACAGCAAAAGAGAAGAGAGAATGGAACATCCCTTCCTCGGCTTCTCCAGATTCTTGGTTTGTCGGCTACACAACAAATTATACGGCAGCCATTTGGACAGGTTATGAGGACAAAAAAGAATATTTATCAAAAAACAGCCAGAACATTTCAAAAGAGCTGTTTAAAAACTTAATGGATGAAGTATCATCCAAAAAAGAAACGAAAAACTTTAAAAAACCGAACAGCGTGGTTGAGTTACCGATTAAAAAAGGCACAAATCCGGCGCAAATCGCCGGCAAAGGCACTCCAGACAGCGAGAAAGTGTATGAACTGTTTATTAAAGGAGAAGAGCCAAAGAAAGTATTCAACGACTTTAAGGAAGAAGATAAAGAAAAAGATAAGAAAGAAGAAACAGAAGGAAAAATCGAAAACCTTTCCGCTTCTTATGATGCAGGTTCTCAGAGCATTTCTGTCTCCTGGTCATTTGGAGGAAAAGGGTCACCAAGCTTTACCGTTTCGTCATCAACCGGCGAATCTAGATCGACCGGCGGTTCATCCGCGTCCTTCGGCGGTGCAGAACCAGGAAAATCTTATAGCTTTACCGTCACAGCGACCGTTGATGGAAAGACAGTGGATACAGCCTCCACTTCGATCACGGTTCCGGGAGGCGAACAGCCGCCAGCTGAAGACGATAGCGAAGAGACTCCGCCTCCAACCGAGCCGGATGATACTACCCCAACCAATCCGGATAATAATGGCGGACAAAATGGGAACGGCGACAACGGGAATGATAATGGCGGAAATGACAACGGCGGAAACAATAATGGCGGGAATGGCAATGGCGGGAACAACACTGGAGGGAACAACACCGGAGGGAACAACACCGGAGGGAACGGCAATGGCGGAAATGGCAATGGCGGGAACACCGGCGGGAACACCGGTGGAACCACTCCAGGAACAGGAGAAACAACAACACCTCCTCCTTCCGGCGGGAACACACAGCAAAACTCACCAGGAGCACAGACGCCTTCTGAAAACCAAAAACAAAGCACTGGTGGTGAATAACCAACAACAAGTAAAAGGATGTCATGCCTGCATGACATCCTTTTACTTGTTCTCTTTCATTGCCGCCTTTTTTGCCAGCAGCTTGTCCTGCTCGATCATAAGCTCGCGCACTTGCCTGTAGGAATGGTAGGAATACGGCCGATGAAAGACAAATGCCAGCCGATCGGTTACATTGACCGGCTGAACGTCCAGCTTCTTGACTTGCTTGTCCCAGCCGTTCAGCCGAACAGGCTGTCCGTTGCCCCAAAATAGCTTCATTAGAAACAAGGCAATAGCAGCCTTCATCTGGACTTGAGTATCTCGATCCCGCCGTTGAAATTTACTTTCAAGCTCTGCCTTTAAGCGGAACCATTCCTTTTCGATCATGTCCAGCCCTTTGTCCTCAACCAGCCATGGCTTCCCTTCTCCAGAAAGCTCATAAATGAAAAAAGGAGCCGAAGACAATGACGCTTCGGCTGGCCATTCTACTCGCTCCTTTTCAGAAAAAAATAAGGAATGCTTTAATTGTTCCGGTATCTCCACCTCGCGTTTCATCATCCGCTTCTCCTCTTCATCCGCTTTTGCCCTTCTCGGCATAAATCGAGAAGCGGGCAAATTTCACATTGAGGAGATTGGGCTTTGCAATGATAGCGGCCGAAAAAAATAAGGCGGTGATGAGTAACGGACCATTCCTCTTTTGGTATCTTGCGCATAAGCGTTTCTTCCACTTCTGTCACAGAATCTTTCCAGCGGCAAAAGCCGAGCCGCTTGCTGACCCTCTCGACATGCGTATCAACCGCAATGGCTGGCACACCAAAAGCAACGGAAGCAACCACATTTGCCGTTTTTCTGCCTACCCCGGGTAGCTTCACAAGCTCTTCTTGTGTTCTCGGCACCTCCCCGCCCCTGTCTTCAATAAGCATACGGCACAGCTTTTGGATATTTTTTGCTTTATTGCGGAACAAGCCGATTGAACGAATATCCTGCTGCAGCTCTTCAAGCGGCACGGCTAAATAGTCTTCCGGTGTTTTGTATTTTTGGAACAAATCCTTCGTAACCTTGTTTACTAAAGCATCCGTACATTGGGCAGATAATAAAACAGCAATGACCAACTCAAACGGATTGTCATGATTTAGTTCACAATGAGCCTCTGGAAACATATCAGCCATCGTATCAAGACAATATCTGATTTGTGCTTTATTCAACATCTCTTTTTCTCCTTTTACTGCTCAAGCCAATTATAGAAAGGTACCGCTTTTTTTGATCGCTGCACTTGATCAGACGGGGATTGGCTTTTGCGAAAACGCTGGCCATATGCTCTCGCCTGTTCAAGCGTTTCAATCCCTTGCTTCTTCCACTCAAATAAAATCCGGTCAATATAGCGAAAATTCAACTTTCCAGAGATAACAGCCTCTCTTAAAGCTGCCTTAATAATGACCGCGTCGTGATGATCCTGATCAATCCAAATCGCAAGCGTCTCACATTCAAGCGGAGAAAGCGGGCGGCCAAACTCCCGTTCAAAACAAGTATATAGATCCTGCTCTTCATTCATCGCCTGATGCAAAGCGGATTGCCGGGATTGCTGCATCATAAAATCCGCGAGCTTCTTCCAAAGCGGTCTTAATGAATAACTTTCAAAGCCTAGCGTATCCCCTTGTTCAATCTCCAGCACTTGCTGCTGTATCAACTTTTTCACTACAAGAGAGCATTCACTGGCAGAAATGGTCATACGGGCGGCAAGTTCCTCGAACGTCGGAAAATGGCGTCCCTTTTGTTTGCAAGCAAAAATTTGCAGCAATAAAACAAGTTCAATTTCTGTAAAATCTAATTTCTGATAGTAAGTAAGGAGAACTTGCGGAACACTGATCATTCCTTCGTCCATCCAATTAATTAATAACTCTTTTTGCTCCATGGCAGACACCTCACAATCAAGTATATCACGGGGAAGTTATAAAAATGAGAATTGACAAACGCGAAATTGTGATTTGTCTTTTTTACAACAATGAAAAAGAAGAAAAAAACCGTCCTGCTTGTGGAATCTATTTGACCTACACGCTTGCAGCGGCGGCCAAACAGATTCATTCCCTGACGGCAGGACGGCTTCTTCTTTATTATGGATAGAGACGGTTCAACAAACGAGGGAAAGGAATTGTTTCACGAACATGCTCCACTCCGCTGATCCATGCAACCGTCCGCTCAAGGCCAAGACCAAAGCCTGAATGCGGAACAGAACCGTATTTTCTCAGTTCCAAATACCACTTGTAGGCCTCCGGATCAAGCTGATGCTCCTTGATTCTCTCGCTTAATAACTGCAAATCATGAATACGCTCCGAACCGCCAATAATTTCTCCATATCCTTCAGGAGCAATTAAGTCAGCGCATAAGACCACTTCCTCGCGCTCTTTATCCGGCTGCATATAAAACGGTTTAAGTGAGGTAGGATAATGGGTAATAAATACCGGCTTGTCAAAGCTTTCTGCGATGGCTGTTTCATGCGGAGCCCCGAAATCATCTCCCCATTTGATATCAGTGAAGCCCTTTTCATGCAAAAACTCAATCGCTTTATCATATGTAATGCGTGGAAAAGGAGCTTTCACTTGTTCAAGTTTTGCTGTATCCCGTCCAAGCCGTTCCAGTTCTAAGCGGCAATTTTTAAGGACAGATTGCACGATATGAGCCACATAGTCCTCTTGCACTTTTAAATTGTCTTCAAACTCATAAAAAGCCATTTCCGGCTCAATCATCCAAAACTCAATAAGGTGGCGGCGTGTTTTTGATTTTTCCGCACGGAATGTAGGACCAAAAGAAAAAACTTTTCCCAGGGCCATGGCTGCTGCTTCCATATACAGCTGGCCGCTTTGTGAAAGATAGGCATCCTCTTCAAAATAGCGGGTATGAAATAATTCTGATGTCCCTTCCGGCGCACTGCCTGTTAAAATCGGCGGATCCACTTTAACAAATCCGTGATCATTAAAGAACTCGTAGGTTGCCCGGATAATTTCATTACGAATTTTCATGACCGCATGCTGGCGACGGGAACGGAGCCACAGATGGCGGTGATCCATTAAAAACTCTGTTCCATGCTCTTTCGGTGTGATCGGATAATCAACCGCTTCAGCAATCACTTCGAGACCGGTTACTGTCAGCTCAAAGCCAAACGGGGAGCGGGTGTCCTCTTGAACCATTCCTGTTACGTACAGGGATGACTCCTGTGTCAGTGCTTTTGCAGCTTTAAATAGCTCTTCTCCTACCTCGCTTTTGACAACAACGCCTTGAATAAAGCCTGTTCCATCACGAAGCTGCAAGAAAGCAATTTTTCCGCTGGAACGTTTATTGGCGAGCCAGGCACCAATTGTTACTTCTTGACCAACGAACTGGCCCACTTCCGCAATTGTTATTTTCATATAATATTTCCCTCCAACATATTCCGCGATTCTGATCCATTCGCTTCATATTATACCTGTCTTTCTTCAAGATGTGCAAGAAATGCCTGTCTCCTATCAGTGAAAACAGCCATAGAAGCGATCTGCATTATAAGCTTGGACAGCTTTCCACTTCCCTCTGCGTTCTTGATTTTCAATCAACATCAAAAAGGAGTTCGAAATAAATTCCTTCCGAACCCCTTTTATTTAGTAAACACCTGGAAATCTATAATGTTTTATGCAGGCTGGTTGCGTTTATTGCTTCTTTGCAGTGGCATGACTGTTCACAAAGTCAGCAATGCGGGCAACCGCAGCTTCAAGCAGTTCAAGCGATGTAGCATAGGAAAGACGGATATTATCCGGCGCACCAAAGCCGCTTCCAGGAATAACCGCCACTTTTGCTTCTTCCAACAGAGCTTTTACAAAACCGTCAACATCGTTGAAGCCAGTGAGCAAAGCGGCTTTTTTCACGTTCGGGAATAAATAAAAAGCTCCTTGCGGCTTCAAGCAACTAACGCCTGGAATTTCGTTTAATTTACTATGAACGATATTCAAGCGCTCTTCAAATGCTTTTCTCATTTCCTCGACAGGCTCCTGCGTCCCTTCGTATGCAGCGATTGAGCCATATTGTGACACGGCTGTTGGATTGGACGTTGAATGGCTTGCCAAGTCTGTCATTGCTTTAATGACTTGTTCGTTGCCTGCCGCGTACCCAATGCGCCAGCCAGTCATGGAGTGGGATTTTGACACACCATTAATAATAATTGTCTGCTCTTTTAAAGCCGGAGAAAGTTCCGCAATGGACACATGCTTATTTGTACCGTAAATGAGTTTTTCATAAATTTCATCGGAAATGATCCAAATATTATGCTTTAAAGCTACTTCTCCTAGTGCTTCAAGCTCTCCTTTTGAATAAAGCATACCCGTTGGATTGCTTGGAGAATTGATGATTACCGCTTTTGTTTTTGGCGTAATGGCAGCGTGAAGCTGTTCCGGCGTAATTTTAAAATTGTTCTCTTCTTTTCCTTCGATATAAACAGGAGTTCCATCCGCCAGCTTTACTTGCTCCGGATAACTGACCCAATACGGAGTCGGGATGATCACTTCATCTCCCTCATCCAAAATTACTTGAAATAATGTATACAGAGCATGCTTAGCTCCTGTCGTAACGATAATCTCGCTGCGTTTATAGGAAATCCCTTGATCTTTCTCGAATTTGCCGATAATTGCATCTTTTAATTCAGGCAGGCCGCCGGACGGTGTATATTTTGTCTGACCCTTCTTTAATGATTCATAAGCCGCTTCAATGATATGATCTGGTGTGTTAAAGTCCGGCTCTCCTGCTCCAAGACCGATCACATCGATCCCTTGCGCTTTCATTTCTTTTGCTTTCGCTGTAATGGCCAGCGTTGTAGAAGGAGTTAATGCTTTCACTCGTTGAGCTAATTGTACGTTCACAAAAATACCTCCACTATCTTTCTATTTTTATTTAATTATGTACGGTAAATAGTAAAAACAGCTTTATCCTTATCTGTCTTATCAAGCGCCAGGCCAAACATTAAATCGTTCCGTTTGAGCGTGCGGTTTAATGTATCAACAATCTTATATAAATCCGGCTGGTTCTTGACCGTAACAGAGGATAAAACCTCAATTTTACTTTCCATGCGAATGCCCCCATTCTTTTCTATTATAGCAGGAAATTAGAGCAGGTTATTAATAAATTTTGTGAAAAGTGCGAATCTCGCTTATTTTAAATCAGGGAAGGTAAAAAGCTCATATCCCGCTTTTGTAAATTTAATTATAAGTAATCCATGCTGGTCTGTATAGTAAACGTCAATCCACATTTGATGAAGTGTTTCCATTAATTTTTCATCAGGATGCCCGGCTTTTTGCTTGAATAGGATAGCGGTTTGCGGATCAATGTGCATAAGCAACTCACGGGAAAGGCTTCGAGCCTCTCCGAAATTCGGCACCTTTATAATGTTGCTGTCTTTCAGGGAATGAGACAGCAGCGCCTTTTCAGCCGGCTTGGAAGCGGAAGACATCCATAAGAAACGGGAATCATAGTATTTAATAGAAAAATCGAGTCCTTCGTTCTTTCCCCTTCCATTATGGAGAACTCGAATTCTTACATCCCGGCCGATCTCTTGAATTTCCCCTTCCTTCCATTGCTCGTGCGCCAAACGGCTATGACGCCATCTAGCCGGCAAAGGCCAGCTGGTAAACACTTTTTTTAATTTTCGCTTTGTCATCAACTCTTTAATAAAAGACGCTCTCCAATATTTCTTTTCCGTGAGGATCAATCCATCGAGCTTGCTGATCCGGAAGCGGTCCATATATTGAAGAATTTCGGCTTCACTGTCTGGATGACCAGTGTTAATTAAAAAATGACGCCCGTCCGCTGTATGAAAAAAGGCGGCTTCTCCATCCGATAGCGGTAAAAAAGAGAGGGCAAACTCCTCTTCTTCTAAATTCAAATGGATCACGGAGGCCGCCGCACACATCGGAAAAACAAAGAACCAACATATACTGATTGCCAAGACGATTCTCATAACGGCAGCTCCTTTCAATACCGTTAGAGTGCGTCATTCGCTTCTAAAATAAACACAAGCATCTGCCGGAAATCACAGCCATTTTTCAATCACAGACACAACCTCGCCAAGTGAAGCTTCTTCTATAGAAATCGCCGGAATCGACCGCAAAAACGTTTTTCCATACTGATTGGTTTGTATGCGCCGGTCAAACACAATAATAATTCCACGGTCTGTGCTGCTTCGAATTAACCGGCCGAATCCTTGCCGGAAGCGCAAAACAGCCTGAGGCAGGGAATAAGAGGAAAAAGCGTTTTTTCCTGCACGCGCCAGCTGTTCGCTTTTCGCTTGTGCGAATGGCTCATCTGGCGGCGAAAACGGCAGGCGCACAATAACGAGGCAAGATAAGTCCTCTCCTGGAATATCAATTCCTTCCCAAAAGCTGTTTGTGCCAAACAAAATGGCTTTGTCGAAACGCTGAAAATTGCGGGTAAGACGGGAACGGCTGCCCGTTGTAATTCCCTGGGCCAGCAAAATATAGTCATCGAGAAGACCGCTGTCTTTCATTAAATCATACGTTCTTTTCATCATATCAAACGAAGTGAAAAGCACGAGCATTCTTCCTTTGGCTGCTTCAGCGACTGCTGTCAAGTGGTTAGCCAGCGATTCAATGTACTCTTCCTGATGGACGCTTTTCACTTCCGGCACATCATTAGGAATGATCATTCGGCAATTTTGCTTAAAGTCAAACGGAGATGGCAAAATGGCCTCTTCATGCTCAAAGGAGGATAGACCTGTTTCTTCAGTAAAGAAGTGAAAAGAGCCGTTAACCGCCAGCGTTGCCGACGTGAACACCACATGCTTTTGCCGAAGGAGCGCCTCTTGAATCATTTTTGCTGCCTCCATTGGATGGGACTTGATCACAAATGTATTGGCAAACGAGCGGCTATCCCCTTCCATCCAAATGACTTCCTCTTCTTCAGGCCGAAAAATCAGCCGTAAAAGGGTGTGCTGCAATTCTTCCCATTCCGAGATTACATCTTTAAAGCTATCCATCTTAACTTGTTCTGAAGCGGTCATTTGTTCCCGGAATTCAGACAGTTGATCCAGCCGCTGCTTCATCCAGTGAATAAGTTCTCCAATCAAAGCATCAATGCGCTCAGCCCCGTACTCGATATGCTCCCAATAAGGCAAGCTTCTTGCTTCATCCGTCAGCCGCAATTGGCGCCGGTGCCAGTTTCCTGTCCGCTTTTTCGTATGCTTCTCAAAATAAACTTGCAAGACTTTAAACCATTCGTCACTTTCAAATTGCAACTCTTGCAGCTTACGGTTAACAGCCAGGCGGCCATCTTCTTTGTCTTTCTTCCCGTATTTGGAGACTAGCTTCTCCATATGGTAAAATAATTCTTTTTGCTCATAGGTCCCCATCTTCCCAAAGAGCTGTTTACAAGTCATTTGGTCAATGAACAAACCGAGACGGTCTCTTGCTGCCCGTTCAAAATGATGAGCTTCATCCACAATAATATGGCGGCAAGCGGGGAAAAACGAGCTTTTAGCAAGTAAATCTGCTACAAGCAGAGAATGGTTAGTGATAACGATATCGGCTTCTTTCGCTTGTTTTTTAGCATGCAAATAAAAATCTTTATCAAGCCAGGCTTTCCGCCCTTTATTCATATAATCATTATCCTGGCGAATGTCATTCCAGAATAATTCGCCGCCTGAGGAAAGGTTAATTTCATCGACATCTCCTGTTTCCGTTTCAAGCAGCCACGTCAAAATTTGCATCTTGGCGAGAGTGAAATCATAATTATCACTCGTTGCTTTGAGGCTTTGCGAAAATTTGTAGAGATCGATATAATGGTTCCTGCCTTTCAATACAGCGGCTGTGACCGGAAACGGACAGATTTGCTGCAGCTGGCGAATTTCCTTTTGCAGCAGCTGCTGTTGCAAAATCACCGTATAAGTGCTGACGATCACGGGCTCCTTCTCCTGTTTGCTTTGATAGACAGCCGGCAGGAGATAACCGAGAGATTTTCCTGTGCCGGTTCCTGCTTCGACCGCTAAATGCTTAGACGTTTGCATGGAGTTATGTATCAAATCCATCATGTCTGCCTGGCTTTGACGAAGCTCAAAATGAGGAATCGCCGCGATCAGTGCCGCTTTCTCCTCATCTGTTTCCGGATAAACCGGCGGAGTTTTTTCGATCATCCTATTCACAATGTTCTTTTTGCGCATAGCGAGACCCCGATATACTTCCACCTGTTCAGGAAGCTGTTCAATATTGGATTGCTTCTCCTGAATAATCGCTTTAATCAGTAAATAAATGTCGCTCTTCAGCCTTACAGCCAGACGCGCCATCTGCTCAAGCGTCACCATCGGAAGGCCCTCAAGCTTCTCTATCATTAACAACAGCATTTCCGCTGTTACATAGGCATCGCTATCCGCCTGATGGGGACGGTCATGCTGCAGCCCCAGATTGCCTGTTAATTCTCCCAGCTTAAAGCTGTCCGATGTCGGCCAAACAATTCTCGCCAGCTCGACCGTATCAATAGCAGCACCGGAAAACGTCCGGTATCCGGCTCTTTCAAGTTCGGATTGCAGGAATTGAAGATCAAAGGCAACATTATGAGCGACGAAAACAGCCCTATCTAACAGCGGCAGAATCTCTTTAGCCGCTTCATAAAAGAGCGGGGCGTCTTTCACTCGTTCATCTGAAATGCCTGTCAGCTCTTCGATGAAAGCGGGAATTGGCACTTCCGGATTAAAAAAAGAAGTGTATTGTCCGGTAATTTGTTTATTTTCAATTACGACAAAGGAGGCCTGGATAATGCGGTCATTTCCTTTCGACGCATGGCCGGTCGTTTCAAAGTCGGTTACGACAAATTTTAAATCCTTCATAGTCGGTTACGCACCTTTTTCTGTTAAACTTTCTCTTTCCAGTTTAACATATGGATTCGCCTGAGAGCCAGAAGAGACAAAAGCCTGCTTACAAATCACGCTTTCTTTTTTCTGTAACGGCAAGCTTTTTCAGCCGAGCATAAAAGCCGAGAACCTCTCTCCTGTGAAAGAGAACGGGCTCTCGGCTGATCCTGCTTACATATACACGCTGTTACATTTGCATCGGCATTATAGGATGGTACCAGCGATTTCCTCGTGAAGAAGCTGTTCAATTTCATTATTTTCCCCAGCAACCACTACTTTTGGCTGATGATCCTTTGCTTTCTCTTCAGCAACCATTACATACGAGATAATA
The DNA here is from genome assembly GCF_002189605.1 of Pseudobacillus badius. NCBI lineage: Bacteria > Bacillati > Bacillota > Bacilli > Caryophanales > Bacillaceae > Pseudobacillus > Pseudobacillus badius. The sequence continues at coordinate 195,767 of NZ_MWMM01000002.1, forward strand.
ATCACCTTATCGCCGGGCTGCACAAGTCTTGCTGCCGCCCCGTTTAAACAAATGACGCCGCTGTTGCGCTCGCCTGGGATAATATAAGTTTCCAAACGGGCCCCATTATTGTTATTAACGATTTGCACTTTCTCATTTGCCATCATCCCGGCAGCATCCAGTAAATTTTGATCGATCGTAATGCTGCCAACATAGTTTAAATTTGCTTCCGTCACCGTCGCGCGATGGATTTTTCCATTCATCATTGTACGAAACATACTCAGCCTTCCTCTCCAGCAGTAAAAATAATGTTATCAATTAAACGGGCTTTTGAATACTTCACAGCCGCAGCCAAAATCATTTTTCCTTCTGCTTTCTTCAGCGGCACTAAGCCGGGATAGGAAAGCAATTCGACGTAGTCAATCGCTGCGCCGGCATAAGCTGTTAAATGGGAAATGGTCAAGTCAACAATCGCTTGTACGTTTTCTTCTCCCCGCTCAGCTGCTTGGACACCAAGCTTGAGGGCCTGCTGCAAATGCGGAGCTTTCGTGCGTTCTTCTTCCGTTAAGTAGACATTTCTGGAACTCTTCGCAAGCCCGTCTTCTTCACGAACTGTGTCTACCCCGACAAGCTTTACGGGAAAATCCAACGACTTTACCAAACCGTCAATAACGGCAAACTGCTGGGCATCTTTTAACCCGAAATAAGCTGTATGGGGCTCAGCTAAGTGAAAGAGCTTTGTCACGACAGTTACAACCCCGTCAAAATGGCCAGGGCGTTTGACTCCGCAAAGCTTGTCCGTTCTTGAAGTTACGGTCATTGTGATGATGGATGGCTCCGGATACATTTCCTCCACATCAGGAGTAAACAAACAATCAACCCCCGCCCCTGCAGCCAATTGCTCATCTCGCTCCAGGTTCCGCGGATAACGCTCAAAGTCTTCATCTGGCCCGAATTGCAGCGGATTGACAAAAATACTCATAATGACCGCTTCATTTTCCTCCCGCGCTTTTTGGGCCAAAGCAAGGTGCCCCTCATGAAGAAAGCCCATTGTTGGCACGAGACCGATCCGGTGTCCTGCTTTCTTTGCTGCCTGAACAAATTCCTTTAACTCTTGAATGGTTTTTACTACTTTCATGAGCGCGCTCCTCCGTACAAAGCTTCCAATTCTTCTTCTTTCATTGTAAATGTATGCTCCTGTCCGGGAAACGCTCCGCTTTTCACTTCTGTCACAAAGGTGGAAATGGCTGGAGCAATCTGATCGTTCACATTGCTATACGATTTCACAAATTTCGGCGTCCGGCTCACACCATATTGAATCAAATCATGGTAGACAAGCACCTGTCCATCTGTTTCCTTGCCTGCCCCTATGCCAATAACAGGAATAGTAAGAGCACCTGCGACCTCAGCAGCAATCTGGCGAGGAACACATTCCAGCACCGCCATAAAAGCACCTGCCTGCTCCAGCTTCTTCGCATCCTCGAGCAGCTTTCTGGCCGCTTCTGCTGTCTTGCCCTGCACTTTATATCCGCCGAGAACACCTACAGATTGCGGTGTCAAACCTAGGTGAGCCACTGTTGGCACACCGGCGCGCGTCAGGTCGCGGACCGCTTCTTCCGCCTCTTCGCCGCCTTCTATTTTGACGGCATGGGCACCCGCTTCCTGCATCAACGCTCTCGCTGCCCGCATAGTCTCCTCCCGGCTGATATGATAAGACATAAAAGGCAGGTCAGTGACAACAAAAGTCTCTTTCGCTCCTCTTTTGACCGCCTTCGTATGATGAATCATATCATCGAGCGTAACTGGAACGGTCGATTCATAACCAAGCACGACCATCCCGAGCGAATCACCGACTAAAAGGATATCCGCTCCGCCTTCTTCAGACAGCTTGGCAGAGGGATAATCATACGCAGTAATCATCGCAATCTTTTCCCCGTTCTTTTTCATCTTGATAAAGTCACTCGTTTGCTTCATACACGCTTCCTCCTTTTTTCATCAGAGGAGACGAAACAATGAGTAAATAAAAAGGGTCCTTCAGACAGAAGGACCCGAATAATCAGATTCGTTGTTTCGACCCTCTGTCCCTGTCCAATTTGGATCAAGGCAGAACTTTCGCTTATTTCATTGTGCCAGCGGCTAAACGTCAGACAAGTGCAGTTCTTTCTTCAGATACTGCCCGCCTTCATTATAACAACATCTTTTTTTTTTGACTATTGTAAATTTATCGGCTCATGATAATATGGGGAGCAAAAGAGACATGGGGGGATATGAAAATGAAGAGGGGACTTTTGGCTGCTGTTCTGCTGTTTTCCGGATGCTCTGCGCCTGATCAAACGGATTCTTCAGAAACGGCTCCAGCCAGTTCATCTATCCAAACAAAAGTCGCAGCAGACAACTTAGAGGTGCCCTGGACCATTGCCAAGCAGGATGAAAGCTTTTTTATCACCGAGCGTAAAGGCACTATTATTCAAATTGACGGGGATGGAAAGAAAAAAAGAATGGAACTTCAATTAAACGAGCCTGTCCTTCATGAAGGAGAAGGCGGTCTATTGGGTTTTGTGCTGGACGATGCTTTTTCCAAAAGCAAGCTTGCTTACGCCTATCATACCTATTTAAAAAAAGGAAAAATCATGAATCGGATCGTCCAAATTAAAAAGCAACAGGACATTTGGCGGGAAACTAAGGAGTTGCTGGCCGATATTCCCGGCGGTTCTATCCATAATGGCGGACGCCTCGCTATCGGTCCTGACGGCAAGCTGTATGCCGCAGCAGGAGATGCCGGCGTTAAAGAATCCGCCCAAGATAAGCAGCAGCTGTCCGGAAAAATTTTGCGGTTGACTGTCGATGGCTCTGTTCCTGAGGACAATCCCTTCAATGGCTCATACGTTTTTTCTTATGGCCATCGCAACCCGCAAGGCATGGCTTGGGATACAAATGGAACGATGTATGCGGCTGAACACGGGCAAAGTGCGCATGATGAAATAAATCGAATTGAAGCCGGAAAAAATTACGGGTGGCCGCTTATCGAAGGAGAAGAGCACAAGGCAGGAATGGAGGCCCCGCTTATCCACTCTGGAGAAGAAACCTGGGCGCCCTCTGGGATTGCTTACAGCAGCGGCCGGCTCTTTATTGCTACCCTTAGAGGAGAAAAACTGCTCTCCCTCGATCTTCAGCAGAAAGAACTCTCCGTCCCGCTCGAAAACGCAGGCCGCCTTAGAGACGTATACGTTAACGGGAAATACGTGTACGTGGCAACTAATAATACGGATGGCCGGGGCACGCCTTCTGAAGAAGATGACCGGCTGCTTATATTACCGAACGATGCCGCCAGCAAGTAACCCCCGTTAAAGAACGACCAGCAAAGCAACAAAAGCTGTCCGGCAGATAGAGGCTTAACCTCCCGGCCGGACAGCTTTTATAGAAATATTATTCTTCTTTTTTATCAATTTCAATATCCGCTGAGTAAATATCGTGGATGGTTCCTTCCTCATCAAGCAGCTTTAATACACCTTCTTCCGTAATGCCAAGTGCTTTGCCATGCAGCGTGCCGGTCACCGTCCGGGCCGTGATCTTTTTGCCGATGGAAAGCGCATATTTCTCCCAGCGTTTTTTAATGTTAGCAAACCCTTCCTTCATATATTCTTCATAGTATCCCTCAAGGTTTTTTAAAATCTCCTGAACTAATTGGGAGCGTGACACAGCTTCTCCTTTTTCAATAGCAAGAGATGTGGCAATTTCTTTGAGTTCATCAGGAAATTCTTTTTGGTTCACATTAATGCCGATACCGATAATGATAGAATGGATCTGGTCTGCATCCGCCTGCAGCTCCGTTAAGATGCCGGTAATCTTCTTTCCGTTTAACAAAATGTCATTAGGCCATTTAATTTCCGGCTGCAATCCAGTCACTTCCATGATAGCTTCGACAATCGCCACAGCGGTGATCAAGGTAAATTGCGGGGCCTTGTAAGGAGGCAGGGATGGCCGCAAAAGAACACTCATCCAAATGCCCGTGTATTTTGGAGAATGCCAGGCTCTTGTCATCCGGCCCCGTCCGGCTGTTTGTTCTTCTGCAATGACGATGGTTCCTTCCTTAAAGGGCTCCTGCGCCAAACGATGGGCTTCCTTTTGAGTAGAAGGAGTAGAATCCAGCGCTAGGATTTCTTTGCCAAGCCACTCCGTTTGCAAGCCGATTAAAATTTCATTTTCTGTCACTTTATCCGGCTTGGTTAAAATGCGATACCCTTTTTTTCTCACTGCTTCTAGCTCAAAGCCTTCCTGACGCAGCGATTCAATGTGCTTCCAGATGGCTGTCCGCGAACAGCCAAGAATTTCCGCAAGCGCCTGGCCGGATACAAACTCTCCATCGGCCTTTGAGAATGCTTCTAATAACTGCTGTTTTACAGAAGATTGCACGCTTCTAGCCACTCCTTTATTTTTTCTGGGTCATTTTCTACAGTTTTTTCGACAACCGCCCGTTCAATTCTCTCCAAATAGCTTTTCATCCACGGACCGCCTGTTTCATTTTTCCATGCTTTTAACTCTTGACCGGTGACCGCAAGCTCCTTCCTGTCTCTGATCGGAAGGGCGTTATGACGCTCTCTAAGCTCTTCCAGACTGGCAGAACGGCCGCATAAAAGGGCATTTACCGCTTCTGCATCCACTGCCCGTTCCACCCCTGCCTCATATAAGGCTAAGTCGGACCAGTCGCAAAGGCGCTGTTTCAGCGACCATTCGTAGGTTCCAGCTATATGCTTTATTTTTTTAGCAGGCATCCGCCAGGCCTTCAGCCAATCCAGCGGCTTGTCCGGTGTAAGAAGAACAAGCAGCAAAAGCCACTTTTGGCTGGCGGTTAATCGGCTAAGATCATAAGTAAGCATTTGCTCAACCAGTTTTTCCTGGCCGCAAAGACCCGGCAAATAAGCAAGCAAGCCGCCTTCAAGCATGACCCGGAGGCCCTCTGCCGCTTTTCTTCCGGCGAACAGTTTATTCATCTCCATTAATTTCCGTTCAACAGCAATATGCTTCAATAGCGGGGCACAGCGGCTAAGCGCCTCTTTCGTTTGCTCGTGCAGCTGAAACCCGAGCTGGCTAGCAAACCGGGCCGCCCTCATCATGCGGAGGGCATCTTCTGAAAACCGCTCATTGGCATCGCCGACCGTTTGAATATACCTTAACTTTAAAGCTTCCCTGCCGTTAAAAGGGTCTATAATCGTTCCAAACCGGTCCATGGCCATTGCGTTCATCGTAAAATCTCTTCGCTGTAAGTCCTCCTCCAGTGTTCGGACGAACGACACTTTGTCAGGACGACGAAAGTCCTTATACTCCGACTCTGTTCGAAAGGTGGTGATTTCATAACCTTCCCCCTTCCAAATTACAAGCACAGTTCCATGTTCAATTCCCACATCAACTGTTTTCGGAAAGATCTGCTTCACCTCTTCCGGCAAAGCGGCCGTGGCAATATCAACATCTCCAATTGGACGGTCCAATAAATAATCCCTGACAGCTCCTCCGACATAATAAGCAGCAAACCCCGCCTTCTCCAACTCAGCAAGCAGCGGGGCGGCCTGTTCAAACATCGATTGGTTATTCATGACCGGCACCTGCCTGTTCGAGAAGCAGGTTAAAATACAGCGTTTCATATTCATGAACAATTTTTTGTGAATCAAAGCGCGTTTGCACTGTTTTTAGCGCCTGTTCACTGGCCTTTTGATAAAACTCTTCATCCGTCAGCAGCTGCAGGGCTTGTGCTGTCATCGACTCGATATCTCCTAACTCAGAGATAAAACCGTTTCTTCCATGTTCAATAACCTCTGGGATACCGCCGACGTTTGTACCGATGCAAGGCACACCGCAAGCCATCGCCTCTAACAGCACAAGACCAAAGCTTTCCTTTTCAGAGAGCAGCAGCAAAAGGTCACTGAGTGCGTACAGCTCTTCTAAATTATCTTGCTTGCCAAGAAACAGGACGCTTCCCTCAAGCTGCAGCTCGGAAACAAGCTTGCAGACGATTGTCATTTCCGGCCCATCGCCAACTAGAAGCAGCTTTGCCGGCATCTTCTCCCTCACCCGTTTAAAGACACGGACTACATCAGGGACCCGCTTGACGCTTCGGAAGTTCGACACATGCATGATCACTTTATCTTCATCGGCAATTCCCAGTTCTTGACGCAGCCGGTCATTGGCCGGCCTTTTCCGATAAACCCGTTCATCGATAAAGTTGTAAATCGGCTGGATCTTTTTCTTTGGATAAATGACATCCATCGTCTGAGAGATCAGCGCATGGGAAACGGCTGTTACAGCATCTGATTCTTCAATGCCAAAGCGGATAGCTGCCGACAGAGAAGGATCATGGCCAAGCACAGTAATGTCCGTGCCATGAAGTGTAGTCACAATTTTAATGCTGGAACGTGCGATTTGCCGGCCAAGAATGGCGCAAACGGCATGCGGAATCGCATAGTGCACATGTAAAATATCAAGCTCTTCCCTGTTGATAATTTCGGCAATTTTATTAGCTAACGCGATCTCATATGGCGGATATTGAAAAACAGAGTACTGATTCACGTCTACTTGATGAAAATAAATATTAGGATACATCCGGTTTAATCTAAACGGACGGCCAGTTGTAATAAAATGAATTTCATGCCCTTTTTCTGCGAGCAGCTTTCCCAGCTCTGATGCCACTACTCCGGAACCGCCAACAGTGGGGTAACACGTAATTCCTATTTTTAATTTCATTCTAAATCCCCAATCAAATCTTGTTCTAATACTAGCGGGACGTTTGTCAGAAAACCTTCTGCAAATGTCCGCCCTACTTCTTTGCCCATCAGGCGGTCCCTTGCTTCCACCGCTTCGATATAACCATTCGTTAAAGGTGTCGCAACAGAGTGCGCTCCGATTTCGAATTGACTTTCGTACGCACGCAGGCTTTGTTTTTTCCTATCCATGAAGTTGCTGATATCTATACAAAAATCAGGATGGTGAAAGCCATTAATCATATAAAAATACAATCGGCTCGCTTTATGAGCGCCTTCATTGCCGGGCGTTTGATATTTTCTGATCCCGGCAGAAAAAAAAGCTTCCTGGACGATGCGGGAGCAGGCGCCATGATCAGGATGGCGGTCTTTTTCATAAGGGGCAAAAATAACTGTCGGACGGTAACGGCGAATCATCTCAGCTACCACCCGAATGGCCTCCTCCGTTAAAAAAAGGCCCCTGTCAGGCAAATCCAGACCCACTCTCTCATAAACACCGAGAAGAGAGGCTGCTTCTTTCGCTTCTGCCAACCGGGAAGCAACTGTACCGTTCGATGACAGTTCCGCTTTTGTCAAATCGCAGAAAATGACTTTTTTTCCGGCAGCAGCATACTTGGCAGCTGTTCCGCCCATGCCGATCTCAATATCATCGGCATGGGCGCCGAAAGCAAGAATGTCTGCTTTAACTGTTTCCATAAGTAGGCCTCTTTCCTTGTAGTTGATCAAAATCGCCCCGCTTCAGTCCTTCTGCTAAAATCGTTCCAGTGCCAATATTGGTAGCGAGCGGCACTGTGTATACATCACAAAGCCGTACAAGTGCCGAAACATCCGGCTCATGTGGCTGGGCCGTCAGCGGATCTCTGAAAAAGAAGACTAAGTCCATTTCTCCTCTGGCAATGCTTGCTCCGATTTCCTGGTCTCCGCCAAGCGGGCCCGATTGAAAACAGTGAATCGATAGCCCTGAGGCCTTCATCAGCCGCCGCCCGGTCGTGCCAGTGGCGAAGAGCTCATGCTCTGAAAGGACATCTGCATGCTCCAGAAAAAATTGGATTAAATCATCTTTTTTCTCATCATGGGCAATTAAAGCTATTTTCATAAGCGTCTCCTCAGTCTAAAATATTTTCCATTCCGTAAATCAGCGTTTCCACTTTCATGGCTGTTTCTACGCACATTTTTACGCCTGACATAAAAGAAGCGCGATTATAAGAATCATGGCGGATTGTGAGCGTTTCGCCATCTGCTCCAAACAACACCTGCTGATGGGCAACGAGTCCCGGCAAACGGACGCTGTGAAGATGCATGCCTTCCATATCTGCTCCACGCGCACCCGTCATTGTTTCTTTTTCTTCCGGATGGCCTTGCTGCTTCTTCTCCCTCACTGCAGCAATCATTTGAGCGGTTTTAATAGCGGTTCCGGATGGAGCATCCAGCTTCCGGTCATGGTGCAGCTCAATAATCTCCACATTTTGAAAATACTTAGCAGCCATTTGCGAAAACTTCATCATCAATACTGCCCCAATGGCAAAGTTAGGGGCAATAATGCAGCCAAGGCCTTTTTCCTCAGAAAGCTTTTTGAGTTCCGTCAATTGCTCTTCTGTAAACCCTGTTGTGCCGACAACCGGCCGAATATTATGTTCCAATGCAGTTTTTGTATGTATATATCCCGTTTCTGGCGTTGTTAAGTCAATCAGCACATCGGCTTCTACCTCGCTAAAACATTCGTGAATATCTGTGAACACAGGGGCATCTATCCCAGCAAACCCTTCAAGATCACTTAAGGACTGGCGGTTATGCTTGCGATCCAAAACAGCCGTCAGCTGCAAATTTTCAGCTTTCTCCACCATATAAACCGCTTCTTTTCCCATTCTGCCGCGCGGCCCAGCGATAATAACTTTAATTGATTCCATCATTTATTCCCCCTCTTTTCTCGTCCAGCGATCTTTATCTCTTGTATTAAACTTCTCCATCACTTGCTTATGAGCTGCCTCTAAATCAATATTTAATGAATTGGCTAAACAGACGATGACAAATTGCAAGTCACCAAGCTCCTCTGCAATTGTTTTTGCCTCTTCGGTTGCTTTCTTCGGTTTCTCCCCATAATGATGGTTCACTTCACGCGCCAGCTCCCCCAGCTCTTCTGTCAAACGGGCCATCATGGCAAGCGGGCTGAAATAGCCTTCTTTAAATTGGCTAATGTACTCATCGACTTCTTTTTGCATTTCTTTGATTGTCTTATCCATGTCTTCCCTGCTTTCTTCCTTTAATAATTTTATGTTAGCTAATTCTTAAGTAGTTGACAATGAATTTATCCTTCTGCCCTCTCTATTCCTTATTGTAGGATGCCGTATTGTTAATATATAATGTCAGTTACCGGCAGTTGTCTTAATTTTGAATATAAAGGTGGTTCCCCTATGATGTTTGGCATGAAATTTAAAAACATTTTCTTCATTCTGCTTGGCAGCGCCATTTACAGTTTTGGCCTTGTTCATTTTAATATGGAAAATAAGCTGGCAGAAGGCGGTTTTACCGGTGTCACACTTTTACTGTACAATTTATACAACATTGATCCGTCCTACTCCAACTTAGTTCTTAACATTCCTATTTTTCTCATTGGCTGGAGGCTGCTGGGACGGACGCCTTTCTTTTATACAGTAATCGGTACGGTAAGCGTTTCTGTTTTTTTATGGGTTTTCCAGCGGTATCAGCTGCCTATTCCGCTGCATGACGATTTATTTCTCGCTGCTTTATTTGCCGGTGTCTTTATCGGAGTCGGACTTGGCATTATTTTCCGTTACGGCGGAACGACCGGGGGAGTGGATATTATTGCCCGCCTCGTTCATAAGTATCGAAGCGTCAGCATGGGGAAAACAATGTTTTTATTTGATGCTGTCGTGATTACCGCTTCATTGACATACCTTGATTATCGGCAGGCCATGTATACCCTTGTTGCTGTGTTCGTCGGTGCCCGTGTCATTGACTTTATGCAGGAAGGGGCTTATGCAGCCAGAGGAGCAATGATTATTTCCAGCCGGCATGATGAAATTGCCGAGAAAATTACAAAGCAAATGGAACGAGGTGTTACCGTTTTAAGAGGCCACGGCGCATTTACGCAGCAGGAACGTGAAGTTCTCTACTGCGTTGTTGGCAAAAATGAAATTGTCCGCCTTAAGAACATTATCAACTCGGTTGATCCGCATGCTTTCGTTTCCGTAACGGTTGTTCATGATGTGCTCGGCGAAGGCTTTACTCTTGATGAGAACAAACAGCCCATTGAAATATAAAAAAGCAGGAAGGCCTGGGGTCTTCCTGCTTTTCTTCTTTCACGGCTGCATCAGAAAGAACGGTCGCTAAAGCAAAGCCGACGCTTCACCTTACTCCTCGCTGCGCTGCATGCCTGTAAAGATAAAGATTAGACGGGCGAGCTCAAGCACGGCTACTGCCGCTGCCGCAACATACGTCATCGCTGCTGCATTCAACACTTTACGCGCCTCCCGCTCCTCTGTATTACGGATAATTCCCGATGAAACGACTTGGTCCATCGCACGGGAGGAGGCATTAAATTCAACAGGCAGCGTAACTAGCTGAAACAAAACAGCTGCCGCCATTAAAATAATCCCGATCATAAAGGCGCCCGTCATCGATGTAAATAGCCCAATCATAATGAAAATCCATGACAAGTTGGATCCGATATTAGCTACCGGCACAAGCGCATGCCGGAAACGCAGAAAAGCATACCCTTCTTTATCTTGAATCGCGTGGCCGACTTCGTGGGCTGCGACAGCAGCTGCCGCAATCGAATGACCATGGTAGTTATTTGGAGAAAGATGAACCGTTTTCGTCATAGGATTGTAATGATCGCTTAAAAAACCTCGTGTCTCTACCACTTTTACATGCGGGAGACCGTTTTCATCCAAAATTCGCCGGGCAGATTGCGCCCCGGTAATGCCGGTAGAAACAGGAACGCGTGAATATTTACTGTATGTGCTTTTTACTTTCATTTGTGCCCAGAGTGGAACGAGGATAAGAAGAAGAAAGTAAAGAAGAAAACTCATCGTTTAGTGTTACCCCCTATAGTTATTCACTTCTCTTTTATTTTATCCTCTTCCCGTTTTTGTATCAATTATTCTGCTCTGCGCTTCCATCCTTCTTCTCTCCCTTATATTTCCTCCATCCGACGTAAGACAGCGTCATGATAATAATGCCGCCGGTAATGCTGATGACCCATCCAAGAGAAGGCTGGGCTGCATCCTCTTTCTTCATCTCGGCAAATACCCTCTCCATAGTCTTTTCAAGCTCCTGAATCTCAGCTTCAGCAGTCGCTTCTCCCAATAGCTTCTCCCCGTTGCGCTCCATGTAGCGAACTTGTTCATCGAGCAGCCGGACCTTATTTGCAGAAACATCTACCTGCAGGCTTGGCTGAATTATATAATAATTAGCTAAAAACCGGTTCAATGATTCATGAAACGCCGAGGAATCGGCAGTAACTGAAGAATTTTTTAAAGATTGCAGAGAAGACATAACCGGCTGTTCCATTTCGATCCACAAGGGCTGATAACGGGAAACAATTGCATCCGCTACGAGCCGAAACGTTGTGACAGCTTCTAAAATTTCTCTTTCTTTTCCATCAGGAGAGTCTATTACTTGCAGCGCTTCAGCAAGAGCCGTTGATAAAATCGTCCAATCTTCCACAGAAAGCTCACTATCCTTAACTTGGGGTTGTACAAGTTCAAGCTGGACAGCTTTCAGCTGGGCTTGGGCATTTTCATAATGACCGGCTTTTGTCAACTCTAGAGCCTGGCCGGCTATTTGATCGAATCTAAGAAGGCGGGCATCGGCATCCTTAGCCTGAGTATGAATGGGAATGATAAACAAGAAACAAATAAGAAACAAACACTTTATTTTTTTCATTTCTCTCCCTCCTCCGCTCCTGCTGTTAATATATGCATGAGCGAACAAAACGAGAAGAGAAACTTCTCCGCAAAGACCGGGAAGCCGCTACAGCGTCTTTTTTCTTTCGTCCCCCTAGTAGAGCGTCCACTTGACACGCTTTTCCCTGACGGTTAAATACCAAGCAAGGAAAATGGAAAGAACACTTAACCAAAAAGTAAAATAACCAATTTCTTTAATGTATAAATTCAACTGTGAATAGACGGGATACTGCATAAATACATAATCAATGATTTCATTGTGTAAAGCCCAAAGAGCAGCAACTGCTAAATGCCACGGCTTTATCCGGTAAAACGGGGAATAAAGCAGCCCCTGCACAGCCATGCCTAAATGTGAGGCCATCAGCATATACCCTTCCCACGGCAAAGAGCCTGTCACCTTCCATACGAGCCCATTCATAACAACTGCCCATATTCCGTATTTAAATAAAGTGACAATCGCTAACGCTTCCATAAGCCCCCACGACTTTCTCCACAAAAACCCAAGCAAAACAATCGTGAAAAATAAGCTGGCCGTCGGGCTATCAGGAACAAAGGGCCAAAAAAACCAATCGGTGCGGACCAGCTGCGGCGCATACCAGATATAACCGTAAATCGTACCGACTAAGTTAATAACAAAAAGCAGGAGCAAAAATTTTCTGTTCGCTAAAAACCAGTATACATATTGCAAGGCGGCACCATCCTATCTTCTTTGCTTCATCCATACGTTCCATTCGAACGATTCACTGTCATTATATAGAAAAAAAGATGCCCTATTCAACATAGGGCATCTTTCGCGTTCATTATTTTAGGTTAGAAATAAATTCTGCCATTTTGTCGAGTTCTTCATCTGTGCCTTTAAACAATCCAGCAGGCATAGCGCCTCGCCCTTCTTTGGCAATCTTTTTGATTTCGTCCGGCTTTAATCCTGTGCCGACAAGCGATGGTGCAGCAGCACCGCCAGTCAAGTTCTCCCCGTGACAGCTGATACAGCCGTTTTTCTGGTCAGAAAAGACTTTATAGCCTTCATCGTTCTTGTCAAATTCTGCTTCTTCCACAATCTTACCTTGGGCTTCAGCAGCTTCCCAATCATGGTGAACAACAGATTCCCAAGTTAAGAAAATAACGGATACTAAAGCAAGCATCATGAATCCAGTCGCAAATGGACGTTTCATCGGTCTGCGCTCTGGTCCGCGGTCAATGAACGGAGCAAGTAAAAGCCCTCCGAAAGCAAGTCCCGGAATAACGAAAGCTCCAATAACGTTATAAGGACCAGAAGCATAAGTATATTTCAATAACTGGTAAAGAAACAAAAAGTACCAGTCTGGAAGCGGAATATAACCTGTATCCGTTGGATCCGCGACACGCTCAAGCGGAGATGGATGCGCGACTGTCAAACATAAATAACCAATTAAGAAAACGGCACCAACCATCCACTCTTTTAATAAAAAGTTCGGCCAAAAGGCTTCGGTTTTTCCCGGATATTCCGAATAGTCTTTCGGAATATTCGGTTTGCGCACTGCCGGGACACGCGAATCACCAACGAATTTCATCCCTTTTCCACGATGCATGGCGTTCCCCTCCTTTAAAAAGATCGTTACACATTCAATAAAATTTTTATTTTACAATGGTCCAGAAATACCTTGTCTGCGAATCATAATGAAGTGAGCTCCCATTAAGCCAAGCAATGCTGCCGGCAGGAAGAACACGTGAATCGCAAAGAAACGAGTCAGCGTTTGGGCACCGACGATATCTGGGTGACCCGCCAACAAAATCTTTACCTGTTCCCCAATTAATGGAGTAGAGGCAGCGATTTCGATACCTACTTTTGTTGCGAACAGCGCTTTCATGTCCCATGGCAATAGATAGCCAGTGAAACCAAGGCCGAGCATAACGAAGAAGATCAATACGCCGACTACCCAGTTCAGTTCACGAGGTTTTTTGTAAGCTCCTTGGAAGAACACACGCAATGTATGTAAGAATATCATAACGATAACTAAACTTGCACCCCAGTGGTGCATACCGCGCACGATCATTCCAAATGCTACTTCATTTTGCAGATAGTAAACGGATTCCCAAGCATTTTTAATATCAGGCACGTAATACATAGTTAAGAACATTCCTGATAAAATCTGGATCACCGTTACGAAAAATGTTAATCCGCCAAAACAGTAAACGAAAGCTGAAAAGTGATGAGCAGGGTTTACGTGTTCAGGCACTTCATGATCAGCAATATCCCGCCACAAAGGCGTAATATCTAAACGCTCATCAACCCAGTCATAAATTTTGTTTAGCATGAATTACGCCTCCTTTACGCAATATCTTGTGGCTCTGGCTTGCCAAGCTGCAAGAAACCGTCTTTTACTTTTGTTTGGTACCTATCAAGCGGTCTTGTCGGTGGTGTACCTGGAACGTTTTTTCCGCTCTTTTCATATAATCCACCATGGCAAGGACAATAAAATTGACTTTTGTGACCGCTTCCTTCCCAGTCAACCGTACAACCTAAATGTTTACATACAGGTGAAAGAGCGATGATTTCGCCTTTCTCGTTTTTGTAAACCCAAGCCGTTTGTGTAACCTCGGATGTGTACCATGCATCTTTTTGTTCGTAAGAGAAGTCCACACGAGTCGGTTTCGTAGACAATTCATCCACTTTTTGCTTCGTAGTGTGGTATTCGCCTTTTCCACCATGCGCCAAAACCGGATCAATTGCGAAACGAACCATTGGCATCAACATGCCAGCTGCCATAAAGCCGCCAACGCCTGTCAGTGTATAGTTAAGAAATTGACGTCTTGATACAGGTTGTTTACTCATTCTTTTCCCCCCTCTATTGTAAGCTGTGTCCGCACTGGACATGAATATAAGCGCACAAACATAAACTAGGACATCACTATGATAATCCAAACTCGATAGCAGGTCAATATCACAGCGTTCGAAAATCTGTCAAAGTGTGTGACGAATTTCTGAATTATGACAAATCCTGCTGCCATTTATGGACGATAATATTGACAAATTGCTTGGCCTGATCTTCAATCAATGAATACTTGTACGAATCCTCCATATGCTCCAGCGGAACAGCCGGCACCCAGATGAGTGAGCCGTCAATTTTGTCTTCAGCAAGCTTCCAGTTGCTATCAGAAGTAAAAAATAGCTTGTGCTTAAACCCTGCGTTGTCGATTTCATCTGACCAGCGTTTTAAGGCAGCAAGCTTCTCTTCCTCCTCCTGCTGCTTGATGTACGTAAACGGAGGAATCAGCAGGATTCTGCCCTTGAATTGCTTCTCAAGCAGCATCGTCAATAGCTGAACAAATTCATGCTGCGAAGCAGTTTCTTTCATGTCGCTTTCAAAAGAAATCGGGACGAGCGGCACAAGAGCCGTATCGACATACTCTTTTTGCTGTTGAAAGCTTTCTGTGTCTTTGCCATTCCAATTCATTTCATTCACCTCTGTCTTATAGTAGCACAATGCTTTTACAAGAATCACCTTTGTTGATGAACAAGGTATGATCCAGTATAACGTTCTTGCCCGCTTCATACGCAAAAATAAAGTCTTTTGCCCTTGGCAAAAGACTATTTTAAGGCATTCAATTGATCAGTCAACTTCAAAAACGCCGCCTTATCCCCGCAATCCAGCGCTTGATCGATCTCTTCAAGCAGCCGCTCTTTCTGAAAACGGTAAATGCCTTCCTTGAGGAAATTCTCGGCAAGCACTTTATCCTTTTCCGTAATCCGCAAATTCCTCGGCATAAACGGGTTTTCCTCCATTACCGCTGCATACTGATGGGAGACATTCGCCGATTTGAACTTTAATTCAATATAAATATCTTCTTCTTTATTCAGGCGGATATCATGAAAGGACTTTTCTGCATCCGTTGTCATAATGTTTTCTTTGAAAAAGCGAAACGGCGCGCTATCCACACAATGAGTAGACATAATCATTCCTCTCGGGCAATATTGGGCGTCCTCCACAAAATGCACTCTTTCCATAAGCTGATCGTGGCTCATCAAATAATTTAAAATCCAGACAGATTCTCTTCTCTTTAATTGATAGTGATTTAAAAACCAGCGGATAAAATCTTTTTTCTCATGAACAGATACAGGGGCAGCCATTTTGTAAATCCCTCCTCTGTGAAGATAGTCGTTGGATTAATCCGAAAGCCGCTCAATGAGCAGCAGCCATTCTTCATTCGCCGGATCAGTTTGCAGCAGCTTGCGGAAGATTCGGCGCGCTTCTTGCCGCTTGCCTTCTTCCATCAGGAAATAACCGTATTCTTCCAAAAAGTGCACATGATCCTTAAAGAAATTATATGCTTCCTCATAAGCAGTTAATGCCTGACTATAGTTTTCTAATTCATTAAGAGCTTTTGCCTCATCCCATAGAAACTGCGGATCCGACTCTCCTTCGCGTTTCAGCAGTTCGGTAATTTCCAAGACATCCTCGTAACGCTCCTGATGAAAGAATAGCTTATTCAAAGTAAGAGCAGCCTCTGAGAACTCAGGATCTAATGCCAAGGCCGAGCGCAAAAATTGCTCTGCTTCTTCTTCTCTGCCCAGCTTTAAGCTCAGCTTGCCGGCAATGAAGTGCAGCTCCTTATGAAATTCATCATGGCGAAGCCCTTCTTTCGCAGCTTCAATGCTTTTCTCTAGCTCCTCCTCCTGCTCATAAGCTTTTGCTAAATAGAGATAGATAGAATGATAGTCCGGATCAAGCGCTTTTAATTCCTCAAACTTGGCAATAGCTGTTTGATAAAAGCCGGCTTGAAAAGCAGTAAAAGCATAACCAAACAACGTATTGATCTCCAATTGGCCTTCAAGCGCCTTTTCATAAAACTCCAGGCTTTCTTCAAATGCCCCTCCTGCGCTTAATGCTTCAGCTAAACGCTGGTGAATGGAGATGCCGGCTATCTCTTCCTGGCCGCCGGCAAGCAACTCCTTATAGAGGCGGACAGCCTCCAAAAACCGGCCCTGTTCCGAGTAAAATTCAGCAAGGGCAAATTGAATGACCGGCTCATCAGGAAGCAGCTCCTTTGCCGCTTGCAGCTTTTGCTCGCTTACTTCATATAGCCCCTGCATTTGATATAAATCCGCCAGCAGCAGGAGCGCCCTTGGATAGTTTTCATCTGCCTGGTTCAGCTGTTCCAGAAGAAGCATAGCCTCCTCTTCTTTATCCATATCAACGAGCACTTCAGCAAGAAGGACACGCAGCTCTCCCTCCTCCGGAAAAGCTTCAAGAAGCCCTTGATACAACTTCTGCGCTTCTTCCAGAAAACCTAAGCCATACAATTGTTCAGCCAGCGAAAATTTCTCTTCATCTGAAGAAAACGACTGAACTTTCTTAAATAAGGAAAACGCTTTTTGATCTTCCCCTTTTTCTAAACTTTCAAGCATCTGCTGTGCGTATGACATTTTCTCCGAATCCTTTCTACAAAACAGTTTGCGATTATACGGGCTGTTCAAACGGCTGCTTCTTTCACTGCAGTCTTGCCTGCAGCGCACGGAATAGCCGCTTTCATTCAATCCGCAGGTGCTTCCGATATAGCCCGGACAGCACCTTTCAATATTGTTATCATAGTGAAAGAAAAGCCGGACAGCAACTTTTTTACCTTTAGGCTCTATTATTATTTCATAAAGGGATGGGAGAAGCCGCTCAGCGCTTGTCTGCAAAAGCAGCCGCCTGCAGCGAAATGGATAAAAAGCAACCATATTTGTAAGAGAGCCTGCCTTTAATACTAAATACATTCTCCAGGAAAAGAGAATTTCCTGCTTTCTATAAGAAAAGGAGCTGATAGAATCAGCTCCTTTTCTGTCTTTAAGCGGATGAGACCCTGTTTGGCTGTGAGGTCTCTGAATTCGCCTTACATTTTTACAAAGCCTGACTATTTGCTAGTCAATTGAGCCATATCTTCAAAGAAGGAAGGATAGGAAACAGCGATGGCTTCATCGTTCTCAAGCTCTACTGTTCCTTCAGCAACAAGGGAGGCAACAGCGAGCATCATGCCGATGCGATGATCTCCATGGGAGGAAACACGAGCACCGGTTAATGGGTTCTTGCCGTAAATAATCATTCCGTCATCGGTTGCTTTAATATCTGCTCCCAGCTTCTTTAGCTCATTAACTACCGTATCAATCCGGTTCGTTTCTTTTACCTTTAGTTCTTCAGCATCCTTGATAACCGTTTTCCCCTCTGCCTGCGTGGCAAGCAGGGCGATCACCGGAATTTCATCAATTAGTTTTGGAATTAAATCGCCGCCAATTTCAATGCCTTTTAAGCTGGAGCTGCGGATTGTAATAGTTCCCATTTCCTCTCCAGCCGTATTTGCTTCTTCCACCTTGATATCGGCCCCCATTTGCACAAGCACATCGATAATTCCCGTTCTTGTTGGGTTTAAGCCGACATTCTCAAGGATCACTTCACTGCCGGGAACGAAAGCGCCGGCGACGAGGAAGAAGGCTGCCGATGAAATATCACCAGGCACATATATATCCGTTCCTGTAAAAGACTGACCGCCTCTTATGACGATATCATTGCCGCGCCTTGTAATGTCCCCTCCGAACTGCTTAATCATTTTTTCTGTATGATCACGGGTAAGCTGAGGCTCCGTAATAATCGTTTCTCCTTCTGCCTGCAAAGCGGCAAACAAGATCGCAGATTTCACCTGGGCGCTTGCTACCGGCAATTCGTAGTTAATCGGGCGCAAGCTGGAGCCAGCCACAGCGAGAGGGGTGAAACGGCCGTTGCTTCTGCCGTTAATCTTAGCCCCCATCTCCGTTAAAGGAACCACCACCCGGTCCATCGGCCGTCTGGCGATCGATTCGTCGCCAATCAGCACAGAGTGAAAAGGCCGGCCGGAAAGAATGCCTAATAGCAGCCTTGTTGTGGTGCCGGAATTTCCGGCATCAAGAATTTCGGAAGGTTCAGTTAAACCGCCCCATCCCTTCCCATGAACAATGATTTCTTCCTCTGTTTCTTCAATGTCCACACCGAGCTTGCGAAAGCAATCAATGGTCCGCAAGCAATCTTCCCCTTTCAGGAAGTGCCTTATCGTCGTCCTGCCTTCTGCTAAGGCGCCAAACATGACAGACCGATGGGAAATGGACTTATCTCCCGGTACTTCCACCCGCCCATTCAGCGGGGAATTTGTCAGCTTTAGTTCCTTCATCGAATCACCCTTCATGCCAAAAATAAGTCGTAGTTTGTGTGTTTTTCAATGCATTGCCGAGCCTGTTTCCGGTCTTTTTCATTTTGAAAGCTAATTACAAGCACTCCGTACACATCTTCTCTCGTTTCCATAATCCTAATATTGGTGATGCTGATTCTTTCCTCTGCTAAGTAGCCGGTGATTTCTGAAATAACCCCCGGATAATCCGGAACATCTACATACAAATCATAAAAGGATGGAATAGCTCCCATTGATTTTGCCGGAAGCTCGTCTCTAAACTCTTTCGCTCCATGAAAATAGTCAAAGAGGAGCGGAGCGCTTTCTTCTTGCAAAATATCTATGACTCTTTCCATCTCTGCTTTCCATTCATGCAAAAGGGTCAGCAGCACATCTTTATTATGTAGTGAAATGTCCTTCCACATCTCCGGACTGGAGGAGGCAATTCTCGTTAAATCTCTGAAGCCGCCGGCAGCAAGGCGGGAAACCAGCGAATTGCTGTTGTTATATTTACGAGCCTGATGGACAAGAGAGGCTGCGATGACATGCGGGAAGTGGCTGACAACTCCGGTCAGATGATCATGATCCTCTGCAGGAACTTCAAGAATCTTCGCTTTCGTTCCTTGCAGCCATTTTTTCAGGACAGCTACTTCTTTTTCGTTCGCCCCTTCACCAGGGGTTAATAAATAAAAGGCGTTCTCAAATAAAAGTTCCTTCGAAGCCGCCACGCCGCTCTTGTGCGAGCCAGCCATCGGATGGCCGCCAATAAAAGTAATTTGATGCTCTTCTAAAACCCGGGCGCAATCCATGATTCTTTTCTTTGTGCTGCCGGTATCGGTAATAATAACGCCGTCTTTTAAACGGTATTGAGTTAACTCTCTGATCAGCTTTTCTGTTTGCAAAACCGGTACAGCCAAAATAATCAAGTCCGCCTGCTCAGCACCCTCTTGGAAGGTGCCTGCTTTTTTATCAATGATATTTAACGCCTCTGCAAGGCCTACTTCATTTGCTCGGATGTCATATCCGAGGATTTCTGCCTGGGGGTGGGCTGCTTTGATCGCCTTCGCGAGCGATCCGCCAATCAAGCCCAACCCGGCAATAAATACAGTTCCCCTCATTCTCTACCAGCACCTACTGTCTAATCGCTTTTTCTGCTATGAAACTCTTCATAGCCTGAATAACTCCTTCATTTTGCTCTTGTGAACCGACCGTTACCCGCACAGCGCCCGGGCAGCCAAGAGCATTTCCTGAACGAACGATATAGCCTTTTTCCATTAAATATTGAAACAACTCGTCACTGTCACAATTGAAATTAATTAAAATAAAGTTCCCTTCTGAAGGGTAATAGTCCAGCTTTTCGCTTTCACAGAATTGATAAAACTGCTGAAGGCCCTTTTTATTCTCTTCCCGGCATTTCTTGATGAATTCTTGGTCAGAAAGAGCCGCTAACGCCGCACCTTCTCCTAATGTATTGATATTAAACGGTTCACGGACAGGTTCTAAGGCACGGATGACCTCTTCGGAGCCGAATCCATAACCGACCCGGAAGCTGGCAAGGCCGTAAACTTTAGAAAAAGTTCTTAAAACGAGCACATTTGGATATTGCTTGGCAATGTCCAATGCATTGTAATAGTCTTCAGCCGTTACGTATTCAAAATAGGCTTCATCTAGAACGACAAGCACATCATTCGGCACTTTATTTAAAAATTGCACGAGTTGATCATTGTTAATGTAGACACCCGTTGGATTATTTGGACTGCACAGCCAAACAACTGCCGTTTGCGCATCGATCGCCGCATACATCGCCTCTAAATCATGAGCACCGTCTACAAGAGGTATTTCTCGTATTTCCGCTCCCTCCACTGTTGCGTTGTGACGATACTGAGGGAAAGTCGGGGTCGCCATTACTGTGTTTTTTCCTGGTTCGAGCATCGCCCGGGAAATAATTAAAATAAGCTCATCAGACCCATTGCCGAAAATCAGCTGTTTTTCATCTACTTTGAGAAATTCACTGAGAGCTAAACGGAGAGCTGTTGTATAACCGTCCGGATAAAGAGCATACGATGCCCCGTAAGATTGCACCCACTCTTTTGCTTTATTGGATGAACCGAAAGGATTTTCGTTTGAAGCAAGCTTAACAATTTTCTCAAGACCATACTCTTTTTTCACATCTTCGATTGACCGTCCAGGCTGATAAGCTTTTAAATTGGTAATTTGTTGTTTCCATTTCATCTTCATCACAACCCCTTCTTTTGGTTACTTGCTCAACTGGCCGCATTGGCTTGACTTTTGCAAATCAGGCCTCAGCTTGACAGCTTTCTCTAAATAAATATGTTTCACTTCCTGCTGTGCTGCTTTCGTATTCACATGCATCATCACCCTGATGCACTGTGTCAGACTCCCCGGCACGGGAATTTCATTCATGCACATCACTGGCACATACTCCCAGCCCGGCAGCCGTCTAAGCGCTTTAGCCGGAAAAGCGGCATTAATATCGTCTGTTACCGAAATAAAAACCGAGCAAACATCCTCAGGCTGCAAATTATTTTGCTGGACCATCTCTCTCAAAAGCACTTCCGTACAATCAATCATTTCTTTTTCTGTATTTTGTTTAACCGTCGTCGCTCCTCTGATGCCTCTGATCATACAGCAGCCTCCTCTCTTATAAAGCGATCGGCCTCCTCAAGTTCCATCCGGCTCATTTGCTTGATAACCGGCCGGCCTACTTCTTCAAGCAGAACAAAGCGGATGCTCTCACCGATGGTTTTTTTGTCTCTGGCCATCAACGCATATAGTTCGTCAAACAGCAGCTCCTTATTCAAATCCAGCGGATAGCCGAGCTGCTTCAGCCAAGTTATAAATCCCTTGAGATTAAATGCTAACCCTGCTTTTCTTTCGCTTATATGCAAAGCAAAGACCATGCCCGCTGCCACAGCCTCTCCGTGTGTAACCTTTCCATAACCGAGCTTAGCCTCCAGAGCGTGTCCATATGTATGGCCAAAATTTAAATAGGCTCTGATCCCTTGTTCCTTTACATCCTGGCGAACAATTTCCCCTTTAATTTGAATTCCTTTTTCCAAGCAGTAAGAAAGAAAATCTGCTGATAAATCTTCAAAGCTGCTTACATTCGTCTGAAGTTCCTTTAAAAAGGCAGAATCAGCAATCAATGCATGCTTAATTACCTCGGCAAAGCCAGAACGTACTTGCTGTTGCGGCAATGTTCGCAAAAAGCGGGTATCAAACACCACTGCTGCCGGCTGGTGAAAATGGCCGATCATGTTCTTGCCAAGCGGATGATTAATAGCCGTTTTTCCGCCAACAGCACTGTCATGCGCCAAAATAGTTGTGGGAATTTGAATAAACGGAATCCCGCGCATGTAACTCGCGGCCACATAGCCGGCTAAGTCGCCCGCGGCGCCGCCGCCAAATGCCAGAATGCAAGATTTGCGATCCAGTCCTTTTTCAAGAGCAAACGTTAAGCACTTCTCAAATGAAGCAAACGTTTTGGCCTTTTCACCGCTTGAAACTGTCAGCCATTCATAGGGCAGCTGAGGCAAAGCCTGTTTCAATGTGTCCCCGTGAAGAGAGGCAACCAGTTCATCCGCAATGATGAGGAGCTTCGTTGTCCCCTTTAAAGAATCGCTAAACAAATGAGCGAGCTTGTCTAAAGCCCCTTCTCCTACATACACAGGATACGATTGGCCTGGTGTTTCAATTATCAACTCTCTCATCATTAGAACTCCTTCGCGTAACGGCGGAATTCTTCTAATGACGCAGATAAAGCCTCCATCCGGTCACTGTAAAACTGATCAACAATGGCGGCGGCCAGTTCCCAAGCTACAACTGCTTCAGCTACAACTGCAGCTGCCGGCACCGCGCAGCTATCTGAACGCTCAATGCTCGCTGTAAAAGGCTCTTTCGTATCGATATCTACGCTTTCAAGCGGCTTATAAAGCGTAGGGATCGGCTTCATGACTCCACGGACAACGATAGGCATGCCTGTTGTCATTCCACCTTCGAAGCCGCCCAGCCGATTGGTTTTCCGGTAGTATCCTCTCTCTTCGCTCCAAGCGATTTCATCATGGACTTCGCTGCCAAAGCGCTCAGCCGCTTCAAAGCCAATGCCAATTTCTACTCCTTTAAATGCATTAATGCTCATTACTGCTGCCGCTACCTTTGCATCCAGCTTTCTATCCCAATGAACATAACTTCCTATTCCTGCTGGCATGCCCTCAGCGATGACTTCAACGACGCCGCCAATTGAATCGCCATTTGCTTTCGCATCATCAATAGCCTGCATCATTTTCTTTTCTGCTTCCGGATCAAGGCAGCGGACTGGCGACTTTTCGCTCAATTCCTGCAGCTGCTGTAAATGTTCCACTGCTGTCTGTTCAGCTTTGATGCCGCCAATTTCAATTACATGCGAGGCGATCTCAATTCCAAGCAGTCTTAACAATTGTTTTGCAACCGCGCCAGCGGCTACACGAACAGTTGTTTCACGGGCTGAAGAGCGTTCTAGCACATTTCTCATATCCCGATGGCCATATTTCATGCCGCCGTTTAAATCCGCATGCCCTGGACGCGGACGGGTAATTTGGCGCTTAACTTCCTCTCCTTCAGAATCGTCAAGCGGTTCGCTGCCCATAATTTTTGTCCAATGCTTCCAATCGTCATTTTCGACAACGAGAGTAACAGGCGAGCCAAGCGTAGAACCATGGCGGACGCCGCTTTTGATCTGTGCCTGATCTTTTTCGATTTGCATTCTGCGACCCCGTCCGTGGCCTTTTTGTCTGCGGCTCAGCTCTTTGTTGATGTCTTCAGCCACAAGCGGCATGCCCGCCGGCAGCCCTTCAATAATAGTTGTTAATTGTGGTCCATGCGATTCTCCTGCTGTTAAATATCTCATTATACTTTCTCCCTTCAACTCGTTAAAGCGGTTATGTACTACTATAACATATTTTTTTGAATTTGCTGCACTTCTTAAGTATGTTTTTTGAGAATTTTACCACAATCGCCGTCAAATTTGTCATAATTCTTTAGATTTTTCGAAATCTTGCTGATTATAAAGAAAAAGGCCTTCTTTTTGAAAGCCCTTTATTTCTGTGTTCAGTTGGTTTTTCGGTAAAAAAAGGTGTCTTCTGCTTCAAAGCCGTATTCTGCGGGATTAAAGATTTGTTCGGTGCTGCCAACAAACAAAACACCGCCTCTTCTTAAAGCAGCGCTAAATTTTTTGTACAGCTGATCTTTTGCTTCCTCGGTAAAGTAAATCATGACATTGCGGCAAATAATTAAATCAAAGCCTGAGTCAAACCGATCCGCCAGTAAATCCTGCTTTCTGAATGTGACGGTTCTCTTCACTTCTTCGCTGACTGTATAGAAATCTCCTTCTTTTGTGAAAAATTGACGTTTTTTCTCTGATGGAACTTCGGCCAATGAGCGCTCAGAATATACGCCGCGCTTTGCCTTCTGAATGGCATTGGCATCCAGATCCGTCGCTACAATAGAAATTTGCGACAGCGGCAAATAACTGGAAAGAACCATGGCTGTTGTATACGGCTCTTCTCCTGTTGAGCAGGCAGCACTCCAAATTTTCAGCCGTTTGTTTTCCGAAAGCAGCCGCGGGAAAATTTTCTTTTCCAGCGCTTCCCATCTTTTGGCGTTCCGGTAAAATTCCGATACATTGATCGTCATTCTATCTAAAAACTCGTTAAGAAGGTTGGCATCCGCATTCATTAAATCAAAAAAGTCCTTAAAAGAACGGCAGCCTTTTTTTTCATACAGCGATGTGAGGCGCCGCTTCATTTGTGCCTCTTTGTATTTACTAAGATCAATGCCTGTTTTTCTTTTAATATTGACAATAAACTGCTCATAATCACCCATATGTTTATCCCCCTACTTACTGAATCCAGTCTAATTAGCCGATAGGCATTTGTTACCACTCTATAAATCCTATTATAACGAAGAGGCTGATGCAGCGGGGAAAACTTTTTTAGAAAATTAAAGAACAATTAGAAAAACTGCTAGTTCAGACTGGAGACAAACTCAATGAAAATTGAAGTTTGTCTCCAGTCTTTTTATTTGCTTGTGAATGGGGGCTGTTGATTTCCATTC
The DNA here is from genome assembly GCF_002189605.1 of Pseudobacillus badius. NCBI lineage: Bacteria > Bacillati > Bacillota > Bacilli > Caryophanales > Bacillaceae > Pseudobacillus > Pseudobacillus badius. Next base: position 220,692 of record NZ_MWMM01000002.1, read on the forward strand.
CAGGCGCTTCACTTTCCGCGGGGCGGGCAATGAGCCTCCTCGCCGCAAAAGCGCCTGCGGGGTCTCATCTATCCCGCTGATCCCGCAGGAGTCTGCGCACCTTCCATTCCAATCAACAGAGGTTGCAAAGGTCGGGCAGCCGTACAAAATGCTTGAGGTGAGGAAGAGTCTTTCGAAACACGATTCCATCCAACGGACCAAATAGATCGGATCGCTCTAGAACAGCTTGTGCCAGAAAATCATCTGGTTCGTCAAGTGGCAGCAATGATGGATATCTCTTTTATTGATGACTTGGCAGAAGAGTTGTAGTCGGAAGCGGGCCGCCCAAGCATTGATCCAGTGAGGTTAATTAAACGGACATTCCTTCCGAACCCCTTTTGCCGGCAAACTAAAAGCTGCTGTCCGAGGACAGCAGCTTTTCTTCATTATCTAGGTGCAAAGCCCAGCCCCTAAAGGCCAAACAGACACTTTTGTTTTTATTAGTAAACCCACTCGTTGATTTGTTTGTTGTAAGTTGTTAGCTCTTCTTCTTTGAAGAAGATCGCGATTTCTCTTTCTGCACTCTCAGGAGAGTCAGAGCCATGAATGATGTTTTTGCCGACAGTTACGCCGAAGTCGCCGCGAATTGTGCCAGGCGCTGCATCTTTAGGGTTTGTTGCTCCCATCATTTGGCGGGCTGTAGCGATCACATTTTCGCCTTCCCATACCATAGCAAATACAGGGCTGGAAGTGATGAAGTCTACTAACTCCCCAAAGAAAGGGCGCTCCTTGTGCTCTGCGTAATGCTGTTCAGCTGTTTCTTTGGAAACGCTCATCAGTTTAGCGCCAACTAATTGAAAACCTTTCTTTTCAAAACGGGCAACGATTTCGCCGATTAGGCCTCTTTGCACACCGTCAGGTTTAACCATTAAATATGTTTTTTCCATTGTAGTCACTCCTATGATATGTATTAAATTTTTTAATAACAATCCTTAAAAATAGTACCATTGATTGGACAAGTTGACAACGTTTCCACTAAAAAAACTAATATTTTCGTTTGCCGATGAATCTGGCAATATCCCGAAGTGATTTTTTCGTGCGATTAGCCGGCAGATCATCCAGTATATCCAATGCCCGGCTTAAATAACGCTGACTGAGTGCATGTGAACGGTCGATCGCATCACTTTGCTTGATCCAGCCGATAATTTCATCTATATCCGCTTTAACCGTATCTTTATTCACTCGGATGATCTTTTCACGCATCTCTTCATTCTCCAACGCATACAGAACAGGCAGCGTCACATTCCCTTGCCAAAGATCGCTCCCCGCTGGTTTGCCTAGCTCTTCTTCTGTAGCTGTCAGATCAAGTATATCGTCCGTGATTTGAAAAGCCATGCCGACGTTGTAGCCGAATTGAAACAGCTTTTCATGAACGGCTTTCGGGACATTGGCAGAGATGGCACCTATTTGACAGCTCGCGGCAATCAGGATCGCTGTCTTGCGTTTAATTCTCCGCAAGTAGTCCCGCAAATTTTGATCGAAGCAATATTTGTCTTTAATTTGATTAATTTCACCAATGCATAGCTCCACCATCGTATTCGACAAAATCTGGTGAGCCTCGACACTCTCGATGTCTGTCATATACTCAAGTGCCCTGGCAAAAATATAGTCGCCCGTGTACATCGCCACCCGGTTATCCCATTCTGCTTTAACCGTCGGCTGGCCGCGCCGGAGTTCCGCATTGTCAATTACATCATCATGAACAAGTGAAGCCATGTGAATTAACTCGAGGGCCACCGCTATATTCTTTACCCGCTCAATGTTGTATTCGCCAAATTTAGCAGCAAGCAGGACAAAAATCGGCCGAATCCGTTTCCCGCCTGCCTGCAGCAAATGAAGCGATGCATCCCGCAATGAAGGAGAAGCAGAGGAGATCGCCCGTTCTAATTCTTTTTCGATTAAGTCAATATCCGCTTTTAGAAACGAATACAGCATAGTTAACTTCATGTTTTCCACCCAGCTTATTTACTTTTGTTTAAAACCAATATGGGTTGCTGCTACACCGCCGGTATGCGATATATAGCTGACATCGACAAACCCTGCCTGTTCAAACATTTGCTTTAATTCTTTCATTCCGGGGAAATCGCGGGCAGATTCCTGAAGCCAGGAATATTCTTTATAGCTTTTCGCAAACAATTTTCCAAACAGCGGCATGATAAAACGAAAATATAAGAAATATAGTTGCCGGAAGCCGAGCATGGTCGGCTGGGAAGTTTCCAGGCACACAGCCATCCCTCCCGGTTTCAACACACGATGCATTTCCTGAAGTACCTGCATGTAATCCGGAACGTTGCGAAGCCCGAAACCAATGGTCACATAGTCAAACGTATGATCATCGAATGGAAGTTCCATGGCATTTCCCTGGATCATCTTCACCTGTTCTAAATCAGCTTCCTCTATTTTCTGTTTGCCAACATTCAGCATATTTTGACTGAAATCGAGTCCGACTACTCGTCCTTCCGGCCCGACAGCCTCGGCCAGAGCGATCGTCCAGTCCCCTGTTCCGCAGCATACATCCAAGGCGGAAGCCTTCTCAGGGACATTCATTTTTTTCATCGTGCTCGTTCTCCAGCGCTTATGCTGTTGAAAGCTGATTAAAGAATTCATATGATCGTAATTAGAGGAAATTTTTTCGAACACGCCATGGACTTTTTCTTCTTTCGTTTGTTGCATTCTTTAACCTTCTTCCGCATATGTTATGTTTCTAAAGACCTCATTATACAGCCTGCCATATAACTGCTCCCCGAAATGAGCAGGACTCCGGTAGTCTAACATCTTCTCTGCTTCTTCTTTGGCTTGATCGATATACCGGTCGTACACTTGCACAATTCTCGAACTGTTATCCAGCAATAAAGCAGGATCTCCTTGCCGGTGCACTAAGCTTGCGATCGCTTGAGCAGTCAAGGCGTGTCCACTCTCGAGAAAGCTCTGCTTTTCCCGCAGCAGGCGTTTGGCAAAAAGCAAACGGGAAACAAGCGGGAAAGCCGATTGAAAACGGAAAGCTGTGTAAAAGCGTTCGACAATTTCCGTTTCAATTTTACAGACGCTGGCCATTAATGACTCTATAGATTGGTGCTCCTGCTGATAAAGGACAATTTTATTTTCATTAATGCTTTTCACCGCATCGGAGAGCGCCCGAATCATTCGAATATCCTTTAATTCCGCCAGGATTTGATAATATAGTCCGCTAAAATAATCACCGGCAAGCACAGTCAGCTGTTGATCAATTGCAATCTCATTCGATGAAGCCGTTACTTTTTCATGGGTATCAAGGGCGATTTGAATTAAGGTGGCTGTTGTAATATATTTTACCGTTTCGTTCAACGACAGCTGTTCTTTCGTAAAAGGCAGCATTAAAGCGAGCAGCCGCACCTCATCTATCTCCGGCTTTTCAATAAACTTTCTTAAATACGGATAAGAAAGTCGCTGCTGCACTTCTTTTTTGATCATTGTTTTTTTTTCAAGCCATTCATTCATCTCGTATACCCCTTACGCTTCATTTCCGCTTTCCATTTCACCGAAACTTGTAACAATTTTAGCGCGGCCGCGAATTTTAATGGCCGAAGTATGCTCCGTGAATTGAGCGATCATGACTTCTCCTTTATCCAGCTTTTCCGAATGGTGAAAGCGGGTATCGGATCCTCTTGTTAAACCAATCACATTCACTCCGTCTTCAACTGCACGGATCATAATAAAGTCATTCTGATTATTCTTCATTCGACCCTCAACCTCTCTTCCGTCAGCCTTTAATTAAATTTAATAGCTCTGAGCGTGAATGAACATCGTTAGCAAACTTGCCGCGCGCCGCCGTTGTCACCGTTTTAGCCCCTGGCTTTTTCACTCCGCGCATAGCCATGCACATATGTTCTGCTTCCACCACTACCATTACACCATGCGGCTGGAGCTTTTCCATGATGGCATCGGCCACCTCAGCCGTAATCCGTTCCTGCAATTGAGGACGTCTGGCTACTGTCTCCACTGCTCTTGCCAATTTACTTAGTCCTGTTACTTTGCCATTCTTCGGAAGATATGCCACATGGGCATGCCCAAAGAAAGGAACTAGATGATGTTCACACAAAGAGTAAAAAGGAATGTCTTTCACCAACACGAGTTCTTCGTAATCTTCTCCAAAAATCGTTTCAAAATACTCTCTTGGATCTTTATTTAAACCGGAGAAAACTTCTTCATACATCTTAGCTACCCGCTTAGGTGTATCAATTAATCCTTCACGGTTTGGATCTTCTCCGACTGCCTCCAAAATCATACGAACTGCTTCTTCAATTTGAGCACGATTCACTTCAGCCATCCTCTACAATCCTCTCTATCCATCGTAAAATTAAAACACTCACTAAATAGTAGCATAACTGAACGAAAAGCGGAAGCGCCTGTTCAGCATGACGGCAGATTTACGCTTCCTTTTCTGAATCTGTCAAGAAACATCCGCCGACTCAAGCCTCGCCATATAAAAAAGAGAGGCCAAAAAGGCCTCTCTTGTAGCCGTTAGGCTATGTAGTTATTTAACCGCATCTTTCAAAGCTTTCCCTGGTTTAAATGCAGGTACTTTGCTCGCTGCGATTTCGATTTCTGCTCCAGTTTGCGGGTTACGCCCTTTGCGTGCAGAACGCTCACGTACTTCAAAGTTTCCGAAACCAATCAGTTGAACTTTGTCTCCGCTTGCTAATGAGTTTTGGATGGCATCAAAGACGGCTTCAACCGCTTTAGTAGCATCTTTTTTGGATAATTCTGCTGTTTCTGCAACTTGATTAATTAAATCTGTTTTGTTCATGCCATTCACCTCCTCCCAAAGGGGGTTTCAACGAAAGTCTGTATCATCTACCATTACTTTCATTCCTGAGCTTTTTTCTCATTTTTTATACATAGAAAATGAGAAAAGCTTTTAAATCAATGTTTTCACACATTAATTCTGTTAAAAGATTATCACATAAGAAATGCCATATCAAGCAGAATCCCTTAATAATTCTCATTCTTTCTAGGTTTGGGGCAAAAAAACAAAAAAGACTCCCCTGCCATTAAAGGAAGTCCGCAAATAAATACTTATAAAATAATGGCAATCATGCCACCTGATCCTTCGTTGATAATTCTCTCTAATGTTTCTTTCAGCTTATATCTTGCATTTTCCGGCATAAGCGAAAGTTTGCCCTGAATCCCCTCTCTTACAATAGAGCTCAAGTTCCGTCCGAAGATATCGGAATTCCAGATCGACAGCGGATCTTCTTCAAAGTCCTGCATTAAGTAGCGAACAAGCTCCTCGCTTTGCTTTTCTGTTCCGATGATTGGAGCAAATTCAGATTCTACATCCACTTTAATCATATGGATAGACGGAGCGACCGCTTTTAATCTTACTCCAAAGCGTGAGCCTTGCCTGATGATTTCCGGCTCATCCAGGCTCATATCTGTCAGCGATGGGGCTGCCACGCCGTATCCTGTCTGTTTCACCATGCGCAAGGCGTCGGCAATTTGGTCATATTCCGTTTTAGCATTGGCAAATTCCTGCATTAATTCCAGCAGGTGGTCCTTTCCGCGGATTTCCACCCCAACAATCTCCTTCAACACCCGGTCATACAGCTCATCCGGGGCGAACAAATCGATTTCTGCCACACCTTGCCCCATATCCATTCCTGCCAAGCCGGCATTCTCAATAAATTCATATTGATCAAACTGTCCGATCACCCGGTCAACATCCCGAAGGCGTTTAATATCCTGCACGGTTTCTTTAATAGCCTCTTGATAATGGCCGCGCAGCCAGTGATTTTCTTTCAGCACCATGACCCATCCCGGCAGGTTCACGTTCACCTCATGCACCGGAAATTCAAATAAAGCTTCACGCAGGACACTCATAACATCTGTTTCTCTCATACTCTCAACTGACATGGCAACTACTGGAATATCATATTTCTCAGCAAGGCTTTCTCGAAGACTCTCTGTCTCGGCATGATGAGGACGCGCCGAGTTCACAATCATAATGAACGGTTTCCCGACTTCTTTCAATTCCTCTACAAGCCGCTCTTCCGCTTCTAAATAATTAGCTCTTGGAATTTCCCCAACCGTTCCGTCAGTCGTGATCAACACGCCGATGGTGGAATGTTCCTGAATCACTTTGCGCGTCCCGATTTCCGCCGCTTCATGAAAAGGAATCGGTTCTTCAAACCAAGGCGTATGAATCATTCGCGGTCCATTCTCATCTTCATACCCTTTAGCGCCCTCAATGACATAACCAACGCAATCAACAAGCCTCACATTTACTGAAAGTCCTTCATCCACATTTATAGAAATGGCCTGATTGGGCACAAACTTAGGCTCAGTTGTCATAATTTGTTTGCCTGCTGCGCTCTGCGGCAATTCATCAAGCGCTCTCGCTTTTTCCGCTTCGTTGTCTATATTAGGAAGAACTAGCAGTTCCATAAATTTTTTTATGAACGTGGATTTCCCCGTACGGACCGCCCCGACAACTCCTAAATAGATATCTCCACCCGTCCGTTCAGCTATATCTTTAAAAATATCTGCTTTTTCCAAGAAATTCCCTCCCGACTTTATTGTTTGCTTTTTTTATTAGCGGTATCGTTCCTACAGTAAATTGTATGATGTTGTCCTGCTTTTATATGACTGAAAAATATTCCTACAAAATAAAAGAAGCCATCCAATAAATGGACGGCTTCTCTTTACTTAACCATAAAAATCGGTTCATTTTTGTCATTTACCGTATACGGAAGGGAAAATCCAGGGGCAAACGGCGAATCCTCCAAGAGCAATGTCCGGATATCTTCCCCTTGCTTTGCCTCTGCTTTGGATTTTTTAAGCGCTGCATATAAATCGCTGCTGTAATCTACATAAATCCGGCCATCACCTGAGATGACAAGCGGCAAATTTTGCTGGGTATACGGGCTGACAACATAAGGCTCTTCTTTAAAGCCAATCTTTTTGAAATCTAATGAAAATACATTATTGGCGATTTTATCTTTAAAAGGGGGATACCCTTGCGACTGAATGCGCAATTGAACGTCTCTGATTTGCTCAGCCATGCGCAAATCAATTAGTTTGACCGTTGGATTTTTTTCAACATTCACGAGCGTATATTGGAAAACGCCTCCTGACTCAAAGGCATTCCCCGGAGGTTCAGCCATATACTGCGGTGCAATCTTCTTAAAATCTATTGGATACTTTTCATAAAGCGGGGTATCCGCCTCTTTTGTTTTAATCGGCAAGATTCCGCCATTTGCCTCTTTGAATTGATCAACTGCCGATTGAACCGTCCGAATTTGATCCTCATAAGGCACCTTATTTTCTGCGCGCTGGTCATCCGGGAACATACAGCCGCTCATAAAAGCAGATACAAGGGTGACGATAAGCACAATTGCTAGTTTCTTCATTCGCTGACTCTCTCCTTCAATCTTCAAGCTGGACCGCTGAATACAATATACACCATAATCAATCCGCCAATAATCATACAAGCATAAGCTATAAGAGCAGAGATGGCTTTCAAAAAACCATTTTTTAATTTATAACGGCTTACATAGATGGCAAAAACCGATAGGATCATTAAACCCATTCCTATAAAAGAGATCCACATATTCATCATGGATGCTGACATCTTCTATTGCCCCTTTCCTTGATCGATCATTCTACCTTGGAAGCTCCCGCCGAAGCCTCTCTTCTTTTCGTCATGATTATAACATAACATGGACCATCCAGCCGCACAAAAAGAGCCAAAGCAGCAAAAGCTGCTTTAGCTGTAACGGCCGCCAATTTATTAAGTGCTGGCTTATTCATTTCATTATATGACTGCAGTCTAAACGGTGATTATACAAACGCCCGTTAGCTAGTTCTCTTGATTGCGGTCAATGATGTCAACCAAACTTTCCATTTCATTGGTTTTCATCCGGGCCATTAACTCGTCCACCGCTGTTTTAGGATCTTTCCCTTCAAATAAAACTTGATACAGGGCTTCGGTGAGAGGCATCTCCACTCCATATTTCAGCGAAAGCTGCCGGGCAGCTCTTGTGGTTCGCACACCTTCTACCACCATTCCCATATTGTCAAGAACGTCTTGAAGCTTCTGCCCTTTTCCTAGCATATTCCCAGCACGCCAATTCCGTGAGTGGACGCTTGTACATGTCACAATTAAATCGCCGATCCCCGTCAGGCCGGAGAAAGTAAGCGGATCAGCACCCATTTTAGTGCCAAGCCGAGCAATTTCCGCCAGTCCCCTCGTAATTAAAGCTGCCTTTGCATTATCCCCATATCCAAGACCATCAGAAATACCGGCTCCGAGGGCAATAATATTCTTCAATGCCCCTCCAATTTCAACGCCGATCACATCCGGGTTGGTATACACACGAAAATGCTGATTCATAAAAATGTCCTGAACTTTTTCCGCAGCATCAATATTATCTGAAGACACGGTTACCGTCGTCGGATGGCGCAAGCTGACTTCTTCGGCATGGCTCGGGCCCGAAAGTACGACGATGTCCTTGCAGAGCTCCTCCGGCAGTTCTTCTCTGATCATTTCTGATATCCGCATCAGTGTGTCCGGTTCGATTCCTTTGCTTACATGAACAGCTGTAAACGGCTCTTTCCGGACGCTTTTGATTAACTGAAGCACTTCACGGATCGCTTTCGTGGGAACAGCGAGCACCACTATATCCGTCCCTCTTAATGCCGTTTCTATTGAGCTTGAAGCCCGTATAGTTTCAGGCAGCTGAATCTCCGGCAAGTACTGCAGATTCGTATGCTTTTCGTTGATTTCTTCTACACGGCTTTCGTTTTTTGTCCACAGGCAAACCTCATGGCCATTATCAGCAAGGACAATAGCAAGTGCAGTTCCCCAGCTGCCTGCGCCAAGCATTGCAATGTTCTCTTTATTTCTCATGAATATTCACCAGCTTTTCTTTATTTTCGGGCCCGTGAAAGGATACGTATCGGCGTTCCTTCAAAATCGAACGCTTCACGAATGCGATTTTCCAAAAAGCGCTCATAAGAGAAGTGCATCAATTCTGGTTCATTCACAAAGACAACAAAGGTCGGCGGCTTGACCGCTACCTGGGTTGCATAATAAATTCTCAAGCGCTTGCCTTTATCCGTAGGTGTCGGGTTCATGGCTACCGCATCCATGATCACATCATTCAAGACGCTCGATTGAACGCGCATGCTGTGATTCTCGCTGACCTGGTTAATCACTGGAAGGAGCGTATGTACCCGCTTCTTCGTTTTAGCTGAAAGAAAGACGATTGGCGCATAACTAAGGAATAAGAAATGGCTTCTGATTTTTTCCTCAAATTCCTTCATTGTTTTTTCGTCTTTTTCAATCGCGTCCCATTTATTGACGACAATAATCACAGCCCGTCCAGCTTCATGGGCGTAGCCGGCAATGTGTTTATCCTGTTCCCGAATGCCTTCTTCGGCATTTAATACAACAAGAACCACGTCTGAACGTTCAATGGCACGAAGCGCACGAAGCACACTGTATTTCTCCGTCGTTTCGTAGACTTTTCCTTTTTTGCGCATACCGGCCGTGTCAATAATGACATATTCCTGGTCTTCATACTCATAAGGCGAGTCAATGGCATCCCTTGTCGTCCCTGCAATATCGCTGACAATGACCCGGTCTTCCCCGAGCAAAGCATTTACCAGGGAGGATTTCCCGACATTTGGACGGCCGATCAAGGAAAACTTAATGACATCCTCATCGTATTCTTCTGATTCGGCATCCGGAAAATGACCGACTACAGCGTCAAGCATATCTCCAAGCCCGATCCCATGCGCACCGGAAATCGGAAACGGCTCGCCAAAGCCCAGGGCGTAAAAATCATAAATTTGGCTTTTCATTTCGGGATTATCCACTTTATTAACGGCTAATACTACGGGTTTCTTCGAGCGGTATAGTATTTTCGCCACTTCCTCATCCGCTGTTGTGACTCCTTCGCGGCCGCTCGTTAAAAAAACAATGACATCTGCTTCGTCAATAGCAATTTCTGCTTGCTGGCGAATTTGCTCTAGAAACGGTTCGTCTCCAAGGTCAATTCCGCCAGTGTCAATAATATTAAATTCATTATTGAGCCATTCACCTGTACTATATATGCGATCTCTCGTAACCCCTGGAACATCTTCAACAATTGAAATTCTTTCACCGACAATCCGGTTAAAAATGGTTGATTTTCCGACGTTCGGACGGCCGACAATCGCGACAACTGGTTTCACCATTTGGTTCACCCTTTCCATGCATACATTCTCTCTGTTTTAGCTTCTCCATCCGTACAAATAAAACCCTTCTAGCAGGAGAAGGGCTTTTCTGAACTCGTTCATTTTATCAATATTCCAGATGGCAAGCAACTATAATCCTGTGTTTTTGAAAATAACCGCTGCTTTTCTATCTTTGGCTAAAGGCTGCCGGCTCATATCCGCGAACATGCAGACGGTGAAAAGTCTCTCCCTTAATAATAAGAGGAGCTTGTCGCAAATCCGTCACGCTCCTTGCGCCAACCGCACACATAATCAGCTTGAGGTCATTATGTACAGCAAACAATTCATCTCTTAAAGCTTCTGGCCCTTCGTCCATCAACACCTTGAGAAAGGTACCGGCCATTCCGGCCGCGGCCGCTCCAAGGGCGAGCGACTTGGCGGCATCCAAGCTGTGTTGAAGTCCGCCGGAGGCAATTACATCCGGCCCGCCGTCCACTGCGGCGCACTCTATAATAGCTGCAGCAGTCGGAATCCCCCAGTGACTAAAATAGTCCAGCTTATTTGCCCGGCGCTTGTTTTCCACAGCAGCAAAATTAGTGCCGCCGAATCCGCTCACGTCCATTGCAGCAACGGGCAACTTTGCGAGCTTTTCTGCCGCTTCTCTTCCTAAGCCAAAGCCGGTTTCTTTCACAAACACGGGTACAGGCAGCATCTCGGCAATCCGTTCAATTCGTTCAAGCGCCCCTTTAAAGCTCCTGTCCCCTTCCGGCATAGTTAATTCCTGAATAACATTTAAATGGATTTGCAGCGCATCAGCTTCAATCATGTGCACCGCTGCCTCCGCTTGTTCCACCGTTGCTTCGCTGCCAAGATTGGCAAAAATGATTCCTTCCTTATACAGCTTGCGAACGATTACAAACGACTGTCTTTCCTCGGGGTTTTTCAAAGCGGACATTTGAGAACCGACCGCCATCGCTACTCCTGCCTCTCTTGCCGCCACAGCCAGCTGACCATTGATCCTCTCCGTGTCTTTTCCCCCGCCGCCCGTCATTGCATTGATAAAAATCGGCGAACCTAATGAAAGTCCGCCAATTTTTGTTTGAATCGATACTTCTTCTAGCGATGTGTCCGGAAGACTCTGATGGACAAATTCGATATCATCAAAGCCGGTCCGCCTGCTTTGGCCGGTTGAAAGCGCATACTTAATATGATCCCGTTTTCTTTGTGCCCTCGTCACTATTCATCACCGTTTTCTTATACTATAGGTTCAAAAAGCAGAAGAACGGATCTATTTAAACAGATCCGAACTTAGCTTCTTCTATATTGACCCTGTTAAAAAGAGCAGACTGCCTATATGCTCTTCTTATTCGCCCCGTTTTAACCCTTTCAGCTTATCGCCAATCATTTCACCAAGCTGAAAGCCGGTATTTTCTTCAGGCATGCTGTAAGATTCGTTTTCTTCTGCCGCCGGCTCTTCGTCAAATGGCTTCATTGTCAATGAAAGACGGTTTTCTTCCTCATTAACATCAAGCACTTTCACCTTTACTTCCTCGCCTTCTTTCAGAACCTCATGAGGAGTACCGATGTGCCGGTTAGAAATTTGCGAGATGTGAACTAGCCCTTCTACTCCAGGGAAAACTTCCACGAATGCTCCGTAAGATACAAGACGTTTCACTGTGCCTGTTAATTCAGCGCCCACTGGAGCTTTCTCAGCAATATCTGCCCAAGGTCCCGGAAGCGTCTCTTTAATGGACAAGGAAATTCTTTCACTGTCACGGTCTACAGATAAGACTTTCACTTTGACTTCCTGGCCTTCCTGGATTACGTCAGACGGCTTTTCTACATGCTCATGTGACAATTGAGAAATGTGAACAAGCCCATCTACGCCGCCAATGTCAACGAACGCGCCAAAATCAGTAAGGCGTTGAACTTTCCCTTCAAGAACGTCGCCTGCTTGAATTTCGGAAAGGACTTTCTTTTTGTTTTCTGACTTTTGCAGGTCAATTACAGCACGGTGAGACAAAATTAAGCGGTTTTTCTCCTGATCAAGCTCAACAATCTTAAAGTTCATTGTTTTTCCTTTGTAATCCTCAAAATCCTCTACGTAATGATCTTCAACTAAAGAGGCAGGGATGAAGCCGCGAATCCCGAGATCAACCACAAGACCGCCTTTTACCACTTCTTTGACTTCCGCTTCAAATACATCTCCGTTTTCGAAGCGTTTTTGCATTTCTTCCCATGCCTTTTCGGCATCTGCTTTTCGCTTGGAAAGAACATAGAGGTCATCCTCTTCCTTTGTTACTTGGAGCTCAAGCTTGTCGCCTTCTTTTACTACGTCAGTAGCTTTTTCAACATGAAGGCTGGACAGTTCGCTGATTGGGATGATACCGTCTTTTTTGCTTCCTTCAATTTCGACCTGAACTTGTTTTTCTTCCACCTTTACTACAGTTGCTTGCACTTTATCGCCCACTGCGTAATTGTTCACTTCTACTTGATTCATGTCCTCTGTCATATGTACTCCTCCTTAATACAGAACTGCTTTACATTTATTTGATAAAATATTCTTTCTACTAACTTCTAACAATTGCCGACATTTGTCAAGCAGTATGCTTTTAATAGGCTTCCTCTTTTAGACGGCGGATATGAGACATAATAACGGCGGTTGTTTCTTCGGCGCTTGCTTTGCGGCTGCGCAATTCCTCCATATCAATCGGAGGACCGTAAATCACTTTCACCTTGCGGAACATTTTATAAGGACCAATGATGGCGCACGGCACCACCTGCGCATCTGTGCGCAAAGCAAAAAAGCCTGCTCCTGCCATCCCTTCACCGATTTCCCCTGTTTTTGAACGGGTGCCCTCGGGGAAAAGCCCTAATACCTTTCCTTCTTTTAAAAACTTCAGACCCTTACGCAAAGCTTCTCGGTCACTCGCTCCTCTTTTTACGGGAAAGGCATTTAAGTTAGCTAACATTTTCCCGAAAACAGGAACTTTAAACAATTCTTCCTTTGCCATGAATAGGATAGGCCGCGGGGCTGTGATCCCTACAACCGGAGGATCGAGATTATCGATATGATTGCTGCACAAAAGTACGCCGCCTTCTTTCGGAAAATGCTCGATACCGCGAACTTCTATGCGGTAGAGAGGCATCAGCACCGATTTCACGACTGATCTGGCGATTGTATAAAATGTTACCATGCCTGTTCCCTTTCTTTCGCAATTGAGATGATTTGGTCAACTACGTCCGCAATGGACAAGGAAGTTGTATCCAGCTCTATCGCATCTTCCGCTTTTTTCAGCGGTGCAGCTTCACGCTCTGAGTCCCTTTTGTCCCGGAGAATAATCTCTTCTTTTAATTTCTCTATATCTGAGGAAAATCCTTTAGAAATATTCTCCAAATGCCTTCTTTTTGCCCGTTCTTCGACACTTGCTTTCAGAAAAATTTTTACGTCTGCATTAGGAAGAACATGAGTGCCAATATCGCGCCCATCCATGACCACTCCGCCCTTTTCAGCGAACAGCTGCTGGCGTTTCACCATCTCTTCGCGCACAGGCGCATGCTTGGCAACGAAAGAAACTGAATTTGTCACTTCGCTCGTTCTGATTTCATCTGTCACATCTTTGCCATTTATTAATACGAGTTGACCGGCTTCTCCCGGTTTTAAATCAATAACGGACTCCCGGAGCAGCTGCAGCAGCTCGTCCGCATCTTCCAAATCGGCCTGGGCTTGGAGGGCTTTATACGTTAGCGCACGGTACATAGCACCAGTATCGATGTAAATATAGGATAGTTTTTCAGCAATGATTTTCGCTACTGTGCTCTTCCCCGCAGCAGCTGGGCCATCAATGGCGATTTGCATTTGTTTTTTCATGGCGTTCACCTTCTAAACATTTTTTCTCCTTATTCTATCATAAGGAGTAAGATTATTTCTCCAAAAAAAAGCCTGCCGGCTGGCAGGAGGTCATTAAATTAATCCTTTTCTTTTCATAATCAACTGACGCTCAAAGCAGAAGCGAAGCAGGATTTGCTGCTCTGCCTCCTCAAGATTGACAAATTCCACAGAAACAAATTTACGCCCTTTATCGTCTGTGCGCACCCGGACAGCCCGCCCCATTATTTCAAAATAATGATGCTCGCCTGATTGCATCGGCAAGGAAAGATAAATCCTGCCTTGGTCTCCATGGCTCACCTCTATGCCCTCCGGTAAAGAAACGGCGATTCCGCCAGCGCTAATATCCTCTGTTGCAGCCGTAAAGGCAGCCGAGTTCTCGAAGTGAATGGCTGCATCAACCGGGATTTGCACACGGACAAATTTACGTCTCTGAATGCGGACATACTTTTCCGGTCCAGGATCGCGAAGAATTAACAGCGGAATATCCCTCTTCGTCCGTCCTGCTACTTCGGTTGTAAAGGCATAAACGGCCGAGGAATATTTCGGGTCAACAAACTCAGCCGACAGTCTCGTTCCATCCACAAAAAAAGTGGAACGGTTTGTGCTTATATTCACCGGATAATCGATGAGGATCATTCCCTCGTCAGTATCCGCCACCCGGCAGCGATATTGCTCTTCCTGTTCCTGCTCTGTAGAAAACAGCAGCAGCTGCATCCCTGTTTCAATCATCTTTATCACCCACCTAATTCCTTCCCCGATGGGTAATTACACCCATTCTTTCTTCGAATTATAGAGGGTGATTAGTGAAAAGGCAATAGAATAACGCCTGAATTGGCATTTTTATAAAAGGTTGTCATAAACTGGTTCCACTTGGCGCAGCTTTTCAACTTGCTCCTCGGTGCCGTCTTTGGCATTGATAAGAATCCGATACGTTTCTTCTCCAAGGGTGCCTAAAAACTCATAACAGAGTACTTCTTGGTTAAGCTCATTTTGAATAACCGCCAGCCTCTTCTCTTGAATGTTCACTCGCTGGTTAATAAACTCTTCCGCTTCCTTCTCGGTCAACGCCGGCTTGCTTAGCTTTCGGTTATGGTGATTTTCGAAATATTCATTTGCCGTTACCCCGATCACCTGTCCGTTATCAAGGGCTACCTTCACTTTCACTGCATCAGGATATATACGAATACCGCTCTGCTGGCCTACGAAAGCGAATACGCCAACATTATCATATTGGGTACTGTCATCTAGTACCAGCCCTTTCATTTGGTGACGATTTAGAAAAGCAACCGCCTTATCACTAGCTTCATTTAAACTAATGTTCTGCTTTCCTATTTCCCTGTCCACGATATACCAAAGCGGATAACCGCCCCTTCTTGTTATATCGATGTTCGCTTCTTCGCCATATTTATTTTTCATGTAAACACTGTAAAAAGAAAAATCCGAACCTTTTCCGCTCTTTGTTACTTTTATATCGTTCACCTGTTTCATCTGAATGTAATTTAGTGCTTTAGTCTGTGCTTCCTTTTTAGAAATCGGCGCGCCTTTATTATCTTTTAAGTAATTGGCGCTCAACTGATTGGTATTGCCTGGAAGCGGGTCCGTATTTGTTTCGCTGTAGCCCTCCGCTTTCTTCTCAACAGTTTTAAATCCGTCAATAATAGTATTGTCTTCCCCTTCTTTTTCGGTAGCTAAAGCCAGTTCAACATCCATCCATCTTAAATTATTTTTTAGTGTCATATGCTGAACTTTTCTTAATTCATTTTGAATATTGCCCGATTGCTTATATAAGCTTTTCAAGCGGGCATATTCTTTATCCGTAAGCGGCTCCTTGTCTAAGTCCCGAACAGCTGTCTTATAGCTGAACTCTCCGATACTGCCAAGCAGTTCTTCTGTTTTGTTAAACGGCAGCAGTGTTAATGGCAGCTGCCCCACATCGCTTTGTGCCTGGGAGGTCAAGCGCCATACATCCGCAAGGGCTGGCGAAAGGGACTTACGGGAATTCATTGCCAAAGTGGCTCCAATTTGATCATGGATGCGGTCTATGCCAAAGGTCAAATTATGAAAGGCACGCTGATAGTTGTTTTCCGCATTAATTAAAATTGCATTTTTTTCCTTATGCTCCTGGTAGCCCCAGAAACCAACTCCTACAGCGGCCAGCGATAATACAACAACAGCTAACGTACGCAGCATTGCAGTCCCCCCTTTTTTATTGGCAGAAAATATGCTTTCCGATTTTTTTAATTTGCGGCCTTGTCCAAATCCATGCACTTGTTGCGGTATCAGGATTGAAATAATATAAGGCATTGCTCGTTGGATCCCATCCGTTAATAGCATCCAGCACCGCTTTCTTTGCCGTTTGATTCGGTGTCAGCCAAATTTGCCCATCTGCCACAGCGGTAAAAGCTCTAGGTTCAAAAATCACTCCTGAAACTGTATTAGGAAAGCTTTGGCTTTCTACACGGTTTAAGATAACTGCCGCGACGGCTACCTGCCCTTCATACGGCTCACCGCGCGCTTCGCCGTGCACGGCATTAGCCATCAATTGAATATCATTTTGCGAAAAACCGGGCGGCACATTTTGAGCGGTCTGCTTTTTCCCAGAAGACCCTTTTCCGTAATGAGTAAAAGATCGGCCTTTGGCTATTTGTGATTTAACATAACTTTTATCATACTTCGAGGCTTTCACTAGTTTGTTCTTTGTTGTAGCTCCTACAAGGCCGTCAATCGGCAATCCAAAGGCTTCCTGAAAGTTCCGTACAGCCCAGTAAGTTCCCCAGCCATATACGCCATCAATTTTCCCTTTGTAATAGCCGATGTATTGGAGCCTTGCCTGAAGCTCTATGACATCGTCGCCAGAAGCTCCCTTTTGGATAACCTGCCCTGAAAATGCCCGCGATGTTTCCGGCATAACAAGCAGACTGCAGGTGAAGAGACTGATAGCAAACGACAGAACAAGAGCTGTTTGTTTCATATTGAGACGAATTCTCATCTTTTTTATCCTCCATCTGATAGATGATGTGTACGGATATTTTTTGCAAGGTACATATTTTTATACGGCTTTGTGAAAGAATGATGCGAATCCGCTTCCTGCAGAGGCGCTGGCGCCGAGGAAACTCGCTTTCCGCTCTGCGAAAAGCAAAGCGCCCGGAATGGAAATCAGCCAGTTTCATCTACAAGCAAAATAAAAAAAGCTGCACGCAGCCTTTGATGTTCATCAAGGCTGCATGCAGCTTGAGAAGCCCTTTCCATTAAGAGCCTCTTCAGATAGTCTTCTTTGCTGTTTCTTTCCTTACGAGCTTTTATCCTGTACAATCCGCAAATAATGCTGATCAGATAGTTTATGGGCTTGCTTCACTTTTTTAAGCGCCAGCCACCAGAGAAATAGCATAAACGGAACCATATAATATAACCAGGCAGACTCAATAAACAAAATGTAGTCGTACAATCCGTGCAAGAAAAACGGAATGGCCAGGGAGATCCACAGCCTTCTGTTTTTCTTCCCATCCCTGCTGAATTTGGCTTTCCCAAAATAAAATCCCATCAGCACGCCAAAGAGCGCATGACTTGAGACCGGCAGCAGCGCCCGGAGAAAAGCGTGCTCGACTCCGTAGGCAAGCAGATAGAGAATATTTTCTGCCGTAGCAAATCCGAGCGACACACTCGTTCCATATACAATGCCATCGTACGGTTCATCGAAGTCCATATGCTGATAAATCAGATAAAAGAGGATGAACCATTTCACAAACTCCTCAAGCAGTCCGCTCATCAAAAAAGCTGAAACAACATTGGAAAGAACAATCTTCTCCTCTGTAAGCACATATTGGATAAACATCACCGGAAAAGTAAGCAGCACTCCATAAATGAAAGCTTTGGCAACAGTAGTCACCGGTTCTGTTTCATATTGATCTCTTAAGTAAAAATAGCATAGAAGCGCCAGCCCGGGAGCCACGCCTGCTGAAAAAACCGCCAGCATTAATCTTATCCTCTTTTCTTTCGGTTTTCTTCATCGTATCATTATTAAAAAGGATTGAACATAGATAATCCAAATTTGTCCAATGGGGGTTTTTTCTTTTGTCAAAAAAACGAATATTTGTTATTCATACAGGCGGGACCATTTCAATGGAGGAAGACAAACAATCAGGTGCCGTGAAGCCGGCGGAGACGAATCCGTTATTTTCATTCAACCATTTAATGGATGAGGAAGCTGAAATTGTTTCTGCTGCTCCTTTCCACCTCCCTTCGCCTCATATCACTCCGAAAGAGATGCTGGCGCTGAAGAATTTAATTGATGGCACATTGGCGAAAGAGCCATTTGATGGCGTCGTTATTACACATGGAACAGATACACTAGAGGAAACAGCTTATTTTCTCGATCTAACGCTGGCAACAGACATTCCGGTTGTAGTAACGGGTGCGATGCGTTCAAGCAACGAAATCGGCGCCGACGGACTGTATAACTTGCTTTCATCCATCCGGGTCGCTGCCTGCAGTGAAGCCAAAGGAAAAGGGGTGCTCGTCGTCTTAAATGATGAGATCCATTCAGCAGATAACGTTACTAAGACACATACAAGCAATATCTCTACTTTTCAAAGTCCACAGTACGGACCGGTCGGGATTATTACAAAAAGGAAAATTCTTTTCCACCATGAGCCTGCCCGCCGCCAGAAGATCCCTGTATCTGCTGTCGATAAGCGCGTTGCGTTAATCAAAGCATATGCCGGCATGGACTCTTATTTGCTGTCAGCCCTAAAGGAGCTTCGCTATGATGGGGTGGTCATTGAAGCGCTTGGACAAGGCAACCTTCCGCCAGCAGCCGTCTCAGCTGTGAAAGATTTGATCGCTGAGAACATCCCTGTTGTGCTTGTATCAAGATGCTTTAACGGCATTGTCCAGGATATATATGGCTATGAAGGCGGAGGCAAACAATTAAAAGAGCTCGGGGCCACCTTCTCCAACGGCTTGAACGGACAAAAAGCCCGGCTGAAGCTGCTGATTGCCCTGGGAGCTGAGCAGCCGATCAATCTTGAAAAGCTATTTGAATAACAAAAAAGCGGGCGACATTCACCCGCTTTTTTGTTATTCTCTTTCCCTCTCAGCAATAGCAGCCGCAATCTCCCCGCCATGAAAGCGGCCATTTTCGATAAAAATCTCGTTGGCGTTATTTCCGGCCGCAATGACTCCGGCAATAAAAACCCCTTCGACATTCGTTTCTTTCGTTTCCTCATCGTAAATTGGCCGCCCGGTCTCCCGATCAATGCCAATGCCCATTGCTTCGAGAAAGCTATGGTCAGGATGATAGCCCGTCATCGCAAACACAAAATCATTTTTCAAGCGCTTTTCTTTGCCTTGCCGGTTATATACGACAGTATCTTTTGTAATCTCTGTTACCTCTGCCTGAAATTCCATATGAATGTCTCCGTTTCGGACGAGCGCGTCAAATTCAGGAAGAATCCACGGCTTAATACTTTTTGAATACTCGCTGCCACGATAAAGAACGGTTACACGCGCTCCAGCTTTATGAAGCTCTAACGCCGCATCCACTGCCGAGTTTTTGCCGCCGATGACAACGACATCCGTATCAAAATAAGGGTGGGCCTCTTTAAAGTAATGAAACACTTTATCGAGCCCTTCCCCCGGAATATGCATATAATTCGGATGATCATAATAGCCTGTTGCAATGATGACATATTTGGCTTCGTACGTTCCAGCTGATGTGTATACACAGAATGAATCATCAGACAGCTTTTTTACCTTTTCAACTGTTTCGAACCGGTGAATGCGAAGCTGTTTCATCTTCACTACTTCCCGATAATACGTAAGTGCCTGATTGCGCTTTGGCTTGCGTTCCTCAATAATAAAAGGCACATCACCGATAGCCAGCTTTTCACTTGAGCTGAAAAACGTCTGGTGTGTCGGATAATTATAAATCGAATTGACAATGTTTCCTTTCTCAATGACAAGCGGGTCTTTGCCAATCCCTTGCAGAGCAATCGCAGCAGATAACCCGCATGGTCCGCCGCCGACAATAATACAATCTTCCTTTTGCATAATTCCACTCCCTATTCTCCGTGCAACAAAATTTCCTGCTCTATTTTGATGATAGGAGAAAATCACCGGACTTTCAACGGATAGGTCTTGCGGGAATTATGCTTTCTTCACGAAGTATTCATAAATCTTTGCTGTCGCCTCTTCGGGGATGACTTGAATCGCGTATTCTTTCAATAACTCCTCAGAAAGGCTGGACATCCAGCCATACTCAAGCAAAGCGGACTCAAGGTCATCAAACTGGCTATCAAAGTCAAAAGAGAAACAAAGATAATAAGCATCTTTGAAATAGAAAAGGGAACTTTGTATAGCCCTCACTTTTTTCTCATCGTGAACTAACCCAATCACATCTTCAATATCAGCAAACTTAAATGTTAACTCACAGCCATATTCATCTTCTATCTCTGCCGGCGCCTCCTCCACTTTATTTAAAAAGTCGAAGTGGTCAATCGTTAAAATTAAAACTAGCTCATCACCTGACATAGAATGAACTTCAATAGCAATCATTCCTTCTGTGTCAATATCCAGCTGTTCTTCAATCACATCCAGCATCTCATCAAAGATCTCATGCCAAATATAGGAGTCCTCGAGAATATGCTTTTTCAAACAGCCTTTTTTTCTTAACTCTTCATAAGTAACGGAAAGCATTACCTTATTATCTGATAAACGCTCTATCCTCATAGTTTGCTGCCCCCTGCTTAAGGACCTCTTTACGACATACTATGAATCAGAACGCAGATGGTGAGTTGTTATGAGATTTTAATGAAGACGCCCGCTCCTCCCCCGTAAGTGTAATTAAATGGGTCTCTGCTTTGGCACCGAGCCGGAGCGGTACCGCACTTGTTCCATAACCATTAGAGA
Organism: Pseudobacillus badius; assembly: GCF_002189605.1. NCBI lineage: Bacteria > Bacillati > Bacillota > Bacilli > Caryophanales > Bacillaceae > Pseudobacillus > Pseudobacillus badius. The sequence continues at coordinate 241,726 of NZ_MWMM01000002.1, forward strand.
TGAGCATATCCATGTCTCCGTGCTTTTCCCAACCGCCTTCTTTATAAGGACCGATGCCAAACAGACGAATTTGTCCGCCGTGTGTATGCCCGCTTAAAAAAAGAGAGATCCCATCAGCGGCAGTCAGCTTTCTTTGAAAAACAGGGTTATGACTGACCAGGATTTTAAATGCTTGGGCTGGCACCCCTTGAAAAGCGGCTGCTTTGCTGCTGTGGCCCTTGCTGAAATCGTCTACGCCAAGCAGATATACGGCCGATTCTCCTTCGCTTCCCGGCAAGCAAACGGATGCATTGCGCAAGACATGGACGCTATGCTCTTTGAACAGCCTCTCCAAGTCAGCCTCCGGGATTTCATAATCATTATTTCCCCACACGAAAAAAACAGGTGCTATCTGCCTTAAGCGTTTCAAGTTATTGGACACCCTGCTTAGAGGCACCCCCTTCTCCGCCAGGTCACCGCCAATAATCACAACATCCGCTTTCCCTTTAACCTTTTCAATAAGCGACGGGTGGATGACCCGCCGATGAATATCAGAAATAAAAAAGAGTGTCAGCGACCTCTCCCACGGATAATCCGGGAATACACGCCTATCTGTCTTCACTTCATTTCGCTGGGCCTCTCTCCACATAAAAACCGCCAAGCCAGGCAGCAGGATTAGACAAGCCAGTAAAAAATACCACATGATAATTTCCCTTCGTTCCTTGAGTAATGATGAATTGCAAAATAATAATCAGAATAACAGATTGAACCAAAAAAAGAAATAATATTCCCCCTCTCCCCATACATATAGATTGAACTATAAAAAAGGAGGAAGGGAATGAGCAAACACACCTGGTACAAAACATACCGTCCATATATAAGCCCGCTGGACCCCTGTCCGCCCATAACAGTAAAAAGATATTCCACCCCGCCTGAGTTATACGTCGGGTACCAGCCGCCGGGCCTTGCGCAATTTCCAGCCTATGAGGCTCTAAAGGCCGGGACACTTTGGAAATGCTTTTACGACCCCTATTATTCGGTGAAGGAAATGAAGAAGGGGGTTAGGGAATGAAGCAGCTGCCCCTTGAATATTACACTGAGCTAGAAGAAATTCAAGCTGTCGATTTTGTCATTGTCGAATTAGTCCTTTATCTCCATACCCACCCGGACGATCTCGAAGCGGTGAAACAGTATAACGAATATGTAAAATTAAGCAAAGGCCTCAAAAAAGAGTTTGAAAAAAAATACGGCGCCTTAACAAGCTTCGGATACAGCTATGCCCGCTACCCGTTTGATTACAAGGAAGCCCCGTGGCCTTGGCAAGTATAAGAAAGTGATGGCTGAAAGGAGACTGCTATGTGGGTATATGAAAAAAAATTACAATATCCAGTAAGAGTAAGCACGTGCAATCCGCGGCTTGCTAAATACTTAATCGAACAATACGGCGGGGCGGATGGAGAATTAGCCGCCGCTCTGCGCTATTTAAATCAGCGTTACACCATTCCCGATAAAGTAGTCGGCCTGCTCACCGATATCGGGACAGAAGAATTTGCCCATTTGGAAATGATCGCTACAATGGTCTATAAATTGACAAAGGATGCAACACCGGATCAAATGAAGGCAGCGGGACTCGCCGATCATTTTGCCGATCATGATAAAGCGCTATTCTATCATAATGCAGCCGGCGTTCCATGGACAGCTACCTATATACAGGCAAAGGGCGACCCGATTGCTGATTTATACGAAGATATTGCAGCCGAAGAGAAAGCGCGGGCGACTTACCAGTGGTTGATTGATTTAAGTGATGATCCTGATTTAAATGACGGCCTCCGTTATTTGCGGGAACGGGAAGTCATTCACTCACAGCGCTTCCGGGAAGCAGTGGAAATTCTGAAGGAAGATCGCGGCAAAAAGAAAGTATTTTAACAAGACGACCCCCAAGAGCCTGAAAGCCCTTGGGGGTTATTGTTAAGAGCGCTGGCTTTGCTTTTGCAAGCCTTTGCCGTAATACATTCCTACTAAAAATAACAGCCATAACGGACCGACATACAAAGCAATTCGCGTATCCGGCGAGAAGGCCATCAAAACGACAACCATTGCCAGAAAAGCTAGAGAAAGATAAGAACCGATCGGCCAAAATGGCGCTGCAAACTTTAATGATTTCCGCTCTTTTTCCGGCAAATTCTTTCTAAATTTCAGCTGGGCCAGCAAAATCATCGCCCACGTCCAAATCGCGCCAAACGTCGAAATACTTGTTACCCATACAAATACTTTTTCCGGCACAAAATAATTCAGCACAACTCCAATCAGCAAAGCACCGGCTGACATAAGAATCGCCAAGGAAGGAACACCTGTTTTAGATATTCTTTTAAAAGCGGGTGACGCTTGCCCTTGGTCTGCCAAGTTGAACAGCATCCGGCCAGTACTGAAAATTCCGCTGTTGCAACTGGAAAGAGCGGCTGTCAAAACAACGAAGTTAATGATGCCAGCTGCGCTAGGAATACCAATTTTTTCAAAAGTCATAACAAACGGGCTTCCCGTCGTTCCAATTTCGTTCCATGGATAAATAGACATAATAACGAATAAAGCCCCTACATAAAAGACAAGGATTCGCCAGAACACCGTGTTGACGGCTCGTGAAATCGCTTTTTCCGGATTCTTTACTTCTCCAGCCGTTACACCTAGCATTTCAATCCCAAGATAGGCAAACATCACCATTGTCATAGACATTAAAATCCCTTTTAAGCCGTTTGGAGCAAATCCGCCGTGCTCCCACAAGTTACTAATGCCGGTAGCTACTCCGCCATTGCCGATTCCAAATAAAATAATGCCAAACCCTACGACAATCATTAAAATAATTGCGACAATTTTAATTAAGGCAAACCAAAACTCAAATTCCCCGTAAGCCTTTACTGTAATTAAGTTCACAGCGGCCATAATGACCAGTGCCGCTAAAGCCCATATCCAATTCGGCACATTCGGGTACCATAAATGCATATATACCCCTACAGCCGTGATTTCCGCCATGCATGTAACAATCCATAAAAACCAATAGTTCCATCCCGTAATATAACCATAAATCGGCCCTAGGTAATCCTGTGCGTAACGGCTGAAAGAGCCTGCAACCGGATTTTCAATAGCCATTTCCCCAAGCGCCCTCATAATCACAAACATAACGGCTCCAGCAGCCATATACGCCAATAAAATCGCTGGACCAGCCATTTTTATTGTGGTTGCTGAACCTAGAAACAAACCTACCCCGATACAAGCTCCGAGGGACATTAACGTAATGTGTCTCTCCTCCAAGCCTCTTTTGAGTTCCTGATTCTCCATGATGCGCGATCCCCCTCAATTAAAAAATAAAGCGTTTACAGAAGCCTAGTATAGCACACTTCGACAAAGCTCATTCTTTTTTTCATTCTTTCAACTATTCATTTTATTCTAACATCACTGTTCTAACGAAAAAATTCCTCCTCCAAATTAAGGAAGAGGAATTTTCAATACTTGTCCAACCTTGATATCATTTCCATTTAAATTGTTAGCCTGTCTGATCTTTTCAATGCCGGACTGCGAGTTATAATAGGTCATCGAAATGCGAAAAACTGTTTCTTGGGGTTTTACTGTATGATAAACAACTTTTCCTTCTGGCTTTGGTTCCGGTTTGGGTTTGGGTTTCGGCACTGGTTCTGGCTTTGGTTCTGGCTTTGGTTCTGGCTTTGGTTCTGGCTTTGGCACCGGTTTGGGTTCCAGTTTTGGCTCCGGCTTCTCTTCAGGGCGCTTACTCACCTTTTCCGGAGAAGTCTCTACCGTGGAAGCGATCGCTTCCCGGGCAGGTTCAGCTGACTTCTCTTTCTCTTCACTGCCGCTGTCTGTCTCTTTGTTCTCGCCCGATTGTTGTTCAGCTTCTTTTTTATCTTCCTCTGTCTCATAAAGAGGGGTAGATGGATTTGCCTCTTCTGTTACAACAGTCGTGGAAGAATCATCACGATCCTTCGTATAGCTGTACCAGAACAGGGTAATAAAAGGCAGGGTAATGAAAAAGACAAGAAGCACTTTTAATAATGGATATTGTTTTTGTTTTTTTTCTTCTTTCCGTTCCATGCGTGACGGTGATTCCTCAATAGGCGGCTCTATTGGCTGCTCTTTTGCTTCACGCTTTACTCTTTGGATTTCCACACGGGTTTTTTGCGCTAACTCCCGATAAGGGTCTTTCGTCATAGTTCATCCCTTCTTTACTCATTCATTCTTGTTTTGTTTACGGCGAATAGCCAGACCAAGCAAAAAGTCAATTACAAAGTGCATAGCCATGACAGCTGCCAGATTGCCTGTCCATTCAAATAGCCAGCCGATTCCAAAGCTTAGAAGAATTACATTCATCGTTAAATACCATTGCGATAAATATCTTACATGAATGATGGCAAAAAGAATGCTCGCCGGAATAAAGCCAAACGTGGTTTGAATAATTCCCCTGAAAAGGATTTCTTCGGCGACCGCAACTAACAAGGCGATCAAAAAAATGTCTGCAGCAGATCGGCCGCCAAACAGCTTCTCATTAATGCCGCCGTCATCATAATACTTTTTAGGCAGCTTGCTCATTAAATACAAATCAAGCATCACAACTAATAGGCCAGCTCCCCCGCCCAACAGAAAAATATCTGTCAAAGACCATTTGAATAGGCGGGTGAATTCGGCAGCCTCTTTAAATATAAAACTGCCAATAATAAGCGAGAGCAGCAGCAGCAGCAATTGCGTGACATAAAGAGCTTGAAGCACTTCCTTGCTGCTCATGTCCCGGATGAGGCCAGCTTGTTTGTTTTTATTCATATTCCCTTCTTTGTCACCTCTCAATCTGCAGTAAAGAGCTTAACACGGCTTGCCAATTGAGCTCTTCAGCAGTCTTCTGCGAATGCTGCTGCTTGTACTCCGTCCATTCCAAGCCACATATATCGCAACAGTTGCCCGGCCGGCTCTCTAGTTGTTCATCAAAATAGCTGAGGGCAGTTTCTCGCCGGCACTTTTTCGTCCATACCCAGCGCAGCATAGCCAGCCGCTTTTCTTCTTTTTGTGCCAGCCGCTCCTCGCGTTTGGCGGTTACATATTCTGCCAGGTTAGTGAGTCCCAAGCGTTTGGCTTCTTGGACGTAGTGGCGGAGAAAACGAAGCTGCACATCAGTAAGCTGCAATGCGGCGGCCTGCGTCTCTTCAGACTGGCTGTCGGAAAAGGACAAGTAGCCGGAAACTTGACTGTCAGAAGGAAATTCCGCTTGGGCAATCATAGAATGAAGCCCCTCATCTCCTGGTGTATACAAAAGTATAGAAAGCGCTCTTCCTCCATCTCTCCCAGCCCTTCCAATCTCTTGCAAATACGATTCAAGCTGAGCCGGAAGATGATAATGGATAACAAATCGAATGTTCTCTTTATTAACACCCATTCCAAAAGCACTAGTTGCGCAAATAATGTCTAATTCATCGCGCAAAAACTGCTGCTGAATTAATATTCGATCCTCCTGCTCCATTCCCCCATGGTAAAAAGCAACTCTTCCCCCTCCGTGCTGTCTCAGCCAATTAGCCCCTTCTTCTGTCGCACGCTTGCTCGAAAAATAAACAATCCCAGGCTTTTCAAGCTGCCTGGCGAGGCTTAGCAGCCGCTTTTGCTTATCATCATAGGAAGAAAGTTGTTCCACGGACATCGCAATATTTGGCCGGTCAACAGAGAAGATCCATTCTTGCACTTGTCCGATCCTTAAATATCGAACAATATCCCGGCGGACTTCAGCAGTGGCTGTGGCAGTTAAAGCCAATGTCAAAGGATTTCCGAGCCTCTTCCGCACTTCACCTAAAAGGCGGTAGTCCGGGCGGAAATCATGTCCCCATTGTGAAATGCAGTGGGCTTCGTCCACAACAAATAGAGAAAGCCTTACTTTGCCTAACGCCTGAAGCACCTGCTCGCTCATCAGCATTTCGGGAGATAAAAAGATAAACCGGTAGCTGGCTAAACGTCGAATGACCTGCTGACGTTCTTCGAAAGATAAAAAAGAATTCAAAGCAGCCACACTTTTTTCGCCGCGCATTTTTAATTGCTCTACTTGATCCTGCATAAGTGACAGCAGCGGCGAAACAACAAGTACACTTCCAGGAAGCAAATAAGCGGGCAGTTGATAGCAGAGGGATTTTCCAGTTCCCGTGGGAAGCATTGCTAATGTATGCTGTCCGGAAAGCAAGGATTCAATTGTTTCCCTCTGGCCGGTTCTAAAAGCGGAGTAACCAAACCGTTTGAACAAAACTTGATCCATGTCCATCTTCCTTTACTTGCTGTATTTAGCCAGCACGAGCCGGATTTGAAAGTAAGAAACATCCGGGAGCTGCTCTTTGATCGGTTTCATTCTTTTATTAGAAAGAACAGCAGCAGCTTGCAGGACTTGCTCCTCGATTTCCTCACTGACAAAAGGCCTGATGGAAAAGCCGGGATAATGAAAGGCCAGTTCCACAATATGATCTTCAACCGTGCTCCTCTTTAAGCGCCTTTGATCGATAATTCTTTCAAGAGTAAACCCCTTTTGAAGCATATCCGCTGTTTTTTTCGTCGATTGTGTTAACACAACCGGTTCGTATATATCCTCTATCATCGCGAATAAGAGCGGGAAGCGTGCGGCATGCTGAATAATATGCTGAATGGCGAAGTGCAGCAAGTTCAAAAAGCGATACCAATATTCGGTGCTTTCCGCTTTAAGAATTTCTGCTGCCTGAGCAGTCGTTTTGCCGGTTCGGTGCTTACCTGAGAGGCGGAGCACTAAAACAAGCGGATCTTCAGCCTGCTGCTCGTTAAGGAGGCCCAGCAGTTCCTCATAAAGAGACGCTGCCAACTTCTCCTTGGACAATCGCTGGCCTGCCAAAAACGATTTCAGCCATGCTTGAATTTGCTCGTCCTTTGTTACTGGAAGATAGGCGCTATCACGATAAATTAAGTGAGAAGCCACCTGGACAGTTAATGAGAGCCGTTTCCAAAAGAGAGCCGCACAATCCTGCAGGCTCCAGCCATGCAAAAATTCAAGCGCTGGCAAATTTTCCGAAAGGCTCTCAAGCGTTTTCCTTCCAAGAGCTGTCATCCGGACATGATTGAATTCATCCATTTCAATCAGCTGCCGGGCAGACAGATCGGCAATCATTTGTTCAAATGAGACTCTTTCGAGGAAGGAAGCCGTTTGAAACCATTTGTCTAATTGATACAATTGAGCATCCTGTATCGTCTGTGACGACTTCTTCCCCTTTAATAAGTGAAAAACAGAGGAAGCCGTTCTTTGCCCGTTTATTTGATTAATCATCACTAATAAGATTACTTGCAGAAAAGGCATCACTTGCCTCCCTTTCTGTACTTTTATTTATTTTACCATGAAAATTGTCAAAATTCCTCGTATGTGGAGGAATTGCTAATGAAAGCCTTATCATTTTTTTATTAAGAAATTATGATTGAAAAGAAAACTAATCGGATATACAATGAGGGAAGGAGTTTTCACACAAGTGTGGATACATATCGCCACATAGCTTGGATAGATCTTAGGAGGTTTTGACATGCCAAAATATACAATTGTCGATCAGGATACTTGCATTGCTTGCGGTGCTTGCGGTGCAGCAGCGCCTGATATCTACGATTACGATGATGAAGGACTAGCCTTCGTCATTTTAGATGACAACGAAGGAAATACACCTGTACCGGAAGTGTTGGAAGAAGATATGCAGGATGCATTTGAAGGTTGTCCAACAGATTCCATTAAAGTGGCAGACGAGCCATTTGAAGGCGACGCATTAAAACATGAATAATAAATCCGGCGGGAGGAAAATCCCGCCGGATTTTTTTATGAGGTCATGCAGCATTAAACTTTAAACTTGCCCGCTTCTGATTGCATTTCTGCAGCCAGCGAGGATAGAGCTTGGGTGCTCGCAGCTATTTGTTCAACAGCTGCCAGCTGCTCTTCCGTTGCCGCACTTGAATCGTGTGCTGTCACTGCCGTCTTATCAGCGATCTCTCGTACTTGATGGGCACTTTGGGCAACAGCTTCCGTCATCGCTTCTAATTCTTCGATAGCCGCTGAAACCGTTGCAACCTTTTCCCCTACATCAGCTACCGAAGATTTTATATTCTGAAACACATTCCGTGAAGTACTTGAGGCGGACAACCCCTGCTCAATCTTGCTGCTTCCCGCTTGAATAGACAGGACGGCCAAATCTGTATCTTTTTGAATTTCTTTCACCATACTGGCAATTTCCCCGGCGGAAGCCTTTGATTGTTCAGCCAGCTTTCGCACCTCTTCGGCCACTACAGCGAAGCCTTTTCCTGCTTCTCCGGCGCGTGCTGCTTCAATAGCTGCATTTAAAGCCAGCAAGTTGGTCTGCTCGGAAATAGCTGTAATTAAGCTTGTGACTTTTTGAATGTCGGATGCATGTTTTTCCAGCACCCCCATGTAACGTTCAGTTTCTTTAATGGACTGGTGAATATCGTGAATTTGATTGGATACATTTTCGGTTACTTGTTCTCCTTTGTTTACAAGAGCTCCTACGGTTTCTGCAGAATAAAGCATCTCTTCATTGCTGCCGGCGATTTGCTTAATGCCTGCAGACATTTCATCCATAGAGATCACTGCTTTGCCGATCAGCTCCCTCTGACTGTTGCTGCCGTTCATATTTTCTTCCGCTGTACGCGCCATTAACTGTGAAGATGCCGCACTTTGTTCAGCACTAGCCGATAATTCCTGGGATTGAGCGGATAATTGAAGAGCTGTCTGATTCACCTTCCCTAAGATACGCCGCAAATCTTGAATCATCCGGTTAAAGGCGGTGCCCATTTCACCAATCTCGTCCTTATTTCTTATATGCAAATCTTCTATTTGTAAATTGCCGGCTGCCACTTCCTGCAAAGCACTTGTTACTCGCCTTACCGGCCCTGTAATCGAGCGGGCAATGAAATAAGCGATGACTCCGCTTAAAACCGTTCCACCGGCAATGACTGCAATAAGAAACATTTTCATTGTCTGAATAAACGCTTCTAAATCAGTTCGCGTTTTGCTTAACTCAGCGGACTGCGCTTTTTTCAATTCCAGCGCTTTCTCTTTCATCTTCTTTTCCTGCTCGCTAGCCTCAGTGCTATAGACCGCTGCTTGAGACGCCAACCCTTGCTTATGGCTTTCAAGCGCTTTGAAGACCAATTCATTATAGCGGCTGCCTGCTTCTTTCACTTCATTTAGCAGCTGTTTATTTTTGGGCTGCTGAATCATTTGTTCAAGACGGCGATGTACATCCGTAAATTCTTGCTGTTTTTTCTCGATTTCATCTAAGCTGTTCTGTTCAGCAAAAGTAAAATATGTAAGAGAATAGATCGATACATCCTTTTCTATACTAATCAGCTCATCAATCATTTCTACCTTCTTGACGCGATCATCCAACAAGAAAGTATATTCTTTGTCCAACCTCATTGCCGATAAATAGCCGACAGCTCCCACTAGGATTAAAGCGGCTAAAACAGCTGTAAAACCTGAATACAACTTTTTACCTACAGAAAACCTCAAGTTCAACCCACCTTATCTGTATTTTCTATAAAAACAAGTTTTCTCCATGGATAATTATACCCGATGACCCCTTACATTCAAGTTCTTTGTTCCTGTAAAAACAAATCAAAAGCCCTAAAAGTCTTTTCACGGACTTTTAGGGCTTTCCTTGTAAGCTGTATGTTATGAAACGGCCGCCTGCTTGCGCATCCACACGTAAATTCGTGAATAAATGAGCAGAAATACAACAGCCATTACCATTCCTTTAATCATATTAAACGGCAAAATAGCGGAAACGACCATTTCCTTCGTTTCGGGAGCGCTCATGGCAGGTGCATTTAAGAACAGTGTATACGCAGGTAAAATAACATAGTAGTTCAACACACTCATCATTACAGCCATAAAGACTGCTCCGGCTGCCAAAGCAACAGTCAAGCCTTTTTTTGACTCAAACTTTTTGTATACATAGTAAACAGGAAGAATAAAAGTAATGCCCGCTACGAAGTTAGCTAAATGGCCGACAGGCACTCCTGTTGGGCTTCCGGTCATAAAGAAGTCCAGCACATTCTTTACTAGCTCTACCATGATACCGGCAAGAGGCCCAAAAATGATCGCAGCGATTAGTGCAGGAATATCGCTAAAGTCAATCATTAAAAAGCTCGGAAATGGCGGGATTGGAAAGTTCAGCAGCATTAATAAATAAGCTAGCGTGCTTAATAATCCCACAGACGTTAACGTACGGATATTCATTTTTTTCACAATGATTCTCTCCTTCTTCTCATTCATCATTCACAAGAAGAAAGGCTGCCAAAAACCTCGAGAAACGACAAACCCTCAAGCGGGTGGCTTGAGGGAGAAAAGTCATACTCAAATAAACGTTCAAATCTGCACATTTTGAACGCCGGCAGACCTTCATCTTCTCCCATCCAGACTATACTGTCGGCTTTGGCTTCACACCAAATCAGCCTTTCGGCTCGCGGGCTCAGAAACAATTGCTTCCATACCGCCGGTCGGGAATTTCACCCTGCCCCGAAGATGAATATAAAGTTTTTTTCTACTGCTATTGCCCTGTTAAACCAACAAGTGAATAACAATAGATATACTTAAATAATAGCAACCCTACAAAAAAAAAGCAAGAGGGGCATTCCCTTGCTTCAGACTTCTTTAACAGAGCCATCTATTTGAACGAGTCTAGTTGTCCGGCTGCCCTAACCTGTTGCCAGCCGGACAGAGGAAAACAAACCGCTTAGAATAGCAATTAACCGCTCCTATCTACAGACAACATAAAAGAGACTGCAGTTCAAGCTGGCGTTTCATCCAGTTTGTCTGCAGTCCGACACAAGAGGCTTTTTCTCTTCAGAACGATTGTTGCGAGACCGCTTTCCCTGTATGTAGCGCTTCTGTCATTTCCTGCAGATAGCTTCTTTCAGCCAGCGACTGCTTTTTCCCGCTTTTGGACTGAGCGAGTCCTCCGCCGATCATTAACAAGCTGACACATAGAGCCATAAGTAAAGCAATCATAAAACGCTTCAAGTAGTCTTTCATGATGTACCGCCTCCAACTTGCTTTTTTATCGCCCTTTTAGTTGTATGACGGAAAGCGTTTCCAGTATGACTATTTTTTCGAAACTCCTTATCTGAATGCCTACTCGATCATTCTGCCGGCAAGCGGAAGGAGAAAATCGTCCCTTCTCCAAGTTTGCTTTGCACTTTAATGCTGCCGCTATGGGCAGAGATAATATTTTTCGCGATAGAAAGCCCTAGCCCAGTGCCGGAACGGCCTCTTGTCCGAGCCTTATCTCCTTTATAAAAACGTTCGAACACAAAGGGCAAGTCTTCCTCACTAATGCCTGCCCCGGAGTCTTGCACCGATACATGATGCCCGTCTGTTTTCAGCTCATAGCTTACTTTGACAAATCCGTGCTCCGGCGTATGGCGCAAAGCATTATCAATTAAGTTGGTCAACACTTGTTCGATGCGGTCTGGATCAAGCTTCGTCACGATTTTCTCATCTGGAATCTGCCATGTTAAATCAATATCCTTCTCTTTCGCTACACCTTGGAACTTATCGGTCACCCGGCGAATAAATGAAGGAAAATCCACCTCCTCCATATTCAAGGAAATGTGTCCCGCTTCCATGCGAGCCAAATCCAATAGCTCGTTCACCAGCCGCCCGATCCGAAGCGATTCATCATAAATAATTCGGGCCATCTCCCTTTTTTCATCCTCCGTCGCCGCAATGTCATCAATGATTGCTTCGCTATATCCCTGAAGCATTGAAATAGGCGTCCGCAGCTCATGTGATACGTTCGCCAGGAAATCTTTTCGCAGCTTATCAAGACGGCGTTCTTCCGTCATGTCACGAACGACCGCTACTGCCCCGCGAACTGTTTTTCCATTGTAAAGCGGGCTGACGATAATGACATAGGAACGGCCCTGCACAGAAAACTCACCAATCTTTTCTGTCTCTGTTTGAACCGCTTCTTTCAAAAGCTCTTCAACAAGCGATGGCATCATTTGCTGTGGATGGTCCTTGCCCACTTCATAGTACCAGTTTTGCAAAAAGCGCTCCGCCGGCGGATTCGTAATCAGAATGGTGCCGTCACGATTAAAAGTAATAACTCCATCCGCCATACTGCTTAGAATACTCGCCAGTTGCTCTTTTTCCTGGTTGAGTGCATGAATATTATGATTGAGCTGTCTCGCCATTTGATTAAATGAAGTAGCAAGCGCACCGATTTCATCTGTGGTTAAAATAGGAACGGTCGTATCAAAGTTCCCCTTGGTCAGTTCATTGGCTGCTTCCCGCATTTTACGCAGCGGGGCCGTGATCCGTGTCGACAAGAAAAAAGCAAAGATAGTCGTCAAGAAAATCGCAATGCCGGCAGCAAGCAGAATCAGCTTGGTTGTTTGATGAGATGTTTCCTTAATTACTTCCAGAGATTGGTAAATGATAACAGCTCCGGCTTCCCCTTTGTTCATCTCTAAAGGCACGGCGATGGCAATGGAATTTTCATGACGGTTTCCACGGCCGGATTCATCTACCTCCAACTCAGCTTTCACCCGCTTTTTATCCGTAAATACACTGGAAAGCACCGGATTGTTCACAACCTCACTTCGCTTAAGCCTGTCTTCCTCCGGATCATTCGGCGAATAATGAAACGTCTTCTTGTTTTCTGCGATAATGACATGAACCGGTTCATCAACGAGCTCCCACGCTACCTCCATGCCTGTCTTTTTGTTTTCGTGATCAGATAGGATCTTGGAGATCTTTACGGCTGTTTCAGATAATCCTCTTTCAACTTCATTTGTATGATAATTTTCAAAGAACTCCAGCAACAAGATCGTAAGAAAAAAGAGGACGAAGGAAACAAGCAGCAAAATGGTCATCCATAGTTTCCCTACTACGCTCCTCCAAAGCTTCATTCACTCACTACCTCGAACTTATAGCCTACGCCCCAAACGGTAACAATCATTTTAGAAGCTTTTTCAGATACTTTATTCAACTTTTCGCGCAGGCGCTTTACGTGTGTATCAACTGTTCGCAAATCGCCAAAAAACTCATAATGCCATACTTCTTTCAATAGATGCTCCCGATCGAATACTTTGTCCGGGGACTTCGCCAGAAAATATAGCAATTCATATTCCTTAGGGGTTAAATTCACTTCTTCCCCGTCAGCAGTGACCCGGTGGGCATCGTTATCAATTGTTAAATGCGGATAGACGATTAGATCTTTAGACTTCGTATCTGTTTGTAAATAAGACGTCGGCGATGATCTTCTTAACAGCGCTTTTACTCGCAGTACAACTTCCCGCGGACTGAACGGCTTGACGATATAATCATCTGTCCCTACCTCAAATCCTTGCACACGGTTTGCTTCTTCTCCTTTTGCTGTCAGCATAATAACAGGAGTTGATTTTTTTTCACGGAGTTCCTTGCACACTTCGATGCCGTCTTTACCAGGCATCATAATATCAAGTAAAATGCAATCATATTCTTTATTTAATGCGAGCTCAAGGGCTGCTTCGCCGTCTTCCGCTTCATCCACTTCATAATTTTCTCTTTCCAGGTACATGCGCAGCAAGCGACGTATTCTCTCTTCATCATCAACGACTAAAATTTTCAGTTCGTTATCCACCTAAATTCCTCCCTGTTTGCACAATAAAATTCATTCTATGACTAGCTTGTCTGTTTATATTATCAACTAATCAAAGTTGTTTTTCAATTCATTCCTGTTCCACAAAAAAGTCTCCGCCTAAGGCGGAGACAGTTAAGCGTAAGAATGGAGACCTGCAATAACAAGATTGACCGCGACAAGGTTAAACATAATGATGACAAACCCGACGACGGCCAGCCAAGCAGACTTTTCGCCATGCCAGCCCTTTGATAAACGCAAATGTAAAAAGGCTGCATAGAAAAGCCAAGTGATGAGAGCCCATACCTCTTTTGGATCCCATCCCCAAAATCTTGTCCAGGCAATTTGCGCCCAAATCATGGCGAAAATCAAACCGCCAAGCGTGAAAACCGGAAATCCGATTAAAATCGCCCGGTAACTGACTTCATCCATTAAGTCGGTATTAACATTTTTAACGAGCGGCTGAACAAGAGCGCCCATTCGTTTTCTTGTAAGCAAACGAATCAAGCCATACAATAACGCGCCTGCAGCCAGCGACCACAGCGTCGTATTTAGTTTTTTTGCATTAATGAAGGCAGGCATGTCCACAATTGGTTCAAACTTATCCTCCGTCACCAGTTTCCCCTCATTTGGGCCGACAATCGCAGGAATATGGAATGTCTCCTCAGCAGCTTTTCCATCTTTATTTACATATTCAAATTTCGCTTCATAGCCGGATAGGGTGAATGTCGTAGTGACGGCGACGAAGCCGACCACAGCAACCAGACTGTACATAATCAGTTCAAGCCAAACGGTCTGTTTGCTGCGCTTGGACTGATCAATCGTTTTCACTAAATAAATCAAGCCGGCAATAAAGCTGATCGCCAGAATTCCTTCACCAGCGGCAACAGTTGTGACATGAATATGCAGCCACTGACTTTGCAGCGCCGGAATCAGCGGACTGATATCGCGCGGAAACATGCTTGCATAGGCAATAATGACAAGCGCGACCGGGAGCGCAAATACACCGAGCACCGGCAAACGGTACATAAAATAAATAATAATAAATGCGCCCACTAACATCATGGAGAAGAACGTGATAAATTCAAATAAATTGCTTACAGGCGCATGACCTGAGGCGGCCCAGCGGGTAAAAAAGTAGCCAAGCTGAGCGATAAAGCCGATAACCGCTACGGTAATCCCTATTTTCCCCCAGCGGTTTTCTTCCTGTTTTTGCCCATTTTTCTTCGGACGGATAGCTCCGCCGAAGAAAAATGTAGCGATTAAATACATAATAAATGAAGCATAAAGCAAGTTTCCGCTCCATTGGACTAAATCGGACATCGGGCGATTCCTCCTTTTAAATTAATCTGCGGCCACACGGCGGTCGATGGTTCCATTGATTTAAGAATAAAGCGATGCTTGCATCAAGCAGGTTCCCTTCGCTATTCTTTCCTTAGCCTTGCTGGTCTTCAGGCACCGGAATAGCTGTGCCCTCCAATACCGAATGGATTTCCCGCTTTAACCCATGCCAGTTTTTATTCGTATGGGCAGCGACATACACTTCGCCATCTATTTGACGAATCCATAAACGGCGATGGTTCCAATAAGCTCCCTGAATGACTCCGATCATAAAGATCGCTCCGCCAATACCAAGAATCCATAAAGTTAAATCTTTACGCACGGTTAAAGCTGAAATATTACGTGTTTCGATTCCCCGGAATTCCATTTTATAATCCGTTGCCCCTACAGGCTCAAGCGTTTGGCGAATCGCTGTAAAGCTGATTTCTCCCTTTGGATGCTCCGGTGAAAACATTTTGAACAAGAAAGCCGGATTGTTTGGAAGCGGAGACTTTGTTTTCGGTTCTCCGTCTGACCCTATTCCATCATAGTCCGGATAGTAGCCGACAATTTCTACCTTATATCCGTTGCCAAGATCATATGTATCTTTCGGATTGAACAGATCCACTTTGACTCTGCCGGCTTCTTTTTGTGTTTCCTTGTTTGCAAGCGCAAACTCCATCGCTTTCATTTCATCTTTGCTGTAGCTGTCTTGATAGAGAGCAAACTTGTCAAATTTCAACGGCTCGTTTACCCGGATCTTCTCTTCTTTCACTTTGACAAGCTTTGGCTTCGCTCCGGGAAGATCGCGGTTTTCATCCCGGTAAAGAACAGCATCCGTTTGATAATTCTTTACAACGCCGCCTGTTCGTTCAAGCGCCTCTTTAAAGACTTCCGGATCCTTTTCTTTATCATAATTTTCAATGGTAAACTTTTCGTTTTTTAAGTAAAACTCACCCTGCGTCCCGGGGATTTCCAGAGTCTCTCCCTCGCGAATCCATAACATTTCATCGGTATACATTCCTTCAGACGAACGGAGCATGGCGCCAATTAAAAAGATAATTAATCCGATATGATTGACGTAAGGTCCCCAGCGGGAAAAGCGTCCCTTTTCCGCCAGCAGACTTCCATCTTCTTCACGGATATGATAACGTTTGCTTTTTAATTTTTCTTTTACTTTTTCAATTTCTTCAGGTTGAAGCTTCTCTTCTTTCAAAGCAAATAAGCGCTGTTTCTTCATAAAAGAACCGTGGCGTGCAACACGCTGATTTTTCAACGCCCGGTATAAAGGGATAACACGGTCAAGACTGCAAATAACAAGTGACACGCCGATCGCTGCAATTAAGGCAATAAACCAAATAGAATTATATAAATCATGGAATCCAAGCGTGTAATAGATTTTGCCGGCTGTTCCGTAGGTCTCTTCATAGTATGTCTCCGGTGATACGTTGTTCGGTATAAACAGCTTTTGCGGAAAAATCGTCCCAATAGAGGAAGCGATCAAGGTTAACACAATTAGCCAAATGCCCACTTTAACAGAGGAGAAGAAATTCCAAATCTTATCAATAATCGTTTTGTTATACGTTTGCGAGCGGCGGGCACTGCCTTCGTAGCGCATATCATGAAGCTTTTCTTTCTGAGCCTCTTCTGTCAGCGCCCTGCCGCATGACTCGCACAAAATGGTTCCATGTGGATTGACGTGGCCACATTCACACTTTACTTTCGCCATACTAAAACTCCTTAAGTTAAGGTTTTACTTTGTCAAACAAAGCTCTCACCTGTTCTTCTTTCACTAATCCACCAATAACAATCTCTTCAATCTTTCCATCAGGACTGATCATAAAAGTAGCCGGAAGCGGAGTAATATTGTAAGCATCTTGAACTTCTTTCGTCGAATCAATAGCAATAGGAAACGTTAATCCATATTGCTTAGCGAATTTTTTAGTCTGCAGTTCGGAGTCGCCGACATTGACAGCAAGAACTTCTACTCCTTGGGATTTATACTCTTTTGCCAGTTTTTCCATGTGCGGCATTTCTTTTTTGCACGGATCGCACCAGCTGCCCCAAAAGTTCAAGAAAACACCTTTGCCTTTATAATCTGACAATTGGCGTGTTTCTCCTGACAAATCTGTTAATACAAAATCAGGTGCTTCATCACCTTTTCGCAGGTTATGCCGCTCTTCTTTTGTCAAATTTGAATAAAATGTATAGCCAACCGCCAGCGCCAATACAGCTAAAATAATGGAGCGGACGATCAGCCTTTTTTTCTTTTTGTTCAAACCCCTAGGCCCTCCTTATGAAGTATCGACATGCAATTTTCTACTTATCCTTCAACTAACAGAAGGACTCCCTGTCCTTCTTATTCGACAAAAAAATCCAAAACCATCCCTATTATACCATTTTGTTTTTTTGCCTGTAGTTGAGGGATTTGAAGGATATGTGACAGTTTCATTTCCTACCGCAAAGAACCTGTTTCTGCCATCGTGCGCAGACGTTTTACTTCATGTGTCGTCAACTCCCGGAATTCCCCGGCATTTAATCCATTTAAATTTAAAAAGGCATAGCGTTCTCTTTTCAGCTTTTGCACTTCAAAACCGATGGCTTCAAACATCCGCCGCACTTGACGGTTTCTGCCTTCATGGATCGTGATCTCTATGAGCGCCCGCTGCTTTCTTTTATCGATAGACAATTCCTTCACTTTTGCAGGAGCTGTCTTCCCGTCTTCAAGCTGGATGCCATCCGCGAGCCTTTTAAGCAAATAGCGCTGCGGGATTCCGTTTAGACGGGCTACGTATGTTTTATCAATTTGGTAGCGGGGGTGTGTGAGCAGATTGGCGAACTCTCCATCATTGGTCAAAAGCAGCAAACCGGATGTATCATAGTCCAAGCGGCCGATTGGGAAAATCCGCTGTTCTACAAAAGGGAAAAAATCGGTCACCACTTTGCGCTGCTTGTCATCCGATACAGCCGAAATGACGCCGCGCGGCTTATAAAATAAATAATAAACCTTTCTTTCTCGCTCGATCGGCACTCCGCCGACTTCCACCCGGTCAGAAGCTCCTACCTTCGTGCCAAGTTCTTTCACTATTTTGCCATTCACCTTTACTTTTCCTTCTACGATCAGCTCTTCCGCTTTTCGCCTGGAAGCTATACCGGCTTGGGCAATTACCTTTTGCAGCCGTTCCATTTTCTTCACCTCAACGTTTCATTATGTGTCCTTATGCATTATTACACATCCATTCAAATAAGAAAAGAAAGAGACCTCTCCAGAAAATGCAGAAGAACAAAAAAACCCCCTGCGAAAAGCAACAAGCTTCTCCGCAGGGGTGTCTTGCAACTATATCCAGTCTTTAAAACATCCAAGAAACGATCACAAGTGCTGCAATAAATCCAGCCACATCTGCCCATAACCCGACCTTTAAGGCATCTCCCATTCTTTTGATGCCGACCGCTCCAAAATAAACGGTTAAAACATAAAAGGTCGTGTCCGTGCTGCCTTGCATAACCGATGCCAGACGGCCGATAAAAGAATCGGGCCCGTGAA
Organism: Pseudobacillus badius; assembly: GCF_002189605.1. Lineage (NCBI taxonomy): Bacteria > Bacillati > Bacillota > Bacilli > Caryophanales > Bacillaceae > Pseudobacillus > Pseudobacillus badius. The sequence continues at coordinate 260,242 of NZ_MWMM01000002.1, forward strand.
CAGCAATAAGATCACTGACCATTCCAAGGGCTGCATTTCCCGAAATTGGCCGGATGATCGCCAGCGGAAATACCTCCGGCGGCAAACCAATCCAGAGCAGCAGCGGGCGCACCCATTCTACTAAACTATCCAGCGCGCCTGAAGCCCGAAATATCCCGATGGCCACCATCATTCCAATTAAATAAGGAACAATAGACACAGCTATGTGAATGCCTTCTTTTCCCCCTTCTACAAAACTCTCATAGGTTGGCACCTTTTTAAATGTCCCGTATAGGAGAATAAAAGCGATCATTCCCGGAATTAGCCACATTGATATGAGAGAAAGCCACGCCAATTACTTCTCCTCCCTCTTTTTCCTTCTTCTATAAAAAAAGCGGTCAATGGCAATAGCAGCGACCGTTGAGCAAGCGGTCGCACAAATCGTCGGGGCGATAATTTCAGCTGGTGAAGCAGAATGATAGGAGAAGCGGATGGCGAGCACGGTCGTTGGAATAAGAGTAATACTTGAGGTATTAATAGCAAGAAACGTGATCATGGAGCGGCTTGCTTCTGCTTTTCCGCCATTGAGCCTCTTCAGCTCCTCCATCGCTTTAATGCCGAGCGGCGTAGCAGCATTTCCGAGACCGAAAAAATTAGCGGTCATATTGGAAAGGATATACCCCATTGCCGGATGGCCGGAGGGGACATCAGGAAAAAGCCTTCTAGCAAATGGTTCAAATAGCCGGGCCAGCTGTTTAAGCAAGCCAGCCTCTTCCGCTATTCTCATCAAGCCAAGCCAAAATACAAGGACGCTGACCAGCCCGATGCAAATCGTTACGGCTTCTCCCGCTGATTTAAATACAGCTTCGTTCACCTCGTCCATTTTTCCGTTCACGGCTGCGAAGATGAGACCGATGATTGTCAGTCCTACCCATATAAAGTTAACCATTCTTTATCCCGCCGTTCTTCAAGACAACCATTCCTTCCACTTTTGCCAAATTGATTGCTCTTTTTTCTGCTTCTCTCCTTTGTAGTACACGGGCAATGAATCCAGCTTCTTCTTCTTCAAGTAAATATCTGCCTCGCCAACCACATCCGGTACTTGTCCATCTTCCTCCCACTGCTTTTTCGGCTTCAGCATGCGATAGCGAACGGTTACCTGCTGCTCCTCTTTCTTCGTCAACGGATAGAGAACCTCACGCTTTACATAAAGATGCCCTTTGTAAAAGGGGTGATTGCCTGCCTGTACTTCGCCTTTTTCCAAAATAACTTTAGGATCGTACTTTGAAAATCCTTGGTCATAAAGATAAATATGATCGTTCCAATCGTCAGGGGCGTTCAGTGTGACCGCAATCAAGTCGAGGTCGCCTTTTGTTGCTGTTGTAACAAGTGTCCTTTTCGCTTTTTTTGTATAACCCGTTTTCCCCCCGGTGCAATACTTGTACTTCTCAGTCAGCAAACGGTTTTTGTTGTACCAGATCCGGTCCCAATCACCTTCCGGATCAGGAGAACGATAAACTTCAGTTCCAGAAATTTTCCGGTATGTGGCATTTTTCATCGCATACCTGGTTAAAAGAGCCATATCATAAGCGGTAGAACGATGCTTCTCGCTGTCATCAAGTCCGTGCGGATTTGCAAAGTACGTGTCTTTCATACCGATTTCTTTTGCTTTTTCATTCATTAAGTAAACGAACCCGTCCAGGCTTCCGCCGACGTGCTCAGCAATCGCCACTGCTGCATCATTTCCCGAGCGGAGCATTAAGCCATACACTAAATCCTCCAGCGGGATTTTCTCCCCTTTTTTTAAATAAATAGAGGAGCCCTCTGTGTGTACAGCCCGTTCACTCACCTTCACCTTTTCATCCAGCTTGTCCGATTCGATAGCTAGAATAGCCGTCATAATTTTTGTAATGCTGGCAATCCGCATAACAGCATGCGGTTTCTTCGCATAAAGGACCCGTCCGCTTTGCTGTTCTATTAATACAGCACTCGCTGCGCTTGGTCCGGCTGCTGCTGCGGAGGTGCCGGATGTTAGAATCAGCAGAAAAGCCAGGATAGCAATTGGCAGCTTTTTTCTCATTCACTCTTCTCTCCCTTGCTCATTTGTACAAATATATGCCAAATGAGCACATTTAGAATGAATAGACAAATAAAAAAAGCGGCGGCTGCCGCTTTTTAAGATTCGTTCGCAAATACTTGTTCAAACTGCTCAAAAAACAAATCAGCTTCTTCCGGATCTGAAGAAATTGATTCCTCAGAAAGTGGAGGAAGCTCTGCTAAATCTTTTAATCCAAAGCAATCAAGGAACTCTTTTGTCGTGCCATATAAAATCGGCCGGCCCGGTCCCTCACTTCGTCCGGTTTCTTTAACCAGTCCTTTGGCCGTCAGTGTATGGAGAGCGCTCTCTGTTTTCACGCCGCGAATTTCTTCAATTTCCGCTCGAGTGATCGGCTGTTTATAAGCGATAATAGCTAAAGTTTCCAGCGCGGCTTGAGAAAGTGTTTGCGGCTGGCTGCTTTCTACTAATTTTTTCAAGTAAGGGGCGTGCTCTCTCTTTGTAGCAAGCTGGTAAGTGCCCGCCAGTTCAATCAGGCCAATGCCCCGCTCTTCTTCTTTTTCATATTTTTCTTTTAGCTCTTCTATAATTCCCGCAGCCTCGAACTCTTCCACTTCCAGTACTTGTGCCAGCTGCTTTAACGTTAAGCCGCCATCTCCTGCCGCAAAGAGCAGGCTCTCTGTTATACCCAGCCAGTTAACGATTGCCATCTTCCGCCTCTCCTTTCGCCTGGATAAACAACTCTGCAAAGTTCCCCTGCTGTTCTACGATAATCTCATTTTGCTTCATTAACTCTAATACTGCCAAAAAACTCACCACTAACACTTCTCTATCTCCCTCATGAAACAGTTCATTAAATGTGAACAGCTTCCGGGCTTGCTTCAGCTTCAATAAAATGTCCTGCATTCGTTTTTCAATCGGAATTTCCTGCCGCGACACTTTTGCCACATACGGACGCTTTAATTTTTTGCGCCGGAGAAGCTTATGGAAGGCTCCAAGCATATCATATACTGTAACATTCAAGTCAGCAGGAGCTGTCTCTTCACTGCTGAAAGCCGTTAAGTCGCTTGGCGCTTTCGTAAAAAATTGTCCCCGTTCCAGCTCTTTGTCCTGTAGCTTTTTAGCGGCCTCTTTAAACTTTCTGTATTCAACCAGCTGTCCGACCAGTTCTTCACGAGGATCTTCTTCCCACACTTCCTCTGCTGATTCCTCCTCATGCACAGGCAGCAAGGTTTTGCTTTTAATCGCTAAAAGTGTGGCTGCCATCACCAAATACTCACTGGCAACATCCAGCTCCAGTTCCTTCATCGCGTGGATGAATAAAAGATATTGCTCGGTAATTTCCGTCATCGGGATGTCATATATATCTATCTCCAGCCGCTGAATTAAATGAAGCAGCAAATCAAGCGGCCCTTCAAACACTTCTGTTTTTACATTATATTGCATTTATCATCACCAGTTCTTTTCACTGTCTCCTTTTTTAGTATAGAGGAATACTGTTCGGTGTCCAGCCATTTTTTCAATTTGATTGAAAGGTCAGGGGCGTGGTAAAGTAGAGAAAGTACGCACATCAATTTGGGAGGATGTTCATGTATTCTTTTCCGTTGCCGTATTTAAGTTTTTTGGCTCACTTTCATGAAAGTCATGATTATTTTGAATGCCACGAGGTGCTTGAGGAATATTGGAAAGAAAAAACTGATCAATCCCGGGATTCTGTTTGGGTCGGGCTGATTCAAACAGCCGTTTCTTTATATCACCACCGGCGAGGCAATTTTGCCGGCGCTCAAAAAATGGCCGCTAAAGCGCTGAAAATCCTTCAAAGCCGAACAGGCGAATTAGCGGGGCTTGGAATTGACAGCGAAGCTTTCCTTCGCCAGCTTTCCTGCCGCCTGCAAGAAATAACTGAAGGAAAAGCCTTTGCCGAGATGGCTATCCCATTTTCGGACAAAGAAGTAGTTCTTCAATACCGCAGCTTCCATCAAAGCTGCACACCTTCTATCTTAGAAGAAGATGCAGCTTATTTGCGCAACAAACATCTGCTGAGGGACCGTTCGCCTATTCTCACCGCCCGCGAGCAGGCATTAAAGCAACGGCATGGCCAAACGGCAGACCCATCTGCGAACCTTTAGAAATGCTTTTTTACACAGAAGAAGACCCGGGTATCATTGTACCGGGTCTTCTTCTTGTTCACATTTGTAAAAGAAAGCAGATATAGACGAATTAGGTACGAGTCGCTTATCTGAATAAATGTCTTTCAATGCTCTTAACATCTTCTTGCCAATCCCTTCCTGTCTGAAAGAAGGATTAACACTAATATGCTGAATCTTCACTTCATCTGCTGTAATTCTGGCTCCTATCGCGCCAACGATATCTTCTTCTTTCCATAAATACAGCTGCCAATCCTCTGCTTCATCGTATAATTTCATCGTCTCTTGCAGCTTTTTAATATCTTTTTCTTCAGGCATGAACGACAGTAAACCCATAGCTATCTTTTCAAAAGCTTTCTTATAACGAATGAGCATCCTAAGTCCCTCTTCAGTTTAAATTACTATTTTTTCCTTATTTATGGTCATTTACCATCTTACTAAAACTCTTCCTATTAATCAACTTCCCCTTGGTTACTGTACAATAAAAAAGACATAGTACAGTCCCCAACCGATAGAGAATAATAGCAGTATAATAAAGAGCAAGATATTTTTCTTATCCAACATGTTTCACCTCTAATTGAAGGCGGCAAGCTACTGTTTTACTGTTACGTTTAAAGGCAAATCCAGCTTCACCAAATCATCGTAGCTTTCCCGTTTAATGACTAATTCCGCCTGGCTGTTCTCTACAAATACCACCGGCGGCCGCGGAATACGATTATAATTATTTGCCATCGAATATCCATAGGCTCCGGTACAAAATACAGCGAGCAAGTCATCGTGCGAGGCCTTAGGAAGCGGCAAATCCCAGATAAGCATATCACCGGATTCGCAGCATTTCCCTGCAATCGACACCGTTTCTTCCACTGGATCATTTGCCCGGTTAGCAAGCACCGCTTCATATTTTGCATCATAAAGGGCTGGACGGATATTATCATTCATCCCGCCATCTATAGCTAAATATTTCCTTACCTCAGGCACCGACTTTTCCGAGCCAATGCGATATAAAGTAATTCCGGCATCGCCAACGAGTGAACGGCCCGGCTCAATCCAGATTTCAGGCATAGCAAGACCAAGCTCTTCCGTTTTCTTTTGCACCTCTTTAATAATCTCTTCCACATACTTGGATGGCGCTAATGGCTCATCTTCTTCTGTATACCGAATGCCAAATCCCCCGCCAAGATTTAACACTTTGGATTCAAATTGACAAGAGTGTTTCCATTCGGACAATTTTTGAATAATTTTTTCAGCAGCGAGTTTAAAGCCTGTTGTTTCAAAAATTTGGGAGCCAATATGGCAATGGAGCCCAAGCACTTCCAGCCCTTTCATCTCCAATGCTTTGCTCAGCGCTTCTTCCGCTTGTCCGTTGTTTAAATCAAATCCAAACTTTGAGTCTTCCTGGCCAGTTAAAATGTAGTCATGCGTGTGAGCCTCAATACCCGGCGTTACACGAAGTAAAATATTTACCTTCTCGCCTTTTTCATTGCAAAGGGACTCCAGCAGTTCCAGTTCATAAAAGTTATCCACAACGATGCAGCCGATGCCATACTCAAGAGCCATACTCAATTCTTCCCGGCTCTTATTGTTCCCATGAAAATGAATGCGTTCAGCAGGAAATCCCGCTTTCATCGCGGTATAAAGCTCCCCGCCAGAAACCACATCAAGAGACAGGCCTTCTTGGTTCGCCAGCTGCATCATGCCGATCGCTGCAAATGCTTTACTTGCATAAGCAACCTGAGCAGTAACACCGAGCTGTTCGAATGTGTCTTTAAACCCCCGGGCTCTTTGCCGGATCAGTGCGACATCATAGATGTACAAGGGGGTTCCATAATGTTCAGCCAGGCTGACAACATCAATTCCTCCAACTTCTAAATGGCCTTCTTTATTTATGCAGGCCGTCCCATATGTATGCATGCCCTCACCTCGATTCTTGGAGTTTTGTCTGCCGGTCTTATTGCCTTATCGCCAATATACCTTAGAAGAAATAGACAGCTGCTCTCCGGCAGGCTGTCTATCAGCAAACAAACTTTAGATTAAAAGTAATATACCATACATTGCTCCTAGCCTCAACATCGTTATTTTTCTGACGGCTGCCGATAAGGATCTTCAGGATGAACAATGCTTGGCCGAAGCCTGGATCCAGGAATTGCCCGCCGGATAAACACTTGGGAAAATGCTTTTGGATCAAATGGAAGCAGCGGCCACAGGTAGGGGGTATTCAAGGCGCGCATGCGGGCCAGATAAATAATAATCAGCGTACTGCCGATCATAAAGCCCGGCACCTTAAACAGGGCAACGATAGCCAATAAAAACATCCGGAAGAGCTTATTGGCAATACTGACTTCATAACTTGGCGTAGCGAATGTGCCGATCCCGGCAATAGCGACATATAAAATGACCTCAGGCACGAATAAGCCAACATCAATCGCAATTTGTCCGATAAGCACAGCTGCGATTAACCCCATGGCTGTTGACAACGGGGTAGGGGTGTGAATGGCAGCGATTCTTAAAAACTCAATCCCGATATCCGCAATAAACAGCTGCAAAACAAGCGGAATATTGGTTTCTTTATTGGGTCCAATAAACTCCATTGCCTTTGGAAGCAGCTCCGGCTCCTTGGAAACGAGCAGCCAGAACGGCAGCAAAAACAAAGAAAGCATCACACCAATAAAGCGCACCCAGCGGACAAAGGTGCCCACAGCCGGAGATTGGCGATATTCTTCTGCATGCTGCATATGATGAAAGAAAGTAGCCGGCAAAATAATAACACTTGGAGATGTATCCACGAACAGCAGAACATGCCCCTCCAGCAAATGAACAGCGCCGATATCAGCTCTTTCTGTGTAGCGGACGATTGGATACGGGTTGTATCCTTGCTTGACGATAAATTCCTCGATCGTTTTATCAGTCATCGGGATTCCATCAATGTTAATGGAATCCAGCTCCTTCTTAACGATCTCAACAAGATGGGGATCTGCCACCCCTTCAATATAGCCGATCGCGATATCCGTTTTTGAACGTTTTCCGACTTTTGTTATTTCAAATCGAAGGCGGCCATCTCTGATCCTTCTTCTCGTCAGCGCCGTGTTAACAATAATATTCTCCACATAGCCGTCCCGCGAACCGCGAACGACTTTTTCTGTATCCGGCTCCTCTGGCTGGCGGCCCGGATAGCTTCGCACGTCTACGATCAACGCTTTATCGCTTCCTTCAATAACAACGGCCATCAGTCCCGACATCACTTGAACAATGACATCTTCGATTTTCTCCACAGGCTGGACAGATTCATGGGCAAGATGATTCTCAATCGTCTCGGCAGCATGCAAGCTTCGTTTCTCTTTTCCTTCAAGGCGTGTCAGCACGGTGAGTAGCTTAATAATCGCATCGGAATCCGCCAAGCCATTAATATAATAAATGTGAACCTGCTTCCCAAGTATTGTAAACTTTCGCACCCCGGTATCAAAGCTTTTCCCGAGGCCCATTTCCTCTTTCATAATCCTGTCCATCTTTTCCGGATCTTTTGGAACCCTTTGATCTATCATATACACTCCTCCTTGCTGTCTGAATCAAACCCTTTGCTGATAAACAAGATAAAGCCAATGAAACAGTGAGCCGGCCACTTTTCCGAGTGCGATGGCCATCATGAGCGCGATAATATGGGCATGAATGCCAATTCTTTTGGCCAAAATTGGGAAAACGTTCAATACTTCCGTTAAAGCAGCCGCCAGCAGGCCAATAAAAATTCCGCTCAATAACCCAACAGGGATAAGCACAAACGGCGGCAGCCCCAGAGTAAATGGGATAAAACTGACAAGTGTTCCCGCCAGTACCCCCGCAATCACCGCCCATTCATAGCTTCTGATTTTCTCCCATGTAGCCGTGATCTGCATCAAGCGAGGAATAATGCCTAAAACAGTAATAAAACCAACATAGCCAGCCCCTACCGCCAAGCCTCCGGCAAAGCCCGCACATGCAAGGAGGAGATCATGAAGAAGAGTCATCATTTTTCTTATTTTCTTTCCTTTCATGCAAAATCATGTACTGATCAAGATTTTGCTGGTAATTAAACATTTCTACCTCAAGCGGGCTTGGCTCTTCGTTCAGTCTCTTTTTGAACAAATGATTGAAAAACAGCACCATTCCTGTTCCCAATCCAATGGAATAAGGGATTTGAAAGATCAGCGGGTACTGTGTTTTTTTTCCAGTCACAATTTCATACAGTTGAATGTGTACCTCGCGCATACTGACATCTTCATGGAAATTCATAATTGTAAGGGCTGCACCAACAAATAATAGACACCAGACGAATGAAAAAATCAGCAAGGGCAGCTTCTTCTTTGGCGGCGGTGTTTCAACAATCGTCTGGGGCGGCCCGATAAACTGAATGTCAACACCCGGCCAATGCCGGTTTAGCTTTTCTACTACGGTCATGGCATCAATGATGACAACCTTTCCGTCTTTCTGCCTGATCTCATGAATGACTGCAGCTAATAAATCGGACAATATGTTTTCCGGCGCACTCACTTCGGCAATGTCCCTAAGCTGCACTGGCAGGTCCGCCCGGTGCCGGATGCGGTGGTGAAGCCGGATGTAAATCGGAACTTCCATCATTCTCCCACCCTGTTAAATAAATTGTTAGTAGTTAGTATGGGCGGAACAGGAAGAATCATGCACCGCTTTCCAGACGAAATAAAGCCAGTCAGGCAAAATACCTGACTGGCTTTATTATGGGGCGTTCATTCGCTCTTTCATCTGGGAAAGAATTTTCTTCTCCAGCCTGGACACTTGTACTTGCGATATCCCGAGCCGGACAGCTACTTCGGATTGGGTTTGATCTTTATAATAGCGCAAATACACAATCAGCCGTTCCCGTTCTTCCAGCTCCCTGATTGCCTCTTTTAGTATGACCTGATCAAAAGGGTGTTCACTGCTTTTATCAGCCATCTGATCAAGCAATGTAATCGGATCGCCGTCATTTTCATACACTGTTTCATGAATAGAAGATGGAGAACGGGCTGCTTCTTGGGCCATAATGGCTTCCTCTGGAGAAATATCAAGATAGCTTGCTATTTCCTGAATTGTTGGCGTCCGGCTATTCAGCTTCAGCAATTCCTCGCGCGCCCGGCGGATTTTATTGCTCATTTCCTTTAAAGACCGGCTAACCTTGACAGTTCCGTCGTCACGGATAAACCGCTGAATTTCACCGATGATCATCGGTACGGCGTACGTTGAAAATTTCACATCATAGCTTAAATTAAATTTGTCCACTGACTTCAATAAGCCGATGCAGCCAATTTGGAATAAATCATCCGGATCATACCCCCGGTTCATAAAGCGCTGGACAACAGACCAAACAAGTCTCATGTTGCGTTCAACGATCGTATCCCGCGCTTCCTGATTCCCTTCCTGGCTCTCTTTTATGAGCTGCTTCAGCTGGGCATCTGATAAAATTTCCGTCTTTTGTTTTTTCGTTTCGACATCCATGGCCGGACCCCTTAATTGCACATGGCTTTTTTATTTGCAAGCTGCTTTTTTAAACGGATCACTGTTCCTGTTCCTTTATGCGAAATTACTTCGATTTCATCCATGAAATTTTCCATAATGGTAAATCCCATGCCCGACCGTTCTAGTTCAGGCTTCGTTGTAAACAGCGGCTCCCTGGCTTCCTCGACATTCTCCATACCGATCCCTTCGTCACGGATTACAAGATCGACAATGCCATCCTCCAAAACGGCAGAAATATAAACGATTCCTGCGGGATTTCCTTCGTATCCATGAATGATGGCATTGGTGACTGCCTCTGAAACCACTGTCTTAATTTCTGTCAATTCATCCAGTGTCGGATCTAGCTGAGCAACGAAAGCAGCGACAGTGATCCTTGCGAATGATTCATTTTCGCTGAGCGCACTGAATTGGATAGTCATTTCATTTCTCATAACAAGCCGCCCCCAATCGCTCCAGCGCCGCTTGTTCCGACGCCTCCATGCGGACAATCTTAAAGAGGCCGGACATTTCAAACAGCCTGCGGACTGCCGGAGAAATCGAACATACAACCATTTCTCCATCCTTTTGCTTGATATGCTTATAGCGGCCTAAAATCACCCCAAGACCTGAGCTGTCCATAAATGTTAAATCGCCTATATTTAAAATAATGTGCCGCACACCTTCCCGTTCAATCGCTTCACTCGCCTGTTCGCGCAGTGATTCAGCTGTATGATGATCCAATTCACCCGCCAGCCGCAGGCAGAGCACTTGATCGATCACTTCAAGCTCCATTGTTAAACTCATTAGCATTCTCCCCCTTTTTTCTTGATAGAGAGCAATTCGACGATGCCGCCAGGCAATCCTTCCCTGTGACAAAACTAGAATGAATTCGCTAAAAGAGCCTTTCTTTCGCCATTAGCTGCCGTTTGTTTTTGAGAAAGAGTGAAATACTTTTTTGTAAAATTGCCACCAGCTCGCCCGTTTGACTGTTTCTTTTGCTATGAGCGGAGTTTTTGATACGACTTTTCCATCTTCTTTAATCGTCAGCTCCCCAAGCACCTCGCCTTTCTTAATCGGTGCCTGCAATTCTTTCTTTATCTCTACCTTTTTTGAAAATTTCCCCTTCTTCTCTCCTTTTTTCATTAGCACAGAAATTTTGTCAGCTGTTTCCAGGCGGACTGCCGCTTTGTCCCCTTTAGATACCGGGACAGAACTAATGGTCTTTCCTTTGCCGTATAAAGGAGTTACTTCATATTGATGAAAGCCATAATCAAGCATCTCGGTAATTTGAGCGTTTCTTTCCTTTGGTGTCGGCGCCCCAAATACGACAGCGATCACTCTCATATTTCCTTTTGAAGCGGTAGCAGTCAAACAATATTTGGCTTCATTTGTAAAACCTGTTTTTAATCCATCTACACCTGGATAAAATTTAATTAGCCGATTCGTGTTCACAAGCCAGAATTTTTTATCGCTATCCTCGCGCAGGAAAGCCTCATATTTACCGGTATATTTTGTAATATTCTCATGCTTCAGCAGCTCCTTTGCCATCATGGCCATGTCATATGCGGAACTGTAATGCCCTTTTTTCGGCAGACCTGTGGCATTTTTAAATTTTGTTTGTTTTAAACCGAGCTCTTTCGCTTTTTGATTCATTTTTTTTACGAACATTTCTTCACTGCCTGCCACCCGTTCAGCCATGGCAACAGAAGCATCGTTAGCAGAACCAATAGCGATGCCTTTCATCATTTCACGGACCGTCATTTCTTCGCCGGGCTCCAGAAAAATTTGTGAACCGCCCATTGATGCTGCGTATTCACTTGTACGGACTTTTTCATCCCATGTCAGTTTTTTATCTTCAATGGCTTCCATAATAAGAAGCATCGTCATAATCTTTGTCATTGAAGCCGGCGGGAGCGGTTTGTGGCTATTTTTATCAAACAAAACGGCACCTGTATCCCGTTCCAATAAAACGGCAGACTTAGATTGCTCAGCCAGTTTCACTTTTTCTTCTGCAGCATGAACGGCAAAAGAAGGTGAAATAGCAGAAAAAATGAATAAAATGGCAACTATTGATAGAAATATTCGCTTCATCATGTAATGACCTCCAGTGTAGTGGTAAAATTCCCATTTGATATACACCCATTTTTTCCACATTGGCTATTTTTATACAAAAAAAGAAGCATCCTCTAAAAAAGATGCTTCTTTCAGGCGATTATCATCCACTTGCTTTCCGATGCCGCTTCTCTTTCAATCACCGAACATAGCGATAGCGAGACAGGCAGCAAAAGGATCAGTCTGTGATCTCCTCATGAATCAAGCGAGGTGATTCTACTTTTTCCTCAGAAAGAATGATGCTTCTATACAGTTCTTCCTTAACGTGTTCAATTTCTTTGTCGTTGCTGTAGATAGTAACAAGTGACTCGCCGGCTTTTACACTTGCACCGATCTTTTTGTTCAGCATCATTCCTACAGCAAGGTCAATTTCCGACTCTTTCGTCGCCCGGCCAGCGCCAAGCCACATTGCTGCGGTACCGACATGATCGGCAATAATTTCAGCTACCCAGCCATCACTTTTTGCTGGCAGTTCGACTTGGTATTTCGCCTGCGGCAGCCGCTCCGGATGATCGACAACTGATCCGTCTCCCCCTTGCGCTTCAATAAAGAGCTTGAATTTCGCTAAAGCCTCTCCGTTATTGATTAGCTTAAGAAGCGTTTGGCGTGCTTCTTCGAGCGTATCGGCTTTTCCGGCAGCATAAACCATATGGCTTCCAAGGACCAGACAAAGCTCTGTTAAATCTTCAGGACCTTCGCCCTTGAGCGTATCAATCGCTTCCTTTACTTCAAGCGCATTACCGATAGCAAAGCCCAACGGCTGGCTCATGTCGGAAATAACAGCCATGGTTTTCCGGCCTACATTATTTCCAATATTAACCATCGCTCTAGCCAGTTCTCTTGAATCTTCCAATGTTTTCATAAAAGCGCCCGCTCCGGTCTTTACATCCAGAACGATCGCATCCGCTCCAGCAGCAATCTTTTTGCTCATAATGGAGCTGGCAATCAACGGGATGCTGTTTACTGTAGCCGTCACATCCCTGAGTGAATAAAGCTTTTTGTCGGCCGGAGTTAAATTGCCGCTTTGACCGATAATGGCAATCTTATTTTTATTGACGAGTTCAATAAACTGTTCGTTTGTAATTTCTACATGAAAGCCCTCAATGGCTTCCAGCTTGTCAATCGTGCCGCCTGTATGGCCCAGACCGCGGCCGCTCATTTTCGCAACCGGCACACCTGCAGCAGCTACAAGAGGACCAAGCACAAGCGTTGTCGTATCGCCTACTCCTCCAGTCGAATGCTTATCTACCTTTACGCCTTCAATCGCCCGCAGGTCGATTTGATCACCTGAAGCTACCATAGCCATCGTTAAGTCAGCACGCTCTTTTTCCGTCATGTTTTGAAAATAAACGGCCATCAGCCAGGCGCTTACTTGATAGTCAGGAATTGTGCCATTCGTATATCCTTCCACGATGAATTGAATCTCTTCCGTGGTTAACTGCTCTCCATCGCGCTTTTTCTGAATAAGATCGACCATTCTCATCCAATCACCCCTTACATTGATTTTACGATTTCTTTTACATAACGAAGAAAATCAGCCCGGACTCGTTCAGTCGTTTCCATCACTTCGTCGTGTGTGAGCGGCTGATCGAGAATACCGGCAGCCATGTTAGAGATGCAGGAGATGCCAAGCACTTCCATGCCGCCGTGGCGGGCAACAATGACTTCCGGCACCGTTGACATTCCAACAGCATCCCCGCCCATTATCCGAGCCATTCGGACCTCTGCCGGTGTTTCATATACAGGGCCTGTGTTGCCGACATACACGCCTTCTTGCACAGATAAATTAATTTTTTCAGCCGTCTCCTTTGCAAGCTTTCGCAGCTTCCTGCTGTAGGCTTCTGACATATCAGGAAAGCGGACACCCAGCTCGTTATCATTAGGACCAATGAGCGGATTGCCTCCCATATTATTAATGTGATCCTCAATAATCATCAAATCTCCCGGATGGAATGATTCATTAATCCCGCCCGCTGCATTTGTCACAATAATTGTTTCGACCCCTAGTGCCTTCATCACGCGCACAGGGAAAGTAACCTGCTCAAATGAATATCCCTCATAATAATGAAAGCGACCTTGCATGGCCACTACTTCTTTTCCGGAAAGCGTTCCGAAAACGAGCTGCCCGGCATGCCCTTCAACCGTTGAAACCGGAAAATCAGGGATGCGGTTGTAAGCAATTTTCATAGGGTTTTCAATTTCATCAGCAAGCACACCGAGACCTGAACCTAAAATCAGGCCAATTTTAGGCTGTTTATTGCTTTCTTTTTTCAAAAACTCGGAAGCTTGGTCTATTTTTTCTCTTATCATTTTTTCTCTCTCCTTATGACAACTCTTGCAAAAAGCTATTTCCATGAACTGGCTTATTTACCTTGAAGTTATCAGCAATAGTGGCACCTACATCAGCAAAGGTCTTGCGCACAGGCAATTCTCTTCCTTGCTTTGTTCGCTTTGAATACACTAACAGCGGCACATACTCTCTTGTATGGTCCGTTCCATGATGAACAGGATCATTGCCATGGTCAGCGGTGATAATCAATAAATCATCTTCAGTCATTTGGTCCAGCACCTCAGGGAGCCGCGCGTCAAATTCTTCGAGAGCCCGTCCGTATCCTTCCGGGTCCCGGCGATGGCCGAACATCGCGTCAAAATCAACCAGGTTAAGAAAGCTGAGACCTGTAAAGTCTTTAGCCAATACACGAACAAGCTGATCCATGCCATCCATATTGGATGTTGTCCGAATCGCTTCTGTAACGCCTTCTCCATCGAAAATATCAGAAATCTTGCCGATGGCAACCACCTCGTACCCGCCATCCTTCAATTCGTTCATGACTGTGCGTCCAAACGGCTTAAGCGCGTAATCATGGCGGTTGGATGTACGGGCAAACGCACCGGGCTGTCCAACGAACGGCCGGGCAATCACGCGGCCCACCATATATTTTTCATCTAACGTCAGCTCCCTGGCAATTTCACAAATGCGATAAAGTTCATCCAGTGGAATGACTTCCTCATGTGCCGCTATTTGCAGGACAGAATCAGCGGATGTATAGACAATCATCGCTCCGGTTTCCATATGCTCAGGACCAAGTTCATCTAAAATAGCCGTTCCGCTAGCCGGCTTGTTGCCAATTACCTTTCTTCCCGTTTTTTCTTCCAGCTCTTTTATTAACTCTTGCGGAAATCCTTCCGGGAATACCTGGAATGGAGTATCGATACGCAAGCCCATCATCTCCCAATGTCCTGTCATTGTATCTTTTCCGTTGGAGGCCTCCTGCATTTTTGTAAAATAAGCCAGCGGATTCTCAGCCTGTTTCAATCCGCGGATCTCCCGAATGTTAGCGAGTCCGAGCTTTTCCATATGGGGCAGAGTTAATCCATTCATTTTTTCGGCAATGTGCCCGATTGTATCCGCTCCCAAATCATTAAATTTCTCAGCATCGGGTGCCTCTCCAATCCCTACTGAATCCATGACAATCAAATGGATGCGTTTATATGTAGATGCTGTCACTTCGATTCCTCCTTCTTAAGATTGCTTTTACTGCCATGATACCCTATTCTGATTTGAATAATCCAATAGTTATCTGTCAGATGTCTGACAACTGGTTGCTTATTTTAGTTTATGAAATCACAGGTTTTTTGACAAGCAAAAAGAAACTGCTCTCCAGCGGATGATCTTCTTCCGATGGCGCATTCCCCTGAAGAAGCTGGCCGCTGATCGAGCAGCAGTTGCTGTTTTCTTGCCTTTACGCTCTCGGATGAAACTGGGAGTATACATCCTTCATTCTTGTTTTCGTCACATGAGTGTAAATTTGTGTGGTGGAGATATCGGCGTGTCCGAGCATTTCCTGAACAGCGCGTAAATCGGCTCCATTTTCAAGTAAGTGAGTAGCAAATGAATGCCTTAACGTGTGCGGGGTCAATTCTTTTTCAATGTTTGCCTTTTTAGAGAGCGCCTTTAATAGCTTCCAGAACCCCTGCCTGGACAAGCGTTTGCCATGGTGATTCAAAAATAGCGCCTCTTCTGCATGCTTAGCGGACTTTAACTGCGGGCGCCCGGCCTGCAGATAGGTTTCTAGCACCCGAATCGCCGTTTTTCCGATCGGGATAATCCGCTCCTTGTTTCCTTTTCCTGTACAGCGGACGAAGCCCATTGTTAAATGAACATCATCCAGATTCAAGGAAATCAATTCACTCACCCTCATGCCAGTCGCATATAAAAGCTCCAGCATGGCTTGATCACGCTTCCCGAAAGGAGTGGAAGTATCCGGAGCTGCAAGAAGCGCTTCCACTTCCGCCAAGTTCAAAACCTTCGGCAGCGTCTTTTCCATTTTAGGCGGCTCAATATGAACAGAAGGATCATGCTCAACCGCTTTGTCACGCAGCAAAAACTGGTGAAAAGAACGCACAGAAGCCACATGGCGGGCAATTGTTTTTGCTGATTTCCCTTCCGACTTTAGGTGACTGAGAAATTGAACAATATGCGCGCGCGTGACTTCATTTAATGAGGCGAGTTGTTCCACCTTGTCCAAAAACAGCAAATAATGCTTTAAATCACGTTCATAGGCGGCAACTGTATTTTTTGCCAGTCCTTTTTCAACAACCATATAATGTATAAAGTCTTGTAAGTGATCTCTCATTTTCACTACTCCCCATCTAAATAGAAAAGCAGCAGCCGCTCGAGCCAGCGATCAGCGCTTTCTTCCAATTGAGTTGCCACCTTCATGGCTTCCCCCTCCGGCTCTTTGTAACGGTGCTTTTTTTCATATTCATGCTGCACCCACAAAATGGCACTGTAAAACAGCACTGTACAGCCAGTGAACAAAATGAATACTTTCCCCGTCTGCCACAATGTCTTCGCCAAGTCCCGTTTCACCTAGATGCCCCCTCCGCTCATTCGCTTTTTATACACAAGCTTATGCGCACAGCGGAAGATTAGAACAAACAGGTTTTCAGTTAAAATAAAAAGCCTTCCGGCAGGCGAAAGGCTTTTTATTCAACATGCTGCTTTTCCAGCGATTCTTCTTTCGTTTCTTCTGTTCCGTTTTTCTCTTGACAGCGCCAGCAAATCCCATGGAACGTCAACCGATGGTCTTTGACCTGAAACTTCCAATCCCGTTCAACGACCTTCTCTACGTCTTCAAGCAAATCCTCCTGAATTTCATCCACAGCCCCGCACTCGATGCACACGAGATGATGATGAAAGTGGGCTGCTCCTTCCTGACGCAAATCGTAGCGGGAGACGCCATCTCCAAAATTTATTTTATCAACCACTTTTAATTCATTCAGCAATTCCAGCGTCCGGTAGACGGTCGCCAACCCGATTTCAGGTGCTTTTTCTTTAACGAGGAGGTAGACATCTTCTGCGCTGAGATGATCTTCTTCATGTTCAAGCAGCACCCGGACAGTGGCTTCTCGCTGGGGTGTCAATTTATAACTCGCAGAATGCAATTGTTTCTTTATGCGTTCGATCCGGCTTTCCATTTATTTAGCCCTCCCTCGCCGATGTAGTTTCATTATATCAAACTGGGAGGAAGTTGCAAAATAAAATCATTACAATATATTCCCTATATTAGTTATTACATAAGAACTATTATTTTATGACAAACGACATGAAAGCAGGAGATATGTAGGCTTCAATTCCTGCAGCCACAGCTGCCAGGACAGCTGCCAGCAGAAAGAAAAGAATATACCTTGAAAGGAAAGCGGCCATATGAAAATTACCCGCTTGTCTCATAAAAATCTTCTTGATAAGCTGCAATGAAAAAGCGATGGACGTAGAGGCGATAAAAATAAAGGCAGGGATGATAATCAAATTTTGCGGCAGGATGGTCGCCATCGCCAAAAAGAAGCCTTTCCAGTCCATTTGCTGTACGAGGAAACCCACGGAAAAACCGACGACAATCCCTTTCATAAATAAGAAAACAAAAATAAGCGGCAAGCCGATGATTGAAATACCGAACAGCCACATGCAGCCTAAGTATTTCAAATTATGCATCAAGCTCTGACGGAACAAGTCCTCAGAGTCAGCCATTTGTCCGGTCGATACTTGTCCAAAAAATTGCTCTAAGTAATACGCCAAATCCTCTTTTTGTGCGAGAGACAGGCTGTTTACAACAATCGCTCCAAATACGACTCCCATAAAGAACAAGACGCTGACAAATAAATAAATTGAGGCGTGGGCCTGGATATGGCGGCCAATTTTAATCGACGATAACTTTTTCTGCATATAAGCTCCCCCTTTTATCGTTAATCCAATTTATGTATGAAAAAGGGGGAATATGCTTATACCCGGAATTCATTAACTTGAAATTTCACCTGCCCGCCGGCTTCCGCCTTTATTCTGTCAAGGCCTTTTGCAGTTGTAAATATTGAATGGCGTAAGCTGTTTTTGCATCCCAAATCCGCTGTTCTTCCATCAGCTGTTCAGCTTCCTCCAGCGTTACTTCCATTAATTCTACAAACTCGTCTTCATCCGGCTGCAGCCTCTCTTCCTTTTGGGAAAGCCCTTCGGCCACATATAAATACACGAGTTCATCAGCGAATCCCGGTGACGTATAAAAAGACTGAAGCAGCTTCAAGCTTTGGCAGACATATCCCGTCTCTTCTTCCAGCTCGCGGCGGGCTGTTTCCTCAGGTCCTTCTCCCTTCTCCAGCTTCCCTGCCGGAATTTCTACAATCGCACGCTCCAAAGCTTTTCGGTACTGTTCTACAAGGACAATTTTCCCTTCATTCGTCAAGGCCAGTATCGCTACAGCACCAGGATGCTTCACAATCTCTCTTTTTGCCTGCTTTCCATCCGGCAGTTCCACATCATCGACTTGCAGGCGGATCACTTTTCCTTCAAAGATGGCTGTTGTCTCCAGCGTCTTTTCTTCAAACTTCTTCACCCGTACCACTCCTCTATCTATTGTCTTTGTATATACCTAGGTTTCTTCACATTTCAGCCGTTCTCTTTCCCAGTTTACCATACGTCCTTTCCGGCATGAACCGAACAGATCATTTGGCGAACAATAGCGCTTCCGCTATCATAACAAAAGAAAGGAGAGGAGCGAAATGAAAAAAAACCTGCTGGGAAAATCAGACTTGCTTGCAAGCGAATTGGCATTAGGCTGTATGTCACTCGGAAAAGAGGAAAGAGAAGCACGCAACATTATAGAAACAGCCCTTGAAGAAGGTGTGAATTATTTCGACACGGCTGATTTGTATGATTACGGATTGAATGAAGCCGTAGTCGGCGCTGCCTTAAAGCCGATACGGGAACAAGTAATCCTTGCCACAAAGGTTGGAAACCGCTGGCAGGAAGGAAAAGAAGGCTGGACGTGGGACCCGTCGAAAACATACATAAAAGAAGCGGTTAAAAACAGCCTCAAGCGGCTGCAAACAGATTATATTGATCTTTATCAGCTGCACGGCGGCACATTAGATGATCCCATCGAAGAAACGATCGAGGCATTTGAAGAGCTGAAAAAAGAAGGACTGATCCGCGCTTATGGCCTCTCTTCCATCCGCCCGAATGTCATTCGCGAGTTTGCTGCCCGCTCTTCCATCGACACAGTGATGATGCAATACAGCCCGCTGGACCGCCGTCCTGAAGAAGAGGCTTTGCCGCTTCTCGAGCAGCAGCGTATTAGCGCGGTTGCCCGCGGACCGCTCGCTAAAGGCCTGCTCAGTGCAAGCTGGCGGGAAAAGCTTGGTAAATTTCAGGAGAAAGGTTTTCTTGATTATTCCCATGCTGCACTCACAGAACTGCTAAGTGAAATTGAAAATAAATTATCCAATCAGCGCTCGCTCAATGCCCTCGCCCTTCGCTACACCTTGCATCATCCGGCTGTAGCTGCCGTTGTAGCCGGCGCAAGCTCTGTCAGTCAGTTGAAGGAAAACATCCGCGCGGTCAAAGAAACGGACCTGTCGAAAGAAGAGATTCATCTGATCAGGCAGTTGACAAAGCCGAACCGATACGCACAGCACCGATAAATAAACAGGGCGTGCTATCAGCAAAAACAAGTTCATTTAGCCGCCGTTCAGCGCGGAAATGCAAGGCAGACAGAAGAAAGACTAGCTCCACTTATAAACAACCACAAAGGATCAGGGCACTGAATCTGCTTCAATGCCCTGATCCTCTGAATTTCCGCGTCCTTTTTCAGCCTTCCTGAAAAAAGACCGAACATGTCTCGTTTATTTGAATTTCTTCCAGTCCATGCTGCTTTCATTTAACAATTCTTCGAAGCTTTTATTTTTTTCGCGCTGGCGCCGCTCTTCCCGCTTCCGCTGCTCCGCAGCCGCTTTTTTCTCTTCTTCTTCTGTTTTCAGCTGCTGCTGTTTTTTCTTAAGCTGTTCGAGCACACTGGCGTTCAACGCATCCTTCAAAGTCGCCTTCTCTTCTGCTTGGTTGTTGCTCGTTCCTTGCTTTTTCTTTTTCATGTTTCCGTCTTCCCCCTCATCTTATTGCTCTTATTTTACACGGGAGTTGGCAGCGAGTACAAATGATCTTTCTTTGCAGACATGATACACTACTTATATTACATGTTCTGAGGTGACGACGAATGAAAAGATGGATCAAAGCACTCGGCTCCGGAGCTATGCTGACAGCTGCGGCCGGCTTTTATTTATCAAGCCGCGTACTGCACATGAGAAAGAAGAATGAAGACCTGATTTACCGACGGGAAGTAGAAGCCAAACGGCTCGACACCCATCACTACAACCAGCTGCCAAAGGAAGAGGTTTGGATTACCTCCCCTTTCGGCTACCGGCTCAAAGCCGTATTTGTAACTCCTCACCCCGGCCGTCCCTATGTTATCTTCTGCCATGGCGTAACGGAAACAAAAATAAATTCGATTAAATATATGAATTTATTTTTGGAACGCGGTTTTAACGGAGTTATTTACGATCACCGCCGGCACGGAGAATCGGGCGGTGATACAACAAGCTACGGCTATTATGAAAAAGAAGACTTGCAGGCTGTGGTCAATGAATTGATCCATCGAGAGGGCACTGACGTTTCTTTTGGTATTCATGGAGAATCGATGGGGGCAGCCACCTTGCTTTTGTATGCCGGCTTGATGGAAGACCGCGCCGATTTTTACATTGCTGACTGTCCATTTTCTGATTTTCAAGCTCAGCTGACTCATCAAATGAAGCGTGAGATTAAAGCTGCGCCGCGGCTTCTCGTTCATCTCGCCAGCTGGTCCGTCCTGCTGCGCGGCCGCTTCCGCCTGTCTGACATTTCGCCGCTGCAAGCGGTTAAAAACATCAAGAAGCCCGTCCTTTTCATTCATAGCGAAGAAGATACGTTTATTCTTCCTGACATGACAAAAACATTATATGAAGAGAAGAGAGGCCCAAAAGCAATTTACCTTGCTCCCAAGGGGGCTCATGCCCAATCGTACAATGAAAATCCTGAAGCCTACGCTGAGGCAATCGACCGTTTTTTACATACGTATTACCAGACACACTGACTCCCGTCTTCTTGTTCAAGACAAGTACGATGCGTTGGTCCAGCCGGGCTGATTGGCAGCAGCTAGTGAACTACGGACGGATGACCACATTCATCCGTCCGTTTAAAATTTCTCCCGGACTGCTTAACCGGTAATAGTTCGCACCGGAAGCGCTAATCGTCAGCTTATCGGCATAAAACAGCATGTGCGGCTTTTCTACATATACGGGCATAGCATTTGTCTCTATTTTCACATCATCCGGTGCCACCTCACTTGTAATCCATAGGAGAGGAATACCATTTACTCCGCAGCCGCATCCTTCTGTATCATAATAAAGCTTTACATGCTTTCCATCTGTCAGTTTATTTCCAAGCTTTTCTGCCGCTTCTTCTGTAATATAGATGTCCATCATTATCATTCCTTTCAGAGAGGTTATTGCTTTTTATCTTTTTTCTTTATACTATCAAATGGAGTCAACGATAAGAGAGGGGGTAAGGAGATGGCAAAAGCACAAATTAAAGTGATGGATAACGGGTCTTTTAAAGTATCGGGCGATGTAGAATTGATTGACATGGATGGAAACGTTTTTGAAACAAAACCGGTGTTTTCACTTTGCCGCTGCGGCCAGTCGCAAAAAATGCCGTTTTGCGATGCTTCCCACAAAGGAAAATTTGCTTCCTGCGTCCGCGCCGAAAAGGTATTAGACGAAGAAGAAAAATAAAGCCGGCTTTCTTGAGAAGGTCAGATAGAGCTGCCTTTATTGGCGGCTCATTTTTTGCAGCCATAAGCGGAGAGGAGCAGTTTGGTTTGGAAGAAATTTTTATTAAAAAAATGATTAAGCAGCATCTTTCCCAATACCATTTTACGCCGGAGGAGCCGGAAGCGGAAAGCATTTATCGCATGCTTATGGACCGTGTCCAGCAACGGCGGGAAACAGATGACAGCGAATTGTATGAAATGATTGAGGATGAGGTCTACTCATTTATTACGAATGCATAAGACTCCGGATCATCTATCGATCACCTGGAGTCCCTTCACTTACTTTTTAAAAAACGCTTGGCGGCCCACTCGTTCTACTAGGCGCGGAAACAACATATAAATGATGCTGCCAGCGTTCATCCACCTCGGCAAATTAATCTCCCTTTTGTTTGTCCCCATTGCCTTCACCACTTCCTTGGCTACTTGCTCGGGCTTCAGCATCCAGCGGGCGACATTTTTGGCATATGAACCCGATGGATCGGCCACAGCAAAAAAATCTGTGGCAATCGGGCCTGGGTTTACAGCTGTTACGTATACGCCAGCGCGTGCCATCTCCATTCTTAAACTGTTCGTATACCCTAGAACAGCATGCTTTGTTGCCGCATATACGCTTGATTTAGGTGTAGCGAGTTTTCCGGCTTGCGAAGCAATGTTAATAATATGGCCGCTTCTGCGAGCTTGCATATGGGGAATTACCATTTGCGTACACAAAATCAGCCCGAGAACATTGACATTAAACATGGCTTGCGTCTCTTCCCACTTTGCTTCACGCGCTTCTTTGAAAATGCCAAACCCAGCATTATTGACGAGAATATCAATGCGGGAAACTTCTTCATAAATTTTCGAAAACACTTCTTCAACCGCTTCTTTTTGGCTGATATCGACTGCAAAAATATGAACCTCAGCGGCAAAGGTGCGATGGAGCATTTCCTTTACCTCTTCCAGACGGTCAAGGCGGCGGGCAAGTAAAATAAGCCGGGCGCCTTCTGCCGCTGCCTGCTTGGCCATTTCCATTCCCAAACCGCCGGATGCTCCGGTAATGACAACTGTTTTTCCTTGTAAACGGCTCATGCTACCTCTCCCTTTCATAGAGGAAAATACAACGATACACCTTGCTCATTCTTCTCTGTGCCGGCTTGGCCAATATGAAGCAGATAATCCAGCTGGCCTACCGTTTCTGACATCGTTAAACCCAGCTCTTTTTTATAAACAGCCGGAAAGAGGCGCTGGCATACTTCAAAAGCAGTGAGCGGCTTTTCTTTCAGCATTTCTTTAACAGAAAGCGCCCGTTCATGCTGGCGTTCCAGGCGGCGGGTAATGAGCGGAACGATATTCCTCACTTCTTTCCCATGCCCCGTATAAACCGTATCAACCGGAAGCTCCATCATCTTCCTCAGTGAATCATTATACTGAAGCTGCGGCCGCGGACGATCGGTCCCCGGGATAAGCGGCGGTTCAAGCAGCGGGTTAGAAGAAATCGTTGCCAAAATATGGTCGCCTGCAAGTAAAGAACCGTCTTGTTCCCGAAAAAAGGCAAGGTGGCTTTGAGCATGACCAGGTGTTTCAAAAATGCGCCAGCCCGGCAGCCCTGGCAGCTCGTCCCCCTCTTGGACAGCTGTCGTCAGAGTGCTGTTTTCGCAGCTGAATTTCAGAGGCGCTTGTATCTTGCTGAGCATTCCTTCTGCTTCCGGAGGCAACCCGCATTGCAAAAAAAGATCACGGAAAAACACGGAGTTTTTCTGCAGTAATTGTTCATCTTTTGTCAGCCAACCGCTGCAGTAACGATGGCCGATGATCTCGATGCCCTCCGGAAGAAAATCTAAGAGCCCAATATGATCAGGGTGATGATGAGTTACGACGACTTGTTCAATATCACCAACCGTATAGCCGATCTCAGACAGCCCCGACGTAAACGCTTCAAAGGAAGCAGCCGTCTTTACTCCAGCATCTATTAATGTTAAACGATCGCCTTTTACTAGAAAAACATTCACATCGCCGACCGGAAAAGGAGTCGGCAGCGTAATTTTTATAATATCGCCAAAACTTTCCACATTCATAAAATAAACACCTGCCTGCATAATAATAAACATTAAGCTGGTGAACTGTACATCTTTTCACCCAGCTCGGAACCTCTTAAGCAATTTTCACTTAATAGATCTTTATTCCAAAAAAATAATCTTTTATTCATTTTAGCTGTTTGACACAGATTTGTCATTATTTTCACACAACATAGCCGAGAAATGTTCTTTTATTTGCACTTGTAGGCGCTTGACAGATAAGGTGTTTTTATGCATAATCACATATAATTCAAACTATAAATAGTGAAAAGAACATGCTAAAAATATATGCGCGATGAAAAAGGATCAGTAAATAAAAAATGGTGCCAGAGAATGGAGCCCGCCGGCTGAAAAGCTCCATCACCCTCTTTTTTATTGAACCTGCCTTTTGAGCCTTTAGGAAAACCTAACGCAAACCCCGCGTTATCGGGTCAGAGTGTGCGGAAAGTTATTTTCGCAAACAAAGGTGGTACCACGGAAGCAAACACCCTTTCGTCCTTTATTTGAGGGCGGAGGGGTGTTTTTTATTTTATCGACTTATTTCATTAAAGGAGGATGTTCAGATGAAAACAACATTTATCGGTGCTGGCTCCATGGCGGAAGCAATGATTTCGGGCGCTATTTCAAGCGGCGCTTTGGCTGCCGGCGATATTTATGCAACCAACCGAGCGGATGAAGGCAGACTTCAAGAACTTAAAGCCCGATATGGCATTCACACCAGCTACGAAACGGAAGCCATCCTTTCAGACAGCCATATCGTCGTATTAGCCGTGAAACCAAAGGATGCCCGGGAAGCCTTAAAGAAAATTAATGCTCACCTCTCCCCTTCCTCTTTGATTATTACGCTGATGGCAGGGGTAACTACCCGTTTTATTGAACAAGAAGCGGGCCGGCCTTTTGCCGTTGTCCGAGCCATGCCAAATACATCGGCAGCTGTCGGAAAATCAGCGACCGCTATCGCTCTTAATAAATATGTCACAGAGGAGCAGAAGCTTGCCGCCCTTGCACTGTTTTCTTCGATCGGACTGACAAAAATCGTGAAGGAAGAGCAGCTCGATGCGGTAACAGGGCTTTCCGGAAGCGGGCCTGCCTATATTTACTATGTAGCTGAAGCGATGGAGCAGGCGGCCGAAGCAATCGGCCTGGAGAAAGAAACAGCAAAGCCGCTTATTATCCAAACACTCCTCGGAGCTGCAGAGATGCTATCTGCTTCTGAAGGAAAAGCCGAACAGCTGCGCAAGGGCGTAACAAGCCCAGGCGGCACGACAGAAGCCGGCATTCGGATTTTAGAAGCTGAAAAAGTCAAGCAGGCCTTTGTCGACTGTATTGTGGAAGCAACCGCCCAGTCTAAGCGTCTTGGCCTTCCTTATCAAAGTCCGATCAAACAATAAGCCAATTATTTTGGCTCCCGAAACAGCCTTGCTATAATGGAATTTGGCAGACATTGAAGGAGGATTCCAATGGCAAGAAAATTATTCGAACCGTATACAATCAAAGATGTCACTTTAAAGAACCGGATTGTTATGTCACCGATGTGCATGTACTCAGCCGCAGAAGACGGAAAAGTCAACGATTGGCACCTTGTCCACTACCCGGCGCGGGCTGTCGGCCAAGTCGGCTTGATTATCGTAGAGGCAACCGCTGTTACTCCTGAAGGGCGCATTTCCGAGCAAGACCTTGGAATATGGAGCGATGAGCACTTAACGGGGCTTCAAAGGCTCGTTTCCCTCGTTCAAGCCCACGGGGCAAAAATCGGTATTCAGCTGGCTCACGCCGGGCGCAAATCCGAGGTCCGCGGAGATATCCTTGCCCCTACAGCATTGGCATTCGATGAGACAATGAAAATGCCTAAAGAAATGACAACAGCAGATATTAAGAGAACAATTGAAGCGTTTGCCGAAGGAGCAAGACGGGCAAAAGAAGCCGGCTTTGATGTGATTGAGCTTCACGGGGCACATGGATATTTAATTAATGAATTTCTTTCCCCGCTAACGAATCACCGGGAAGATGAATATGGAGGCAGTCCAGAAAACCGGCTCCGCTTTTTAAAAGAAATTATTCAGTCTGTTCGAAATGTGTGGAACGGCCCGCTGTTTGTTCGTATCTCCGCGAGTGATTACCATGAAAATGGCCTTCAAGCGGAAGACTACAGCGAAATAGCCAAGCAGCTGAAAGAATGGGATGTCGATTTAATTGATGTCAGCTCCGGGGCCGTCGTTCCGGCGAAGATTCCTGTTTTTCCAGGCTATCAGGTCCCATTTGCTGAAACAATAAAACACGGAGCAGATATTCCTGTCGGTGCTGTCGGCATGATTTCTTCCCCTCTGCAGGCGGAGGAGATTTTGCGAAATGACCGGGCAGATTTGATTTTTCTCGGCCGTGAGCTGCTGCGTGATCCGCACTGGCCGCGCCGGGCAGCCATCGAATTAAAAACAGAAATTGAACCGCCTGTTCAGTACGAACGAGGCTGGTAACTAAAAAGTCTGTTTTCGTTAAGCCGCATGCTTAATGAAAACAGACTTTTTCACTTTCGGTGCTCCGGGAAAAAAGTTGACGCTCTTAAATGTAAAGCTAAAAAGAATTCTCCTGCCGGGCAATCGGTGATCAAAACGTCAAATAAAAAACTCCATTAAATCATGAGCAAGGACAACCGGCACAAAAACGGCTTCAGCTTCCTGCTTTAACATCCCCTCTTCTTCTTTCGTATACCGGGAACTGATATGATTAAGAATAAGCGTTTTAGCCCCAGCTTGTTTAGCAATTTCAGCGGCCTGAACCGTCGTAGAATGAAAGTAGTCATGGGCCATGCTCGGAGTTTCTGCCGAAAAAGTCGCTTCATGAATCAGCAAATCCGCTTCCTTGGCAAGTGCCACAGCAGCCTCACAAGGTCTTGTGTCGCCAAGAATCGCAATAGTCTTCCCTTTTTGCGGCGCTCCAGTGTACTTCTTCGGATCAATCAAGCGGCCGTCCTCTAAAGTGACCGGACGCCCTTCTTTAATCTCCTTGTATAAAGGGCCTGGGGGCACTCCATCTTTTTTCAGCTCATCAACGAGCAGAATGCCTGGTTTATCTTTTTCCTGAAGGCGGTACCCGTATGAATCTATCCCATGATCGAGCCGGCGGGCTTCCACTGCCATATGATGGTCTTCAAAAATAAGTCCTTCATCCATTTCTACTATATTAAGTTCATATCGCAGCCTCGTGCCGCTGACACGGAGTGCGGTACGCAAGAATTCTTCTATTCCTTTAGGGCCGTATACTGTAAGCGGCAGTTCCCCGCCCTGAAACGACCGGCTGCCCAAAAGGCCCGGCAAGCCAAAGATATGGTCCCCATGCAAATGGGTAATAAATATCTTTTCAATTCGCCTCGGCTTTAAAGATGTATGTAAAATTTGATGCTGTGTCGCTTCCCCACAGTCGAACAGCCAGATGGCCCCTCTTTCATTTAGCATCCGAAGCGCCAACGAGCTGACATTTCTCAACTTTCCTGGCACTCCTGCCCCGGTTCCTAAAAATAAAATATCCATGCAATTCACTTCCTTAAAAAAATTAGCAACCCATCAAAAAAACGTTATCCTGCAGCATTTAAGGGTATTAAAAATAACATGCTGTCTATACAAAAGGGAGGTTGGGATTCTGAAAAGACTAACATCCGCTTTCACAACATCGGCACATCCCCTTTCTGACGGAATGAAAAAGTACTTAGGGACAGAAAGAGGGCGGATTGAAGGAGCACTTACAGCCAAACAGATTTATAAAAGGCAGGGAAAAGAAGAAGTGGAGAAGTGGGTCTCGCTTATTCGCGAAGGAGAAATGCGCTTAAACAGCGACCTCGACTACCTGTACTTAGTCCCCTATATTCAACTGGCCATTCAATACAAAATTCCCTATGTTGTTGTCGAAAGCAATGACTCCGAAACAAACATCGGCCTAGTGATCGCCCATTCATCTGCAATTGATAAAGACGGCATTTGGCTGAATGATGAAGAGCAAATGGAAAAGGACAGCCCTCTCTTGACCCTTAAACGGCAAATTAAGCAGCTCTTCACGCTTGAAGGCGAACAGCCTTGATGAACCGCTGCTCCACTCCACCGGCAAACTATTCGCTCTTTTTGCCATCCAGATCCGGCGCGGCTTCTTTGCCAGCCGGTTTCTTTTTGCTTGCCGGCTGAATAACGCCCTCTCCGTACTTTTTATCCAATCTGTCCAACGTTTCCGCTAATAAAGCTTTTTTAGCTTCCTGCTCATACGAAAATAAATCAAGCTGCACATCAGCCTGTTCCTTTTCGGTAA
The DNA here is from genome assembly GCF_002189605.1 of Pseudobacillus badius. Classification (NCBI taxonomy): domain Bacteria; kingdom Bacillati; phylum Bacillota; class Bacilli; order Caryophanales; family Bacillaceae; genus Pseudobacillus; species Pseudobacillus badius. The sequence continues at coordinate 288,560 of NZ_MWMM01000002.1, forward strand.
GATCCGATAAGGTGACACCAAGCAGACGAATGCCGTTTCCACTCCAGTTCTTCAAAAATAGCTGTTTCGCTTCCGCAAAAATATCCTCTGCCTTTTCTATTGGTCCAGACAGCTTTTTGCTGCGCGTAATCGTCTTCCAGTCTTTATAGCGAATCATAACACTGAGCGATTCGCCAAGCACCTTTTTTCTTTGCAAACGGACAGCGACCCTTTCAGAAAGCTGGAGGAGCACCCGAAGAAGCTCCTGCTGCTTTGTCTCGTCCTTTGGCAAGGTAATCGACTGGCCAACGCTTTTAAAATCGTTAGCAGCTTCGGGATCGACTTTGCGTCTGTCTATGCCGTTGGCACGTTCTTTTAACTGGATTCCCCTGATCCCTAACCGGTTTTTGAGCACATGATCACTCGCCTGCGCCAAATCCCCAATCGTCATAATCCCCAAGCCGGCGAGTTTATCGGCTGTTTTCTCACCGACGCCATGCATGGCAACTGCGGGAAGCGGCCATAAAACAGCTGGCACCTCCCGCTTTCTCAGCACGGTAATCCCGAGCGGTTTTTTCATATTTGAAGCCATTTTAGCCAAAAACTTATTTGGAGCTATTCCTATACTGCACGGCAGCATCAGCCGCTCAAGAAGCTCTTGCTGAATCAGCTCGGCAATAGCAAGCGGTGTGCCAAGCGCATAACTGCTTGTTATATCTAAATAACCTTCATCTATCGATACAGGCTCCACAAGCGGAGTATACCGGCGGAGAATATGGAATATTTCTCGCGAAGCCCCCCGATAACGCTCAAAGTTCGGGGGCAAAATAATTAAGTTCGGACAAAGCTTTTTTGCCTCCCAAACAGTCATAGTTGTTTTTACGCCAAAGGTTCTTGCTTCATAGCTGCAAGTAACGATAATCCCTTTCCGCTCCTCCGGTTTTCCGGCGATAGCAAGCGGCAGGTCCCGTAAAGAAGGGTTATGAGCTATCTCCACTGAAGCATAAAAACTATTCATGTCGACGTGCAGGACAACACGGCCGTTTTTCGGATAAAAGCTTTCCAAATTGATCCACTTCCTGCTTTAAGTTTCGATCTCTGATTCTTCTTTTTTTATTATACAACGAAACAGAAAAAAGAACATGCATTCTCCCGAAAGTGTTGTCAAGACATTTGATCAAAAATTATTATTCATTAAATAATTTCGAAAATTTATTTACAAATTTTTTTCAATATTATAAACTGTCATTAAACAAGCCTCTCCTTATAAATAATTTTTAGTCAATTCCATGAAAAAACTGTTTAGTCTGCTCACTTTTCCTGCCAGAATTGTTCCAGCAGTCAAGAAGCCAGTGCGTACCAGTCTGTATTTTGTCAGGCTGATTACTGCTGGCTTTTATTATACTAAAAAAACTAAAAATTCTAAATTAAACAGCAACAAATGGGGATTGGGGAGGTTTAGGTATTCAACAGGAGGTTGTTCGCAATGGAAAAACAACAAGATTTTAACAAAGTATTGTCCAGGGTCGATGTACTCGTGCTGGCTTTTGGCGCGATGATCGGCTGGGGCTGGGTCGTCTTATCAGGCGACTGGATCTTGAAAGCTGGGTCAATCGGCTCTATTATCGCCTTTCTTCTCGGGGGAATTCTCGTTATTTGTGTAGGTTTGACTTATGCAGAAATGACAACGGTTTTCCCGAAGACAGGCGGTGCTTATCACTTTCTTAAAGAAACGCTCGGCATGAAAGCCGCCTTTATTGTTGCTTGGGCGCTTCTGCTTGGATATATTTCGGTTGTAGCATTTGAAGCAGTTGCTTTGCCTACAGTAGTGGAATATATATTTCCTAATTACCAAGCCGGTTACTTATGGACACTCGGCGGCTGGGACGTTTACTTTTCTTGGGCAGCCATCGGAATGGCCGGCTCTATTATTGTCACAATTATCAACTGGATTGGCGTCAAACAAGCTGCCTTTTTGCAAATTGTATTGACGTTGCTTTTGACAGCTATCGGCTTAATGCTAGTATTCGGCTCCACATTCGGAGGCGGCGAAATTCAAAACATGGATCCGCTGTTCGTTGGCGGCATGGCTGGTGTCATGGGCGTTATGATTATGACTCCTTTCCTTTTTGTCGGATTTGACGTTATCCCGCAAGTGGCCGAAGAGATGAACATTCCGATGAAAGCGATTGGCAAAATTATTATCCTATCTGTAAGTTTCGCTGTTTTATGGTATGTATTAATTATTTACGGTGTCTCTCTAAGTCTTGGACCAAATGAATTGAAGGTTTCATCTCTTGCGACAGCAGATGCAATGGGCGCGGCTTTTGGCTCTCCGCTGTTTGCCAAAATCTTAATCCTTGGCGGAATCGCTGGTATTCTCACAAGCTGGAATGCGTTCATTATTGGCGGGAGCCGGATCATGTATGCGATGGCACAAGACGGGGCACTTCCGGCATGGTTTGGTAAAATCCATCCAAAATACAAAACACCTTCAAACGCTATCTTAGTTATCGGGCTTCTATCTACGCTTAGCCCATTGCTTGGACGTCCGGCACTTGTCTGGTTTGTTGATGCTGGAGGCCTGGCTATCGTACTTGCTTACTTTATGGTATCTGTTTCCTTCTTATGGCTTCGCAAGAATAAACCGGAGTTAGAGCGTCCATTCCGGGCAGGCAAAAGTAATGTCATCGGCTGGTCTTCCTTTGTTTTAACGATTGGCTTTATCATCTTGTACATGCCTGGCATGCCATCGGCACTCATCTGGCCTTACGAATGGATCATTACACTTGCTTGGTGGGTCGTCGGCTTTTATTTCTTGTTTAAAAAGACTTCTCCGGCAAAACCGGAATTATCGAACAGTGGGGTGAATGAAAATGTCGGTGCACGAAACGTTAACTAATGAATTAGCAGAGCTTGATAAAAAACACTTTATCCATCCGACGTCTTCTATTAAAGAGCAGCAGGAAAATGGCCCGGCGATTATCTTTAAAGAAGGAAAAGGTGTCTACTTAACAGACATTAACGGCAAAAAATATATTGAAGGCATGGCTTCCCTTTGGAACGTAAACGTTGGTTATGGACGGACAGAACTGGCGGAAGCAGCAAAAGAACAATTGGAAACCCTTGCATTTGCTTCAAGCTTCGCCACTTTCAGCAATGAGCCGGCGATCCGCTTAGCTGCAAAAGTAGCAGAAATGACACCGGGTGATTTAAATGCCGTCTTCTTTACTTCAGGCGGCTCTGAATCAAACGATACATCCTACAAGCTTGTGCGTCATTACTGGAAAATCAAAGGCCAGCCGAACAAAACAAAAATTATCTCGCGCGAACGTGCTTATCATGGTGTGGCGGTCGGTTCTACAAGCGCCACCGGCATTAAAGACTTTCACCATATGACTACGTCTCTCGCTGCTGGATTTGTTCATACAGAATCGTTCTCGCCGGAGGCGCTAAGAAAAACGATTGAAGCAGAAGGAGCCGATACTATCGCCGCCTTTATCGCTGAACCTGTTCAAGGAGCCGGAGGGGTAAATATTCCGCCGGACGGTTACTTCCAGGAAATTCGTCAAATTTGTGATGAGTACAACATTTTATTAATTGCCGATGAAGTAATTACCGGATTTGGCCGGACGGGAAAAATGTTTGCTTGTGAGCATTGGGGAATCGTTCCTGATGTGATGCTGCTTGCAAAAGGCATTTCCAGCGGCTATATTCCGCTCGGCGCCGTCGTTGTCCGCGATCATATCCATCAGGATTTTATCAAATTCTCTGAGGGCACCCTCTTGCATGGATTTACGTATAGCGGCCACCCAACGGCTTGTGCGGTCGGCTTAAAGAACATTGAAATCATGGAAAGAGAAAATCTTGTCCAAAACTCCAAGGAGATGGGGGCACTGCTTCACGAAAAGTTGACAGCCCTTCAATCAGAAACGAAGATTGTCGGCGAAGTTCGCTTTCTCGGCTTAATCGGCGCCTTGGAAATTGTTAAAGATCAGGAAACAAACGAACGTTTTTCAGAAAAGCTTGCTCCTTATATTATTACTGAAGCAAGAAAGCGCGGACTCATTTTGCGCACAGTCACTTTCGGTGAGTCAGATACAATTGTATTTGCTCCGCCGCTCGTCATTAATGAGCAAGAAGTGAATGAACTTGTAAGCATCTTGAAAGAAGCCATTTTAGAAGCTGAAAAAACAATGAATTAACAAACAAAGGGCTGTCTCGCAAGGTCATGAACAATGACTTTGCGGGACAGCCTCTTTTTCTTCTTAAAAACAGGCGGACCGGAAGGAGTCTAGACCACTATCTGCAAGCAGCGAAGAAAGTCGATTCGGCCATATCAAAGACCTTATCAATCAAAAAAAGCGGAGAAAAATGAGGTTTTTTCTCCACCTTTTTGATTTTAGAGACTGATTGGACGGCCCCTTATTTGCCTTGCATTCACCGGCATGCTTTCTGCAAACCCATCATCTGCATGTGAAAAAGCGCGGCATAATCTGTACAAATAAAGAAAATTATCACCTGAACATGCTAGTTAAACAGAGGGAGCCCGGTTGCTTTTCATATACTCCTGAATATCTTTCATTCCTTCAAGCGAGGAGACGAGGATATCCGGGTCAATCATGGTTATCATCCGTTCGGAAAAAGCCGCAATTCCTGTGAAGTACCTTGTTTTCTCATAAGCGGCAATTCCGAGCTGCTTCAGGGAATCCGGCGGAATATCGATAATTTCCTTGGCTTCCTTTACTAAAAAGCCGAGCGGCATCGCTTCTGTTTGGACGACAAGCAGGCGCGCATTCTCTGATTCCTTAAGAGGCCGACGGTAGAGAACCGCTTCAAAATCAATGACTGGAATAAGCTCTCCCCTCGCTTTAGTTACTCCTCTCATATAAGCAGGCATAAGAGGAATCGGATTGACAAATTCCACCTTTTCTATAGAAATAATAGATTGTATCGAAATAGCATATTCTTCCCGGCCGCTTTCAAAGATGACCACTTTATCTATTAGCTGCATACAAACACCTTCTTTTGCTCTTCTCTCATTCTTCTTCTGCAGCAATCGCTACAATGGCAGTAGCCATTTCAGCCAGCTTAATCAGCTCTTCAATTGGCATTCTTTCATTTTTGGTGTGTATCTCCTCATAGCCAACAGCCAAATTCACTGTTGGAATGCCGAAGCCGGCAATCACATTGGCATCGCTTCCTCCGCCGCTTGTTAATAATTGGCTTGGACGGCCAATTCGCTCGGCTGCTTTTTTGGCCACTTCCACCACGTGATCTCCCTCGCCAAATTTAAATCCCGGATACATCACTTGTACTTGCACTTCTGCCCGTCCGTTCATTTCTGCTGCAGTTTGTTCAAATGCTTCCTTCATTTTGTTTACTTGTACTTCCATTTTCTCCGGAACCAGTGAGCGCGCTTCCGCTAAAACAGAGGCGTAGTCACAGACGATATTTGTTGCCTGTCCGCCCTCGAAACGGCCGATATTGGCTGTCGTTTCTTCATCAATCCGGCCAAGCGGCATTTTGGCAATCGCTTTGGCCGCCATAGTAATAGCAGACACTCCCTTTTCAGGAGCAACACCGGCATGGGCAGTTTTCCCGAAAATTTCTGCTTTGATTTTTGCTTGTGTCGGTGCTGCCACAATAATATTGCCCACTGTGCCGTCACTGTCTAGCGCATAGCCGAATTTTGCTTTTACGAGAGAAGGGTCCATCGCTTTTGCCCCGACAAGCCCTGATTCTTCTCCTGCTGTGATAATAAATTGAATCATGCCGTGTTTGTACTTTTGCTCTTTTAATACTTTCACCAACTCAAGCATAACAGCAAGCCCTGCTTTGTCGTCTGCGCCAAGAATCGTCGTTCCATCAGTAACCACATAGCCGTTTTCAATGCTTGGTTTTACACCTGCGCCAGGTACGACTGTATCCATATGAGAAGTGAAATAAATAGGATCTACTCCGTCTTTTGTTGCTTCTAGCGTGCAAATTAAATTTCCCGCTCCGTGACCGGTAACAGCGGCAGAATCGTCTTCATACACCTGTACACCGAGCGCTTCAAACTTACTCGTCAGCACTTTAGCGATGGCTGCTTCATTTTTCGTTTCGGAATCAATTTGAACAAGCTCAAGAAATTCATTTACCAATCGTTCTTTATTAATCATTTTATTATGTACCTCCCTGCTTTTATCCATTTTCAGTATACTCCTTCCACCGGTCAATTCCAAATCTTTCACATGGCAAAACCCCCACCTGGTGCTTAAAGCTTCCAGATGGGGAATGCAATCAAAGCGGGATGTTGCCGTGTTTTTTCTTTGGCCGCTCTTCTTTTTTCGTCCTCATCATTTCCAGTGCCTGGATGAGCTTGATTCTTGTTTCCCGCGGATCAATGACATCATCCACCATACCGTGTGCGGCCGCTACATAAGGATTAGCAAATTTCTCTCGGTATTCTTCAATTTTCTTGGCTCTTGTTTCTTCCGGATTCTCGCTGTTGGCAATCTCTTTGGCGAAAATAATATTGGCCGCTCCCTGCGGACCCATAACAGCAATTTCCGCGTTCGGCCAAGAAAACACCAGGTCTGCGCCGATCGACTTGCTATTTAACGCGACATAGGCCCCACCGTAGGCTTTCCGCAAAATCACTGTAATCTTCGGAACAGTTGCTTCGGAATAAGCGTATAAAATTTTTGCCCCGTGACGGATGATTCCTCCATGCTCCTGCTTGACGCCTGGAAAAAAGCCGGATACGTCTTCAAAGGTGATTAAAGGGATGTTAAAAGAATCGCAAAAACGGATAAACCGGGCTGCTTTATCGGATGAATCAATATCAAGCCCTCCAGCCATAAACTTTGGCTGGTTGCAGACAAGACCTACCGCCTCCCCTTTTAAACGGGCAAAGCCAACGACGATATTTTTGGCAAATTCCGCTTGCACTTCCATGAATGAATTCTCATCTACTACCTGTTCGATCACCTTTCTTACATCATAAGGACGAAGCCCGTCAAAAGGAACAATGTCGGTCATGTCCTTGCGGTAATCGTCTTCTGTAGAATAAGTGGCTGCCGGCGGCTTGTCTTCATTGTTTTGCGGCAAATAAGTAAGTAAATCACGAACCATTTTCAGCACTTCTTCTTCGGAACTGCCGCGGAAATGCGCATTTCCGCTAATGGCATTATGCACTTTCGATCCGCCGAGGTCTTCAGAAGAAATTTTCTCTCCTGTGACTGTTTCAATCACTTTCGGTCCAGTAATAAACATTTGGCTCGTCTGATCCACCATGAACACAAAATCGGTAATCGCCGGCGAATAAACGGCGCCGCCGGCACATGGCCCCATAATGACGGAAATTTGCGGGATTACCCCTGAATAAATAGCATTGCGATAAAAGATATGTCCGTAGCCATCAAGTGAAACCACACCTTCTTGAATGCGGGCTCCTCCGGAATCGTTCAGTCCGATAAATGGTGCGCCATTTTTAGCAGCAAGATCCATGACGTTGGCTATTTTTTTGGCATGCATTTCCCCTAATGCGCCGCCAAAAACGGTAAAGTCCTGGGAGAATAAATAAACAGGGCGGCCGTTTACCTTTCCGTAGCCTGTTACTACGCCATCACCCGGTCCTTTTACATCCTCTAACCCAAAATATGTACTGCGGTGTTCAATAAACGGATTGATTTCCACAAAAGTGTCCGGGTCCAACAGCAGGTTAATCCGCTCCCGGGCTGTCAGTTTTCCCTTTTCATGCTGCTTTTCGATTCGTTCATCACCGCCGCCAAGTTCAACCTCTCTGCGTCTGTCATATAATTCATTAATGCTTGTGAAGATATCTGGAGTTGTCATAGTGAATGTTTGTCCCCTTCCGTCTTGCTCTTGTCACAAAGCTCAAATAGTACGCCATGCGCTGATTTAGGATGCATAAAAGCAACTTCTGCTCCCCCAGCGCCCAGCTTTGGTGTTTCATTGATCATGCGGATGCCGTTCTCCTTGATCTCCTGGATGCGCTTGTTAATGTCTGTTACTTTAAAGGCCACGTGATGAATCCCTTGTCCTCGTTTTTCAATAAACTTCGCTATAGCGCTTTCATTGCTCATCGGTTCAAGTAATTCAAACTTTACATTTCCTCCATCAATAAATGCGACTTTCACCTGCTCTGAAGCTACTTCTTCCATCTTGATGAATGCAAGTCCCAGCTGCTCGGTATAAAAAGGCAGCGTTTCCTCAAGTGAACGGACTGCAATGCCAATATGATCCACACTGTTCACTGTAATGGCCTCCTTTTCGAAAAGAACTAAATCATGTGTAAAATTCGCTAAAAGTTCGAAAATCCCTTCTTTTTCACTGCTTTTGTCCCGGCCATTCAACTTGAGATTTAAAGAGAAAACCGCTATGATAGATATAAATAAAGCGTCCTGTTCGGAATAGCAAAAGGAGCGTATACGCCTTTATGAGAAATAAAGCATTTCAGAAGACAATCATTTACATTATGTTGCTAACAATGCTCGTTTCCACCTTGTTTTTCGGGTTATCTATGTTTTTGTAGCATCAAAAAAGCAGCCAGCTCACTCTATGCCGTGTGCTGGCTGCTTTTTTTGTCCGGCCGTCTTCTCTTTTTTCAAGCCTTTAAAAGAGCTTTTAATCAGCAAATACTCTTCCATTTCCTTAATAAATTGAAAAAGGGCCGCCCTTGCTTCAAACTCTTCCCGTGTATCGGGCAAGCCCATCTGATCAATTTCCGCCTTTAAATCATATAGCTTTTTTAAATGAACCAGCGCCGTATTGCCCGGGTGAATGCGAGTGCTTAAGATATCCATAAAATCAGCAAGCACCAGCGCGGCCTTTACTTGATGGGAAATCGATGTCACAATCCCTAAAATCCGCTCAATGATATTAAATTGCTTTTCTCTCATGACGAAATAACTGTAAAATACTTTATCATCCCTTAGCAGGTGGTTTTCTACATTTTGGAAAGCCAACATTTTTCCTTCTTTAAGCAGCTTTTCCGTCTGAACAATCTCTTTTCCATCCCACATATGGTCCTTGTTTCGCAAATACAAGGCTATTTCATGAAAAACGGCTGTAAAGTTCTTCTCAATTTCTTCTTGCAGGGTATAAAGTCTCTTCTCTACACTGGGCATATAAAGGTTCATCAGCAAGGCCACGCCAATACCGATCGTAATAATATAAAATTCATTGAGAATCAGCTCTTTCGTTACTTGGCCGGCCGAAAAAATATGGAGGATGATGACACTGCTCGTAACGACGCCTTCCTTCAGCTGAATAGCCACAAGTGTCGGGATGAAAAATAAAAGCAACAGCCCCACGACGGGTGCATAATAGCCGATGCCCTCAAAAAAGACAAAGGAAAAAATCATCGCCACGGCACATGCCAAAAAACGGCTCCGTGCCGCATGCAAGGACTTTTTCTTCGTGTTTTGAATGCATAGGATCGTAATAATCCCGGCGGATACAAAGTTTTCAAGGCCGATCCATTGGGAAATGATAATAGCCGCAGTTGTGCCGACAGCTGTTTTTGCTGTCCGATATCCTATTTTGAACATACGAGTCTCCTGAATTGAAAAATCAATTTGTAGTGAAAGAAAACCTTGCCATCTCAATGACAAGGTTTCATTATATATTTACACTTCTTCGCAGTATTTGTCAAAAGCCTCTTGCAGTTTTTGCACAACAGACATTGGATCATGCCCTTCAATTTCATGGCGTTCCACCATTGTACATAGCTCTCCATCTTTGAGAAGCGCAAAAGATGGGGAAGATGGCGGGTAGCCAACAAAATAGCTGCGTGCTTTGGCTGTGGCTTCTTTATCCTGTCCGGCAAAAACGGTGACAAGATGATCTGGCCGCTTATCGTTGTGAATTGAATGGGCAGCCGCTGGACGGGCAATACCGCCGGCACAGCCGCACACAGAGTTAATCATGACGAGCGTTGTTCCCTTTTTGGCAAATGCTTCTTCCACTTCTTCGGGTGTTTGAAGCTGTGTATATCCAGCAGCCGTGATTTCCTCACGTGCTTGGCGAACGACATCATTCATTAGAAAATTAAAGTCCATATTCATTTATACCACTCCTTTATCCACTTTCGTGTATCCTTATGATAAGCTAACAGCGCAAGGTTTTCAAATAATCTATTTAATTTTTTCCTATAGTGGTTTAAAAATGCTCAGCCGGGGAAAATGAATAAAGCAACTAGATCCATACCCCTAAACTCCCTACCTTGAAGCTGATACTCTTAGAGTATCAGCCTTTTTTAATTTAGCTTACTGATCATGTGCATAAACGTGGGAGAACAACTCAGCCACCGCTTGGGCTGGTGTTATATCGCCGGTCATTGCTTGTTTTTCTGCTTTCGCCAGATGGCTGGCCACATAAGGATGCTGATAGAAATCCGTTTTCAGCTGTTCCACTATAAGGGCATGGAGCCATTCTTTCGTTTGCAGCCGGCGCCGTTCTTCAAATGTCCCCGCCGCTTTCGTTTTTTTCTCGAATTCCTGAATGACTGTCCACAATTCACTGATCCCTTCACGCTTGATTGCCGAGCATGTATAAGCCTTTGATTCCCAGCCTTTTGTGGCCGGCTGCAGCATATGAAGAATCTGATTAAATTCCCGTTTTGTTTTTTCCGCCAACGGTTTGTTATTGCCGTCAGCTTTGTTGACAGCGATGGCATCAGCCAGCTCCATGATTCCCTTCTTCATTCCCTGCAGTTCATCGCCCGCTCCTGTCAGTACAATCAGCAGAAAGAAATCAACCATGCTGCGTACAATGAATTCACTTTGGCCGACGCCGACCGTTTCAACTAGAATCACCTCGAAGCCGGCTGCCTCGCAGAGCAGCATCGTTTCTCTCGTTTTTCGATGCACTCCTCCGAGCGTGCCGCCGGAAGGAGACGGGCGAATAAATCCATTCGGATGCTTCGCCAACGATTCCATCCTTGTTTTGTCGCCGAGAATGCTTCCGCCGGAGATGGAGGAACTGGGGTCAATAGCCAGAACAGCTGTTTTCAGCCCACTCTCGCACAGCATATGGCCAAACGCTTCAATAAACGTACTCTTGCCGGCCCCTGGAACACCAGTAATGCCAATACGAATGGCTCGGCCCGTATAAGGCAGCAGCTGCTGGAGAAGCTCCTGGCCATAAACATAATGGCTTTTCGAATTGCTTTCGATAAATGTAATGGCTCTAGCCAAGTCTTTTCGCTCGCCCGCCCTTACCTTCTCAGCAAGTTCTTTAGCAGCTGGCAGCTGTTCCTCTTTTTTTCGAAACTTTTTTTTCCTTGCAGAAGCGAAGCCATCATGGGAAGAAGCCACTCCTTTTCTCACATGAAGGGAAGACTCGTTGTTCGGCAGCTGCTCGTCTTTTCCCATCAATCTTCCACTTCCTCATAACCGAGCCGGCGGTAAATTTCCTCCAGAATCTTTTTAGCAGAAACCGGAATCACCGTTCCAGGTCCGAAAATGCCCGCCGCTCCGTTTGCGCGGAGAAATTCATAATCCTGGGCAGGAATAACTCCGCCGATAAAAACGATAATATCCTCCCGGCCCAGCTTCTTCAGCTCAGCAATTAAAGCGGGAAGCAGGGTTTTATGCCCGGCTGCCAGCGAACTGACCCCAATCGCATGAACATCGTTTTCTACTGCTTGCAAGGCGGTCTCCTCCGGCGTTTGGAACAGCGGGCCAATATCAACATCAAACCCTAAGTCGGCATAAGCAGTCGCAACGACTTTCGCTCCCCGATCATGGCCGTCTTGTCCCATTTTCGCAATCAAAAGACGCGGACGGCGTCCTTCCTGTTCACTGAACTCTTCCGTCATTTGCTTTACTTCAGCAATCTGTTCTTCATCTGAGAAATGGGAGCTGTAAATGCCGCTTACCGACCGGATAATGGCCTGATGCCTTCCACTTACTTGTTCAATAGCATCTGAAATTTCTCCAAGTGTCGCCCTGGCTCTGGCAGCAGCTACGGCGAGCGCCAGCAAATTCCCTTCTCCTGTCTCAGCTGCTCGCGTAAGCGCCTTTAACGCTTCCTCCACCTGACCATTGTCGCGCTCTGCTTTTACACGCTCCAATCGCTCAATTTGCTTGAGGCGAACGGCCGTATTATCAATGTCAAGAATATCAATCGGCTCTTCTTTCACCAGCCGGTGGCGATTAACCCCGATGATCGTCTCTTTGCCAGAATCGATTTGCGCTTGCCTTCTCGCAGCCGCTTCCTCAATCCGCATTTTCGGCAAGCCTGTTTCAATCGCTTTCGTCATGCCCCCGAGCTCTTCCACTTCTTCTATATGCTGCCACGCTCGTTCCATCAACTCATGAGTCAGCGCTTCTACGTAGTAAGACCCTGCCCACGGATCGATTACGTTCGTTATTCCCGTTTCTTCCTGCAAATACAACTGGGTATTGCGGGCAATACGGGCAGAAAAATCTGTCGGCAAAGCGATGGCTTCATCAAGAGCATTTGTATGCAGCGATTGCGTATGCCCCATGGCCGCGGCATGCGCTTCAATTAGTGTACGCGTCACATTATTAAACGGATCCTGCTCCGTCAAGCTCCATCCGGAGGTTTGCGAATGAGTGCGCAAGGCCATAGACTTAGTGTTTTTCGGGTCAAACGGTTTCATGAGCTGTGCCCACATCCGGCGGGCAGCCCGCATTTTAGCCACTTCCATAAAGTAATTCATGCCAATCGCCCAAAAAAACGACAGGCGCGGAGCAAAAGAATCAATGTCAATCCCGGCTTGCAGTCCTGTCCGGACGTACTCAAGCCCGTCAGCAAGCGTGTAAGCCAGCTCAATATCTGCCGGTGCTCCCGCCTCCTGCATATGGTAACCGGAGATGCTGATGCTGTTAAATTTCGGCATGTGTTCAGATGTGTACTTAAAGATATCGGCAATGATCCGCATGGAAACTTCCGGCGGGTAAATATAAGTATTTCTCACCATGTATTCTTTTAAAATATCATTTTGAATGGTCCCTGACAGCTTTTCACAAGGAACGCCCTGCTCTTCTGCAGCGACAATGTAGAATGCCATGACCGGAAGTACAGCCCCGTTCATTGTCATCGATACAGACATCTGATCGAGCGGGATACCGTCAAATAAGATGTTCATATCTTCAACCGAATCAATAGCGACCCCCGCCTTGCCTACATCCCCAACTACCCGCGGGTGATCGGAATCATACCCTCTATGAGTCGGCAAGTCAAAAGCGACAGACAGCCCTTTTTGTCCCATCGCCAGGTTGCGGCGGTAAAAAGCATTGCTTTCCTCAGCTGTAGAAAAGCCGGCATATTGACGGATCGTCCATGGCCGATTGACATACATCGTCGGGTAAGGACCGCGTGTGTAAGGAGCCACGCCGGGCAAATCCGCTAAATGCTCCATATTAGCGAGCGCCTCTTTCGTATAAAGCAGCTGAAGCTGAATATGCTCATTTGTTTCAAATGCCAGCTCATCAAAAGATTGCTTTATTTCGCGCTCGAAAGCCGCCTTCCATTCTGCAAACGATAAGGACGCCTCTTTGCCCGCTGGACTAAATCGCTGAAAATCGGGTTTACTCATGTGCTGACACTCCTTCCAAATGATCGAGCAGTTCTATTGCTTTTTCAATCAGATTCTGGCCGCTGTAAATCCAGCCATCCAGCCCGGCCTGCTGCCATTGTGTCTTCTCTTCTTCCGGAAGTCTTCCTGCCAAGTCTAGTCGAACGCCAGGATGCCTCTGCTTGATTGTTGAGGCAAGCTGCGAGCCAAATTGATTGTATGATTCATCTCTTCCGCAAATGCAATAATAGGACAGGCCGCTTTCCTTCACAAATTCAACTGCTTCTTCAACTGTCTGGCAGCCTTCACTCCACTGGACGGCAAGACCGCCGGCAGCTAACATGCCAGTCACAAAATCAGCCCGTTGCTTAAACTCTTTTAATGTTCCTAAACAAATAATCCCTGCCGTTGCCCCGATTCTTTCTGCTTTTTCTCTTAATTTTTCGAAAGGCTCGGCCAGTCTTTGGGATTTAACCGGAATAATTCCGTCGCCGCTCTTCTTGACATGCAATTCAGCAATTGTTGTTGTCTCGCTGATCTTGCTGATTCTATCTTGTAATACGTCAGCTTCATTTTCAGCCGGGAGCAAGGAGAACGCCGGCTTTTCAATTAGCTTTGATTCAGTAAGATCAGCATAAATATTCGTGCCAACCATTGATTTTTTTCGGACAGCCAAGTCGCTGCTTCTCTTTTCCAGCAGAGCAGCCAGCTCTTTTTGAATCTTTCCGGATCTTAGACATGACATAACTCCACCCGCTTCTTCCAGCGCCGTGAAGTGCTCCCAGGCCAAACGGCTCAACTCGGCGGTTAAAGATTCTAAATAATACGACCCTCCTGCCGGGTCCGCCACTTTTCCAAGATGGGCTTCACTTTTTAAAATCAGCGGAATATTTTTGGCCACTCGCTGCCCAAGAGAAGAGGGCGTCCCGCTTAACTCATCGAATGGTCTTACTTGTAAATACTCCACTCCTCCAAGCACAGCTGAAAACGCTTCACTTCCTGTGCGCAGAATATTCACATGACTATCCAGCTTCGACAACGTGAAAGAAGACGTTTCTGCGCCAATAGACACTTTCACAGCGCTGCCTGTAATGCCGTACGCTTCGCACAGGGTTGCCCAGCATTGACGAAAGGCCCGCAGCTTCGCCGTTTCCATAAAAAACTGCGAACCCATTGCGAAATGCACGCACATCCTCTCTGCTATTTCCTCCGGGGACCACCCTTCTTCCTTGAGCCATTCAATATAAAACACCGCTTCAGCTAATGCGAGTGAGATTTCTTGAAAAGCATTAGCTCCAGCTTCATGATAAGGAACCGTATCAATGCGGATGGTCTTTAATTCGGGAAACGCTTTCTTCAGCTCTGTCATTGTTTCTGCTTGCAGAGCGAGCGTTTGCTCAGTCAGAACCAGCCCTTGCTTCGCATAGAAGGAAATTAGATCTGTTCCTGCTGCGCCAGTCAGCTTGTCTGGTTTTTGCTTTAACAAGAAGGAAGCGATCGCCAGAAAGTGGTCTTTAGCGTCTATGTACAATGGATGCTCTTCTAAAGGCAGAGATGAAAATTCCGCAAAGGACAGCGCAGCCGCTTCTTCTGCCTCAAATGCTATGGCATCTTGGCCTGCATGGAGAGCAGCCGTCAATTTCCCCTTTAAATCTGCACCGTTTTCAGCCCTGATGACGTTGGCATTTTTCCATGGCACCTCCATATATCCCCCACTATAAAAACCCCGTGTATACAAGGACAGGCCTGGATATTGCTCTACATTCGGACTCCTGTCCGCCGGTCCGTATAAAGGCTTTAACGTAATCTCTTCATACGTGCCAGTATGAAGAGCAGCCAGCGGTTTTCCCTTCAATGAAGCTTCAGCCGCCTTTTCCCAATCCTGTTCTGTTACTTTTGGAAAACGTTGGGCTTTCATTTCTTGAATGTCCATGCAATTTCCTCCCCTTCGTCTCGTTTCAAATTGCACTTCTTAAAAAATTCTAAATCTTTCTCTAGTATTATTTTATCGGAACCCCCCTAAGCAATCAATGAGGAGCCGCTAAAAAGAAAAACAGAAAGATTCCCACAAGGAACTGTGCCTGTGAAAGGCAGGTATTTTCCTTCTTCTTCCTTTTCTTACGGTTAAGCCGTGAAATTTTTTTTATAACGTGCTATGCTATCTTTACCTTCATCATTTAGAAGGAAATTGGATTAGGAGAGAAAAAAATGAGAAAAATCTTCGCGTGGTTGGGAGTATTGTTCTTAAGCTTTGCTACGATGGCTCAAGCCGACAGCGCTGTCGGCGATGTCATCGTAACTCTCGGCGAAAATTTATCACCGGCTCAAAAAGAGCAGCTTTTAGCAGAGATGGACGTTCCGAATGATGTGACAACAGTCACCGTCTCAAATGCAGAAGAACATAAATATTTAGGTGAGTATATACCGAAAGCACAAATTGGTTCAAAAGCGATTTCATCCAGCAAAATTACAATGAAAGAAAAAGGATACGGAATCAATGTTCAAACGAACAACATTTCTTGGGTATCTAAAGAAATGTATGCAAATGCGCTATCAACAGCAGGCATCAAAGACGCAGATATTTATATTACGGCTCCATTTGAAGTCTCTGGTACAGCAGCATTGACTGGTCTGATTAAAGCGTATGAAACATCCACCGGAGAAAAAATCCCGGAAGAACAAAAACAAGTAGCGAATGAGGAAATGGTGACGACAGCCAAGCTGGGCGATAAAATTGGCGAACAGCAGGCAACAGAATTAATTCAGCGCATTAAAGAAGAAGTGGCTAAAGAAAATCCGCAGACGATTCAAGAAATTAAAGTGATCATTAACAATGTCTCAAATGAACTCAACATCCAGCTGACACAAGATCAAATCAACCAGCTGGCTGCTCTGTTCGATAAAATGAAAAACCTTGATATTAATTGGGATCAAGTGAATCAACAAATCGACAAAGCAAAAGAAAAATGGAATGAATTTAAAAACTCCGAAGAAGGAAAAGGCATTCTTCAGTCTATTCTCGATTTTTTACAATCGATCGTTGACTGGATTGCCGGATTGTTTAAATAAACTATTCCGCACGAAAGCTGCCGGTGCATGCCGGCAGCTTTTTATATGGACTTATATGCGGTCAGAAACGGTCAAAAACTCCAAAATATGGCCTCGCTTCTCTAAAAACAGCAAAAAAAGTCAAGAATCCTTCCCTAAAGTTAGTTATGCTTTTGATGAAAGGAGGACAGCCCAATGAATTATCAGCCTGTTCTGCAAGAAACCATTCGTTTTATTGAAGATCACTTAACAGATGAACTAACAGCCGCCCAGATCGCCGATTATGCCGGGTTTTCCCTGTATCATTTTCATCGCGTGTTTCAAACAGGAACCGGGATGACTGCTGCTGAATATATCCGGAATCGAAGGCTTGCCCGGGCGGCAGCCGTGCTGCGCTGTACAGACGAGCCAATCATCAATATTGCGCTTGACTTCCAATTTGGCACGCAAGAATCGTTTACGAGGGCTTTTAAGAAACAGTATCAGCTGCCTCCAGGACAATACCGCAAATTGATAGGCACCATTTTAACTGAAAAGGGAGGAGAACAAATGGGGAATCAGCAAGAGGTAAAAGGTTGGTTTTTAAGCGGCAGCCATCCTTTTAATTATAAAATTGGGGTAGATACAAACGTTGTTCACCAAGGAAACCGCTCTGGCTATTTAAAATCAGCAACTGTTCAAAGCGGAGAGGAATTCGCTACAATGATGCAGCAATTTAAAGCTGATAAATTCCTCGGGAAGCGTGTGAAGCTATCCGCCTACATGAAAACAGAAAGGGTCGAGCACTTTGCCGGGCTTTGGATGAGGATCGATAATGCCGCAGGGGATGTGCTGCAATTTGATAATATGAGCAACCGGCCGATTACCGGGAACACAAATTGGAATTTATACTCCATTGTGCTCGATGTGCCGGAAACAAGCTCAGTCATTTCTTTTGGAGTCATTCTCTCCAATACAGGACATGTATGGATGGACAGCTTTAAATTTGCAGAAGTCGATCGCAATGTACCGACCACAAACTTAGAGGTAACAGCCCAGCTGTTAGAAGAGCCTGTTAATTTATCTTTTGAAGATGGCTTATTTACAAAGGAGGAGGCATGAAACATTTTCTCTTCTGTATGAAAGCGGGCATGAGCAGCGCCATCGTTGCAGCTGTGATTTCAGCTATTAATATACTGATTAATCAAGGCGCTCACCTATTAACCGGAGCAGAAAGCCGCCAGCTATTTTCTATCGGAACAGGGATGACTTTCATTATTGCTTTCTTGTTCAGCTTTACTTTTTTTATTGAAAAAAGTTACAAATAACAAACGGGTCTGCCTCGATATATAACCGAAGCAGACCCGTTTTATTCGCTTGCTTAATATACAGATGTATCCTCAGAAATGCTCTCTAAAATTTCTTTTACCCGCTGCAAGAAGCGGCCGCAAATAAGCCCGTCAAGCACGCGGTGATCCAACGACAAACAAAGGTTTACCATGTCGCGCACAGCAATCATGCCGCCTGGCATAACAACCGGGCGCTTCACAATAGACTCTACCTGCAAAATCGCCGCCTGCGGATAATTAATGATTCCCATGGATTGAACAGAGCCAAAGGAACCGGTGTTATTCACCGTGAATGTTCCGCCTTGCATATCCTCCGCTTTCAGTGTGCCGGAACGGACTTTGCCGGCGAGCTCATGAATTTCCCGGGCAATACCTTTAATCGTTTTCTCATCAGCCTGTTTGATTACGGGTACAAACAAAGCATCGTCTGTCGCAACAGCAATGGAAAGATTAATCTCTTTCTTTTGAACGATCGCATCCCCCGCCCACATGGAGTTGACTTGCGGAAACTCTTTTAACGCTTGGGCGACGGCTTTCACAAAGAAGGCGAAGTAAGTTAAGTTAAATCCTTCCCTTTTCTTAAATTCCTCCTTTAAAGCATCGCGGCGGGCTACTAAATTTGTTACATCTACTTCCATCATGGTCCAGGCATGCGGAACTTCCTGTTTAGAGCGCACCATGTTAGCAGCGATCGCCTTTCTGACGCCGCTTACCGGAATGCTGATATCGCCTGGCATAGAAGCTGCCGGTACTGGCGGCGCCTGCCTCATCGGCTTTTCTTGAACTTCAGTGCGCGGTTCGTCTTTCGGCGGCTGAGGCTGCACGGTTTCACCGGACTCAATGAGCTTTAGCAAATCCTTGCGTGTAATTCTTCCGCCTTTGCCAGATCCGCTTACTTGTGTCAAATCGATATTATGCTCTTGGGAAAGCTTTAACACGGCCGGTGAATAACGGGCCTTGCTTTCGTTTTTCTCTCCCGACGCCTGGACTGTCTCTACGGCAGCAGAGCCAGTTTCCTCTGCCGGAACCGTTTCTTTCTCCCCGCCTGCCTCTTCTACCTCCATCAAACACATCACTGCTCCGACCTCCAGCGTATCTCCTTCGGCCGCTACAAGTTCTTTAATCGTTCCTGTAAAAGAAGAAGGCACTTCTGCATTGACCTTATCCGTCATCACTTCAGCGATCGGATCATATTTATTCACATGATCTCCCGCCTGGATCAGCCATTTGCTAATCGTCCCTTCAGTGACACTTTCTCCTAACTGGGGCATTGTTACTTGTTTTGTTGCCATAAAGACCCTCCTCTCTATCTGCCTTAAAACTCTGCTAATTCACGCATGGCTTTTTCTACTTTATCCGGATTAATCATAAAAAACTTCTCCATTGTCGGCGCATAAGGCATAGCCGGCACATCCGGACCTGCCAGTCTTTGAATGGGAGCATCGAGATCAAACAAACAATTTTCAGCAATGATGGCTGCCACTTCACTCATAATGCTGCCCTCCTTGTTATCCTCTGTGACAAGAAGAACCTTCCCTGTTTTCTTAGCTGCTTCGCAAATAGCCTCTTTATCAAGAGGATAAACAGTACGCAAATCAAGAATTTCCGCTTCAATTCCATCTTTCGCCAGCCGTTCTGCTGCTTGCAAAGCAAAATGGACGCACAGCCCATATGTAATGACTGTAAGGTCCTCCCCTTTACGCTTTGTATCAGCTTTGCCGATCGGAAGCACATAGTCTTCAGAAGGCACTTCTCCTTTAATTAAGCGATAGGCCCGCTTATGTTCAAAAAACAGAACAGGGTCTTCATCGCGGATCGCAGCTTTTAACAATCCTTTTGCATCATATGGAGTAGACGGCATCACAATTTTTAAGCCTGGCTGATTGGCAAACACGGCCTCTACGGACTGAGAATGATACAGAGCTCCATGCACCCCTCCGCCATATGGGGCCCGTATGACAATCGGACAGCTCCAGTCATTGTTTGAACGATAGCGAATGCGGGCTGCCTCTGAAATAATCTGGTTCACAGCAGGCATGATGAAATCAGCAAACTGCATTTCAGCAATTGGGCGCATGCCGTACATTGCTGCACCGATGCCGACTCCGGCAATGGCTGATTCTGCGAGTGGAGTATCCATGACGCGCTCTTCCCCAAATCGGTCATATAAGCCGGCGGTTGCCTTGAAGACACCGCCCTTTTTTCCTACATCTTCACCGAGAACGAATACTCTCGAATCCCGCTCCATTTCTTCTCGCATGGCCATTGTGACAGCATCTATATAAGAAATTACCGGCATCTTTTTCTCCTCCTTACTGCTTCTCTGCATACACGTAAGTCAACGCGTCTTCCGCCTTGGCATATGGCGCATTTTCAGCATACTCGGTTGCTTCATTGACTTCTTTCATTACACGGTCATTCATTTCTTTTTCAAGTTCATCATTCAGCACACCTGTCTCTTTTAAGTACTGGCCGAACGTGATAATCGGATCATTAGTTTTAGCTTTTTGCACTTCATCCGGTGAACGGTACGTACGGTCATCATCGTCAGACGAATGAGCTGTCAGGCGGTAGGAAACTGTTTCAATTAATGTTGGCCCTTCCCCGCGTCTAGCCCGGTCCGCTGCCTCTTTCACATATTTGTATACTTCTATCGGATCATTGCCATCAACAGTGAAACCCGGCATGCCGTAGCCTTGCGCCCGATCGGCAACATTTTCACAAGCCAGCTGCTTTTCTACCGGAACGGAAATCGCATATTTATTATTTTCGCACATGAAAATAACAGGCAGCTTATGAACACCTGCAAAGTTGGCTCCTTCATGAAAGTCTCCCTGATTGGATGAGCCTTCTCCAAAGGTCACGAAAGCCACCACGTCTTCTTTGGCCATTTTGCCGCCTAGAGCAATTCCAACAGCATGCGGCACCTGTGTCGTTACAGGCGAAGAACCGGTAACAATCCGGTTTTTCTTTTGACCGAAATGTCCCGGCATTTGCCGGCCGCCTGAATTTGGATCTTCCGCTTTGGCAAATCCGGACAGCATCAAGTCTGTAGCTGTCATGCCAAACGTGAGGACAACCCCCATATCCCTGTAATAGGGCAGAACATAATCCTTCTCCTTGTCAAGAGCAAACGCTGCCCCCACTTGTGCCGCTTCTTGTCCCTGGCACGAAATAACAAAAGGAATCTTCCCGGATCGGTTCAGCAGCCACATCCGTTCATCCAACCTGCGGGCAAGCAGCATGGTTTCATACATCTTCAGCACGGTTTCATCACTTAATCCAAGCACAGAATGACGATTTTCAGCCATAAATATTCCTCTCCCTTCTTTCTATCCTTACGAATGAATTGCTTTTCCGTCCACAGCAAGGGCCGCTTCCCCGATGGCTTCGCTCAAGGTTGGGTGCGGATGAATCGTGTGCCCCACTTCCCAAGCAGCTGCATCAAGCACACGGGCAAGCCCTGCTTCTGAAATCATATCTGTCACATGCGGGCCGATCATATGGACGCCGAGCAGATCATCTGTTTTTTTGTCCGCTACTATTTTAACAAATCCATCGCTCTCTCCGTAAACGAGAGCTTTGCCGATCGCGCGAAATGAAAACTTGCCAGTTTTCACTTCATATCCCTGTTCTTTTGCTTCCCGCTCTGTCAAGCCGACGCTTGCAGCTTCCGGACTGGAATAAATACACTTGGGCACCATCGTATAATCGATGGGGTCTGCCTCTTCTCCGGCTATATGATTCACCGCCGTGATCCCTTCATGGGAAGCAACATGCGCCAGCTGCAAACCGCCAATTACATCTCCAATCGCGTAAATATGAGATTCTTTTGTTTGATAAAATTCGTTTACGGTAATCATTCCTTTTTCAACGACGATATCCGTATTTTCAAGGCCCATGCCTTCTACATTTGCCTGGCGGCCGATGGAAACAAGGAGTTTTTCCGCCTTGTAAGCCTCTTGTCCTCCGTTAACCTCCGCCTGAATCAGAACAGAGCCATCTTGCTTTTCCGCTGTCCCGGCAAGGACTTTTGCGCCTGTTATAATCTTGACTCCGCGCTTTTTAAGAAGACGTTCCATCTCTTTAGAAACCTCTTCATCTTCGGTCGGCAAAATCCGGCTGGCATATTCTAAAACCGTTACACTGACGCCAAAATCGGTTAGCATAGATGCCCATTCAATGCCAATTACACCGCCGCCGACGATAATGATTGATTCAGGGAGGCTTTCCAGTTCGAGTGCGTCATCGGAAGATAGAATGACCTCTCCGTCAAACGGCAGATCCGGCAAAGCACGAGGACGGGAGCCAGTTGCGATTATTACATTTTTGGGAATCAACATAGCGTTATCAGTGCCATCATTCATTTCAACAGACACTGTGCCAGGCATAGGAGAGAAAATAGATGGACCTAAAATCCGGCCAAACCCTTCGTATATATCAATTTTGTTTTTCTTCATTAACCCTTGCACGCCGCTGTAAAGCGTATCTATAATTCCCTGCTTTCGCTTTTGAATCTTTGCAAAGTTAAATGCTACATCGCTGGCAGTTACGCCAAACTCCTCACTGTTCTTAGCCGTTCTTAATACCTCTGCGCTTCTTAATAACGCTTTAGACGGTATGCATCCTTTATGAAGGCATGTCCCGCCAAGCTTGCCTTTTTCTACAATTGCCGTTTTTAAACCGAGTTGCGATGCACGGATCGCAGCAACGTATCCGCCTGTTCCTCCGCCTAAAATGACTAAATCATATTCCTCAGCCAACTCTTTTCCTCCTCTTTTCTCTCTGAATACATACCTAGTATATTAATCCTCTCCCGCCAACATGAAAAGGGCTTGTTTGGCTAAAAACAGCAAATAGCGGTCACCCGGATAAACGGAATGTCCCAGTTCCATTTGCGGAAGATAGCCGGAAAACACAAAATAGGCAGGAATATTTAGACGGCCTGCTATATAGCAGGCCATGCCGGCACCAGCATCCCCCTCATTTTTACTCTCGGGTGCGCAAACAGCTTGCAGCTTCGAAAGGTTGATGCCTTCTTTATCAAGTGAAGCAAGCAAATGAATACTTCGTTTCGCCAGTGACTTTTCTTCACACAGAAAAATTTGCTCGAATACGGCCATTTGATTATCGAACACGCCCGCTATCACTTTTTCCCCCGACACATATATAACGAGCATGCGGAATGCTGTCGCCTGCAAAAGCATCCCCCCGCTTTTTAATTAATGTTTGCGTCTTGATAAAATATGGTGTCCGTCCACCAAAAACTTGTTTCTGGCTTTGCCCATTTTTTGAATTCGCTCCTCAGCCATACGGTCAGCTGCCTGGTACGTTGGAATGTGATCGCGTTTAGAAATGCTGAACGTTCTTTCAATATTATGGTAAATCAATTCCACTTTCTTCATCGCCCGCTCGTAATTATAGCCGTTCAATTCATCCGCTACGTTAATCACGCCGCCAGCATTAATGACATAATCAGGAGCATAAATAATTCCGCGCTCGTGAAGCTCGTCACCGTCTTTGTCCTCTTTCAATTGGTTGTTTGCGGAGCCGGCAACTACTTTAACTTTTAGCTGCGGAATTGTTTGTGAATTGATGACAGCGCCGAGAGCACAAGGAGCAAAGATATCAGCATCGACCCCGTAAATTTCATCGGTATTAACAGCAATTGCCCCAAAATCATCTACCGCTCGTTTGACGGCATCTTTGTTAATATCCGTTACAATTAATTTGGCTCCTGCTTCATGCAAATGACGGCACAAATGGTAAGCAACATTTCCTACCCCTTGAACAGAAACGGTACGCCCTTCAAGAGAATCAGTGCCGAACGCCTCCTTGGCTGCCGCCTTCATGCCGACAAAACAGCCATAAGCAGTGACTGGTGACGGATTGCCTGAAGAACCGAAAGCAGGTGAAATTCCTGTCACATAATCCGTTTCCTCATGGATAATGTCCATATCTTCTACCGTTGTTCCTACATCTTCCGCCGTAATGTACCGGCCGTTCAAGCCTTGAATATAACGCCCAAATGCACGGAACATCTGTTCATTTTTGTCCTTGCGGGGATCCCCGATGATAACGGCTTTTCCTCCGCCTAAATTCAAGCCGGCTGCTGCATTTTTGTAAGTCATGCCCCGAGCCAGGCGAAGGGCATCCTCAATTGCGGCCTCCTCTGATTCATATGTCCACATCCGTGTTCCGCCAAGCGCCGGTCCCAGCGTCGTATCATGAATCGCAATAATGGCCTTTAAGCCCGATACCTCATCCTGGCAAAAGACCAGCTGCTCGTAATCGTAGGTTTTCATATATTTAAAAATTTCCATTGTCGATCCTCCTTATGTCGGTCGTTAACCTTTTATGTGTCTCTCTTAATAATGC
Source organism: Pseudobacillus badius (assembly GCF_002189605.1). Taxonomy (NCBI): domain Bacteria; kingdom Bacillati; phylum Bacillota; class Bacilli; order Caryophanales; family Bacillaceae; genus Pseudobacillus; species Pseudobacillus badius. Next base: position 312,848 of record NZ_MWMM01000002.1, read on the forward strand.
AATTACTATGCCAATTCAAGAACCATGAAAACGCTTTATTTTCCATTTTTTCACCCTGCAGTTTTTTGCAGAGGACGCAATTTTTTGCAGGCAATTCAATGCAATTGATACTTTTCCAGCTTGTAATATAAATTTCTAATGGAAATGTTCAAATCCTTGGCCGCTGCAGTCTTATTGCCTTTATTAGCAGCAAGGCGGGATTGCAAAATTTCTTTTTCATACAGATCAAGCATTTCCTGCAATGAACGCCCCTTTGCAATGGCTGGCCATTCAGCCGATTTCTCTGCTGATGCTACTTTATCTTCTATCAGCGGCGGAAGGGCCGATGCATCAATAAGATAATCACTGTAATTCAGAAAAATCATCGCTCGGCCGAGAACGTTCTCTAATTCGCGCACATTACCGGGCCATGAATAGTCCATTAGCTTTTGCATAGCTTGAGAAGTCACGCCTTTCACGCTTCTTCCATAGTCTTGGTTGATCTTAGAAATCAGCCGTTCACACAAAAGCGGAATATCCGCTTTCCGATGGCGAAGCGGCGGAATATGTATAGGCATCCGGTTCAGGCGGTAATATAAGTCCTCCCGGAAAGTTCCCTCAGCCATGGCCCTTTCCAAATTAACGTTCGTAGCAGCAATCACACGAACATTCACAGCGACCGCTTTTGCCCCGCCGACGCGGACAATTTCCTGCTCTTGCAGCACACGCAGCAATTTCGCCTGCATATTGGCACTTAATTCGCCGATTTCGTCTAGAAAAATACTTCCATTATTTGCTTCTTCAAACAGACCCCTTTTGCCGCCGCGGCGGGCCCCTGAAAAAGCTCCGTCTTCATAGCCGAAAAGTTCGCTTTCCAGCAGTGATTCCGTCAAGGCGGCGCAGTTAACACGGATGAATTTGTTATAACGGCGATCGCTGGCGTTATGAATGGCATGGGCAAACAACTCTTTTCCGGTTCCCGATTCTCCTCTTAAGAGAACTGTAGCCGGCGTGTTTGCACCTGCTTTCGCCTGTTCTACCGCAATGTTCATTTCCTCAGAGCAACCGATAATTTCCTCGAATGTGTACTTGGCTTCTAACGTACGGATAATTTGCCTTGCGCGGTCAAGCTCTTTCGTTAAGGATTGAATTTCTGTCAAATCATGAATGACACCGACGCTGCCCTTTAAGTGGCCATCCACAAGAATAGGGGCTACATTCACAACGACTTCCTTCTTTTTAGGACCGACATACATCTTAACCCCGCGCACAGGCTGTTTCTTCGCCAGCACCTGCAAGTGCACGCTGTCCCCTTCTGAAATATCGATGGTTGCCGGCTTTCCGATGACCTCTTTCTCACTAAGGCCCGTTAACCTCGTATAGGCTGGATTGATGAGCAGCCCCCGCCCTTTTTCGTCCACGACTGAAATAGCATCATCGCTGGAAAAAATAATGGCTTTAAGCATCGTTTGAATTTCCTTCAAATTCGTGATTTCCTCAGCCAGGTTAACTACCTCGGTAATATCTTTAAAAATAGAAAAAGCCCCAATCACTTTCCCCTCGGCAGTAATCATGGGAATCCTCGAAGTAATGATTTTCTCATTATCGGCGAGCTGCTGCGCCTGATTAATTTCTGCCCGTTTCGTTTTCAGGACTTCCGGCAAGCGGCTGTTGGGCACGATGTCCTGAATATGGCGCCCTATCGCTTCTCGCTTGCGAATGCCTAATATCCGTTCCGCACTTTTATTGAATAAAATAATTTTTTCTGTATCGCCAATAACGATCATGCCCTCATCAATCGATTCAAAAATGACATCATATTGGTAGGACTGATTTTTCAGCTGCATAATTAATTCTTCTTTTTGCTTGAGCAGTTGTGCGAGCAAATAGGCAACGCTGCCGGGAATAACGATAGCCCGGGGAGCGTATTGGCGAACCGCTTCCAGCACCTTGCTGTCGCCGGTTACCTCAATAATGACATCCGGCTGTTCTCCCATAAATATTCTCCAGTCCTTGCCTGTCGGGATCCCCATTTCCCGCGCTAACTGAAGAGCCGGCGCTCCCTCGTCAACATCTGTCACCGCTGCAACCTTCATCATTTGACTATTCTTTAATATTTTTAAAACTGAAAGGCCGCCTTGTCCACCGCCAATAATTAAAGCTGTTTGCATAAAGCCATCCCCCCGCTTTCTTTCAGCCTGCAAATTCTTGCATGCTTTTATTGTATACCTGTGAATCTCGCTTGACAAATTTTACAGGTAGGATATGATTTTTGTGAGTAATAATTGGAGGAGTAAACTTGAAATGATCCGACTACTGGCGTTATTGGTTTTAGTTATTCCCGGCTTTCTGGCGGGACTTGGCATAAAGTTAATGAGAGATATGCTATTCGGCATATTGCAGCCGCCTTTCCCGTTTTTATGGCTGCAGTTCCTTGTGGGCCTCATTTTGTTCATCGGGGGTCTGGGGTTTGTCGCCGGCTTCATTTTTCATAGGGACCGCAAAAATAATAAGGTGCAAAACAAGTTTAAAGACAAATGAAAACTCCTTATGCGCTTCTGCTTTTTGGCAAACTGCGCATAAGGAGTTTTTTTACGTATCCAACACTTGATCACGAATGGCCAAAGCCGCTTTAGGATCATCGGTAATCAGGCCGGAACAGCCTTCTTCTATAAGCCAGCGAATGTGCTTTTCCTTATTTACCGTATATGGGCGAATATGAATGCCGTTCTCGACTGATGAACGGATGATCTCACTTTTAACTGTGCGGATATTTGGATGGATCGCTCCAGCCCGAATTGCCTCTGCATATTTCCACGGCATGTAAAGATGAGATGAGTAAAGAGCAGCGGTCTCTAAATCCGGCGCAAGCCGGTATACATACGTTAACGAGTAATGATTGAACGAGGAAAGGATGACGCGGCCTTCATAGTTAAATTGCCGAATGAGCCGAATAACTTTCTCTTCCATGCCTTCATAAGCAAACTCATTATTTTTTAATTCAACGTTGCAAATAATTTCGTTTTCCCGCATCCACTCAAATACGTCTTCCAAAAGCGGGATGCCAATATCTTGATCAGCTTCTGCAAATTTATATTTGGCCTCTAGCCGGGATAAATCTTTCCAGTCCCAATCTTTGACATACCCCTGGCCATTGGTTGTCCGATTCAGCTTTTCATCATGAATTACCGCCAGACGCCCATCTCTTGTCAACTGAACGTCCAGTTCAATGCCGTCAGCTCCTGCTGTTTCTGCCGCCCGAAAAGCAGCCATTGTGTTTTCGGGAGCGATGGCAGAAAAACCGCGATGAGCAAAGATAGCGGTCATAGCAACACATCCTTTTTCTGCCTGCTGTTATGTACAAAAACGGAGCAGACAGCTTCATTTGCCGGTATTATTTACCCGTATCCTTGCCCTTTCAAGAAGCTTTATGTTCAAGTCTCAGCTTATCAGCGACCATCGCAATGAATTCTGAATTCGTGGGTTTTGCTTTTGTCATGGAGACCGTGTAGCCGAATAAGCTGGAAATAGAGTCGATATTGCCGCGGCTCCATGCCACTTCAATTGCATGACGAATGGCCCGTTCTACACGGCTGGCAGTAGTGTTGTATTTTTTAGCAATGTCTGGATAAAGAACTTTCGTAATGGAACCGAGCAATTCAATATCGTTATAAACCATCGATATGGCCTCTCGCAAGTACATATATCCTTTAATGTGAGCGGGAACACCGATCTCATGAATAATGCTTGTAATGCTGGCGTCGAGATTGACGGTTTTCTTTGCCGGCTGCTTCAACGTTTCCTGCGATGAACGCCGCATCATGGAATTTTCTTTTCCGCTCACCTGGCGAATGTGGCTGAAAAGGCTTTCCATATCGAAAGGCTTTAACATGAAATAAGAAGCGCCGAGTTCCACTGCCTTTTTCGTGACATCCTCTTGGCCGAAAGCTGTGAGCATACTAACATTCGGAAAGGTTTCAAGATCAAGCTCGCGCATTCTTTCCAGAACCGCCAGCCCATCAACGTGAGGCATAATAATATCCAGAATAAGCACATCAGGCTTTGCGTCCGGGAGCATTTCTAAACAATCCTGGCCATTGTTGGCACTGCCTGTCACTTCCATGTCCTCTTGTGAAGAAATATATTCTTCCAGCATTTTTACCAGATCCCGATTATCATCTACGATTGCTACTTTTATTTTAGTCATCGTTAAATTCCTCCCCATCCGTTTGCTCTCTTATAACTGTACATTTATTCTAATAGTTTTTTCGACAAAGGGAAATGATTTCCTTTAAATTTTAATAATATATATTTTTTTCGTTGGTTTTCTTTTATTTTCGACGAATTTCTTCCATTTTCATTACAGAGAGTTTTTTCCTAATAATGGTTTATATAAAAAAACAAGCGGATTTCTCCGCTTGTTCAACTTGCTTCCCTTTGCTCTGTTTCCGTTAGCGAAACGCCCGCCTCATTTAACATCCACTCAATGTGAACGCCATAGCCTGATGTCGGGTCATTAACAAATACATGCGTAACCGCTCCAATGACTTTTCCGTTCTGAATAATCGGGCTGCCGCTCATCCCTTGAACAATTCCCCCTGTTTTATCAAGCAGCCGTTTATCTGTTACTTTTAAAACCATTCCTTTTGTAGCCGGATACTTTTGCGGGATGGTACTGACAATTTCCACATCATACGATTCCACTTTTTCTCCATCAATCACGGTTAAAATTTTGGCAGGACCTTCTTTCACCTCGTGAGACAAAGCAACCGGATAAGACTCTTTCTTCATATTGCCAGAAATCGGTTCGTTCAATTGTCCGAATATCCCGTAAGGACTGTTCCTCTTTATATCCCCAAGTTTTTTCTGACCGGCTGAAAATTGGGCAAGCTTTTCGCCTGGATTCCCATTCCGGCCCTTCTCAATGGAAGTAACCTTCGATTTGACGATTTCTCCGCCTTGAACGATAATCGGTTTTTTCGTATCAGCATCCGCAATCACATGACCCAAAGCTCCATATTTTCCTGACTCTGGTTCCACAAATGTTAGCGTTCCTATGCCTGAAGCAGAATCCCGGATATAAAGGCCAATCTTATATGATTGCTCCTTTTCATCCTTTAGCGGTTGTAGCTCTGTGCGGACCACTTTTTCATTTCTGCGTATAGTCACCTGAAGCGGCTCGGCTTCCTTGCCTGCCTGTTGGACAAATTGGCTAATATCCTGCATCTTTTCAATTTTCTTCCCGTTAATTTCCACAATCATATCGCCAACCCTGATGCCTGCTTTTTCTCCCGGGGATAGCTTGCCTCCAGAAGCATCAATAAGGTGGTGACCAACCACGAGGACACCAAATGTATTCAGCTTGATCCCTATGGATTGACCGCCCGGAATAACACGGATTTTGCGAATCGCCGCTGCTTTTTGATTATCCTCCGGAAAACCCGCCAGCTGCAAAAGCTTCGTTTTCTCATTCAGCGTAAGGTTAGCGGCTGAAGGCACATTTTCTTTTTGCAAATGGCTCATGCCTGCAGCATGGGCGCTATTCATAAAAGAAGAAATAATTAAACATACTACAAAAGAAACAAGGAGAATTCCACCAGTGATTGTATGGGATCGATACTTGTTCAAACCGTTCACTCTCCTCGCTTCTAGTCAAGCCCCTCTTGCCGGCTGTATCTATACTTTCTCCTTGAAAGGGCTCAATTATTACGTAAAAAGCTGCCCACAGTTGGATGGGGCTGACAGCAGAAAATAAAAAAACAGCCTGTCTGGGACAGGCCGTTAAATATGGAAAGTAACAACAAATTTTTGCGGACCAGCTCGTTTACAAGGCTTCCATTTCCACACTGGTCACATGTGTGATTTGTTTTAATTCATGATATACGTCCGTTGCATATAACTTTTCGTTCACTAAAATGATTAAGTCTAATTGCTGAAGATGTCCTTCTTGAACATCTTTAATACGGACTTTGCTTGCTTTCATGCCTTTATGCTTCATTTGTTTTAAGACGTCTGTCATTTTCTCATCATTATCAACGATAATCCGCACTTTCAACTGCTTTTCTGTTAAAGATTTAGGGCCGATCCATTTAAATATAATTGGAAAGATTTCAACGCTGATAATAATTAAACAAGTAGAAATAATCGCTTCCATCCAAAAACCAGCCCCGCAAGCAATACCGATTGCCCCTGCTCCCCATACGATAGCAGCTGTAGTCAGTCCGGAAATAATATCATTGTTTCGCCTTAGAATTACACCGGCTCCTAAAAAACCAATCCCTGATACAATCTGGGCTGCCAGCCTGAGCGGATCCATTGGCTTTTCATAAGGAATCGCAAAATGATTGGCGGCATCAATCGAGACATCCGTCAGCAAACAGCTGGTAATTCCAATAACCACACATGTTTTTAAGCCGATTGGCTTTTTCTTAATTTCCCGTTCTAACCCCATCACCATTGACAAAATGGTCGCTACACCAAGATTAAAAATAAAATCACTGACCTCTATGAGCATATCTCCCCTTCTCCTTTGACCGCAGCATCACGTCTTCAGCTGCTTTTCCTTCTTATTCGGCAGTTACCTATTTAGAAAAAGTTACCGGGCTGATTGTAAACACTTGATGTCTGCATGTTGCCGCTTCTCTTTGTTTTTATTTTCTCTTTAGCGAAGCAGCGAGATCAAGCAGCTCCTTCGCATGCTGCTTCGTTAAATCCGTCATTTCCACACCAGAAATCATCCGGCCAATTTCCCGGATCTTCTCCTGATTTTCCAGCGGTTCGACCACTGTTTTCGTCCGGCCGGCCTTCATCATTTTTGAAATGTACAAATGAGTATCAGCCATGGCGGCTACCTGCGGCAAGTGGGAGATACAAAGCACCTGCGAATGAACAGCCACCTCATAAATCTTCTCGCCGATTGCCTGCGCCACCCGGCCGCTGACTCCTGTGTCTACCTCGTCAAAGATGATTGAAGTGATGCCTTGATGTTCAGAAAAAATGGTCTTCATGGCCAGCATGATTCGCGACAGTTCTCCGCCAGAAGCCACTTTCGACAGAGGTTTAACGGGCTCGCCGGGGTTCGTTGAAATATAAAACTCGACCTCATCAAGCCCATCCCGTTTAAATGGCTTTGACCGCAAGCCCTCTTTCTCGGTGAAGGCTTCAAACTGTATCCGAAAGACCGTTTTATCCATATAAAGCTGCTTGAGCTCTTGATGGATAGCATCTGTCAGCTTCTCGGCTGTTTTTCGTCTTAACTGGCTGAGCTGCTGGCCTTCAAGCAGCAAATCTTTTTCATAAGCAGAAAGTTCATTAGATAATTTCTCGATATGCGTTTCCCGATTAGTCAATGTATCAATTTCTTCTTCAATTTTTGCCCCATACTCTAAAATCTCTTCAATTGAGCTGCCATACTTTCTTTTCAGCTGGTTAATCTCGTTTAACCTTGCTTCAATGATATTGAGGCGATTCGGATCAAACTCCAGGCTATCTAACGCTGAGCCTGCATGGCGGGCTGCATCCTCAAGCACATAGAAGCTTTCAGATACAGCTTCATAAGCTGCTTTATACGACTCGTCAATTTCAGCTGCCGCTTCCAGCTGAGCCATGGCCAGTCCGATCCAATCCAGCCCTCGCCCTTCTCCCTGCAATGCATTGGCCGCATTTTGAACAGATTCGTACAGCTTCTCAAAGTTGCTCAGCTTTCTCTTTTCCTCCATCAGCTCCTCATCTTCATGAAGCTGCAGGTCAGCCTTTTGAATTTCAGACAGCTGAAACTGCAGCAAATCGAGCCGGTGGGCCATTTGTTGTTCGTTTTCGCTTAGCTGGCTGAGCGCTTTAGCCGTTTGTTCATATCGTTTATAAACGTCAGCATAGCTTTCCTTTGCCGCCAATACTTCTGTTCCGCCAAAATGATCAAGCAGACGCAAATGCTGGCTCGCGTCCATTAACTCTTGATGCTCATGCTGGCCATGAATATCTACGAGAGTAGAGCCGATTTCGCGCAAAATAGCAATAGTGACGAGCTTGCCGTTGATGCGGCAGACGCTCTTGCCGCTGACGGAAATCTCCCGGCGAATGATAATGGTTTCCTCCTCCGCCTCAATGCCGAATTCCTGCGCTTTTTGGAGGCAAGCATGGTTCGGGCTGTCAATTTGAAACATCCCTTCAATTTCAGCCTTCTTCTCTCCGTGGCGGACAAACTCAGACGATCCGCGGCCGCCGACAAGCAGATGAACAGCATCAATAATAATTGACTTCCCTGCCCCCGTTTCACCGGTAAGCACCGTCAGCCCTTTTTCCAGCGAGACATGGAGTTCTTCTATGATCGCAAAGTTGCGTATGGACAGTTCCTGTAGCAAAATCAGTTCACCTCAAATTAAAGCATTTCTAAAAAGCGCTGGGAAACAATAGATGTATGTTCAGGCGCCCGGCAAATGAGCAAGCAGGTATCATCTCCGCAAATCGTGCCCATAATTTCTTCCCAATCCAGATTATCAATTAGGGCGCCAACTGCCTGAGCGTTGCCCGGGAGCGTTTTCATAACAACAAAGTGGCCTGCAGAGTCAATGCTCACAAACGCATCAACGAGTGACCGCTTTAGTTTTTGCAGCGGGTTAAAGCGCTGATCTGCAGGCAAACTGTACTTGTAGCGCCCATCCATTAAAGGCACTTTCACTAAATGAAGTTCTTTGATATCACGGGAAACCGTGGCTTGTGTCACGTTATAGCCAAGTTCTTTCAAATAATCCACTAGCTCGTCTTGCGTTTCTATTTCATTATTGGCAATAATTTCTCTGATTTTAATATGGCGTTGCCCTTTATTCATCGCTCATCACCTCATAAGTCGCATAAATATACCTGAATATACAACATTTTATCTTATTTAACTTCCAATGTATAGCGTAGAAACTTTTTTCAAACAATCGAACCTGCTTTGATTCTCTGTCCTTAGGTTGATGAACTAAGGGAAAAATCATTCTATTTCAAATAAGAAAACTGGCCAGAAGCTCCTGGCCAGTTTTGTCTTGCAGTTAATTTGTTTTTTTGAGCTGCTTTAATTCTGAATGTGCAGCTCGGACGACGGAAGCAACTGTTTCTTGAAACAAATTCTCTCCTGTTACCGACTCTGCGTTGGGCCAGTTGAGATGAATCAAAAATTCGATATTGCCGTCTCCTCCAGTAATTGGGGAAAAAGAAAGATCCTTTACATCATAACCCAGACCGAGGGCAAGATTGATAATTTTTTCAATCACTTCTATATGAATGGCAGGATCTCTGACAATGCCTTTTTTGCCAACCTGTTCTTTCCCGGCTTCAAACTGGGGTTTAATCAAGGCTACTGTATCGCTTCCTGGAACGAGCAGCGTTTTTAGAACAGGAAGGATCAGCGAAAGCGAGATAAAGGACACATCAATCGTAGCAAACTCTGGCGCCCCTTCCTTCAAGTCCTCTGGAGTAACATAGCGGAAATTTGTCCGCTCCATCACAACCACCCGCTCGTCTTGGCGCAGTTTCCATGCCAGCTGATTGTACCCTACATCCAAAGCGTAAGACAGCCGCACTCCATTTTGCAGGGCACAATCTGTAAATCCTCCCGTCGATGAACCAATGTCGATCATGATTTTGTCTTTAATATCCAGGGAAAATACCTTTAATGCTTTCTCTAATTTCAATCCGCCGCGGCTTACATAAGGAAGCACATTCCCTTTTATTTGGAGAGGGGCATCAGACGGGATTTTTTCGCCAGGCTTGTCAAGCCGTTCTTCGTTAGAATAGACCAAACCTGCCATAACCGCCCGTTTCGCCTTTTCCCTCGTTTCGATAAGCCCTCTTTCCACGAGCAGTACATCAATACGTTCTTTCTTCGCTTTCATTACTTATGCTCTTTTCTGTTTTTTTGGTGTCATTGCCAACAGTTTCCGAACAGCTGTCTCTTCAGTCAGGCCGATTTCCTCAAGCAATGCATTGACGCTTCCATGCTCAATAAAGCAGTCTGGGATACCCATGCGGTCGATTGCATGCCCGTAAAAGCCCTGATCATGCGCAAATTCAAGTACAGCACTGCCAAAGCCGCCCTGCAAAACAGCTTCTTCAATCGTTAAAATCGGCATGTTGTCTTTAAGCAGATCCAGCAGCAGCGCTTCATCGAGCGGTTTGATGAAGCGGGCATTGATCACTTTCACTGATACCCCTTGTTTGTTCGCTACCTCTGCTGCTTTCAGGGCCATCGGGATCGTTGTGCCAAATGTCAGAATCGCAACGTCCGTACCTTCCCGCAGCACTTCCCATGAGCCGATCGGGATTTCTTTCAGCTCTTCATCCATCGCTACTCCAAGTCCGTTGCCGCGCGGGAAACGCATAGCAATCGGTCCATTGTCATACTGGACAGCCGTATTGACCATATGCTGGCCTTCATTTTCATCTTTCGGCATCATTAGAACCATGTTCGGTATATGCCGCAAAAAGGCAATATCGAACACGCCTTGATGAGTCTCTCCATCGGCGCCGACAAGCCCTGCCCGGTCAATGCCGATAAATACGTTTAAATTAGGACGGCAAATATCGTGAACGACCTGATCATAGGCTCGTTGCAGGAACGTCGAGTAGATCGCCAAAAACGGCTTCATGCCCTGTGTAGCCAGGCCGGCAGCAACAGTGGCAGCGTGCTGTTCAGCAATTCCGACATCAAACATCCGGTCAGGGAATTCTTCCGCAAATCCTAACAGTTTAGAGCCAACCGGCATAGCCGGTGTAATCGCCACAACTCGGTCATCTGTCCGGGCGATCTTTCTAACTGTTTCACTGACGAGAGCGCTCCATGCAGGAGGCTGTCCGACAGGTTTAATTAAATCGCCTGTGTCCATTTTATAAGGGCCTGTCCCGTGCCAAGTCCCTTTTTTATCGAGTTCGGCCGGTCCAAATCCCTTTCCTTTTTTCGTTAGCACATGCAGGAGAACAGGACCTTCTGTCTTCTTGGCATACTGCAGATTTTCCAGAAGCTCTTCATAACTGTGACCATCGATCGGCCCTAAATAAGTAAATCCAAGCTCTTCAAAAAACATGCCGGAGACGAGCAAGTATTTCAAGCTGTCCTTTAAGCGTTCGGCTGTTTGTGCCATCTTTCCGCCAACGGCCGGAATTTTTTTCAATAAAGCCTCGAGTTCGTCTTTCACCCAATTGTACTTGCCAGCTGTCCGCAGACGCCCGAGAATACTGTGAAGCGCACCAACGTTCGGAGCAATAGACATTTCATTATCATTCAGGATGACGATCATATTCTTTTTCTCATGGCCGATATGATTCAGTGCCTCCAGCGCCATTCCGCCTGTTAAGGCCCCGTCGCCAATAACCGGGACGATGTAGGATTGCTCCTTCTTTAAATCCCGTGCAATCGCCATGCCCATGGCTGCCGATAACGAAGTGGAGCTATGACCGGTCTCCCATACATCATGTTCGCTCTCAGCCGTTTTAGGGAAGCCGCAGAGACCTTTATACTGGCGCAGTGTTTCAAACTGATCGGCGCGGCCAGTCAGTATTTTATGAACGTAGGATTGATGGCCAACATCCCATAAAATCTTATCCTGCGGACTGTTAAAGCAGCGATGCAAGGCAATAGTCAATTCAACAACGCCAAGGTTAGGGCCGATATGCCCGCCCGTTCTTGACAAGTTCTCAATCAAAAATTGGCGAACGTCTTTACTTAATTCATTTAATTCATCAATCGTCAGGCCTTTTAAAAAGGCGGGACTTTCAATAGATAAAAGATCCAATCGGATCACTCACTTTCATAACTGTGTCATTTCACTTTCCTTATTATAACGCGATCCTTATTTTCCACAACTTTTTACCCGAAAAAATCGACAACTTTGTTCATGTCCTTATGAGGAAAGACTTTGAAAAAATAGCCGCTAACACAGAGTGTGATAACGGCAATTTACTGAAAATAGCACTATCATTATACCACATAGAACAAATCACAACAATTTTAGTCAATTTTCTTACTGATCGCGCGTAGCAATTAAATCCACAAGTTCAAGCAGCAGGGCGGAATCCGTGTTTGTTTGAAGAAGAGCCGCCCGCGCTGCCTCTGCATGCTTGGCCAATTGTTTTTTGGCACCTTCCATCGTCAGCAGCGCCGGATAAGTGCTTTTATGATTGGCCGAGTCGCTGCCCACCCGCTTGCCAAGCTTTTCTTCTGAGCCTTCTACATCTAAAATATCATCCTGAATTTGGAAAGCAAGGCCGATGTGGAAGGCGTACTGACGGAAATGAGCCAATTGCTCTTCATTCGCGCCGGCTAGCAAAGCACCTGCCATGACACTATAAGCAAGCAAGCGTCCTGTTTTGTTTTTATGAATGTACTCTAATTCATCGAGCGTTAGCTTTTTCGTTTCTCCTTCGATGTCAGCCATTTGGCCGCCTACCATTCCTTCAGGTCCAGCTGCTTCAGCGAGCCATTCAATTAACGTTACTTTGTGCTCGCTTGAATAACTGTTTGATTGGGCAATCACTTGAAAGGCATAGGTCAGCAAGGCGTCTCCAGCCAGAATAGCGGCTGCTTCTCCAAACACTTTATGATTCGTTGGCTGTCCCCGTCTTAAATCATCGTCGTCCATACTTGGCAGATCATCATGGATAAGCGAATATGTATGAATCATTTCCAGTGCAGCGGCGGCCGCCAGACCCGTCCTTGGATTCTTTCCAAACGAAGCCAGCGTGGCAAACAGCAACATTGGGCGGATGCGTTTTCCTCCCGCTTGCAGCGAATAATCCATCGCTTTTTTTAATACGGACGGTGCCTGTAAGTTGGTAATTAACTCCTTCATTTCTCTCTCTAAAATATCCTTATATTCCTGCATAAAAGCAGACAATGTACCAGCCATCTTTACTCCCCCTCGTCAATAGAAAACTCTTTTTCTCCGTCATCTGTTATTAACTTTGCCAACTGCTCCTCTGCCTGACTTAACAAGGTGTGGCAAAAACCGGAAAGCTCCATTCCTTTTTGATAAAGACTTAAAGCTTTTTCAAGCGGCACATCCCCCTCTTCCAGCTTTACAATGATTGACTCTAATTCCTCCATTGCTTCCTCAAATGTCACTTCTTTATTTTCCATTCTTTTTCACCTCAATTGACTGAACTTGGCACATAAGATGGCCATCCATAAGTTCCACCTTCACCCGGTCTCCTGCCTGCACTCCGGTGCTTGACTTGATGAGATTGTCTCCTTCATCATAAGCGAGACTGTAGCCGCGCTCCATAATCTTTAGGGGACTTAAAGCATCCAGCATGGAAATATTGCGGCCTAAGCCCTCTTTCTTGCTCCGCAAAAGCATGCCGATCTCTCTGGAAAGAGACGCATCCAGGCGGCTGATTTGCTGCTTGGCTTCAGTAATCTTGCGTTGCGGGTGGTTCCGGCGCAGCCTTTCCGTCAAGTCGCTGATTTTTGCTGTTGTGTTCTTTATATACATGGATTGTCCTTTGGCCAGCATCTCTGTCAAGCGGTCCAGACGTTCTTGCTGCTGTCTGTACAGCGTCTGCGGATTGCGGAGAATATAAGCGTTCCTGGCGCTTTCCAGCCGCTTTCTCTCCCGCCTCACTTTTTCCGATATCGACCGGATCAGTCTCGTTTTGCGGACAGCTACTCTCTCCAGCACCTCTTCAAGATGAGGAACTGCCATTTCAGCGCCGGCTGTCGGCGTCGGCGCTCTTTTGTCAGCGGCAAAATCGGCAATGGTCACATCGGTTTCATGTCCGACAGCTGAAATAACCGGAATAGCTGAGAGGTTGATCGCGCGTGCTACTATTTCTTCATTGAAGGCCCACAGCTCTTCAATAGATCCTCCTCCGCGGCCGACAATCAGCACATCGGCGCGTTCGTCGCCGTTAGCCCGCTGAATTGCAGCTGCAACGGACGGAGCCGCGTTGTCTCCTTGCACAAGAGCAGGATAAATTAGTATTTCCGCTATCGGGTAACGCCGTTTAATGGTTGTAATGATGTCTCTGACGGCTGCTCCCGTCGGTGAAGTCACGACACCGACCGTTTTCGGATAAACAGGCAGCGGCCTTTTTCTATTTTCGTCAAAAAGCCCTTCTTTCGCAAGCTTCGTTTTCAGCTGTTCAAAGGCCAAATATAAGCTGCCGATGCCATCAGGCTGCATGGACTTCACATAAATTTGATATTGTCCGCCCGCTTCATAGACGGTGATCTCACCGGCCACAAGCACCTGCATGCCATTTTCCGGCTGAAATTTCAAGGAGCGGTTGGCTGAAGAAAACATGACAGCCAAAATCCGGGCTTTTTCATCTTTTAACGTGAAATACATATGTCCGCTGGAGTGGCGTTTAAAGTTGGAAATCTCTCCCCTAACATATACATTCGTTAAATGGGGATCGGCATCAAATTTTCTTTTTATATATTTAGTTAATGCTTTAACGGTTAAATAGCGTTCGGCTTCCATTTTCATTCCACCTTTTCCGGTCAAGCTAAAAAGCTGCCTCCTCATTATAACATGATTAAGAGACAGCTTTTCATATGAAAGATTATTTAACAGTCCGCCCTGCTGTTTGTTTCGCCGATTGCACAGTATTGTAAAGCAGCATCGTGATCGTCATTGGTCCGACCCCGCCTGGCACTGGAGTAATGGCGCCGGCTTTTTCCTTCGCACTTTCAAAGTCCACATCGCCGCATAATTTGCCGTTTTCGTCCCGGTTCATCCCGACATCAATAACGACCGCTCCCGGTTTAAAGTCGTCCTTCTTCAAAAACTTTGCCTTTCCAACTGCCGCAATGACTACATCGGCTTGCCGTGTAAAAGCAGAGAGGTCTTTTGTTCGTGAATGGCAAACTGTGACAGTTGCACTCTCTTTTAATGACAGGAGAGCTGCTGGCTTGCCAACGATGTTACTCCGCCCAACAACAACGACATGCTTGCCTTCTAGCGAAATATTTTCTCTTTCCAGCATTTTAATAATGCCGTAAGGAGTGCAAGAATAAAAAGCCGGCTTGCCGATCGCCATTTTCCCAACGTTCACCGGATGAAAACCATCTACATCCTTCTCCGGAGAAATCGCGTCAATGACTTTATCTTCGGACAAGTGAGCCGGCAAAGGAAGCTGAACGAGAATACCATGAATAGCCGGATCAGCGTTTAACTCTTCCACCTTCTGCAGAAGCTCCTCTTCAGACAGGTCGGCCGAATAGCGGTAGATCTCGGAATGAATGCCCACTTCCGCACACGCCTTGTCTTTATTGCGCACGTATGTATGTGAAGCTTGATCGTCTCCTACTAAAATAACGGCTAATCCAGGAGTGACCCCTTGTGCTTGAAGTTCTTCAATTTCCTGCTTTAATTCCTTGCGAATATCGCTTGCAATTTTCTTCCCATCAATAATAGCTGCTGTCATTGTTGCTTTCCCCTTTCTTCCTTCAATCCATTACAAGGATTCTTTAATCCTTGATAAAACCCCATTAATAAATTTTCCGGATTGTTCATCGCTAAATTGTTTAGCGAGTTCAATCGC
This sequence comes from Pseudobacillus badius, assembly GCF_002189605.1. NCBI lineage: Bacteria > Bacillati > Bacillota > Bacilli > Caryophanales > Bacillaceae > Pseudobacillus > Pseudobacillus badius. The sequence continues at coordinate 328,349 of NZ_MWMM01000002.1, forward strand.
TTCATTAATTGCTACTTTCTCTGGTACGTCTTCTCCGTATTTCATTTCAAACACGGCAAGACGCAAAATGTTCCGGTCCACTTTAGCCAGACGGTCAAAGGACCACTTTTCTAAATGAGCCTTGATGAGCTCATCGATTTCCTCTCTATGCTCGATGGTTCCTATTACACTTTTGTGTAAATACTCATCGGCCGGTCCTTCCTCGAGAACGTTTGTAATCGCTGCTTCCGGCTCCGCGCCGCTTACATCAATTTGGTAAAGCGCCTGCAGGCTTTTTTCACGTGCTGTACGTCTTTTCATGTGTTTCTAGCTCCTTTATTTAGCCTTTTTCTGCATTATAAAAAGATAATAGCATATATTCAAAGGAAGTCACATCTTCTGATGAAAAAACCTGGTTCATAGAAAAAACCAAAGGGCTCTCCCTTTGGTTTTTTCCCGCTTACACTTCCGGAGCGAAATCGCTTTCACTGTTTTTTGTTTCGAATTGAATGCCGACAACGTGGATATTTACTTCTTCTGCCACTAACGCTGTCATATTTAATAATGCTTGGCGAATGCTATCTTGAATTTTTTGGGCCACACTCGGAATAGATACGCCGAATGCGATCACACAATAGACATCAATTTTGATGCCTTCTTCTGTCAAATCAACACGAACGCCTTTTCCGTGATTTTTCTTGCCGAGGCGCTCAACTACACCAGAGGCGAAGCTTCCGCGCATTTTTTCTACGCCTTCCACTTCAGAAGCGGCAATGCCGGCAATAACTTCAATAACCTCCGGCGCAATTTCGATTCGGCCCAGTCCGTTATCCCCATTGCTCATTTCTAATACTTGATTAGCTGTTTGATTGTTTTCTGCCATTGATTACACCTCCGCTTTCATTATGTCATATTTCTCAAGAAACTTCGTGTTAAAATCCCCGCCGACAAACTGCTCATGCTCAAGCAGTCTGATGTGGAAAGGAATCGTTGTATGAATTCCTTCAATAACAAACTCGCTTAACGCTCTTTTCATACGGGCAATGGCTTCTTCGCGCGTAGCTCCGTATGTAATTAACTTAGCAATCATAGAATCATAGTACGGCGGAATGGTATACCCTGGATAAGCAGCTGAATCCACGCGGACCCCAAAGCCTCCCGGCGGCATATAATCCGTGATTTTGCCCGGAGATGGCATAAAGTTTTTCTCAGGATTTTCCGCATTGATCCGGCATTCAATCGACCAGCCTGTGAATTCGACATCCTCTTGCTTCAGAGACAGCTCTTGGCCTGAGGCTACCCGAATTTGTTCTTTAATCAAGTCTACACCTGTCACCATTTCCGTTACAGGATGTTCTACCTGGATGCGCGTATTCATTTCCATGAAATAGAATTTTCTTTGCTGGTAGTCATAAATAAACTCTACTGTGCCGGCTCCCGTATAGTTAACAGCCTGCGCAGCTTTTACAGCAGCGTTCCCCATTTCTTCCCTGACAGCTTCATCCAGCGCCGGAGAAGGCGTTTCCTCCAACAGCTTTTGCATGCGGCGCTGAATTGTACAGTCGCGCTCTCCAAGATGAATCACATGCCCATGCGTATCTGCAAGCACTTGAATTTCAACATGGCGGAAATCCTCAATAAATTTCTCTAAGTAGACGCCCGGGTTTCCAAATGCCGTCGCTGCCTCTTGCTGAGTCATGTTGATCCCTTTTTTGAGCTCTTCTTCATTGCGGGCAACACGGATGCCTTTTCCGCCTCCGCCTGCTGTTGCCTTAATAATAACCGGGTAACCGATCCCTTCCGCCGTAGAAAGACCATCCTCAATCGACTGAATGATCCCGTTCGAGCCTGGAACAATCGGCACTCCAGCCTTTTCCATCGTCTCGCGAGCTACGTCTTTTGTTCCCATTTGCGTAATAGCTTCCGGTGACGGTCCGACGAAAATAATGTTGCATTCGCGGCACAACTCTGCGAAGTCAGCATTCTCTGCCAAAAAACCATAGCCCGGATGAATAGCATCGCAATTCGTCAGCTTAGCCACGCTCACGATATTCGTGAAATTTAAATAGCTGTCTTTAGAAGCTGTCGGTCCAATGCAGTATGCTTCATCAGCAAGCTGAACGTGGAGTGCTTCTTTGTCGGCTTCAGAATAAACAGCCACTGTTTCCACATCGAGTTCCTTACAGGCGCGGATGATCCGCACTGCGATTTCGCCGCGGTTGGCAATTAATAACTTGTTAATCATTCCGCTCTCTCCCTTATTGAGGTTTCACTAAAAATAACGGTTGGCCGTATTCGACTAACTGCCCGTCCTTTACAAGAACCTCTACAATTTCTCCTTCTACTTCCGCTTCAATTTCGTTGAAAAGCTTCATTGCTTCTACGATGCATACGACTGTATCCGCTGAAACTTTTGATCCTGCTTTGACATACGCATCTGCGTCAGGAGAAGGGGATTGATAGAACGTTCCAACCATCGGAGAAGTAATCTTATGTAAATTCTCATTGGAAGCAGCTTGTTGCGGCGCTTCCGGTGCTGCTGTTTCTTGAACAGCCGATTCCGCTGCTGGAACTGCCGGTGCTGCCTGGACAGGAGCAGGTGCTGCTGCTTGGACAGGCTCTTGTGCCGGTACTGCTTGCGGCGCAGGAGAATAAGTCACACCTGTATTTTTCTTCATTTCTATTTTACTTCCTTCAGTTTCGAATACAAACTCTTCAATGGACGATTGGTCAACAAGCTTAATAAGTTCTCTAATTTCCTGTACTTTCATTAAATGGACACCCCTTGAAAGATTATGACTAGATACTAATATCTTACGATAATATCTAGTAAGACTTCAACTGAAAAGTTAATTGAAGCTTGTACTGTTCATTTTATCCCTTTTTTTATAAAGATGAAATAATAAATCGCGCTTTCATAAAAAACCCCTGCCGGAACAGGTGATCACCTGTTCCGGCAGGGTGCCCTTTCAGCTATTTAACCGGCTGGAATTCAACAGCGATCGGCTGCTGCTTGCCAAGCTCGTCCTTCGCCATCCGAATAATTTCATTCGCTGCTGCTGCTGAATGCTCGTTGGATTTTACAGTGATGCGAATATTCTCTCCATCCGCCCGCACAAGGGCATCGGAATATCCTTTAGACTTAATCAGCGTTTCGAGCACGTTTTCTTTTGTCGCCAATTCCGTCAGCTTTTCCATTTCCTCATAAGCTGTATTTTTGTCCTCGGCAGAAAGGTCAGCTGATGCCACCTTCGCCGTTAATTCTTCTTTCATTTTATTCCGGTCATCCTGTACTTCTAAACGAAGCATATCAAATGCTTCATCACCGGCAGACTCCGTGATAATTTCTGCTTGTTTATCGCCGGCTGCGCTCTTCGCTTCTTCCATTGTTGCCTTGCTGCCGTCCGCTTGTTCTTCCGCCATTTCAGTCTTTAGTTCTCCTTCTTCAACAGGGGCAGCCGTTTCCGGAGACAATTGTTCGGGGGAGGTAATATAATAGACAGATAGAACAACAACTAAACTCAACATTGTCAGCAGCCAGACTGTTTGCTTTTTTAATAACATTTACATGTCCTCCTTTGGTTTTTTCGGCATGACTGCCACGCGGTGGCTCGGTACATTTAACACCCTTGTGACAGCTTCAATGATCCACTTTTTCACTTGAATATTTTCCGCTCCCTCGGCGACAATAAGCACACCGCGGATATCTGGTTTTTTCATTTCCTGAATGACTGGAGCTTCCCCGCCGTCTTTCTTTACCATTACTAGATCCTCGTCCCTTGTCTGATCAGTAATTGTGCGTTCCCCGCCTTTCTTATCCTGCTCTTTCGTTTCTTGTGTTTTCACGGCTGTATTTTTTTCGAAAATTTTCCTCTCAGATGCTTCAATGGTCACTACAACTGTTACATTACTGACGCCGGCCATTTGTTCTAAAGCAGCGGTAAGCTCTCTCTCATAAGCTGCCTCAAAATCCTCCTTTTCCGGTGCCGTTTGTTCATTTCCCTCCTCAGAAGAGTCTTGCGGGAGGACAGCTTTTATTTCTTCCCTATCCTTCAAATCACTTAGAAGCATGAAACTGATGCCGATAATGGCGGCAATGGCCATCCATTTTGCTTTATTTGCTGTTTTCTCCTCTCCGCTTTTTTTAGATGGGATTAAGGATTGCAACCAATCAAAGCGGCCTTTACGATCACTCAAGGCTGTCCCCCTCCTCTACCATATGAATATTCAATTGCTCTATTGGAATATTCCACTTTTTTGAGAGAAAAGCAGCTAAATTTCTCTCTTCCTTCCGGTTAGACTCTGGTTTTTCAGAAGAATCAATGCGAACCTCCTGGACATAAGACTCTTCCCCGCCAGCTGAAAGCGAAGCCACGTACACATCAATATGTTCAATATGCTCAGGCATAGAATTTTGCCATTCCTTCACCTGAAGGTTGATATCCATAATTTGTTTATGAAACCTCTGTTTTAGCTCGTTTTCTGCAAGTGACTTCAACTGCTGCTCGCTCTGCTTTAAAATAAAGACTTGCTTGGCGGACTCCAAGCCGCTTTTTTTGCTGGCCACGGCTGTTGCGGCCTGCTGGTTGGTTATGGTGCGCTCTGTCCACTTTGACAACTCTTCTTCTATATTCACAGAAAGAATTTTCCATAAAGGCTGCAGCATAACAAATAGCAAAAGCAGGCCAATCACAACTTTTGCATACTGCTGGAAACGGTTGGACGGCATGAGCAAATCCATCACAGCCGCTAACAAAAGAAAAGCAATCACGTTCTCAAGCCAATCCGTTAAAAAAGCCATAGGCTTCGTTCCTTTCCTCAGCGAATCATCATCGTTACATTGCTGGCGGCAACAAGAATAACGATCGATAACAAAAACATAAAGGAAACAATGACTAATGCCGCAAACACGTACGTCATATTTTTTCCGATGATCTCTAAGCACTCTGTCATCGTTTCATCACCAAGCGGCTGCAGGACTGCGCCAGCTACTTTATAAACAAGAACAAGGGCAAAGATCTTTAAAGCCGGAAAGGCAACAATCAATAGCAAGATCCCGGCACCGGCAATTCCAATCGTATTCTTTAACAGCAAAGAGGCACTCATGACTGTATCAGCCGCTTCGGTAAACATCTTCCCGACAACAGGGATAAAGTTGCCGGCAAAAAATTTGGCTGTTCGAATCGCGAGTCCGTCTGCCACTGCGGCAGCAGAGCCTTGGATAGATACAATCGCTAAATAGACCGCCATAAATACACTTAAAAGACCGACACTCCAATGGCGGAGCAAATCTGCCAGTTTCGTTGCTTTATAGTGCTCGGAAAACAAGCTGACTACGCTAAGCAAAGTAGAAAAAAACAAGAGCGGCAGCACCACTTTTTGAATAACAAGACCGCTAACATTCATCAGAAATAACAGAAACGGATGAAAAACCGTTGCGGAAACGGCTCCTCCCGTCGAAGCTAGCAGCGCCAGCAAAATGGGCATCAGTGCCAGCAGAAACTGAATCATTTGATCGACGGCATCCCCCGCATATTCCATAGCCAGCCGAAAGCTATTCAACGCCAGAATGAGCAGAACAATCAAAACGACACTGTAAGCCGTTTTGCCCACAGTCCCCTGTTCAAAGGCATTTTGAAGAATTTGCAAGAAAACAGAAAAAACCGTTAATAAGATGAGGGTGCCAAGCAATTTCCCGTTGGCGTACAATTCATGAAAAACAAAGCTCAGCAGCCCTTTTGACCAGGCACTGATCGAAAATGCTTGTCCTCCTTTAAAAAGATCGGTCAATGGCTGTTGCTGCGTTTCCGGCAAATACTGCCCGTATGTTTTCAACAGCTGCTCCCAATAGACGGACAGATCATTGACTCCAAGCTGTCCGAGCTGTTCCTCAGCTATCACTCCAATATCCGGGCTTTCTTCTTTAGATTCCGCTTGCGCCGAATGAAAGATAAAGGATAGGAGAAGCAGAGATAGCAAAGCGATTTTTTGGCAGAACCTCATCCCGCTCACCGCCTTCTTTCGGCTGCCTCTCTCTATCCGGGATTCTATACTGGAAGATCATAGACAGGCCCCTCACTTTCCAGGAAGCATCGTTAAAATGGTTTCTATTAAGATGGTCAAAATAGGCACTGCCATTGATAAAATAATGACCTTGCCCGCCAATTCCATTTTGGCGGCCAGCGCCTCTTGTCCGGCATCTTTTGTAATTTGAGCAGCAAATTCGGCAATGTAAGAAATACCAATGATTTTCAAAACGGTCTCCACATAGGCAAACTCTATATCCGCCCGTGCCGCCAGTTTTTTAATCATGAGAATAATCTCAGCAATTCTGTCCGCCAAAAATAAAAACAACCCGCTCCCGACAAACATTACGAGCAAGAAAGCAAAAACAGGCTGTTGTTCCTGCAAGAGAAGAGCCAAAAAAACTGTCACAAGAACAATCGCAGCTATTTGGATAATCTCAATGGTTTTCCTCTCCCGTCATTGAAATAAAAATACTTCCCTGATCTTGTCAAACAATTCCTCTACGATAGAAACAATCAGAAACAAAATATAGACGAAACCGAGCAGCGTCACCCACTGGGCATACTCTTTCTTCCCTACCTGTTCTAAAATCGTATGGAGGAATGCCACGACTAAACCGACACCGGCAATTTTAAAAATCATTTCCACCTCAATGCCCACTTTCTTCCTCCTTCCTGCTAAAACAGCAGAAGCACGATTAACAGACCGCCCATTAAGCTCAAACTTCTCATCATTTTTCCATATTTTTTTTGCTTTTCACACGCTTCTTCCTCTTGCCGTTCCAGATGCTTTAATGTGACTAAAATTTGCTTTTGCTCCGTCAGGCGATCATGCTTGCCAACTGTTTCCCCAAACTCCAATAAAATGGCCCGCTCACTTTCCATGAGCGCAGTTCGGGGCCAGACCTTTGCCAAACTCTGCTTCCACGCCTCACTGGCATCCAACTCAGTCGACGTCAGCAATTCGCTGAATAGAGCAAACAGTTCACTGACAGGCGGCGGCAGCCGTTCAGACAACTTTCTGGCCGACTCATGCAAGGGGGTAAGGCCGTATACAATTTCTGCTTCCAATGTTTGCAGCGCCGATCGAATGAAACGGATTTGCTTTGGCCTGTCACTTAGTTTCTTTGATTGTTCCGCCCCCAGCCAAACCGAAGCAAATAATATAAGAAGCGCCCCCAGCCATTTCATTGGGCCGCCCTTTCCGGAGCCGCAAGTTCATGTCCGGATTGATCGAGAACCTTCAAAGACCTTTCGCCTTTTTCCGCGGAAAGTTCAATAAACCGTTCAAACGCTCCGCTCTCTATCATCGCTTGCACAATAGGACGGCGAATCACTTCGGCATAATTTGAACCGTGGGCCGTAGCCATTAAGGCAATGCCGGAATTAATGGCTTCGGCAACGGCCTGTCCATCTTCTGCCCTCCCAATTTCATCTGCGATTAATATGTCTGGGCTCATGGAGCGGATCATCATCATCATCCCTTCTGCCTTTGGACAAGCATCTAAGATATCCGTCCGCAAACCGACATCAAGCTGCGGAATTCCTTTAACACAGCCGGCAATTTCTGACCGTTCATCCACAATGCCGACTTTTACCGGGGGAATATTATATTTCTCCATCCCTGTGGCTGCTGTTTTGGCTAAATCCCTCAGCAATGTCGTTTTTCCCGTTTGAGGAGCCCCGATAATCAATGTATTCTTCCACTTCTCATCAAAAAGCCAGGGGATCAGCGGATGGGACACACCCGGCTTTTCCCTGGCAATCCTTAAATTGAAAGAAGAGAGGTAACGCAGCGCTTTTACTTTCCCTTCTTCAAGAATGACTTTGCCCGCCAAGCCAACGCGGTGTCCTCCCTCGATGGTTAAATATCCGCATCTTAACTCTTCATCCAACGCATAAAATGAATGCTGACTTAATTTATTGACAAGCGCTTGTCCCTCTTCAAAAGTAACGACATGCGGCAAGTGAAAAGGGCGGCCGGCAATCACCTCAAGCGGTTTGCCAACGCGCACCCTGATTTCTTCAATTTTACTTTTCAGATCGGATGGCATGGCATAGATGGTCTCCTTTAACGTTTGCGGCAAATAAGCATATATCGTTTCCATGAACGCTTCCTCCTTTTTCTCCTCCTTTTTATTCAATGTATGTATTGAATTGAAAGATATGCCGACTCATAAGGATCAAAAGAAAAAATGGCCGGATCACTCCGGCCATTCAATTTATCGACAAAAGTGGTTCGGAATGATCTCATTCCGAACCACTTTTCATTTTTAGATGATTTTCAAATCATTCGAGAGAAAGATAGATCTCTACGAGTCGATGATTCAGGTCATTTTCGGATCCTGCCAAGTCTTGTTGGCCATTTTCTTCAGATTACTGGCAGCAACAGCAAGCGTTGCCTGCCTCGACAATGTTTAAGTTCCCTTCACATCGTTCAACGTATGCCATGCTTTTCTTTTGCTTCTGCGAATACACGTTCAAGCGTTGGATCTATCTATTTTCAAACAACCTTCGTTATACGGCTACCCTAACTTTGTCAGCTCTGTTAATTGGAATGGACGGCGTGGAAAGCGAAGCGACTGAAATGGAAATCAACAGTCCCCTCCACAAGCAAAATAAAAAAGCCGCTCCTGAAGAGGAACAGCTTTGGCTTTCTTAACCGCGGGAAATATAGCTTCCGTCATCTGTGTTAATGATCAGAACATCGCCTTCATTCACGAAGAACGGCACCTGAACAGTTAAACCTGTTTCAACTGTTGCCGGCTTTGTTCCGCCTGAAGCCGTGTCTCCTTTAATGCCCGGCTCTGTCTCAATCACTTTTAATTCTACTGTGTTCGGAAGATCGACTCCGAGTGTTTCTGTTTGGTACATCATAATGGAAACTTCCATGTTTTCTTTTAAGAATTTCAGTTCGTGTTCAATTTGGGAAGCAGGCAATTCGATTTGCTCATAAGACTCGTTGTCCATGAAGACATGCTGATCGCCGTTTGCATACAAGTATTGCATTCTGCGGTGGTCAATTTGGGCTTTTCCTACTTTCTCCCCTGCGCGGAATGTTTTTTCTTGAATGTTGCCGTTGCGCAGGTTGCGCAACTTAGAACGAACGAACGCCGCTCCCTTTCCAGGCTTAACATGTTGGAAATCGACTACGCGCCAAAGTCCGCCGTCTACCTCAATTGTTAAACCTGTACGAAAATCATTTACTGAAATCATGTTGTATTTCCTCCTGTTTCCTTAAAGAATGAGTAAATCTTTTGTGGAATGCGTGAGCGTTTCATTGCCTGTTTCTGTGATCAATGTGTCATCTTCAATGCGTACGCCGCCAACGCCCGGCAGATAAATGCCCGGCTCAACCGTAACGACCATCCCAGGCTCAAGAACCGTGTCAGAGCGAAAAGAAAGCGCCGGCCCTTCATGAACTTCCAGTCCGATGCCATGGCCCGTTGAATGGCCAAAATACTCCCCGTATCCTTTTTCCGCAATATAATCCCGGGTAATGGCATCTGCTTCTTTCCCTGTCAAGCCGCCTTTAATTTGCTCCATTCCTTTTTCTTGAGCGTCGAGCACAATTTGGTAAATTTCCTTCATTTGCTCAGTTGGTTCTCCGACAGCAATGGTACGGGTAATATCAGAGACGTATCCTTTGTAATAAGCTCCGTAATCCAATGTCACCATATCGCCTTTTTCGATCACTTTACTGCTTGCTACACCATGAGGCAAAGCTGAGCGTTTGCCGGAAGCTACAATCGTATCGAAAGAAGAAGAAGCGGCTCCCCACTTTCTCATAAAGAACTCCAGCTCATTTGAAACCTCCAGCTCTGTCATGCCAGGCTGAATAAATTCAATGATGTGCTTAAAGGCTGCATCGGCGATATCGGCTGCTTCCTTTAATATCTTAATCTCTGAATTATCCTTAATCAAGCGCAATTTTTCAATCATTTCGCTCACAGGAACTAATTCTTCTTTAAAAAGCCCTTTAAGCGTTTCATAGGATTGGAATGTTGTATAAGCTTTTTCAAATCCAAGCCGCTTGATCCCCTGCTTTTGTGCTTGCAATGCCGCTTCTTCATACAGCGTTCCCTGGTGCTGGACAACCTCAAATCCTTCCGCTTGTTTCCCCGCCTGCTCTACATAGCGGAAATCTGTAATAAAAGTCGCTTTTTCTTCGGAAATAAGGACCGCACCTGCTGAACCTGTAAAGTTTGTTAAGTAGCGGCGATTATAAGGGCTCATTACGAGCATGCCGTCAATTCCGTCTTTTTTCATCTGCGCACGCAGCTTCTCTATTTTAATCATTTGTTTCTCCCTTCCCTTGAATATGTATAATTGCCTGCAGAGCCAATTCATAACCGATAACCCCAAGCCCAGCAATTTGCCCGGCAGCTACAGGCGCAATGACCGAATGCTCCCGGAATGGTTCACGGCTATGAATATTGCTGATATGCACTTCAATAACCGGCACCGGAACAGAAGCAACCGCATCCCTAAGCGCATAGCTGTAATGTGTAAAGGCTCCCGGGTTGAAGATAATGCCATCCATTTTTTCATCAGCAGCCAGATGAATCCTGTCAATTAACTCCCCTTCGTGATTGGATTGAAAGGCCCTGACAGATGCGCCCCATTCTTCTCCTTTAGCAATGATTCGTTTTTCAAGATCCTGCAATGTTTCCCTTCCGTAAATCTCAGGCTCCCGCTTCCCCAGCCGATTTAAATTCGGCCCGTTTAATAAGAGAATGTTCTTCATGTGATTTCTCCGCTCCACAAATTTAGTTACATGAATATTTTAACATATTTAAAATTACAAAAACTACTTAGGTGTTTGTGTTTTTCCAAGCACTCAGCCTGTTTTCTTTCAAAAGATGCTGTTCATATCCGTAGGAGATCGAATAGCCGATAAATAAACCGTACAGAACAAGCAGACAAAGCGTAGTGGATAACGTATTGCCATTCAGCTTTTGCCAAGAAGGAATACTGGCTAACAGCGGGTGAATCATCATAAATACAAAAATCCAAAGAAACACGCCGAAAAGCACGCCCGCCCAGATTGTTTTGCTTTTTTTCAACAAGAAATAATATATGGCGGCAAGGATCAGCGATACACCCGTGTGAAAGAGCATGCCGGCGATCACTCTCCACATGCCGCTCTGGATTTTTGGGATATTCACATATTTAACGACCGCATTCAGATCAATCGTCATAAAATGAAAGTAAGCAGCCAGCTGTGCTAATCCGCCCCATATAATTCCCCCGAACAATCCAATGACTAACGCATAGCTTAAAGGAAACCGCGCTTTCTGCTCTTCTCCTTGCTTGTTTTCCATGGTACACCTCCAAAAATAAGTTAAACGGCACAAAAAAAGATTACTAAGTGATTCAGCTTTTATTTTTGCTTAATAACGGATAGAATATGTATATAGAAGCTTTTTACATTTTCACATCTGTTAATAATGAAAGAGGGTATAAGATGAGTGAACAAAAGCCGGTTTACGGCGGGCAAGCGCTGGTAGAAGGCGTCATGTTTGGAGGGAAGCATCATACAGTAACGGCTATTCGCCGAAAAGACCGTTCGATTGAATTCTTCCATTTGCCAAGAACACCGAAGCCTGTTCTGCAAAAATTTAAAAAAATTCCTTTTCTTCGCGGGATTTTTGCAATCTTGGATGCAGCAGCGACCGGCTCCAAGCATTTAAATTTTGCTCAGGAGCGTTATGACGTAGATCCTAAGGAAGACGAACAACTCCATGCGGCGGCAGAGCCGTCTAAATGGTCGATGATCCTCAGTGTCGCCGCTGTCGGCATTCTGTCTTTCCTATTTGGAAAATTTATATTCACACTGGTTCCAGTCCTTCTGGCAGAGCTGACACGCCCGATTTTCACGGGTGACTTTGCCCAGATCTTGATGGAAGGATTTTTCAAGCTTGTTCTCTTGCTTGCCTATATCTACTTAATTTCTTTAACTCCACTCATCAAACGAGTGTTCCAATATCATGGAGCGGAGCATAAGGTGATCAACGCATTTGAAAGCGGGCTCCCGCTAACAGTGGCAAACGTGCAGTCGGCTTCGCGTCTTCACTACCGCTGCGGCTCCAGTTTTATTTTATTTACAGTAATTGTCGGAGTTTTTGTCTACATGCTCGTCCCCACTGATCCGCTTTATGTAAGAATATTAAATCGGATCGCTCTGATTCCCGTTGTTCTCGGCATCTCATTTGAAGTGCTGCAGTTGACGAATAAACTCCGGGATATCCCTGTGCTCCGCTACCTCGGCTATCCGGGTTTGTGGCTTCAGCTGCTGACAACGAAAGAACCAGAGGATGATCAAGTGGAAGTGGCGATCGCTTCTTTTGAGAAGCTGCTCACAATGGAAGAGAGCGCCAAAAAAGGGTTAAGCACAGAGGAAATTGTCTAATATGTAAATAACAGCTTATTTAACAGTTCGCTAGGAGGTGGCTTTTTTGACAATCCGGTCAGTCATTGCCTATACACTCGTGGGGCTCGCGGCCATTGGCTTAATTTCCATGCTGCTTTACTCACCTGGAGCTTTAGCAAAACAGCTTATTATTCTTGCGGTTACGGCTGCCGTTATTTATTTCATCTACCGCCTAGTTATCAGAAAACGCCTTGGCGGTGGCACTGAGGACAAAGCATTTGCCAAAGCAGCGAAGGAATCAAAGAAACGGCTGCAAAAACAAAAGCGGCGAAATCCCGTCTCTTCTTCAGTTGCTTCTCCGAAAAAGAAAAAACCGTTCCGAAGAAAAAAAACCAATCATTTGACGGTTATCGACGGAAAAAAAGGCAAAAAGAACAACCGGGCGTCCTCATGACACCCGGTTGTCAGTAGCACCACCTTTTTAAAAAGGCCTCTGTATACCCGCGCCCTATTTGAATGAGGGCGTCTTTTTTTTCGTCTGACAGCCCAAAGTCAGTAGCTGATGTCCCTTCTACAGGAATAAATACGATATTATTTGCATGCCTTTTGGAAATATACCTGGCATCATGGGCGTCTTTCATCGTATGGAACATGGCGCCGAATAAGTCGGCTCCGTTATGAATCTGGCGCGGCATTCTCATCGTTTTGGTGCTTAATTTAATGCCAAGCGCTGGCCGCTTTTTCTTTTTTTCTTCATCAAATAACCAGAGCGGAAAATTGCTTAGCATCCCTCCATCTAAAATAAGTGCCTTGCCATGTGGTCCAGGCAGCTTGACAGGCTGAAAGAAATACGGGAGCGTGCAGCTCATCCGCACTGCGCGGGCAATCGAAAATGTCTGCGGATTAATCCGGTAGGCAGGCAGGTCATCCGGCAGTGTCAATATCCGCCCATTGGTAATATCCGATGTCACAACCCGCAAAGCTCCCGGAGCCAGGTCGCCGAAAGAGCGAATGCCTTTCTTCATCAGCAAGCCATCAATCCACTGCTCCAGCTTTTTTCCTTTATATAACCCCAGTGAAAAATACACCTTCAGCCAACGCACAAACGGCAGATCGAACAGTGTATCATCGAGCAATTCCTTTCCGTCTACTCCCTTTATAATGCTCTTCAATTCTGTACTCGTATAACCGGCTGCAATCAAAGCGGCCATAATAGCGCCAGCACTCGTTCCCGCCAGCCTCACAAATCTCAAGCCTCTGCTCTCAATGGCCTCATAAGCGCCGATAAGAGCAAACCCTTTAATGCCGCCGCCGGAAAATATTCCATCAATGTGCATGCTTCCGCCTCTCTTCTGCTTTCTTTATATATATGTAAGCGGCAAAAGCTTGGACTAGAAGAAATTTCTTGCAAGTGCCCAGACAGATAACAACAAAAAAACAGCCCCTTGTTCAGGAGCTGTTTTTATGGCTTTTACAAACCGCATTTCAGCTGAGCGCCGCAGTTTGTGCATGTGTTGCATCCGCCCATTTCTTCCACGGTTCCTTTACGGCAAACCGGGCATGTATTCCCGACTTCGCTGCCGATCGTCACGTTAGTCGAGCGGATTTCTTGAATGGTATCAACGAGCACGACATGGTTTTCATGCTCTTTCGCTTTTGTTTCTTCTTGCTCGTCAAAGCTGTTTTCTTCTGCTTTTAATGTTAATACCTGCGAATCACGGCTGCCGTCCACATAGACCGTTCCGCCTTTTGCACCGCCTTTATACAGGCGCTCGTACACTTTTTCTACCTGTTCTACTGTATAGCCGCGCGGCGCGTTGACTGTTTTGGAGATAGAGCTGTCAATCCAGCGCTGGATGACACATTGAACATCAGCATGGGCTTCTGGAGACAGGCTCATGGCAGTCACAAACCACTCCGGCAGATGATTCGGATCTGCGTCTGGATGGCGGTCTAAGTATTCTTTTACAATATCCGCCTTCACTTCGATAAATTTACCTAAGCGTCCGCTCCGGTAATACGTAAAGGAGAAGTAAGGCTCTAAGCCCGTCGACACGCCCACCATCGTTCCTGTAGAGCCTGTCGGCGCTACTGTAAGAAGATGGGAGTTGCGGATACCTGTTTCAAGAATCGCTTCACGAACATCTTCCGGCATTTTCTTCATGTAGCCTGTTTCGATAAATGCTCGACGCAAACGATTCGTTTCCTCTTCTGTTTCCCCTTCAAGAAACGGGAAGCTGCCTTTTTCCTTTGCCAGCTCTACAGACGCTTTGTAAGCCGTTGTAGCAATCGTTTCAAAGACTTGATCTACAAGTTCATTTCCTTCAGGAGAACCGTATTCTTTTTCACAGTAGATCAATAAATCGGCAAGCCCCATGACCCCGAGGCCAACACGGCGTTCACCAAGGGCCTGCTTCTTATTTTCTTCAAGGAAGTAAGGAGTCGCATCAATGACATTGTCCTGCATTCTTACCCCGGTGCGGACCGTTTCTTTAAGCTTTTCAAAATTCACTGTTTTTGTTTCTCTGTCTGCCATTTCTGCCAGGTTCACAGCAGCTAAGTTACAAACAGAAAATGGTGCGAGCGGCTGCTCCAATGCTCGCTTTTGTTATCCTATCAGCTTTTTATCCGATAGTTCTTACAGTTGATTTCCTGTAAGTTCAGCATATATTTTCATTGCATACCATTAAAAAATTCCACCTCTTTATCAGGTATGCAACGTTGCGGCCTCGTGGATGGATTATATTCTGCCAGGCAGGTTCACCATCTATGCGTTGCCCCTGACTGAAGCTTTGCCTTCAGCCTTCGGTTCGGATTCCCATCTCAGGGTTCCCGCTTTATTCCGCAATGTTTAACGTGAGGCAAGCTATTTACCACACGGATTCGTAGCTACGACCTGCTGGCCGTACGCTTTAGCATTCGTCATGTCATTGGCGTTATCAATAAAGAAAATGCCTGGCTCTGCAGAATACGTCGCACAAATATTAATCAAGTTCCATAGCTCGCGCGCCTTCATCTTGCGGTATGTCCGCACAGCGTGTCCTTGTTTCTCCCACTCGCGCACATCACCGACTTTATGCCAGTTTTCATTATAGTAAGCCATTTCTTCTTTGCTGTATGTTTCAACAGCCGGGAATCGCAGCTCGTACTCCGCGTCTTTCTCGACCGCTTCCATAAATTCCTTCGTTAAGCAGATGGAAATATTGGCCCCTGTTAAGAATTCAGGATTGTGAACCGTATATGTTCCGCCCGTTCTTAATTTCTCTTCTGCTTCCTTAATAATTTCAGCGCTGAAGCCGCCATACCCCGGAATGTTTTTATAATTCACCACGCCTTGATACATCGCTTCTTCACGTTCAGTGAGCGGCTTGAAGTTCAGCTTGTCCTTCGCCGCTTTTTTAATTTGTTCATCTTGTGTATTTTCAAGCAAATAACGTAAAATACGCGGATTTTGCATTTTGGAAATAATAAATTCTACGATATCTGGATGCCAGTCCGCCAGCATAATCATCTGTGCTCCGCGTCTGGAGCCTCCTTGCTCTACAAGGTGCGTTAACTTGGCAATATCATCAAGCCAGGAAACCGATCCTGAGGACTTTCCATTTACGCCTTTGGCAAGCGTGTTGCGCGGGCGAAGAGTAGAACCATTCGTGCCGACGCCGCCGCCGCGGCTCATAATTTCCATTACTTGTTTCCGGTGTTCCGAAATGCCTTCGCGTGAATCAGGAACGAACGGCATGACATAACAATTAAAGTATGTAACGTCCGTTTGTGCTCCCGCTCCATAAAGAACGCGTCCCGCTGGAATAAAGTTTAAGTTCACAAGCTCTTGATAAAATTTTTCGAACCACTCTTTTCGCTTTTCTTCCGTTTTTTCTACAGAAGCAAGACCTGTTGCGTTGCGCTTAGCAATTTGCTCGTAATAAATTTCAAGAGGTTTTTCAATGACATCCAACGGACGGCGAATCAAACCCGTTTCTTGTTCCTTCGGGTCATCTAAAGCACCGCGGAACTCTTCATCAACAAGCACCTCTGCTTTTTTTTCCTGCCAGTCGATGCTTGTAATGAAGCCAACTCCTCTGGCCGGGAATTTTGGATCCTCTTTAATCGTTAACACAACAAAATCGCCTTCTGTTAACGTGACTTTCTCCGTGTCTTTAAACGAATAGCGGTCAATCATAACAAGACGTGAAACCCCTTTATGAGTGATCTTCATATCGGGGGTAACAGGATGAACTTGAGGGAAGACGCTGATGTCTTTGTTCAATCTGTCAACGTTGAGGGACATATTCTTTTGTGACGCAACAGACATAATCACAGCTCCTTTTCTTCTGCATAATATTTCATAGGCATTTAATTATGGTATACCCACACTTTTGAAGTAAAAACTAAACAAACACAATATATTGTGTTTGTTTTTATGAATACATTACTATATATTGAGTTAAAAACATTTTTTTGTCAAGGTGAAAAAGAGCTTCCTTTCCGATCAAAAGCTGGATTTCATAAGAAAACACAGCGATATTCGAAAGCGAGAAAAATTTTCGCGCTGTCCTTTTATTCCACTTTTTTCATTTTTTCGCAAAAAAAGAGAACAGGCCTAAAGGCCGGTTTCTCTTCCGCCTGATGATTCACCTTTTAAAATTCCATTCATCTGAAGCGTATTTTTCCTTGGCAAGCCGCTCGATATAAGCAATTTCTTCTGAAGTAAACTCATAAGGCTCAAGCGTTATTCCAAGGCCTTCCTGAAATCCTTTTTTAAAGGCTTCGCCAGCCTTCTCATAAGTCACTTTACGGGGACTGATGTCGTTCACGGCAACAGCCTTGCTTTTAAATGCCCGCTGCATCCGCTCTTTCACACGGTCGTTTGAATATGTAAATAAACTGAACAGCTTGTCTTCATCAAGATCCAGTAAGATGGAGCCATGCTGCAAAATCACGCCTTTTTGCCTCGTTTGTGCACTTCCTGCTACCTTTCGGCCCTCTACCACTAGTTCATACCAGCTTGGGGCATCGAAGCAAACGGAAGAACGCGGGTTTTTTAAACTATCCTTTTCCTCTTCAGTCCGCGGAACAGCGAAATAGGCTTCTAATCCAAGATGATGGAATCCTTTCAAGATACCTTCAGATATCACCCGGTACGCTTCTGTCACACCTGCAGGCATATTGGGATGCTCCTCTGTAACAATTACGCTGTATGTCAGTTCATGCTCGTGAAGCACCCCTCTGCCGCCTGTAGGACGGCGTACAAAACCGAGACCGTGCCGTTTGACCGCATCTAAATCAATCTCTTTAGCTGCTTTTTGAAAATAGCCGATGGACAGCGCTGCCGGCTCCCAGCCATAAAATCTTATAACTGGCGGGATTTTGCCTTCACTGTGCCACTCTAACAGCGCCTCATCCATCGCCATGTTGAACTCTGCCGTTTGACGGCCGGAGTCGACAAACTTCCACGTTTCTTTTTTCATGATGATTGCCGCCTTTTTTATGATGAATTCACCCACTTAGTGTATCAAAAGCAGCGACAAAAACAAAGAGTTATCATTCAAGATTATAGACAAAGTCTGTCCCCTGCCTTATCGGCCAGATGGAAAATGTTCAGCTCTCAAGGGATAGACATGGCCGAGAAACAGAGCGAATCTTGATGAAGAATTCGGACAGGCGAACGGCAAGCCCTGGCCAACCGCCTGATTGTTCGTTTATTTCTTTTGATTCTTCCCGCAGCCGCGTTTATAATAGAAATCAGCGCATGTTTTACTAGGAAGGGGTGTATCCATTGCTTTATACAATAGCTGCTATTTTAGGCGCCATTATTTTGTATACTTTATATATGTACTTTTCCCAGAAAAAAGCGGTCACTACGCTTTCTCAGGAAGATTTCATTAAAGGATACCGCAAAGCTCAGCTTATTGACGTCCGTGAACCGAATGAATTCGAAGCCGGCCATATTTTAGGCGCACGCAACGTTCCGCTGACACAAATGAAGGGGCGCATGAAAGAAATCCGCCCGGACAAGCCTGTCTACTTATATTGCCAAAGCGGCATTCGCAGCGGCAGAGCGGCCCAGACGCTATACAAAAAAGGCTATCGTGACCTTTATCAATTAGAAGGCGGCTTTAAACGCTGGACCGGAAAAGTAAAAAGCAAGTAAAAAAACTGCCTGTAGGCAGTTTTTTTATATTTAAGCGTTCTGCAAATCTTTCTCGTACCGAAGAACCGGCTTGCGGGCTGCGGCCGTTTCATCAAGGCGGCCAATAAGAGTCGTGTGCGGCGCTTCCTGGACAATTTCCGGATTAGTCTCTGCTTCCTCGGCAATTTGAATCATGACATCAATGAACGCATCAAGCGTTTCTTTTGACTCGGTTTCTGTCGGTTCAATCATTATGCACTCCTCCACATTTAATGGGAAGTAAATGGTTGGCGGATGGAAGCCGAAGTCAAGCAGGCGCTTAGCAATATCAAGCGTCCGGACGCCGAGCTTCTTTTGGCGCTTGCCGCTCAGCACAAACTCATGCTTGCAATGGCGGTCAAACGGCAGGTCGAAATAAGGAGCCAGCCTGCGCATCATATAGTTGGCATTTAACACGGCATATTCGGTAACTGCTTTTAAGCCGTCCGGTCCCATTGAGCGGATATAGGTATACGCTCGGACGTTAATTCCAAAGTTTCCGTAAAACGGCTTCACACGCCCGATGGATTGCGGACGGTCATACTCAAAATGATATACGCCCTTTTCTTTCACAAGCACCGGCTTTGGCAAGTAAGGAATCAAATCCTTCTTCACACCAACCGGACCAGAACCGGGGCCTCCCCCGCCATGAGGGCCTGTAAAGGTTTTGTGAAGGTTTAAATGCACAACGTCAAACCCCATATCTCCTGGGCGGGCTTTGGACATAACCGCATTTAAATTGGCTCCGTCATAGTATACTTTTCCGCCCACGCCATGAATAATTTCGGCAATCTCTAAAATGTTTTCTTCAAATAAGCCGAGTGTATTTGGATTAGTAAGCATGAGTGCCGCTGTTGTTTCATCAGCTACCCGTCTTAAATCCTCTAAATCAACCAGCCCGTCTTCCCCGGACTTCACGGTTACTGTTTCAAAGCCCGCCACCGTTGCTGAAGCTGGATTTGTGCCATGCGCAGAATCAGGAACAATAACTTTCGTGCGGTTTACATCCCCGTTAGCTTCATGGAAGGCACGGATCATCATCAATCCCGTCCATTCTCCATGGGCGCCGGCTGCCGGCTGAAGCGTCACTTCATCCATGCCGGTGATCTCCTTCAAATGCTCTTGCAAATCATACATCAGTTCCATCGCGCCTTGTACAGTCTCTTCTTGCTGAAGCGGATGAATGTGGGCAAAACCGTCAAAGCGGGCTACGTCTTCATTGATTTTCGGATTGTATTTCATTGTGCAAGAACCCAGCGGATAAAACCCAGAATCTACGCCATGATTTCTTTTGGATAACGCCGTATAATGGCGGATAATATCAAGTTCAGACACTTCCGGCAGTTCCGGCTCCTCCTCTCGCACATACCCATCCGGCAAAAGAGATGATATATCTGCTTCCGGCACATCCAGTTCGGGCAAGCTGTAGCCTACACGGCCCGGCTGCGATAGTTCAAAAATAAGCGCCTGGTCTTTGTTATTCATGGCTATCCCCCAATTCTTTTGCAAAAAGTTCAATTTCTTCTTTCGTGCGCAGTTCTGTAACGGCGACAAGCATACAATTATCAAGACCACTGTAAGAAAGCCCAAGATCATAGCCGCCAATGATGCCTTTTTCAAGCAGCTTGTTATTTACTTCTTTTACCGGCTTGCTTAAGCGGACAACAAATTCATTAAACACCGGTCCGTCAAATACAATGTCCAAGCCGTTTTGCTTGAGTGTTTCCCGGGCGAAGGATGTTTTTTGCAAATTTTGCACAGCCATTTCACGAACGCCTTTTTTTCCTAAAGCCGTCATGGCCACGCTGGCTGCCAGCGCATTGAGCGCTTGGTTAGAACAAATGTTGGAAGTTGCTTTATCCCGGCGAATATGCTGTTCGCGCGCCTGCAATGTCAGTACAAAGCCGCGCTGCCCTTCATCATCGTGCGTCTGGCCAACGAGCCGTCCCGGCACTTTGCGCATCAGTTTTTTCGTTACTGCAAAATAGCCGCAGTGCGGGCCGCCAAATTGGGCTGGAATACCGAATGGCTGAGCATCGCCGACAACGATGTCTGCTCCAAACTTTCCTGGAGGTGTCAACACACCAAGCGCCAGCGGATTGGAAGAAACGACAAACATCGCTTTTTTCCCGTGAGCTGCTTTTTCAACTTCGGCCAGTGATTCAACCGCTCCAAAAAAGTTCGGATATTGAACAATGACCGCTGCTGTATCATCATCGACCAATTCGTTTAATTGGCTGATGTCTGTTACGCCTTCTTTATGCGGAACGACCACGACTTCAATGTTTTGCCCCTTCGCATACATACACAACACGTCACGCGACTCGGGATGAACGGTTTCTGAGACGAGCACTTTTTTTCTTTTTGTCTGCCCCGCGCTTAGCATGGCCGCCTCTGCTAATGCCGTGCCTCCGTCATACATCGAAGAATTGGCGACATCCATGCCTGTCAATTCACAAATCATTGTTTGGAATTCAAAGATAGCCTGCAGCTCTCCTTGGGAGATTTCCGGCTGGTACGGCGTATACGCCGTGTAAAATTCCGAGCGGGAAATAACATGATCCACAATGGATGGGGTGTAATGGTCATACACACCTGCTCCCAAAAAAGAGGCGTATTGCTTAGCATTCATATTTTTCGCGGCCATAGCGCTCAATTCTTTTTTCAGCGCCGGCTCAGCTTTAGCTTCCTTAATATCATATAACCCTTGAAAGCGCACTTTCTCCGGAATGTCCGCGAATAATTCATCGATGCTCTGGACACCTACTGCTGCAAGCATTTCCTTTTTATCCGTCTCTGTCATCGGCAAGTAACGATGCTTCATACTATTCCCTTCCCTCTTCTCTTATTTTGAGCGTTTATAAAATGGCGGCTTTACAGTTTTAGCTGCAAGCTTTTTGCCGCGAATCTCTACGGACAGCTCCTGATCCGGCACAGCCCATTCAGCCTTCACCAAGGCAAGGCCAATGTTTTTCTTTAATGTTGGCGATTGTGTACCTGTTGTAATATGTCCAACTAATTCTTCACCTGAAAAAACAGGATAGCCATGGCGCGGAATGCCACGGTCGATCATCTCCAGGCCAATGAGCTTCCGCTGCGGGCCATGTTCTTTCTGCTCCTTTAGCACTTCCGAGCCGATAAAATCACCTTTGTTCAGCTTCACAGCAAAACCTAAGCCAGATTCAATAGGGGAAATATCTTCCGCCAATTCCTGTCCATATAATGCCAGATTCGCTTCAAAGCGCAACGTATCCCGTGCGCCAAGGCCGCAAGGAAGGAGACCTTCTTCCTTGCCTGCTTCTAAAAGGTCTTTCCATAGCTTAGGAGCCTCTTCACTCCGGCTATAAATTTCAAAACCATCCTCCCCCGTGTAGCCGGTGCGTGACACAAGGGCAGCTACACCATTCACCTGCACATGCTGACGGAATTTGAACGGCTTGATCTCAGCTAAATTCACATCTGCAACCAGCTTTTGCAAAATCTCTTCTGCTGCCGGTCCTTGAATGGCAAGCTGCGCCCAGTCTGTTGATACATTTTCAATATGGACGTTCTCTGTTTGATGCTCCTTTAGCCAAGCAAAGTCTTTATCTGTATTAGCGGCATTGACAACGAGCAAATAATCTTGCTCAGCCAGCATATAAACAAGCAAATCATCCACCGAGCCGCCTCTTTCATTACACATAATCGTATAGATTGCCTGATTGGGCTGCAGCTTTGACAAATCATTTGTCATCACTTTTTGCAGGAAAGACAGCGATTCCTTTCCTTTCACGATGATCTCTCCCATGTGGGAAACATCAAACAAGCCTGCTCTTGTACGAACCGCCTCATGTTCTTCCTTAATGCTCGAAAACTGAACAGGCAGCTCCCAGCCGCCAAAATCAATCGTTTTTGCTCCATGCAGCTGATACAGCTCAAATAGCGGCGTACGCTTTAATTCTCCCATTTTCTTGCCCCTTTCCTTGTCATTCTGATGGTTCAATTTGTTATTTTTCCATAAAAAAAGACAGAGAACAGCTTATACAAGTTGTTCTCTGTCCTTGAACCTGAAAGTTTAACCTGACGACCAGGCTGTCTTCTTTGGTGGTTTCCTCGGGAAACACTCTCCAGAGCCGCGTCCAGCAAGAGTTCTTTTGCCTGAGAGATTCACAAAAATTTGCTTGCTCCTTCGGCGCTGTATATACAGTCTCTCCCCTTACCTTCATTCGCTATATTTAATTGAGAAATGGGCATACTATGAACATATGATTAGCAAAAATCAATAATGTTCGTTTTTTTACAAAATGACACAATATTTTGTTCACTTACATCCTACCATTAAAGTTATGGTTTCGGCAACCTATTTTATAAAGGAGTTTTTCACATGAATGTAGATATTTATTTTGATCACGCCTGGGAAGAAGAATTAGAAAAAAGAATTGAACAGGACGGACCTTGGGGAAATTGGCCGCTTTTTCAATCGACTGTAAATATGGAAACACGAATGATGGTGCCGAATTTCGAAGGATTGTTAGCTCCTGGCTTTTTACCGGAGCTTAATCCTCTGCCGCATCAGCTTGAGGCAGCCAAGAGAGTCGTGGAAGAAATGAATGGAAAAGCAATTTTGGCCGACGAGGTTGGTCTTGGAAAAACAATTGAGGCCGGACTGGTATTAAAAGAATACTTGATCCGGGGCCTTGTCAAAAAAGTTTTAATCTTAACCCCTGCTTCTCTCGTTTCTCAATGGGCGAGTGAACTGGCTACCAAGTTTTATATTCCCGCTGTCGCCCAGAAAAAATTTTATGCTTGGGATCAGCACGACATTGTAATTTCTTCGATCGATACAGCAAAACGCAGCCCGCATAAAGAAAAAATTTACGAACAAGAATATGATTTAGTCATCATCGATGAAGCTCATAAATTAAAAAATCATAAAACTAAAAACTATCAGTTCGTTCGCCATTTAAAAAAGAAATTCTGCCTGCTTTTAACCGCGACTCCGATTCAGAATCGCTTGGATGAAATGTTTCATCTTGTTTCATTGCTAAAACCCGGCCACCTCGGAAACGAAGGACAGTTCACGGAGCGCTTTAAAAAAGGGGACCGCCAAGTGCAAAACCACCATCATTTAATCAAGCTGATGAATAAAGTCATGATTCGCAACCGCCGCCAGGATACCGGAGTGAAGTGGACAGAAAGAAAAGTAGAGTCAGTAAAAGTAGCGTTCACTGAGGAAGAGCGCTCGCTCTATCAGGCTCTCGAATCCTTTGTTCGCAGCCAGCCCGACGAGGTGCGTTCTTCTTTCTCCTTGCTCACGCTGCAGCGGGAAGCGTGCAGCAGCAAAGAAGCTGTTTTTTTCACGCTGAAAAACATGGCCCAAAAACTATATGGCAGCCAGTTGGAGTTTCCTCAGAGCTTTCAAGACGTTTTAACGCATATACAAGCGATCTCGCGCAATTCAAAAGCAGAGAAGGCGCTGGAACTTATTCAAACGATTAACGATAAAGTGATTATCTTCACTGAATACCGGGCTACACAGCTTTACCTGCAATGGTTTCTTAAACAAAACGGCATCTCTTCCGTTCCGTTTCGCGGCGGATTTAAGCGCGGGAAGAAAGATTGGATGAAACAGCTTTTTGAAAAGCATGCCCAAGTGTTAATTGCCACGGAAGCGGGCGGTGAAGGACTCAACTTGCAATTTTGCCATCACGTCATTAACTTTGATCTTCCATGGAACCCTATGCGCCTTGAGCAGCGAATCGGCCGTGTTCACCGATTTGGACAAACAAAAGACGTGCGAATTTATAATTTCAGCATTGCAGACACGATTGAAGATCGGATTTTGCAGCTTCTTTATGAAAAAATCCATTTATTCGAACAGGCTGTCGGCCAGCTGGATGCCATTTTAGAGAGAATGGATATTCCAAATATGCAAGAACACCTTACAGATATTTTCCAGCATTCAAGAACTGAAGGCGAGCTTCGGGTAAAAATGAAGAACCTTGAAGCAGTCATGGAACTAGCGAATGAATGGCAGGAAGAGGAGGATACATCGCATGAAAAACGAAATTCATCTATTTCTTGAAAATTATTTCAAAGCGGCAGAATGCACCTTTTTAGAATCTACAGAAGGCTCTCTTAGCGTTAAGCTGACACCCGAAATTGATAAAGAGCTGATGAACAGGCCCTTTTACTGGCATTATGCAGAAAAAACCGGCATGAAAGGCGAGCCGCTTTCCTTAACGCTTATAACAGATCCGACCAAAGCTCCTGGAGAGATTGAAGGGGAAAGCATTCATTTCGGCACTCCCCGGCTGCATCAAATCTTTCAGTCGGCCAAAGGGCATACAGGATTTATCCGGCTTTACGAACAAAGGAAATCAGGCAGCCGCCAGCCGCTTCATCCCTGGCTGCTCGTCAACATAAAGGTGTCTTATGAAGCAAACCATAAAAAAGATATCTTCTATTCACTCGGCCTCAGCTTAATTCACGGCGCGATTCAGGAAGAATTTATGAATGTGCTCAACCGGAAGCTGCTCGTATCAAAAATCCCGGATTTTTCGTTTACGATTACCCCTTTAATTAAGCCTAAAAGCGGGGTGAAACGGCTTCAGCGTTTTTTAATATCCCGGCTCGAACAAGAAAACCATGACTGGGCGGTAAAAGCTCGAAAAGAATGGGAAGAGGATCTTTTGCTGCTTGATTATTTTTATGAAGAAGAGGAAAAACCAGAAGCTTATTTTATTGAAAAAGCAGCCCTGGAGAAGCAGTATGCCCCCAAGATTCATGTCAGTATTATCAATGGAGGCATTGTTTATCTGCATTCTTGAATAAACGATAGGGGAAAAAAGATGGTTCACTCACAAAGCAAACAAAAAAGGCGCCAGCCCTCATCTTTTATGAAAGAGCTGGCGCAGCGCCCAAGGAAGCAGCCCGAACCACCGGAAAGAAAAGCCAGGGCGCTCTGCCTGTCTTTGGCGGCGTTTTTCTTTCCTTATCTGCTTCGGTTCATCGAAATAACCAAGAAATGCCTCCATAAAATATTTGATATACTCGTTCATGTCCACCGCCTCCTGCAGTCGGTGTCATTTTCTCCAACTTTCTTTCACTTTAAACGCATCTTATTCGATCCACTTAATAATTTGGCGTTCCGTCAAATGGTACACTACTTTCGTTGTGAAGAGAGTTTCCGGCTTATTGGTCTTTAAATGAATCACAACCGCTTCTTCCCCCTCATTCGGGGCAGCCGCATAAATAACCTCTCCCCGATCTGTCCGATAACTGCCCGAGACAGCCTCTCTACCTTCTAAAAGAGGAAGAATTTCTTGCAGAGCCATTAACTCGATCACTTTCGTTTCATAATAATCTGTTAACAGCAAAGCGGTTTGCTGCTTGCTCACAAAAATGCCGGTCCCAAATAAGGCTGCTGTGCACACGACCATAAAAAGCAGAAGCGTAAAGGGCAGCACTGCCCCATCTTCATTTGAAGCGAAGCCTTTCATATAGCCTCTCCCCGGTATAAATGCAGCTGCGCCTCTTCCTTTTCTCCGTTTTCAAAAGCCGCTTCTGCACATAATAACGAACCGCACGAATAAAAACGGATAGATACCACTTCCTGTAAAATAATTTCATGTCCCCTTCCCCCTACTCTTCTCCTCACTCCTTCTTGATATTTTTCAATGGAAACGAGGTCAGCCCCTTGGACAAAGATAATCCTTTCTTCTGTTATTTGCAGAGAGTGTGACAGGTGCATTTCTTTCCTGAGCTGTAAAATAAATAATTCCCACTCTGCTCTTCTTTCCGGATCAAGTTGTTCTTCTGTCCGATAAAGCGCTCCATACACCAGCGGAAAAAGCGCGGCAATGCTGATGAAGATCATGAGGACAAGCAACGATTCCACCATCGTGAATCCTTTATTGTTTGCGGATGCACGTCGCCCGCCCTGACACTTCAAAGCAGGCGGAGCCGCTGATTGTTTCCCAGGAAATTTCATAGCTTTGTCTCTCTCCTTCGTAAGCAACATAAAAATCTGCTCTTTCCTGCAGCCGCTTTCCGCTTTCTTCATATAAAAGCCTCATTCCTTTTTCGCGCTCCCACAGCGTTTTGGACTGGCCGGTCATTTGGACCATCAGCGGCAAGATAAAAGCAGCTATCATTGCCATAATCATTAAAGACAGCAGACTCTCTGCCAGAGTAAAACCTTTTTCATTGTTCTTTAACATAAAATCTCCCCTTACCAATTTGAAAAACCAGGGACAGGTACCGATCTCCATATTTAAAGTAGACAGTGCCGAAACTATTCGTATTGCCATTGGGCAAAAAAGACAGCTTCGCCAGTGAACCATCCATATATTGAATCGCATCGGGTATATTGCGTTGGACAAGAAAGGAAGAAGACGAAGCAAGTGTGCGGACCGTATAACGGTTCCCCCCGTAAGCAAACCTTACTTCGACGGTTTCCTGTTTGGCTATGGCGTAAGACTGGGCGAGAAAAAGATCTGCCCGCAGCTGGTTCAAGAATTGCCGTTTTTCAAACTCAGCTGCTCCCCTTGAAAATGAAAGTACAGTGATCGAAAGCACAACGAGCACAACCGCAAGAACAACCATTGTTTCAATCATTGTAAAGCCCTGTTCTTCCTTGATCGCTTTTTTCATTTTATTGAACAACCGACACTTCCCCATCTTCGCCAATTTTCAACTGTTCTCCGTTCGGACAAGCGGTTTCATCGTTTCTTAAATAGCCATCCTGTACCATTTCAGCAATTGAGGCCGGATATTTCTTTAAATCAATCCGGTAAGCCTGGACTTGTCCCTGCACCATATGTTTAAATGCCGTGCAGCCTTTATTGTTAATGTTCTTGCTCTGTTTAGCTACATTTGGAATAGCAATGAATAACAAGACGGAAATAACAAGCAGCACGATCATCATTTCAATCAACGTAAATCCTGATTCATTTTGTCGTACAAGCTTTCTTTTCACAAACTCACTCCTCCTTTTTTAAACGGAACCGATCATTTGAAACATCGGCAGCATAACCGACAAATAGATAGCAATGACTACAAGGCCGACAAACAAGAAAATAGCCGGCTGCAAAATAGACAGTCCTTTCTTGATTTTCTTCTCGAGAAGCGTCTCACAAAATTGGCTAAATAGCAGCAGTTCCTGTGCAAGCCGGCTGTTTGCCTCGCCATGCCGCATAATGCGCGGCAGTTGGGGGACAAAGCATGAAACCTGTTCGGCAGCTTCAGCCAAAGAATGCCCGGTTACTAAATAGCCATTTATCCCGGCCGCCACATGCTTCATCATCGGGTGCACGGTCTGTTCTTGCAAAATCAGCAATACTTCATTGACAGCAAAACCGCTTTCCAATAAATAAGACACTTCTTTAGCGAATAATCGGGTAAAAAACAAAGCAAAGAAAGTAGAGAGGACTGGAATTTTCATTAGCCGATTGATTTTTATTTGAGGAGTTTGCCGTTGGTAGTTGAAGAAATACGAAAGAGAAGCTGCTGCGCAGCCAGCAGCAGCTAGAAGAATCAGGGAGGGTCCTTTCTGCAGAAAAGCCATGAAAAGAAGCGTACTGCCCTCAGGAGAAAAATTGAGGGCCGCATAGAGGTCTTCCAGCCGGGGCATTAAAAAGTGCTTTAGCAAAAACAACAGCAAAAATAAAAGAAAAAGCAAAAAAAGCGGGTATTGAAGCAACTTAGTTAACTTTTCCTTCGCCTGCTCTGTTTTCTTCCAGTGCTCCCCAGCTTGTATGAGCGTTTCCGGCAGGCGGCCATGCTTTTCAGCAAAATACACTTGAAGGCAAATCATCGATGGGAAATCAAGCAAATGAAGAATCTCGTGCAGAGGTGTACCGGCGTTCAATTCAGCGCGAAGGGAGTGAATAGATTCACGATGATTGCGGTCAAAGTTGATTAACAAAAATTCAAGAGCCGCACTCATCGGGAACCCCTGCTTCAGCATCTCTCCCAGCCTTAAAATAAACTCACCTTGATATTTTCCTGCTCTTCTCTTCTTCAAATACCCAGCGATCATATTCGCTTTGAGAGAGATACCCAAGGGCAATCCCCTTTCCTAATAAATGTTTTAACAGCGGATAGCGATAGAAGCTCTTTTCTCCTTTTGCTTCATTTAATACCGCCTTTAAATTAGACCCGCTTAAGATTTCATAAATAGTCGCCTGTTTGCGCTGCTTCTCTGACAGACAGCGGGAAGAACAAGCTGCCCCGCACGCCGGACATAACAGATTGACAAGACGCTGGGCCGTTACGGCGATTAAGGTTTGCTCAATCTCATGCCACTTTAAGCCGAATTCCAGCAGGCGAATGACGGCTCCTTTGGCGTCACGCGTATGCAATGTCGTTAAAACCAGATGCCCTGTTAAGGCGGCTCGAATGGCTATCCTTGCCGTTTCTTCATCGCGGATTTCCCCGACCATAATCACATCGGGATCATGCCTTAAAATGGCTTTTAGCCCAGCTGAATAAGTGACACCGGCTTTTTCATTCACCTGCACTTGCAGCCATTGGTCATTTTGCTTTTCTACAGGATCTTCAAGTGTAATCACATTGCGGCCGTGCTGGCTGGCGGTATGCTGGATTAAGGAGTAAAGCGTGGTCGTTTTGCCGCTGCCCGTAGGACCGGTAAAAACAATTAATCCATGCGAATGCGACAGGAGGGCAAGCAGTTTTCTTGCCGAATGAGGAAACAAGGAAAGCTGAAGCAAATCCGGAACTCCTTGCTGCGGAAGAAGCCGGATGACAAGGCTTTCTTTTGAGAGGGCGGTAGGCAAAGTGGAAATGCGCAAAGAAATTAAACAACCTAAAACCTGAAGTTGAAACGAACCGCTTTGGGGCTTTCTCTTCTCCCCGATATCCATAGAAGCCATAAACTTAAAATGAGAGATGAGTCTCTCTCCTTCACGAACTGAAAATTGACTGTGGGGAATTAATTGGCTGTGGGAGCGAATGTGAACAGCGTAGCTATGCTTGCGGGGGATGAAGTGGATATCTGTCGAATCGAGGGAAAGAGCTTCTTGCAAAAGTTGTTCCACCGTTTCTTCAATTGCCATTGTTGTTGCTTTCACCACCTTTCTTTCCGGTTCACTTAGTTTTTATTCGACAATATAGAAGAAATTCCTTTTTCTTTTTTAACTTTTTTTGCTTCCTTCTGCTTATTAACCTCAGAAAAAACAAATGCTGCAGCCGCATAGCCAAATAACGGCCTTTTTCTTGAATATGCATAAAGAGGAGCGGCATGATATGATAGAGATATCACTTAATCGTCACAAAGTGTATGAAAGTTATATTTACAATACTAGCGCCATTCCATTATAATAAGATACTGATGGAGTGACGAATAAAGGAGGGATACATAATGGATCGCATGTTCCGCGTATTAGCATTCTGGACTGGAATCTTTGCTGTCATGTTCTATCTTGGCGACATGAATAAAACAGCGCTGCTATTCCTCGGCCAGACAGGATTCTTCTTAATTGTAGGCTTTTTAAACTTAACTGAACGTATGTACGTGTATCTTTTCGCAGCATACTTAACTGTATTCTTCTGTGGATACAGCTACTGGACTACCTTTATGGTAACTCCTGGAGCAGGCCATTAATCAATGGCACTGCCAGCCGGCCGCTATGGCCGGCTTTTTCATTGGGATGCCTTCCTTTTATTTAAGAATAAGCCAAAAAAGCTGTCTCTTCAGGTCTTCAGCCTATGCGAGAGACAGCTTTTCTATTTTTAGAAGCCGTTTAAAAATGGATTGCGCTCCATTTCGTCACCAATCATAGTGGCTGGACCATGGCCAGGCAGGACAATCGCTTCCTCCGGCAATGTCAACAAATGATTGTGAATGCTTTGAAGCAGCTGTTCGTGATTGCCTCCCGGTAAATCCGTCCGTCCGATACTTCCCATAAACAGCGTGTCGCCGGCAAATACCGCATTCCCCTCCTCAAAAAAATAAGAAATACTGCCGGGAGAATGTCCAGGTGTATGGAACAGCCGGAAAGAAAATTTTCCGATTGTCAACGATTCTTCCTCATCTAAGAGATGATCGGCTGGCTGGCCGCTGATTTCTCCAAACTGAAAACGGGCAGAGCCATTCAATGACGGATCTGTCAGCCATTCTGCTTCTTCTTTATGCAAGTAAACAGGAACGTTAAATGCCTGCCTTACCTGCTCGACTGCGCCAATATGATCAAAATGCGCATGCGTCAGCAAAACAGCCAGCGGCTGTAAGCGATTTTCGTTTAACCATTGAACCAGCTGCTCTCCTTCTGCTCCGGGATCAAATACGATGCATTCTCCGTCTTCGCCGGACAATATGTAGCAATTTGTTTGCAGCGGGCCTAACGGCAATTGCGTCCAATTCATTATTCCTTCTCCTGCCTTTCATTGTGACTATCATTATCGTACCAGCCAAACGTGTCTTTTTAAAGAACAATGATTTTTCAACTCGACAAACAATCAAAAAAACTATAGAATAGTGATGAATATGTACTGATTTTACATAATGATCTCTAAAGGATGATTATCGAGTGATCTAAGAAAGGAGTTTAGTTTATGAACGGCTTAGTAATTATCTTTGCCCTAGTAGCTCTTCTTGCCCTATTCAGCACAGTAAGCGCTTTGAAAAACAAAAATCTTTTGGGCATTATTTTCGGACTTGGCACGTTGGGAGTATTCGGATGGTTTACAGTTATGACTGTGATCCACCAAGGATACCCTGCCGGATAATTGACTTTCTTAACGGAATCCTTTGCTGCTCTTTTGCAGCAGAGGATTTTTTCTTTTACGCCGAATTCAACAGTAAGCAATAAAAAAACACCCCTGCCGCTTAACGGCAGGGATGTTTTTATTGCTTTTTGGCAGAATCCGGATCATAGAAGCGAAGCAAATCGCCATAAATAATTCGGTCTGAGTAATCAAGCTCTGTTGCCGCCTTTTCAATGTAAGGCGTGCAATAATTCTTTTCTGTCGGCTGTTCGGTCGCTTTGCTCCAGCATTTGTTGTCAGCATAGACATAATCTTTCGTTACGAACCGGCCATCGCGGAATACAGTAAAGTCTTCATGATCTTCAGACAACAAATCTTGTCCGAATTGCAAATCATCTTTTGTATTGATTCCGAGCAAGTGAAGAAGTGTTGGACGAACATCAATTTGTCCGCCTACCTTGTCGATCACTCTGCCTTTCACGCCAGGAACATGGATCATAAATGGCACCTTTTGCAGCTGAGTGGAAACGAACGGCGTAACTTCCTTGCCTAAATATTGGCTCATTGCTTCATTATGATTTTCTGAAATCCCATAATGGTCTCCGTAAAGAACGATGACGGAGTTTTCATACAGTCCGGAAGCTTTCAAGTCCGCCACGAACTTCTTTAACGCCTCATCTGTATAGCGCACGGTAACGAAATAACGGTTCAGCGTGCCGCTGTTGGAAGTAAATTCATCAATGAACTTGTCTTCCTCATCATAATAAAACGGATGATGGTTCGTTAAAGTAATCATTTTTGAATAAAACGGCTTCGGCATCTCTTTCATATGCTGGACAGATTGCTCGAAAAACGGAACATCTTTCATTCCCCAGTTGACACTGTTATCTTCATTGATATCATAATCCCCG
The DNA here is from genome assembly GCF_002189605.1 of Pseudobacillus badius. NCBI lineage: Bacteria > Bacillati > Bacillota > Bacilli > Caryophanales > Bacillaceae > Pseudobacillus > Pseudobacillus badius. The sequence continues at coordinate 360,515 of NZ_MWMM01000002.1, forward strand.
GCTTCATAAAAGCGCTCGTAGCCTAAAGATTTATACATAATGTCCCGATTCCAGAAGCTCTTGTTGTTTGCATGCATAGAGTTAGAGAAATAGCCGTTTTCACTTAATTTTTCGGCCATAGAATTAAATTCATTGCCTGAATGAGTAAAGAAAACAGCTCCACGGCTAAGCGGGTAAAGCGAGTTTTCAGTCAGGAATTCCGCATCAGATGTTTTCCCTTGGCCCGTTTGGTGGTAAAAGTTGTTAAAGTACAAGCTTTCCTTAGCAAACTGGTTCATAAACGGCGTAATTTCCTGGCCGTTCACTTTATTATTCATCACGAATTCCTGAGTAGACTCCACAGAAACCATAATCAAATTCTTGCCTTTCGCCACGCCGAACAAATCATCATTTGGCGTCGCATAATTGGCGTCTGAATAGTTTTCAATATCCGCCAGTTCGCTGCCATCGGCAAGCGCACGCTGTGCAGACGACTTCGATTGCAAAATCACATCATAAATATGATAGTTAAATGTTCCAATGTTCTTCACAAGCATCTCGCGGTCAAATGTTCTCGTTAAAAGCTGCGGGCGTTCAATTTCAGAAAGGCCCAAATTTAAAAAGAACATCGCAGCAGCAGCCAAAAAGTAAGCGCGACGATTCATTTTAGTCATGGAACCGAAGTTTACAAGCTTTGGCTTCACCTTTAAGATCACCACGAGCACAATCAAGTCGATAAAATAGAAAATGTCATACCATTTAAATTCTTCCGTGACACTATTGCCCAGATCCGCAAAGTTGCTTGTCTGAAATAAAAGCGGCATCGTAATAAAGTCATTGAAAAAACGGTAGAACACTACGTTTGCATAAAGCAGGAAAGTAAGCAAGAAACTTGCACTAATTAAATAACGGTTTCTAGCTTTTTCACTCTTAAAGAACATACTAATCCCCATAATGAGCATAATAAAGCTCAATGGGTTGATAAAGAGTATAAATGCCTGCAATGTATTTTCGATTTCCATTTTAAAGCTCGTTTGATAGATAATATACGTTTTCATCCATAAGAACAAAACGACAACAGCGATTAAAGATACATTGTTGCGTAAGGTTCCTTTCATTCAATAACCTCCTTAATACACACCGTACCGATCACTCTGTATAAAAAAACCGTTCACTGTAAAAACATCATAGCTAATCTTAATACTTTTTTTACAAAAAAGCAAACGAGAGAAAACAGAGATTTTGTAGAATAATAGTTTAGACTCCCCCTTTTCTTCCTCTTTATCATACGATTCACAAAAGAAAAAAGTTCCATTTTTTTAAGTTTTGGACAATAAAAAAGGAACCGGCTTTAAACGGCTCCTGAAGGCAGGGGAAAGCCCTGCTTTTTTATTGAATCAGCGATTCCAGCATGGAAGCTGCCGATTTCCCCCATCGCCGCTGTTAGCAGCCCCTCTTTTCCCTTTCCAGCCTGTGCTCCTGCCGGACAATGAGCAGCGCCTGCTGAAAATCCTTTATATCAAGCAGCTTCGAATCATATAGATCTTTCAATTCCGCTTCCATCAGCTCTAAATCGGCCAGACGGTCGCCGACATATACAAAAATACCATACCGCTTTAAAAGCTGCTGTACATCCCACATCGTCTTCAACTTGTTCAACAGCTCCTTTATTATGTTTTGTCGAATTATCTGTTGCTTTTTTTGCTGCCGGGCATGGCTCGCTATACGGAAAATCCGATATAAAGACCGCCCATCGTTAATAAAAGCGCCGCTGCAAGAAAGGCGAGCTGCATCAAAGGTTTTGTCTTAGCGGGAACATGAACAGCGCCTGCGGCTAAAAATCCGCCGATCAAACCGCCAATGTGCCCGGCATTATCAATTCCCGGCATGGAAAAACCAAATACCAGGTTTATCACGATCAACACAATGATATTCATGCCCATGGTCCGGAAAAACAAGCGCGGATAAATCACCCCAAAGTAAAGCAAGGCGCCAAAACAGCCAAAGATTGCCCCGCTTGCTCCAGCTGACAGGCTAGGGCTTATAACGAAGCTGGCTAACGTTCCCGCGAACCCGGCAAATAAATAAATGAACAAAAACCGAAAGCGGCCATATATTTTTTCTACGGCTGTTCCAAGAAAGTATAAAGCAAAAGTATTCATGAGCAAATGCAAAAAACCGATATGCAAAAAAACTGGGGTAATAAAGCGCCACCATTCTCCTTCAAGAATAAGCGGATTATATTTTGCTCCAAAATAGATAAGCGTTGCTGAGTTTGTGCTGCCGCCGCTCAATTCCAGCAGAAAAAATACAATGATTTGAACGGCAATAAATAAGTAGGAAAAGAACGGAGCCGAAGCATGAAACACCTTCTTTTCTTCTTCGCTCTTTTTGACTGAATGAACGAGAGCAGCTCTTCGGTAAGCAGCGGTCTCTTCCTCAGACCCAGGTTCAAAAAAAGCCGCCTCCAAATCCCCTGGAAATAAGCCGCTCAATGATTTTGCCGCTTCATGCTTATGTCCCTCGGAAAACAAGATAGAGGTCACTTTCGTCCGTCCTCCCTTAGGGAAATAGGCCGGCTCTTTTAAATAAGTTTCATATGCATCAACTGGCGGATAGGGGGACAAGTATAAGTTGACGACCGTTAATTCCCGCTTGCCCAACTGTTTGCGAATGCTTTCTCCGACAGTGAGCACTCTTTCGATATCCCGGCGCATTTTGCTGCTCCAGTCCAATTCGCTGTATACCATTCGAATGATCTGCGCTGGCTTATTAGATAAGTTTTCAAACAAAATCTCCTGATAATTCTCTTCCATCCGGACAATTCGATAATCCTGCTCCACGATCAGAAAATACGCCAGCTTCCAAAACAAGTTGTTTTCATAAGAACCCATTTCACCACTGCCTTTATTCGTTTTCTTATTACAGTAACTATAACGAATAGAAAAAGTGAATGCAAAGCGCAGACTACGACTGTGTACTTGCCGATTCGCAAACAATTACTTCTTGTTCTGTGATAATCCGCTGAACAGGCAGGTCATGAGGCTCTGTAGGCAATTCAGCGATCAGCTGCTCTGAAAAGGCAAGCGCAGCTGTTCTTCCGCTATAGCCCGTTAAAAAACGGTCATAATAGCCGCCTCCGAAGCCGAGCCGGCCGCCTGAACGGCTGAAAGCCAGGCCCGGAACAAGAATCAGATCCATCTGCGAGCGGTCCACCGGGGGTGTGCTCTCGAGCCGAGGCTCGTACAAGCCGAAATAAACCTTCTCTAATTCGGTAAACGAGGACAGCAGCTGGAAGGTTAGTTTCTTTTCAGCCGGCAGGCATTTTGGCACCGCCATCTCTTTCCCCTCAAGCCAGCCTTGGCGGATAATCTGCCATGTGTCCACTTCCGGAACATTCGATACAGTCACCGCGACTGTCCTTGCTTCTTTCCATTCTTTCAAAGAAAACAGCTGGCGGGCAATTTGAAAAGAGTGCTGCTCATAGGACAGCTTATTTAGCGTGGACAGCTTTTCTTTTATTTGCTGCCTGACAATTTGTTTATTTACCAAGAGACAGCCTCCTTCTTTTACCTGTTTATGTATCAGCCCTATTCGTGCCTACCCTGCTGGGGATAGCTTTCTGGGCGTCATTATACGCACAAAAAAACAGCAGGAAATAAATCCCCGCTGCTTACTTTGTTTCACGGTGTGCAGTAACACGTTTTTCTCTAGAGCAATATTTTTTCAGTTCAAGACGATCTGGATTGTTACGCTTGTTTTTAGTAGAGATATAATTACGATCACCGCACTCAGTGCATGCTAAAGTGATATTTACGCGCATCTTTTTTTCCCTCCAAACTTTTCAATACATTTGTATCTTCTTTACGACTTTTCTATAATAGCACTTTTCTTGTACAAATGCTAGTCCGACTTTGCTATTCGGCAGTTGAATCAAAAATTCTTTTTTAACAGCCGAAAAGATAGCCAGCACCGCAAAGAACTAGTTTGAATGCCCCCTCAATCACGTTATAATAAACAATGAGGTGAATAAGAAATGAATGGACTAATCATTGGGCTGGCTGCGGCAGGCATTGTTTTCTTTCTGCTGTCCTTCTTCGTTAAAGATCGCTCCCGCCTGCTGGAAAAAGAAGTAGAAGACTTGTCCTTGCAGTTTTTGCAAGAGACTTATCAGTTAAAGAAAAAAATTAAAGTTCTGGAAGAAGAGTTGTTAATCGGGCCTCCCGTCACCTCTTTGCAGAAAACAGCCGCCGCTGGCGAAACGGCAGCCGGCGTCAACGAAATACTGAAGAATCAGGTAATCTCCCTTTATTATCAAGGAGTAAAACTTGAAGATATCGCCAGACAATCGTCTCTTTCTCTTTCACAGGTCCGGCAAATTTTAACTCCCTATCTAAATGAAGGAAAAGGATGATAGCATGAATCAGCAAACAATGAGAGCCTTTGCGTTTGGTCTTCTGGCCGCTGCACTCGCCCTCTTTATTTACACCCAAGCGACCGGCTTTTCCTCGTTGTCTGAAACGGCGATGATTAAGCAGCTGGAAAAAGAACAGTATGTGGTGCTGACGTCTGCACAAGCGGCAAAGCAAAAGCAAGAAAATGAAAAGCTGCAGCAGAAACTCAGCCAATTAACTGCCGAGAACGGCAAGCAGGCGCCGCAACGAACGAAAGAAAAAACAAGCGCAAAGAAGAAAAAATCGTATACTTTGCATATCAAATCAGGCATGTCTTCCTCTGAGGCCGGACAGCTCCTTGAAAAAGCAGGAATCATCGAAGACAGCCAAGCATTTAATGATTACTTAACAGAAAACGGCTATGCGGAAAAGCTCCAATTGGGTGAGCATACCGTTCACCAGTCGATGTCCATGAAGGAAATCGCTGTCGTTCTAACAACGAAGTAAAGAGGCCGCCTTTTAAAGGGCGGCCTTTTTTGTTTTGCTTGTGGAGGAAAATGGTTGATTGCCATTTCAGAGGCTTCGCTTTCCGCAGACAAACATCAGGTCTTGTTCCTTTACATGACTAATGATGAAGAAGGCAGCCTTACATAATAGAGAGAAAGCAACCAGCAGAGCATTCCGAGAAAGGAAGAGGCTCTCGGACAATCATTCTATTCAGCGAGGTTTCCCATTCTCTCTAAGTTCTTGACACCCCTTAAAAAGCAGAAAAGGTTCGGAAAGAGCTCTTTCCGAACCTTTTTGATGGCCGATTTAGCCAAATCGGCCTGTAATGTAATCTTCCGTGCGATGATCTTTGGGATGATTAAAGATGGTATACGTATCATCGTACTCCACCACTTCTCCATTAAGGAAGAAAGCTGTTTTATCGGAGATTCGCGAAGCCTGCTGCATGTTATGCGTCACAATAATGATGGAGTATTTTTCTTTCAGCTCTTGAATCAGCTCTTCTACTTTTAACGTTGATACCGGGTCCAAGGCCGAAGTCGGCTCATCCATTAACAGCACATCCGGCTCCAGCGCGAGGCTGCGGGCAATACAAAGACGCTGCTGCTGTCCGCCGGATAACCCGTAAGCAGATTCGTGCAGTCTGTCTTTTACTTCGTCCCAGATCGCTGCCTGGCGCAAGCTCTTCTCCACCGTTTCATGAATGAGCTGTTTATTTTTGATGCCATGAATTCTTAAACCAAAAGCAATGTTCTCAAAAATTGACTTTGGAAAAGGATTTGGCTTCTGAAACACCATACCCACTCTCGTACGCAGTTCTTCTACATGAAAGTCCTTGCTGAAAATATTTCTTCCCCGGTATTCAATCACTCCAGCTGTTTTTACATTTGGAACAAGATCGACCATGCGGTTTAGCGTCTTGATATAAGTAGATTTCCCGCAGCCTGAAGGACCGATGATAGCTGTTACTTCTCTTTCTTTCATATCCAGATTAATATTCTTCAAAGCATGGTGATTCCCATACCAAAGATTGCAGTTCTTTGTGCTGTACACGGTTTGGCGTTCAACAAGCGGCTGTTCATTTATTTTTTTCGTTTTTGTTTTTAAGGCGACTATTCCCATTTTATTTCCTCCTCGTTTGCTTTCAGTTGTCCACTCAGTATTTATTCTCGTAACGGTTGCGAATCCATACAGCCACCGAATTCATTAAAATTAATATGATAAGCAAGACGATAATTCCGGCGGCAGCAAGAAAATGAAACTCCTCCTGCGGTCTGCTCGTCCAGTTGTAAATTTGCATCGGCAAGGCCGTAAATTGATCAAACACACTTTTAGGCAAAAAAGCGACGAATGCCGGGATGCCGATGACCACTAGCGGAGCTGTCTCCCCGATAGCACGGGAGAAAGCGAGAATGCTTCCCGTTAATATGCCGGCTAAAGCAGAAGGCAGCACAACACGCAAAATCGTTTGCCACTTTGTAGCTCCGAGCCCATAGGACGCTTCCCGCAACTCTTTCGGAACCGCCCGAATGGCTTCTTGAGAAGCAACGATAATAACAGGAAGAATCAGCAGGCTCATCGTTAGTCCTGCGGCCAGGACACTATTGCCGAGAAAAAGGACGCGAACGAAAAGAGTTAACCCCAACAAACCAAAAACTACTGAGGGAACACCAGCCAGATTAGAAATATTCATTTGGATAAAGCGGGTCATTCGGTTTTTCCCCGCGTATTCTTCCAGATAAATAGCCGTTCCTACCCCTAACAGCAACGAAACAGGAACAACGACCGACATCATCCACAGCGTACCGATCATGGCTGCTTTAATTCCCGCCTGCTCCGGGCGTCTTGACGCAAAATTTTGCAAGAAATCAAGCGATAGATGCGAAGCACCCTGCGAGAAAATTCTGGCAAGCAGCACGACTAAAAGAATAAAAGTGAAAAAAGAAGCGAGAAAAAAGAGTCCTTTATATAGTTTATTTTTTAACAAACGGCCGGGAATTTTACCGATCATCTCGTCTGTATGAATTTTTTTGTGAACGTTCTCCATTAATACTCCTCCCTGAACCTTCTGGAGATTTTCTGTGCCAATATGTTCATAGCAAGTGTGAACAAGAACAGTGTAAAACCGACGGCATAAATACTGTAGTAAATCGTTGTGCCGAAGCCCACATCGCCCGTGCTCACTTGAACAATGTAAGAAGTCATGGTCTGCAGAGAAGTGGTTAAATCCAACGAAGCAGACGGTGTCGATCCGCCGGCAATGGAAACAATCATTGTCTCACCAATTGCGCGGGAGAGTGCGAGCACAATAGAAGCAATGATCCCAGACAAGGCCGCTGGAAAGGCAACCCGCCAGGTCATTTCCCACTTAGTCGCTCCTAGCGCTAGCGCACCTTGGCGCACCGAGTCAGGCACAGAAGACAGAGCATCCTCTGAAAGCGATACGATCATCGGAATGATCATCATTCCAACAACAACTCCCGGGCTGATGGCGTTGAACATTTCCAATGAAGGAAACACTGCCCGAAGTATGGGAGTAACAAACGTTAAAGCAAAGAATCCGTAAACGATCGTTGGCACCCCTGCTAACACTTCCAATATCGGCTTCATGACTTTCCGCACCTTCTCGGAAGCATATTCACTCAAATAGATAGCTACGGCCAAGCCGATCGGAACAGCTGTTAAAGCCGCAATTAAAGTAATTTTTAATGTACCGATGAATAAAGGCAAAATCCCATATGAAGCATCTGTTTTTGAAAATGGATACCAAACTTTGGCCGTTAAAAACTCTGCTAACGGCACTTGTTTAAAGAAGGTAAATGTCTCAACAATTAAAGTAAGTACAATTCCGATCGTTGTAACAACGGAGACAGCCGCCATTAGAAAAAGGATCACCGGGATGGCTTTTTCTCCCTTTCCTAAAAAACCGTTCTTATTTTTTTTGTCAAGCAGGCGTTGGACCGGGCTCTTTTGCTCCTCGTTCGCTTTCAAAACGAAAACTCCTTTCAACCTTGGACAAGCGGGTAGATCGTCTCTATCCCGCTTGCGCCTGTAGATCTGTTCTCAAATTATTTTTTTAAACCTTCGAGCGTTTTTAATGCTTTTTCATATTCTTCTTCTGGAAGTTTCACATAACCGACTTCTTCGGATAACGTGCCGGCATTCTCAAGCGTAAACTTCAGGTAATCATAAACTGCTTCATCTTCTGCCACAGCTTTGTTGGCTGCATAAGTGAATAATGGTCTTGATAATGGCGCATACTCGCCGCTTTTAATTGTTTCATTTGTCGGCTCAACGGCACCTTTTCCACCGTCAATTGGCACAACTTTTAGTTTGTCTTTGTTTTCAAGGTAATAAGCATAGCCGAAATAACCGATTCCGTTCTTCTCTCCTGTTACACCTTGCACGAGGACATTGTCATCTTCAGAAAGAACAGCGGCTTTGTCGATTTGCGCACCGTCAAGGATCACTTCATCAAAGTAATCATAGGTGCCTGAATCTGTTCCCGGAGAATACAGCTTAATTTCTTTATCAGGCCAGCCTTTGCGAATATCAGACCATTTCTTTGCTTTGCCGTTATCTACCCAAATCTTTTTTAATTCATCAACAGTCAGGCTGTCCACCCAGTCATTATCTTTATTAACGACGACCGACAGACCGTCATAAGCTAATTTGAATTCAGTAAAATCTATCCCTTTCTCTTCCAAAGATGCTTTTTCTTCATCTTTGATCGGGCGGGACGCGTTGCTCATTTGTGTTTCACCAGCAATGAACTTTTCGAATCCGCCGCCTGTTCCGGAGTAGCCGACTGTTACTTTAACATCAGGCTTTTCCATCATGTATTCTTCAGAAACAGCTTCCATAATCGGAAAAACAGTAGAGGAGCCGTCGATTTGAATGTTTCCTTGCATTTGTTTATTTTCTTCTGCTGATTGTTCAGCCTTTCCTTCACCGTTCGTGCTGCCGCATGCACCCAGCACTAATGCGGTGCTCATCATTGCTAAACCAGTCAACACTTTTATCTTTTTCATTCTGTTCTCCCCCTGCTAACTTGTCAGTTTTTATTGTTCTTTACAATAAACAGATTAACGGAGAACTATTAAACAGGTTTTAATAGAATGTAAACGTTTTGTAAATGACAATTTTTTTATATAAAAACACCCGATTTTTTTGAAATCGGGTGTTTTTGGCTACTGCTCTTCTTTATTTTCTTTCTCATCTTTTTCTTTCTCGTCTTTGAATACTATTTCTTGTTCCAAGGACACATCAGACGTTTCTTCCTTCATTCTTTCTGATTTTAATTCAAAATACTTATCAAGAACTTTTTTGCCAATCGTTTTATTTATTTTAGAGCTCCCTTTACCTTCATATACCCATGGAACAACAACGGAAAAAGCTACTTCTGGATTATCATAAGGTGCGTAACCCACAAGCGTTAAATTCCATGTCATAGGCAACTGTTGACCATTTTTTAAAAATTGTTCACCCTTTGGTCCATCGTATACCCCTTCTGCTGTCCCTGTTTTTCCAGCAGGGCTGTATGGTGTGCCAGCAAAATTTTTAGCGGTGCCTTGTGAACCGTTCATCACTAGTCGAAAGCCTTCTTGTACACTTTTTATCTCAGCTGGTGTAGCATCTAATCGATTTAATACTTTCGGCTGTATCTCCTGCACGACAGGACCAATTTTATTGTTTTCCTTAGCAGGCTCCCGAATCTCTTTCACAATATGAGGCTCCATCCGATAGCCGCCATTCGCAATAGTTGAGACATACTGAGTTAACTGAAGCGGTGTATATGTGTCAAACTGACCAATGGAAAGGTCAAGAAGTTTTCCTGGTTCTCCTAGGTTGATTTTCCCCTGAAAGCCTACTTGTTCATTTGGCAAATCAATGCCTGTAGAGACCCCAAGGCCAAATTGACCGAAGTATCGGCGCATTGTTGAAAAACCATCCTCTAAGTTAATCTTCAAACTTGAGTTTGGAATATATTTGCCGCCGGCAATTTCAATCGCTGTTTTAAACATGTATACGTTGGAAGAGCGCATTAATGCTGTTCTATCATTCACTGCAACCCGCCCATGCCTATTAAAGACCGAACTCTTTGTTTTCCTGGTTCCTTTAAATTTTAAAGGCTCATCAATAAGAGTATCTCCTGGATTATTTACACCTGTCATAAACCCAGTTAATACCGTCGCTCCTTTGACAGCGGATCCCATTGCATAGGAAGTTGTCAGATTTCCAAGCGCAAAGTCCAGAACCTCCGTCTTGCCGTCATTTGTTTCAATCTTTTTTCCTGACATCGCAAGAATTTCTCCTGTGTTAGGATCCATCATTGTCACAAATGCACGGTCGAGAAGATGGCGGCCATAACCCGCTTTCTCTCTCTTCAACTCTTCCTCAACAATTTGATCTACCGCCCGCTGAAGTTCCATATCGATTGTCAACATCAAGTCATTTCCGCGCTGACCTTGGCGAATTACTTGAGAATCCAATATGTTTCCGGACTTATCCGTTACATTCTTTACTTTTGTTTTCTGGCCGCGAAGCATATCTTCATATTGGTACTCAATATAGCTTTTACCTACGCGATCATTTCGGCTATACCCTCTTAATGTGTAATAATCAACCATTTCTTTAGGCAAGCCTTCTTTTGAAGAAGAGATGTTACCAATTACAGTCTTTAATGTATTGTCATATACATAAGCTCGCTCCCAATCTGTCGTTGTATTCACGCCAGGCAGGGAAGCCAGGTTTTCACTGACAACAGCATATTCTTCTTCTGTAACATTTTTATTTTTAACAATTTGCGGAGTCATCGCATAACCTGACGTAAACTCACGATAAATAGCCAATATTTCTAGGTCCTTTGGCTTCAATTCTTTCAAATCAGCTTCCGTAATACGGTCGATTTGCATTTGATAAATGGTCTTCTCGTCAATTTCATTTTCTTTGTACTTCTCCCATTCTCCCTCCGTAATTTTTTTCTTTCCTTCTTTCGGATGTTTCATTAACCAAAAGTCTTTTTTATCACGTTCAGTCACTTGATCGGTTTCTTTATCGATCAGCTTCGCCAATTTTTCTGCTGTTTCCAGCATTTCTTCTTGTGAAGCCCCTTTTTTGCGCGTATACGTAATTGCATTTTGCGGAAGGTTATCTACAACGACTCTGCCATCTCGATCAAAAATCTTCCCTCTTGGCACACTTGCATTCACTGTTACGTCTTCTGTCCGCTCAATTTTTCTTTGATAATCTTCTCCCTGGACAATTTGTACAATCCCCAGCCTGAAAATTAATAGAGAAAAAAGCAAAAAGACAACGAAGAACATCATGTTCATTCGCAAAGAGACATGTGTCTTCTTTTTTTTCCTTGTCTTTTTCACCTGTTCACAACCCTCTCTAAATCATTCTTTTTTCTATTCTTCATTTTAACGAAGTTTATTTATTTTTTCTACTAATATAAGAACCAACAGAAAAAGTAAATACTTTAATTTACAATATAAAACTTTTATTGTAAAATAAGGAAAATAAAAGGAGGTTGTAAGTGTGAAAAAAATTAAAATGATTATACTTTCTTCATTAGTTATGATTGGCAGCATCGTGGCTATTTCTCCTACTAATGAAGCAGAGGCTTCTATGTCTGGCTGGCAAACTATTTCTGGCTCATGTAAGGTTAGAGTTTGGACAGACGCAGACACCTATACTTCTAGAGCTACTTCCGTTGATACATATGCTGAAACTAATGGCAAGTGTAGTACACTCAACTATAAAATGTACATTAGCGCATACGCCGCTGGAGGCTCTGGTCAAATATCTCCGACTAAATCCGGTAGTTTTAAAACTAAAACACCAACAAAGAAGTTCTATTTTAGCCAAATGGATAACGTACAGAGACCTATGACTTGTGAAGTAAACGTTGAATTTTCAAACGGTAAATTTGCTTCTAAAACATTTACTTTAAAATAATTTGATGTAGGTAAGTGAAGAATCACTAAGAGTATAAAGGATTTTGTGTAAATAAGAAAATAATAAAAACGTCCTTTTTATGGAATAGAGCCAATATAACCCATTCAAAAAAAGAAGCTATCCTTAAGGATAAGTTTACAATCTTTATTATCAAGTCTCTGATAAAAACAATGTATGATGGAAACAGGCTTCTGCTTGGCCGCAATAATCCATAAATTGTTAGATGAAGAGTGAACCGCCCCCCAATTGTTAGACACAGCTAACAATTGGGGGGCAATTTTCATAATAAAAGTCTGAGCAAGGTGAATATTTAAAACACTGGGCTTTTCTTCTCGGTACTGACAAATGTTTAGAGTAAGCGGGAAGAAAGCTTGATCGTCGATTACTTTCTTCATCATAACAAAAAGAGGCAAAGCTCTATTTATTCATCAAATATCTGAGCAATTGCCTGGAAAGAGGTCTTCAGCAGATAGATTCATTATCCATGCTGAAAAATTAAGTTCTACTTAATATACATCCAAGCCTAAAAAGAGACTTGGATTAGTTCACCAAGTCTCTAACAGGCTGTGTATTCACCTTTCTAATACATAAATAAATGAGACTATGGCCGGCGCCAAGAATCAGGAGCAGCACCGGAATGCTTACTTTTTCGTCAAAGAGGGTGATCGCGGCAATAAAGGATAGGATCGACACTGTCCGGCCGGCGTTAATAAAGATTTCTCTGAGAACGATGTATTCCACTCTTCTTTCCGCTGCTTCCCTGCTTCGCCCGATGACATCGTATGTCATGGACACGTAAGGCACATGCAAGAACGGATAAGCTACCGCAATGATGGCCGCATAGATCAGCAGCTTTGTGAATGTCAAATTCACAATGATTAAAAACAGCGACAGAAAAAGAGCGACGCCGCCGGCAAAGATCACTTTCTTGCGGTGTTCTTTCTTTACGAGCTTGACCGCGAGCGAGTAACTAAAAAATGAAACACCCGAATACACCAATCCATACGTTCCTAACGCAAGCTCACTTCCGGTGGTCACAAAAACAAAGACAGAAATGACGAACACAAATACGCCCTCTCTCAACCCTTGAAAAAAATGAGCATTCAGCACCCGCCGCCAATCGGGATGACGGTCTCGTTCCTTCCATACTTCCAACAATTGAAATCGGCCGCGTGAAGGGCGGCGCTTTAACAGCAGGCTTAATAAAACAGCAGCCACAAAGCAGCCAAGAGAGATGCCGAAAATGATAAAATACCCCGTATTCGAAGTAAAACGGCTAATGATAAAGCCAGCAGCGATCGGCCCAATCATTCCCCCCATAGAAAGCAGCGAACCGAAAAATCCATTAAAAAAGTCTCTTGTCTCCGGTTCTGTAATCTCAAAAGTCAGCACATTGTAAGCAAGCCAATAAAAACCGTAGCCGACACCAAGCAGTGCACCAAGCAGCACAATCCATTCCGAAGCTTGGCCGCCGATTAACAAGACCGCTATATAGAAAAAGCCGAGAAATAACACGCCCATTCTCAATACAACGATACGATCGACCTTTTTGGCGCATTGACCGGCAGCAATGTATGCCAGCAGCTCAAAGATAACCGCCGTCAGATTATAGATAGCTAAATCAATAAATCGACCCGACTGTTTCCAAAGAAAAATATTTACAAACGTGTTAGACAACGCCACGCTCAGGGAGTACAAGCCGCCAATAAGCAGCAGCAGCCCAAGATCTTTCGACAGCGCTAAGTGGCGGAACCTCTCTCGAATGATCGACAAGATGCATCCCCCTTTCTCCATTATAGCGTTTGGAGAAAAGGGCAAAGTTATTCAAAAAAAGCGAGCCGGAGAACCGGCTCGCTTTTTGCATTGATTATTTTGCTGCTTGATAACGCTTAGCTGCTTCATCCCAGTTAACAACATTCCAGAAAGCATTGATGTAATCAGGACGACGGTTTTGGTAATTTAAGTAGTACGCATGCTCCCAAACGTCCAAGCCAAGGATCGGTGTTTTGCCTTCCATGATTGGAGAATCTTGGTTTGGTGTGCTTGTTACTTCTAATTCACCGTTGTTTACAGCAAGCCAAGCCCAGCCAGAACCGAAACGGCCTGCAGCCGCAGCAGCGAATTCTTCTTTAAACTTGTCGAAGCTGCCGAATTTGCTGCTGATAGCATCAGCTAATTCGCCAGATGGCGCGCCGCCGCCGTTTGGAGAAAGGATTTGCCAGAATAGAGAGTGGTTCGCATGTCCGCCGCCGTTGTTGCGTACAGCTGTGCGTACGTTTTCTGGAACAGCATCCAGGTTAGCAATTACTTCTTCAACTGACTTGCTTGCCAATTCATCCTGGCCCTCAAGTGCTTTGTTTAAGTTTGTTACATATGTGTTGTGATGTTTCGTATGGTGGATATTCATTGTTTCCTTGTCGATATGAGGCTCCAGTGCATCATATGCATAAGGTAATTCAGGTAATTGAAATGCCATAATAAATTCCTCCCTATGTAATATTTGTTTCTCTACTTTCAATAATAAGAGTAACAAAACTGAAAGCGCTAATCAATAATAAAGCTTACAGCCCCGCAGAAAACTCTTTTCCCCTGCCGGATGCATTTGCAAGGCATACGATCTTTAAAGGCTGGAACAGAAGCGGCCATAATGTTTGCCGATAAGTAAAAAAGCAGCCTTCTCCTGTTCAAGGAAAAGACTGCTCCTGCTTCCTTTCAGATGGTCGCTGCTCTACAGATCTCTCACTCCGAGAATTGCCTCTGCAATATTCACAGCGTGGTCACCCATCCGTTCAAGGTTACTGATAATATCAACAAACACGATGCCTGCTTGTCCTGTACAAAGCCCTTCATTCATGCGCAGAATATGCTGTTTGCGCAGCTTTCTCTCCATCTTATCAATTAGATCTTCTTTTTGTGCTACTTCTTTAGCCAAGTTCAAGTCGTTCTCATCTAACGCTTTCACCGATTTATTCACAGCGGAAATCGTTAAAGCAAACATTTCCTCTAAATCCGCCATTGCTTGATCGGTGATTTTCACTTTATTCGCCTGCTGATAGTCAATCAGCTCAACAATGTTTTCACAATGATCGCCGATGCGCTCAATATCCCGAACCGCATCGATTAACATATTGTGCTTTTCTAATTCCGCTTCTGAAAGCGAGGTGCCTGATAAATGAACTAAATAATCAGTAATTTTTTTATCTAAATTATTCAAAGCCTCTTCTACTTGAGTGGCCGTATCAGCATGCTTTTGATTTTTTGTTTTTAAGTATAGCTGGACTTCCTCCATCCCTTTCACGGCGAATTGTCCCATGCGGATAACTTCCTCTTTCGCCTGTCCAAGGGCAATGGAAGGAGATTGTTCGATAAAGATTGGGTCAAGATGCTTTGCTTTATACTCAATCACTGTATCTTCCCCTGGGATCAGCTTCGTTACAATCATAGCAAGAACTCCCACGAACGGAAGCTGAATTAATGTGTTCGTCACATTAAACGTACCGTGCGCAAAGGCGATGACCATTTTGGGTTCTAGATCCAGCATACCGGTCAGGTAATGGATAAATTGTGTAAACAACGGCAGGATGATTAAAAAGATAACCGTTCCGATCACGTTAAATAATACGTGAGTGGCCGCTGCCCGTCTTGCCGCTACTGAAGCCCCAATCGATGCTAGGATAGCTGTAATGGTCGTTCCGATATTATCGCCGAACAGAACCGGCAAAGCTGCATTTAAATCAAGCAAATTCTCTGAAAATAAGCCTTGAAGGATTCCAATCGTCGCACTGGAACTTTGAACGATCACAGTGAAGATCGTTCCGACTACGACACCTAAGATAGGGCTGGAACTCATATTAACTGTTAAATCATGGAACGTTTCTAGTGAACGCAGCGGCTTCATGCCGTCGCTCATTAACTCTAAACCGAAGAATAAAGAACCAAAACCGAAAAGAATCATTCCCATATTGTGCATCTTCTTGCTCTTAAAGAAGAAGATAAATACGGCGCCAAGCGCTAGAATAGGCAAAGCATAAGCTCCCACATCGATCCCAATAATAAAGGCCGTAACTGTTGTACCTATATTAGCCCCCATAATAACGCCGATTGCCTGCCTTAGAGTCATAAACCCGGCACTGACCAATCCAACGGTAATAACCGTAGTGGCAGAACTGCTTTGAATTAAGACAGTAACAAGAATCCCCGCTAAAACTCCCATCAAAGGGTTGGTCGTAAAGCGGTCGAGAATGTCACGCAAACGGTCCCCAGCAGATTGCTGCAGTCCATCCCCCATGAGCTTTATCCCATACAGAAATATACCAAGTCCTCCTAGAAACTGGAACAGCATTTCTTGGACGTTAATCCCCATCTTTTCAACTCCTAATCAAAATGAATTCGACAAAACTTGCAAACCCTCTACAATTATTAATAAATTGCAAGGAAGAAGTAAATGCTCTCAACGAAAAATTTACAATTGATTAACATTAGGTGAGTTATGTTACATTTTCATTACAAAAAGAGAGAGAAAATAGGACGCTGCGCTTGAAAAATGAAGAGAATTAAGAATAGAATAACGAGAAGGAGGATTCACATATGAATATTTTTCAGCAGCTATGGAAGAGTCTCTATTCTCCCAAAATGATTTCTTTTTTTCGGTTTCAAGGAATAGGCAAGACCATCGCTTATGTTTTTTTATTAACGCTGATCGCTTCTCTGCCATTTATTATTCAATTCAGCCTGCTGGCAACAAGCGGCCTGTCATCCTTGAAAGAAGCTGTGAAGGAAGAACTGCCGCCATTTACGATCGAACAAGGCCAGCTGACGGCTAATGAAGTGGAATCGATCTGGATGAAAAAAGGAACGATTGATATCGTTTTTGATCCTGCAGGTACGGTGTCAGCAGCGGATGTCGCAAAAAAAACCGAAGCCATCGGACTTTTAAAGACAGAACTGGTCTTATCCATCGGAGGGCAGGTACAAACGATTTCTTATAATTTCCCAGGCATCGGAACAATTCATAAAGAGGATATCATCGATTATATCCAGTCCATTCAAGCCTACTCGGCTATTATTTTTCCTGTTCTCTTTATCATTTATTATTTATTCACTGCAGCTCTTTACTTTATCAAAGTATCCATTTTTGCTGCTATTGGCATGCTTTTTAAGCAGCTAACAGGCAGAAAGCTGTTTTACCGGCAAAGCTGGCGGCTGGCCACCTATGCTATGACGCCTGCGATTGTACTCTTTTCGCTTTTGCACATAGCCGGCATTATTCTTCCTTTCAGCTTGCTTATTGATTGGTTGTTAACGGGGCTGATGCTGTTTCTTGCTGTCCGCTCCATTCCGCTCCCAAAAGCGAAAAAGCAGCCGGAAGCACAATAACTATCTGCCGCCTCTTTTATTGTTCTATTTCTTTAGGACAAGCATATAGTACTAAAAAGAGGTGGAGAGATGAAAAATTTCTTGATCTTTATTGCTTGTATCCTAGTCGCAGCCGGTCTCTGGAACGACTTGACCAACGGCTCGCTGCCCCATATAGAAGAACCGCAGCAGCAGAAAGTGAAGGCAGAAAGGAAGGAACTGCCCGCTCTTCCTTATAAAGAAATGAAGGTGGAGCAGGGGGATACGGTCCTTTCCATTTTGGCCGACTTGCATCGCGGAAAGCTTCCGGCAGACATTGAAACAGCCATTATCGACTTTCAAGAATTAAACCAAGGCATCTCGCCGGACAGCATCCGCACGGGCGAACAATACAAATTTCCTCTGTATGAAGGCCGGAGATAACGGCTGCAAAAAGCAAAGGAGCCAAGTTCTGCAAACGGCAGCAAGCGAAAAGCGTTTTCCGCTGTCAATTCCTTGTCAGACCTGCCCGATTACTGGTACAATTGATGACTGAAGCAGCTTTTTAACAGAATGAAAAGGGGCGAATCACCATTGAGTGAAATTATCCACCGTTCAAATACACGTCCGGTGAAAGTTGGAAACTTAACCATCGGCGGAAGCAATGAACTATTTATCCAAAGTATGACAACGACTAAAACTCACGACGTAAAGGCAACGGTCGAGCAGATCCACCGCCTTGAAGAAGCTGGATGCCAAATTGTCCGCGTTGCTTGTCCTGATGAGCGTGCGGCCGATGCCATCGCAGATATAAAAAAACAAATTAATATTCCACTCGTTGTCGATATTCATTTCGACTATAAGCTCGCATTAAAAGCGATTGAAGGCGGAGCTGACAAAATTCGGATTAACCCGGGCAATATCGGCCGCCGCGAAAAAGTGGAAGCTGTAGTGAATGCCGCCAAAGCGAAAGGCATTCCGATTCGTATCGGCGTCAATGCAGGAAGCCTTGAACGCCGCATTTTAGAAAAATACGGCTACCCGACAGCTGATGGAATGGTAGAAAGTGCACTGCACCACATTAAGATTCTGGAAGACCTTGACTTCCATGACATTATTGTTTCCATGAAAGCGTCAGATGTAAACCTGGCGATCGAAGCGTATGAAAAAGCAGCTAAAGCCTTTGATTATCCGCTTCACCTCGGCATTACAGAATCCGGCACATTATTTGCAGGAACGGTAAAGAGCGCCGCAGGTCTTGGAGCCATTTTAAGCAAAGGCATCGGGAACACATTGCGCATCTCTTTAAGCGCAGATCCTGTTGAAGAAATTAAAGTAGCTCGAGAGCTGTTAAAAGCTTTTGGCCTTTCCTCCAATGCTGCAACCTTAATTTCCTGTCCAACTTGCGGACGGATCGAAATCGATTTGATCAGCATTGCTAATGAAGTAGAAGAATACATCCAGAAAATTAAAGCACCTATTAAAGTGGCGGTGCTTGGCTGCGCTGTCAACGGACCAGGAGAAGCGCGTGAGGCTGACATCGGTATCGCTGGCGCCCGCGGGGAAGGCTTGTTATTCCGCAAAGGACAAATTGTCCGCAAAGTGCCGGAAGAAACAATGGTCGAAGAGCTGAAGAAAGAAATTGACAAAATTGCTGAAGAATATTACCGGAAACAAGAAGCAGAAGCGCAAAATGCATAACATGCAAAAAGCCTGGCAAATGCCAGGCTTTTGTGTTATCTAAAAAAAGGGTAAAACGAATAGCCCCATAATCACAGCAGCAGCTCCTACGCCAATTGCCCAAGCACCAAGCATTCTCTCTCCTCTGTTCCTTGCAAAGAAACCGAGAACGATGCCAACAATCCCCAACAGAACCGGCATAATAAACAACGCGAGAACAGAAACGATTAAACCGGCATATCCAAAACCGCGGCCGCCCGTAGTTCTATCCTCTCCATCATCTATCCTTTCCTCATCATCGATACGTGAAGGAACCGGATCAGTCAGTTCAGCAGCTGTCTCTTCATACATCCCTGTTTCGCCTGCGGGCATTGGGTCTCTGTCAAATTTATTATCATCCATTGCTACTCATCCCCTCACTATCATCATTTAAGGAGCCTTTATAGTATTGGCATTTGCGTTAAAATTATTCCGATCGCCAAGGTCTTTCATAACAATCTTCACCAAAATATGATACACTTTGATAAAGATTTCACAACGTAAGGAGCAAAGAACGATGAAAGAAAAACGGTTTGGCATCGATATCGATGGAACAGTTACTTGTCCAACGAGTCTGATCCCGTTCATTAACGAGGACTTTTCTTTAAATATTACGCTTGATGATATAAAGAAATACGATTTATCCGAAGCACTTGATATTCCAGCAGAACGCTTCAGCGATTGGTTCAACAAAAAAGAACCAGCAATTTATTCCAGCTCTCCCCTTGCAGAAGGAGCGAAGGAAGTCCTTTTAAAGTGGAAAAAACAATTTCAGCTGTTTTTTATTAGTGCCCGCAGAAGCCACCTGATGGATATTACTGAACAATGGTTTGAAAAGCAGGATATTCTTTATGATCGCATTGAGCTAATTGGCTCTCATGACAAAATCAAGGCAGCCAAGCAATATGAAGTGGACATTTTCTTTGAAGATAAACATGATAATGCAGTTAGCATTCATGAAGAACTGCGTATTCCTGTGCTCTTATTCAATACTCCCTATAACCAAGACCCGGTGCCTGAGGGAGTCATTCGCGTCAATAATTGGACACAGGCAGAGCAGTGGGTGGATCAATGGGTCCATACAGAAAAAACGCTTCCCCTCAACAGAAGCTAACAAATAGAAAAAGGATGCAAAAGAAGCATAAAGCTTTTTTGCATCCTTTTTTTGATATTCAGCGGTTTTAGGCCTCTTTTGCTGGCGAGCAGGACGGACACAACCCATAAATTTCAAATTTGTGGCCGGACACTTCATATCCGGGAAGCTCATGAATGTGATCCATTGGACATAAATGAATTTCCCGGGTCTTGCCGCAAGTGAGGCAAATAAAATGATGATGATGCTCCTTATGCGAGCAAGTGAAACGGTAATGCCGCTCGCCAGATAATTCAGTTTCCTCAAGAATCCCCATCTCTACAAACAACGCTAAGTTCCGATAAATCGTGTCAAAGCTAAGTCCTGGATAGCTGTCCTTCATCTCCTCCAGCACTTCTTTTGCTGTTAAATATTTATCTTTGCGCGCAAATAGCGCCAGCATATCCTCGCGCTTGCCGGTCTGCTTATATCCCCTTTTCTTTAAAAGCTCAACCGCTTCCGTTAAATTCATGCTTTCTCACCCCGCCTTTGTAAACTTTTTAGCCGCAATGACGAGCAATAAAATCAAGATAGAGGCCACAACAATCGTTCCGCCCGGAGCCAGATCCAAATAAAAGGCACTAACCAATCCGGCAAGCACCGCGATTTCACCAAACAAGACAGAATAAGCAATGGTCTGCTTAAAGCCTTTGGCCATCCGCATAGCGGCAGCAACCGGCAATGTCATCAGCGCGGATACAAGCAGGACACCGACAATCCTCATAGAGGCTGCAATCACAAGCGCCACAAGAATGATAAATATAAAATGGATAGACTTGGCCGGTATGCCTGAAGCTTTAGCATGCTCTTCATCAAATGACAGCAAAAATAATTCCTTATACAATAAATAAACGGTTGCTATCACAATGAGGCTAATGAGGCAGATCAGCCACAAGTCTTCACGGCTGACAGCGCTGACGCTGCCGAACAAGTAGCTGAATAAATCCGTGTTGAAGCCGTCCGCCAATGAAATAAAGATCACACCTACGCCTATGCCTCCCGACAAAATAATCGGTATGGCCAATTCCTGATAATGCTTATAAACCGTTCTCAGCCGTTCAATGAACAAAGAGCCGATAATCGAAAAAACCATTCCCGAATACATAGGATTAAGCCAGGCGAGAAAAGTAAATGTCTGGCTAAAGTACAATCCAGCCGCAATCCCGGCCAGCGTTACATGGCTAAGAGCATCCGCGATGAGCGAAAGCCGTCTTACAACGATAAACGCACCTAGAAGCGGCGCAATTACTCCAATAATCATGCCCGTCAAAAAAGCATTTTGAAGAAACTCATATTGTCCGATTGCTTCAATCATACATCTGCCCCCTGATGCTCGTGATGATGGTCAAGGAGATGAATGCCGTGTCCATATAAGTCGGACAAATCCTCTTCATCGAGTGTTTCAAACTGCTGCATGCTGCCGTGGAAATGCAAATATTTATTTAAGCAAGCCACATGGGTCACTTTATCGCTAATAATGCCAATATCGTGTGTCACCAGCAAAAGTGTAATTCCCATCTGCTGATTTAAATAAGCAAGCATGTTATAAAATGATTCGACATTTTTGCTATCCACTCCAACAGTCGGCTCATCGAGGATAAGAATATCCGGTTTGGATACAATCGCTCTGGCAATAAAGATCCGCTGCTGCTGTCCGCCGGAAAGCTCCCCGATATTCCGGGCAAGAAACGCCTCCATCCCTACTGCTTCTACAGCCGCTTTAATCGCCTGCTTTTCCTTGCTTCCCGGCCGCCGGAAGAGTCCCAGCTTCTTCGTTAAGCCGCTCGCTACTACCTCATAGACAGTTGCAGGGAAGCCCGTATTAAATGAATTGGCTTTTTGCGAGACAAAGCCAATCCGATCCCAGTTTTTAAAACTCTTCTGAGGGGTGCCAAACAGGAAAACTTCCCCTTCCTTCACTTTTAACAAGCCCAAAATTAATTTAAGCAAAGTGGATTTTCCTGAGCCATTCGGACCTACTAAACCTAAAAAAGCCCCTTTAGGGACAGATAATTGAATGTTCTCTAACACATTATCCCGGTCATAACGGTAGGACACGTTTTTAATTTCAATGACAGGTGGTTGATTCATTGAAGTGTCTCCTTTATAAGAATGATTACGATTTGTAAATCAAATGAAGTATACAACATCTAATAAGAAAAGTAAATCGGAACTGCCTCCTGGCAGCTCCGGCTTGGTTAATGGATCGCTGTCTTAAAACGGCCGCCTCTTGTCTCATGGGTATTCATAATCGTCAGAAAAGCATCCGGATCCACATCATTGATAATGCTTTTGAGCTTAGTGATCTCCAGCCGAGTGACAACTACATAAATCACTTCTTTTTCCGAATCTGTAAACCCGCCTTTTCCTTTCAGCTTGGTGGTTCCCCTTCCAAGACGATGAAGAATAACATCGGACATTTCCTCATAAAAATCAGAAATAATGATGCAGGCCTTCGTTTCCTCTAATCCCTGAATGACCGTATCAATCGCTTTAAATGCAATATAGTACGTCATAACGGAGTACATAGCATTCTCCGTGCCCAGTACAAAAGCGGCCCAGCCAAATACAAAGATATTAATGAACATAACAAACTCCCCGACGGAAAAAGGCAATTTTTTCGTCATCAAAATGCCGAGGATTTCCGTGCCGTCAAGCGTACCGCCATGGCGAATCACAAGCCCGACTCCCAGGCCAAGAAGAAGCCCGCCAAAGATAGCCGCCAAAATCGGCTGATTTGTAAATGGATCGAATCGATGAAAGCTGTTTTCCAGAAAAGCAAGACAAATGATTCCAAAAAGCGAAGAAAACATAAACGTCTTTCCGATCTGCTTGTAACCAAAATAAAGAAATGGAATATTTAATAGAACAACAAATGTGGAGAAATTCAGCAGCGGATGCTGGAATAAGTAACTTAGGATTAGCGATATCCCAATGATTCCCCCGTCAATGATATTGTTAGGAACAAGAAATAATTCAATGGCGGCAGCGGCAAAAGCTGCTCCCACCAAGATCATAACGAGGCGGTAAAAAGAGCGGGATTTACTTTCTCTTTTGTGTTGTTTAGGCATACCATCATTCCTTTTTATTTTAGAATATTCTTTTCGCTCCATTCTGTCCTTCAATCACCTCTTTTTCTTTCTCTCATACATTAAACATAGAAGAAAAGGAGTGACTGCTAATGAAATTCTTACAGCACCTCATTAATCAAAAGGCGCAAACAATTACGGCAGATGAATTATTAAATTATGCAAAGGGACTGGATATCCCGTTAAAAAGGGAAGAGGCTGAAAAAGTTTCCAGCCTTCTGCGCAGACAAAAAGTCAATTTATTTAATGAACAGGCGAGGGCAAGTCTGTTGAGGGAAATTGCCGCCATCACGAACGAACAAACCGCAAATAAACTAAATAAATTGCTGACCACATTTTTACAATAAAAAACGCAAAGATGCTCATTTGCAGCCCGGCTCACGAGTCAAACAGGGAGTAGAAGCTTGCGGTTAGGCAGCAAAAGAAGAAGCGCTTGTCCCTTCTTTTGCTGCCGCGCATCCGCTTGCTCATAAAGAAAATACGCTCGTTAATGAACAGCTGTCACTTTCTTTAGTACCTCATCATCAAAGGCTTTTTGACGGAACATTTCAATTTCAAATTTGTAAGGCGGTTTGCGTGATTTTTTATCTTCGCCCACGTATGGAGTTTCTAAAATTTTAGGAACCTCCATCAGCTGAGGGTGATGAACGATATAATTAAGCGCGTCAAATCCAATGTAGCCAAACCCAATGTTTTCATGACGGTCTTTTCTCGCCCCTTGTTCATTTTTGCTGTCGTTGATATGCAAAACCTTGATCCGGTCTACTCCAACGACACGGTCAAAGTGGTCAAGCACTCCGTCAAAATCTTCTTTAATGGCGTAACCCGCATCATGGGTATGGCACGTATCAAAGCAAACCGATAATTTATCGTTTAAATGTACGCCGTCGATAATCATCGCCAGCTCTTCAAACGATGCGCCGCACTCCGATCCTTTGCCAGCCATCGTTTCGAGCGCTATTTGGACATCTATGTCTTTGGTCAGCACCTCATTGAGCCCTTCAACAATTTTCTTGATGCCCGCTTCCGCCCCCGCTCCGACATGAGCACCGGGGTGAAGAACAATTTGTTTAGCGCCGAGAGCAGCAGTGCGTTCTATTTCTGAACGCAAAAAGTTCACTCCAAGCTCAAATGTGCTTGCGCTTACTGTATTGCCGATATTAATAATATAGGGAGCATGGACAACAATGTCGCTCATATTATTTTCTTTCATATGAAGCCAGCCCTTATCAATGTTCAGTTCTTCGATTTTCTTTCTTCTTGTATTTTGAGGAGCCCCTGTATAAATCATAAATGTATTTGCCCCATAGGAAGCCGCCTCTTCACTTGCCCCAAGGAGCATTTTTTTCCCGCTCATAGAAACGTGAGAACCAATTTTCAACATATGTATCTCTCCTTTATCTCTTTATTTTACTAAAAAAAAGAGCTTGTTTCAGCAAAAAAGACCTGCCGCAGCAGGTCCCGGTCCATTGACAAATACTTGCTTTCTTCTTTTGGCGAGCTGCCAAGTCAGACTTCTTGAAAAGCCGTTGCTTCCAATCTGCCTAATAAGCAGGTTCGGTACAATCTGCCGTTCTCTTGCTTGCAGCAGCGGATTTGCTGGCTTCTGTCTTACCCTTTGTTGTTGCGTTTCCCTTCTAGACGGCGGGCACGCTTTTTAAATTGGACTACTTCTCTTTGCATTTTCTTCTTGTAGCCTGGTTTTACCTTTTTCGGTTTACGGACGATTGATTTAGCTTTTGCGTCAATGTCATCAGCGGCTTTTTCCCGTTTCTTCCGCTGATTGCGGTCAGCCAGCTCTATCCACTCTCCTTGGCGCAAATCAGCAGAACGGAAGGTGATGCCGAGCTTCTCTAACCGGACGAGGGCATCCTCGTCAGATGGCAGATAAATAGTCGCGCATATTCCTGAGGAGCCTGCCCGCGCTGTCCGCCCTGCCCGGTGAATGTAGAAATCCAAATCCTTTGGCAGTTCATAATTAATTACGTGGCTTACCCCTTCAATATCAATGCCCCGTGCCGCCAGATCCGTGGCCACGATAAATTGATAATCAAGATCGCGAATTTGCTTCATCATTTTCTTGCGGTCACGGGGGGATAAATCACCGTGTATACGCCCTGTTTTTAAACCTTTTTCTAAAAGAGCATCCGCTACCTCGTCGGCTTTTTGCTTCGTATTTGTAAAAATAACCGCTAGATACGGGTTGTATGCCTGCAGCATGTCAGACAGCAAATCAATCTTCTCCCGGCTTTTTTTGGGAACAAGGATATGATCAATATTTTCTGCTGAAATATGCTTAGGCTGAATGTGAATATACTCCGGGTTTTCCATATATTTTTTCAAAAACGGTTTCAACTTTTCCGGAATTGTCGCTGAAAAAACATACATGCTTAATTGCTCTGGCATTCTCGAAGCAATCTGGTCAACATCGACAATAAACCCCATGTCGAGCATTAAATCCGCTTCATCAATCACGAGCATCTGAGCTTTATGCACAGACAGCGCTTGGGCTTGTATTAAATCATTGATTCTTCCAGGTGTGCCGACTACGATATGCGGCTGATTTTTCAGCTTTTCAATATCGCGCTGCTTATCGGTGCCTCCGATGTAGCAGCGGGCGGTAATTTCCTCATCAGACAAACGGGCAATCTTAAGAACCTCCTGATAAATCTGATTAGCGAGCTCTCTTGTTGGCGCTGTAATTACCGCTTGCACTTCTTTTTTGGCCGGGTTAATTTTATGAAGAATCGGCAGAACATACGAGTGTGTTTTCCCGGTTCCCGTTTGCGATTGGCCGATCGCGCTTTCCCCTTTTAACACCAGAGGAATCATTTTGGTTTGAATGGCCGTCGGCTCATGAAACCCTAATTGCTTTATTCCTTTATTAATAAACGGCTGAAATCCGTACTTTTCAAATTGATGATTTGTCAAATGTGACACTCCTTTTGGCTGAAAACAGCCTTTTTCTCCATCTTGATATTATATCAAAACCTTTCATAAATCAAAGGCATCCTTATGGATTCGTTTATTTTCGGGAAAAACCTTTTTGCTTTTTGCTGCATACAATAACGAAGAAGAACAGATGAAAGGATGAACAAGTGATGATTCCTGTTCCGCGCGGTAACGGGCTTCCTCCCTCCTATCGCTATCCGCCTCCTATGCGGGGATTTTCTCCCTCCATGCCGCCCCCAGGCATGCCAAGAAGAACAGGCGGACGAGGGCTTCTTGGCCTTTTAAGGCAAGGGGCCGGATCCGGCATGACCGGGTTTGAGCGTGGTGGGGCCGGAGCTGCTGCCCAAAAGTTAGCCAATCCCATGAACTTGCAGCAAATGCTGGCGAACACCCAGCAAGTATTGAAAACCGTCCAGCAAATCGGTCCGATTGTCGAACAGTATGGTCCCATGGTCAAAAACCTGCCTTCCATGTGGAAGCTGTATAAAGGATTAAAATCCCTTCCTAATGCAGAGGAAAGCAAAGAAAGCGACAGCCAATCGAAGCAGCAAGAAAGTAAGCAGCAAGAATCTGATACTGAAAAAACAGAAAAACAGCCAGCTAAAGCAGAAGAAGCTCCGCCGGAGGATGATGGCGATAAATCCGCTCCAGCACTGGAAACGAAATCATCGTCTCCCAAACTTTATATTTAAGAAGCGGCTGTTCACTTCCAAAGTTCAGCCTCCTCCTATATAATGAATTCGTACACATTTTCACTCCGCCCTAAAAATAGGAGGTTTTTTTATGGAACTGATTAAAATTGCCCCAAGAGGGTATTGCTACGGCGTGGTAGATGCAATGGTCATTGCCCGGAACGCCGCTTTAGATAAAAGCTTGCCGCGTCCGATTTATATTCTTGGAATGATTGTCCATAACAAGCACGTAACAGATGCATTCGAAGAAGAAGGCATTATTACCCTTGAAGGCAGTAACCGCAAAGAGATTTTGGAAAAAGTCAACGAAGGAACGGTTATTTTTACTGCCCATGGCGTTTCTCCAGAGATCAGGGAGCTGGCCCGCGAGAAGAACCTTGTCACTATCGATGCGACTTGCCCTGATGTAACAAAAACGCACGAATTGATTCTTGAGAAGAAAGCTGAAGGCTATGAAATCATCTATATCGGGAAAAAAGGGCACCCCGAGCCGGAAGGTGCGTTAGGGGTTGCCCCTGATATCATTCATCTAGTCGAAAAGCCTGAGGACATCGGCAAATTGAACATTCAAAGCTCAAAGGTGATTGTAACCAATCAAACAACGATGAGCCAATGGGATGTAGCTGATATCATGGACGAAATTAAAGAAAAATATCCGCATGCAGAAATGCACAAGGAGATTTGCCTGGCTACCCAGGTTCGGCAAGAAGCAGTAGCCGAACAAGCAGGCGCTGCCGACGTGCTGATCGTTGTCGGCGATCCAAAGAGCAACAACTCTAATCGCCTCGCTCAAGTATCCATAGAAATTGCCGGGACAACCGCTTACCGGGTGGCCGATGTTTCAGAAATTGAAATTGACTGGCTTAAAGACGCTAAAGTAGCAGCTGTCACTGCCGGAGCGTCCACACCGACACCGATCGTTAAAGAAGTGATCCAATTTATAGAGCAATTTGATCCAAACGATGAGAGTACATGGGCACGCGAGAAAAAGGTTCCGCTAAATAAAATCTTGCCGAAAGTAAAAAGATCCACACTTACAACCCGTTAAGCAAAAACAAAGAAAGCGGCAGATCCTTGCAAAAGGATCTGCCGCTTTCTGTTTGTCAGCAAAAGGGAGTCGAAATAACCCCGTTCTGGATTTCACGAACTTAGAGAGCGGCAGGCCTTTCGGGTTCCCATTAAGGCCGCCCGCGGCTGTTCGTTTTTATATAAACGTAAACGGATCTGTATGAATGGAAGAAGGAATGAACTGCACATCCAGTCCTTTCTCTGCTGCCAAGGCGGCCATTTTATTTGCTGTTCCCGCTTTCATGACTTTTTCTACATTATGGCCAGGATCAACAACCTTTAAGCCCGCTGCTAACGCATCATGGGCAGTGTGGTAATAGAAGTCACCCGTTACATACACATCTGCCCCTTTAAATTTGGCGGATTGAAAATATTTGTTTCCATCGCCTCCAAGCACGGCTACTTTCTTGACCTCTTCAGTTAAGTGGCCAACAACACGCACGCCTTTCACATCCAGCTTCTCTTTCACGAATTCAGCAAATTCATGCAGGGTCATAGATTTTTCCAGCTGGCCGATTCTTCCAAGGCCGAGTGTTTCTCCCTCATTATCAAGCGGATAAATATCGTAAGCGACCTCCTCATAAGGATGGGCCTTCAGCATGGCAGACAGAACCTTTTTCTCCAAGCTTCTTGGATAAATGGTTTCTATCTTTACCTCTTCTACCGTTTCCAGCCGGCCGGCTTCTCCAATATATGGATTTGTCTGCGCGCCAGGCAGGAATCGTCCTGTTCCCTCCACGGAGAATGAGCAATGGCTATACTCGCCGATAAAGCCCGCTCCCGCTCTGCCTAATGCTTCCCGAACACTTCCGGCATGGTCTGACGGCACAAACACCGCAAGCTTCCTTAAGTCCTCTTGGAGCGTCGGTACGAGCACTTCTGTTTCTGTTAGCTCAAGCGCCTCTGCCAACAGATCATTCACACCGCCCTTGGCCACATCCAAATTTGTATGAGCTGCATACACGGCGATGTCATGCTTAATCAGCTTCTCTAAAAGCCGCCCGGCTGGATCGCTCGTAATAACCGATTTCAATGGCCGGAAAATTAACGGGTGGTGGGCAATAATCAGCTGAACATCTTTGTCAATCGCTTCGTCCACCACTTCCTCCAATACATCAAGCGCTATCAGCACCCGCTCAACCGGTTTGTTTAAGCGGCCCACTTGCAAGCCGATTTTATCGCCCTCCATTGCATATCTTTTAGGAGAGAATTGTTCAAACAGCTGAATAATTTCATGTCCGTTCGTTTTCTTCACCATTGATTGCCTCCTTGATTAACTGAAGTTCTTGAAGCACACTTTGCCTTTTCTGATCGGCCGCCTGCTGATCTTCTGCCTTCTTCAGATTTTCGAGCACCACCTCAAGCTGATCTGCTTCTCTTCTCCACTTCTTGAGGAATACATCACTTTTTTCAGCCAGCAGCATCGGGCCAGTCAGCAACTCGACTTCTTTCCTCTTCCCGTAGGGCTTGTCGGCATCTCCTTGTTCAGCAGTTAAGATTTCATAAATTTTCCCGTCTTCTTCCATGATTTCCTCATCGATTAATTGCCATCCGTTCATTAACAGCCACCTGCGAATATGATCTGCCCGGAGGTTAGGCTGAAGCACAAGCCGCTTGACCCCGACGAGCTTCTCCTTTCCTTCATTGAGAATAGAAGTGATCAACGGACCGCCCATTCCGGCAATCGTGACACAGTCCACCTCGCCGGCTGCAATCACTTCCAGGCCATTTCCTTTTCGCACGGCGATTTTCTCTTCAAGCCCTGCGGCTTGCACCTGCTGCTTGGCCGCCTGCAAAGGACCATCGGCTACTTCCCCTGCCACCGCCTGTGCAGCCACTCCTCTTTGGACAGCATAACAAGGCAGATAAGCATGGTCGGAGCCGATATCTGCTATAACCGCTCCAGCCGGAATCCGGGAGGCTACCGCCATGAGTCGTTTTGATAATTGATTAATATTCATCGTGTCACCACTTTTAATTTAATGTATCTTCTCTATTCTAATAGAAAACGGTTAATGTAAAAAAGTTCTTTGCCCTTAGACAAAGAACTTTTTCTGCATTATTTAATTTTGCTGACCCAGTCAGCCATTGCGTCAGCGTTTTCAGCTGGCACAAGACCCGGAGGCATAGCGCCTTTACCGTTTGTGAGGATCTCTTTAATTTCGTCTTTCGACAATTTGCCGCCAACACCTTTCAAAGAAGGACCTGCTCCTCCTTCGAAGTTGCCGCCATGGCAGCCTGCGCAAGTTTGCTTATAAAAACCTTCTGGTTCAAAAGCACCTGCTGTTTCACCTTCTGCTTGCTCTCCGCCTTTTTCCTCTTTCGCCATTTCTTTAGAGTTATCCAATCCCTCTAAAGAAAGGAAGAAAATCAGACCAAGGCCGAACACAGCAATCAGCAAGAACGGAATGATCGGATTACGTTTCATTTTTTAACCTCCCTTATGTACACAAATAACAAATAGAAAGTACAAACACTTATTATTCTACTTGAAAATAGAGAAGACGAAAAGCCCTTACATAGAAGTTTTTACCCGTTTGTCGTAAATTAGACACAATTTCGGCCCTTTTTTCTTCTGCAACAGATTTTTTATATTATACAAACATAAAAATCAGCAGCAATGCCGCTCCCAGCCATGCAGAGATTGTAAAATAAATCTGACCTAGCTTTCTGCCTGCTGCCCACCAGATTAAACAGTGAAAAAATAAGAGTGCATAAAGAGAAGCAGCATTTTCTCCCCATAGCCTCTCATGCAGCTCCACAGTGAAAATCAAAAACAAAACAGCAGCGGCGGCGTATAAAAACGGAAGAAAAAAACCTTTTTTAGAAAAATAAATAGCAAAAGCTGTCAATGAAACGACAAAAGCTGCCAAAATCGTCATTTGCAAAGGGAAAGACAATTCAGTAAAATATAGAACAAATAAAGAAATACCTGTCAATAAAAGGGCGGCAAACAAACTGACAGCGAACAGACGCTTAGCGCTTATTCTTTTGGCAGCGTTTTCGGGCAGCTCTTCTCCTTGCGTATACAGCGTCAGCAAATAATCGCAGTATTGTTCAGGCAACATATGATTCTGTTTCCAAAAAGAAATTTCATTGAGGATAATTTGTTTTTTTTCATCTTTCATCCATTGTCACATCCTGTCATAAACACATTCAAGAAAAATCGGGAAATACCTGCTTACAATAAAAAAAGTTTACTTCTTAGACAAGAAGTAAACTGCAGGTGCAAACAAAGCCGGCTTTATGCTGCAAGCCCAGCTTTTCAATGACAAGGCACGAAAAGTGAGCCATGCAGAAAAGAAGCGTTTATCAGCAGATTAAACAAAGCAAATGCAGGACGGTCCAGCCTGCTCGACTGTCAAGCCATTTGATCGTCTTTTTTATTCAAGAAAATCTTTCAGTCGTTTGCTGCGGCTTGGGTGGCGAAGTTTACGCAGGGCTTTCGCTTCAATTTGGCGAATCCGTTCGCGTGTTACGCCAAACACTTTACCGACTTCTTCAAGCGTACGAGTGCGGCCGTCATCCAGCCCAAAACGAAGGCGCAGGACATTTTCTTCGCGATCAGTTAAAGTATCAAGGACATCTTCCAACTGCTCCTTCAGCAATTCATAGGCAGCATGTTCGGAAGGTGATGTAGCTTCCTGATCTTCGATGAAATCACCTAAGTGAGAATCATCCTCTTCTCCAATCGGTGTTTCCAGAGAAACTGGCTCCTGGGCAATTTTAAGAATTTCGCGGACTTTTTCCGGTGTTAAGTCCATTTCCTCAGCAATTTCTTCAGGAGAAGGTTCGCGGCCAAGATCCTGAAGAAGCTGTCTTTGGACACGGATCAATTTGTTAATGGTTTCAACCATGTGAACAGGAATCCGGATCGTTCTTGCTTGGTCAGCTATCGCACGCGTAATCGCTTGGCGTATCCACCAGGTAGCATACGTACTGAACTTAAACCCTTTGCGGTAATCGAACTTTTCGACCGCTTTAATCAAGCCCATGTTTCCTTCCTGGATAAGGTCAAGGAAGAGCATGCCGCGTCCCACATAACGCTTAGCAATGCTGACTACAAGACGAAGGTTCGCTTCGGCCAGCCGGCGCTTGGCTTCTTCATCGCCTTCTTCGATGCGCGTGGCCAGTTCAATTTCCTCTTCAGCGGAAAGAAGGTCGACACGGCCAATTTCCTTTAAATACATGCGTACAGGGTCATTAATTTTTACGCCCGGAGGAACGCTTAAATCGTTGAGGTCAAACTCTTCGCTTTCCTTCTCAAGTTCATGAATATTCGGATCCTCATCCTCGTCCTCATCGTTTGTTATGTCAATCCCTTGTTCCCCAAGGTACTCATAAAATTCATCAATTTGATCAGATTCTACTTCAAACGGCGACAACTTATCCGCCACATAATCATAAGATAATTTGCCCCTCTTTTTCCCTATCTCAACAATTTGCTCTTTCGCTCTTTCCAGTGTTACTTCAGCTTCTTTGGAACGTGTAGACTTTTCAGCCATTCGTCGTCCCCCTCCTTCCAAAATCCTTGCCTCAGAGTGATTACTTATTTTTCAATTCCTTTTTCAACTTGACAATTTCCATAGCAAGATGGGCGGCTGTTCCATAATCCTTGGCCTTTTCCGCTGCCACTTGCTGTTGTTTTTTTGCTTTTATTTTCAATACTTTATCGTATTGCAATATTTCTTTTATATAATCATGGACTGCTTCATCATTTATCGCTTCACTGACCATCATCATTTCTATATCTGAAACGAGGCGGCGCAAATTGGTGTTTGGGAGAAAACTGATAAATGCACTTGAATCCGGCGCATTGCCTCCTTCATAAAAGCCCAGCAAATACGTAAAGATGGCCTGGTGCTCATCTAGATTGAATGTTTCGCCATTTAACAGCTCCTTGACTTTATATGTCAGGTCCACATCCTTCAGCATATGAGCAATGAGCCTTCGTTCTGCTGTTTGAAAGGCCGGATACAGTTTGACCGGCGCACGTACAGCAGGTGCTGGCCGGAGTGTTTGTTCATTTGAAGCATGTTTCTTTCTTTCCTTGAAGAACAGCTGTTTTTCCTGTTGCTTTAACGCATCAAGCGAGAGCGAAAATTGCTCGGCGATCTGCCTTAAATAGTAATCCCGCTCCACTGCTTTTTTCAGCTTGGAAATTTCCGCTACTATCTCTTCAATATAGTGAAGCTTTTGGCCTTCATCCTGTAAATTTTTCCCTTGCTTATAATATTCCATCTTGAAGGCCATTAGGGTCATAGCTGTTTCAATCACATTGTTACGAAACTTTTCAGCGCCATAGGCCTTTATATAGTCATCCGGGTCCAGTTTATCCGGAATGAGGGCGACTTTGATATCGCAGCCGTTGTCACTTAAGAGATTAGCCGCACGGAAGGCCGCTTGTATGCCTGCCGAATCGCCGTCAAAACAAATAATGACCTGATCGGCTATTCGTCTAATCTGCTGGACATGAGCATCAGTCAGCGAGGTTCCCATCGTCGCGATCCCTGTTTCCACCCCGGCGCTTGCCGCTGCAATTACATCGGCAAATCCTTCAAAGAGGACAGCATAATGCTGCTTGCGGATAGCTGGCCGAGCCCGATGAAAGTTATACAGGAGACGGCTTTTATTAAAAAGCGGGGTTTCGGGACTATTTAAGTACTTGGGCTTTTCATCATGAAGCGATCGGCCGGAAAAAGCGACGACCTTTCCTTTTTCATTATGAAGCGGAAACATGATGCGCCCGCGGAAACGGTCGAAGTAGCTTCCATCCTCCTCTTTGCGGATAATCAATCCGGCTTTTTCCATCCATTCAGAGTCAAACCCGCGCTTTTGCAGAAATTTGGCGGTAAAGTCCCAATTGGGAAGCGACCAGCCGATTTGAAAAGCTTCCAGTTCTTCCTTTGAAAAACCCCGTTTTTCCAAATAATCCAGCGCTTCCTGTCCCTCTGTTGTATTCATCAGCAAATGATGGTAGAATTTTGCCAATAGCTCATGAGCTTCCATGATTTGATCATGCTCTTTCGAAATCGAGCCTCCATGCTCATGGCGTGTAACAGCAGAGTCAAGAGTTATTCCTGCGCGTTCGGCCAATTTGGCCACAGCTTCCTGAAAGGAAATGTTTTCTATTTCCATCAAAAAAGAAAAAACATTTCCTCCCGCTCCGCACCCGAAGCAATGATAAATCTGCTTGTCGGGGGATACAGAAAAGGATGGTGAATTCTCACCATGAAACGGGCATAGCCCGAAAAAATTTCTTCCCTGCTTTTTCAACTGAACATAGTCGCTGACCACTTCAGTAATATCCAGTGATTGCTTAATTTGTTGAATTGTTTCTTCAGGAATCTTTCCTGTCACATACATCACCAGCTATACTATTGTTCGATAAAAAAACTAAAGTTCCTGCAGCTTTTTCCGCTATTTGTTTTCTTTTAGCGGCTTCTGCCAGCGATTATCCGTTCTGGCACCTTGTGCGCTGCTGGTTAACCGCCAAGCAAGCACAGGCAAGAGAATCGACAAATCCTCTCAAATTTCTCTTCCCTATGCATTATTATTCTACAATGTTGATTAGAATCCTTCTCAAATGAGAAATAAACTAAAAAAAACGAACAATTATCTGCCGTCCGGCAAATATCCTTCCAAGTGGCATACAATTAGTTTATTCCTTTACGCTAGGTGTTAAACCTTTTTAAATACATTTTTATCACAATTTTTTATTATAGTACATTTCATAAAAAAAAACCATTGATTTCTGCAGGCCAAAGAAAAAGAAGCTCTTCCAAAATGAAAAGCCTCTCTTTCCCATTGGCCGTCTAAACCATAAAACTTATCGATCAACTGTTCAATTGTAAAACCGTACGGCCTCAAGCAATTATTATTTGCGTTTGCCAAGCCGGCTTAAAATAATGTTAGCCGTTTCTTCCACGGCTTTATTTGTTACATCAATCACTTCGCAGCCAATGCGGTTCATAATCTTTTCGGAATAGGAAATTTCCGCTTTAATCCGTTCAAGATCCGCGTAACTCGCACTGTCATTAAGACCAAGAGATAGCAGCCGTTCCCTGCGGATTTGGTTCAGTTTATCCGGACTGATTTTTAATCCAAAGCACTTTTCAGGCGGAAGGCTAAATAATTCCTCTGGAGGGTCCACTTCTGGTACAAGCGGAACATTGGCTACTTTCAGACGCTTATGCGCCAGGTATTGTGAAAGAGGCGTTTTTGACGTCCGTGAAACACCGATTAAAATAACATCCGCTTTCAACAGACCTCGAGGATCCCGCCCATCATCATATTTGACAGCAAACTCGATAGCTTCTACCTTTTTGAAATATTGTTCATCCAGCTTCCTCACGAGGCCCGGTTCCATTAAAGGCTGATGGCCGTATAAAGATTCTAATTCATCCATCAGCGGACCAATCAAATCAAAAATCATAATATTTTCTTTTTCAGCTTGCTGCTTCATATAATTTCTGATCTGTGGTTTAACAAGTGTATAAACAATAATTCCGCGCTCGATTTTCGCCAGGTCAATGACTTCATCAATGGTCGATAAATCCTCCACATATGGAAATCGTTTGATCACAGCGTGCGATCCATTAAACTGGCTGACAGCCGCTTTTGCCACAAGTTCGGCTGTCTCGCCTACTGAATCAGAGACGATGTAGATGATTGGGTCATTCAGCAAAAAATAGAACCTCCTTTCTTAGCTGCATCATTCGTCATCTGCCAATGAGACAAATGCTTTGGCAATATTCGTTTTAGTGATGCGGCCGATCACTTCTTGGCCGGCAGCCGTTTTTTTCACGACTGGCACAGCATCTATTTGGCGTTCAATTAAGTTTTTCGCCACATCAACGAGCAAATCATCTCTTTCGCATACAGTAACGTTTGGCATTCTTGTCATAATAATATTGACTGGAATTGCATTTAATTCCTGCTTGCCGATGCTTGCCCGCAGCAAGTCTTTGCGTGAAAGCACACCGGCTAAATGACTGTTCTCATCTACTACAAACAACGTGCCGACATCCTCTAAAAACATTGTGACGATGGCATCGTAGACAGATACATGTTCGCGTACAACAACAGGCACCGCCTGATAGTCTTTCACATAGATTTTCATTAAATTTTCCGTAAGAAGCTGGGTGCCGGATTTGCCTGTATAAAAATAGCCGACGCGGGGCCGTGCATCTAAAAAGCCGGCCATCGTTAAGATAGCTAAATCCGGACGCAGCGTAGCTCTTGTTAAATTCAGCCGTTCCGCGATATTTTCACCGGTAATTGGCCCGTTTTCTTTGACAATTTGCAGGATTTTCTCCTGCCGATTATTAAGTTCGATCTCCCTCACCACCTAATGCGCAATAACAGCACAAGTGCCGGCAGCCCGTTACCCCTTTCATTCTTACAGCTGAGCCAACAAGCACCTGTGCCTCCGTCTTTAAAAGTGTTATACCATATAATAAATATTATATACTATTTAACCCGAATGAAAAGAAAAGTTTCATTCGGCCGCTATATTTTGCGCTGGTATAGATGAATGATCAATGAAAGCAAAAAAACAACTGCTCCTTTACTTCACTAAAATTTTATTAAAGTCAGCAAAATTGAGAATAAGCACCGAAAGTTCTCTCATTTGATTTAAACGGTTTTCCCGGACAGCTGCTTCTTCCGCCATAACCATCGTATGGTCAAAATATTGTTCGATCGGCTGCTTTAAGCTTGAAAGCAGAGCAAATTGCTGTTCCGCTGTTTCTGCCGCTTCCAGCCCTTGCTGTACATGAACAAATTCCTTGTATAATGCCTTTTCTTCCTCATTTTCAAAGAGCTGTTCCTTCACTGCTCCTGCAGCGGACGCTTTTTTAGCAATGTTTACAACACGGCTCAATGCTTCCGTCGCCTCTTTAAAGCCGGCTTCTTCCTTATGTGCCATCAGCACAGCTGCTTTTGCAAACAGAGAAGTCAAGGAGCCGATCTGCTCCGCCAGCACAGCGTCAATTAAATCATAGCGAACGTCTCTTTCCTGCAAGCTGTGTTTAATGCGAAGCTTAAAGAACGCAACCAATTCTTCCAAGAGAGCTTCCGTTTCTTTTTCACCGACTTGGTCTGCTTTCACCACATCGATAGCTGCTTGCAGAACCGTTTCAAGCGAAACATCCCACTTCTTCTCTTCCAGAATAAGAACAATACCTGCTGCTTGTCTTCTTAAAGCATAAGGATCTTGAGAGCCGGTTGGAATAATATCGACGGCGAAGCAAGAAACAATCGTGTCCAGCTTATCAGCCAGGCTAACGATGGCTCCGGTAAATGTTTCAGGCGCTTTATCTCCAGCATGGCGCGGTTCATAATGTTCGTTAACGGCCCGGGCCACTTCCGCATCTTCACCTTTTTGCCGAGCATACTTTTCGCCCATGATCCCTTGCAATTCCGGAAACTCATATACCATCTGTGTAACAAGATCAAATTTGCAAATTTCTGCTGCACGATCGATTTTTTCTTTTTCTTCTTTGGCTGTGCCAGTGAGCTCGCCCAGCTTGGCCGCCAAACGGCGAATTCGGCTGACCTTTTCAGCTAGCGTGCCGATTTTTTCATGATATACGATAGCTTGCAGTTTGTTTAAGAAGAAATCAATTTCTTTGCTTTGATCTTCTTTATAGAAAAAGTCAGCATCGGCAAGCCGGGCTCTCAATACCTTTTCATTTCCGCGAGCGACCGTATCAAGCGAACGGCTGTCACCATTGCGGACAGTAACAAAGTGAGGAAGGAGCGTGCCTTCTTTATCTTTTACCGGAAAATAACGCTGATGCTCTTTCATGGATGTAATCAGCACTTCTTCAGGCAATTCAAGAAAATTGCTGTTGAATGATCCGGATAAAGCAGTCGGATATTCTACCAGGTTAGTGACTTCTTCAAGCAAGTCTTCATCGACGGGAATGACCCACTTGTTTTCTGTTTCCAGCTGGGCCAGCTGCTGGCGGATAGACTTTTTCCGCTCCGCCGGATCTGCAATAACAAACTGATTCTTCAGCAGTTCTTCGTAGTCTCCTGGCATCTCCACCGTCACTGAATCTCCTAAAAAGCGGTGCCCTTTTGTTGTCCGGCCGGTAGATACATTTGTGATTTGGAATGGGATCACTTCTGAGCCGAATAAAGCAACCATCCATTTAATCGGGCGAATATACCGCAGGTCATTGTCTGCCCAGCGCATATTTTTTCCAAAATGCAGGCCAATGACAATCTCACGCAGCTTTGGCAGCAAATCAACCGTCGGCTGGCCCTTAATGAATTTATTGACATGAACATATTCTACACCGTTGATTTCTTTAAAATAAATATCATCAACAGTCATCCCTTGACCGCGCGTGAATCCGATCGCTGCTTTGGACCAGGAACCATCTTCTTGAAGGGCGATTTTTTTAGCCGGCCCTTTCGCTTCTTCTTCGATATCCTCTTGCGCTTCCGCCGCCCCTTCTACCAGGACAGCTAATCGACGCGGAGTAGAATAAAGCTTTACTCCTTCAAAAGAGACTTTCTGCTCTTGCAGGAATTCTTCCACTTTCTTTCCAAGCTGATTCATGGACTCCGTTACAAAGCGCGCTGGCATTTCCTCCAGGCCAACCTCTAACAGCATATCTCTCTTATTCATGTTCCGCCTCCCCTTTCTCTTTCAACATTGGGAATCCAAGTTTTTCGCGTTCTTCATAAAATGTTTTGGCAATTTGTCTAGCCAGACTGCGCATACGGCCCAGATAGGCTGTTCTCTCTGTGACTGAAATTGCTCCTTTTGCATCAAGAACGTTGAACACATGAGAGCATTTTAGAACATAATCATAAGCAGGATGAACAAGCCCTTCGTCCATTTGGCGCTTCGCCTCTTTTTCATAAATCGCAAAGAGATTAAAAAGCATGTCAGCATCTGAAGTTTCAAAGGTATATTTCGAATGCTCGAACTCCGGCTGATAGAAGATATCTCTGACAGTGAAGCCTTCTGTCCATTCCAAATCGAACACATTTTCCTTTTCTTGAATATAAGACGCCAGACGCTCAATTCCATATGTAATCTCTACCGAAACTGGCTTACATTCGAGTCCGCCAACTTGCTGAAAATAGGTGAATTGAGTGATTTCCATTCCATCAAGCCATACTTCCCAGCCAAGCCCGGCACAGCCGAGAGAAGGATTTTCCCAGTTATCCTCTACGAAACGGATATCATGGTCAAGCGGTTCAATGCCGAGTGCCCGCAAGGAATCCAAATACATTTCCTGAATGTTATCCGGTGAAGGCTTCATAATCACTTGAAACTGATGATGCTGGTATAAGCGGTTCGGGTTTTCCCCGTAGCGGCCGTCTGCCGGTCGCCGGCTCGGCTCTACATAAGCCACGTTCCAGGGCTCGGGGCCGATCGCCCGCAAGAACGTATAAGGGCTCATCGTGCCTGCTCCTTTTTCTACGTCGTATGCCTGCATTAAAATACAGCCGTGATCAGACCAGTGTTTTTGCAAGGTTAAAATCATTTCTTGAATATTCATATCGATGCCTCTCTTTCTATAATTGGTGAATGGCGCTCCCTGTTGCGAAGAAAACGAAGCACCATTGCTGTACTAAATAACTTAGCGGCTGGAGCATCTGTAACAAACCAAAAAACTCCCGTCTCTATGCACATCATTGTACATAGGGACGAGAGTTACCCGCGGTTCCACCCTATTTGCCGTATACTAAAACACGGCCTCTTTTCCAACATGCTGCTCCAGACCGCCCTTCCATGATGCTCTTTCCCCGGCTTTCACTGTCCCGGGTTCGCTTGTAAAAGAGGAAAATCATGTACTCCATTCCTTCACTGCAGCTAATCATTATTTGGATTGAATATAAAAAACTTAATCGAAAACAGGCCGTTTGTCAATCCTCTTCTTGCTCTTTATTCATAAGAAAAGACTGCATTCTCTCCATCTGGTCAAGAAACCTGCGCGATTTTAAATAAATGCCGGAATACTCATCGTAGTAGAGAGAAATCGCCGTCCGCAATTCTTTTTTTGTCTCTTCCTTCACCTTGATATCGCCCAGTCTTTTCAGATCGAAAAAATAAAACAGCCGCAACAGTTTAATTGCAGCTTGTGATAACGGCAGCAAATATGGATCTACTTCAAAGCAGCGATGGCATAAAAAGCCGTTTTCCCGAATGGAAAAGGCAAAACGGCCTTCCCGGCTCCCGCAATGAGCACAGCCGGACAGCTCCGGGTGCAAGCCGATCACCTGCAGCATTTTCATTTCAAAAATGGCTGTGATAACTTCTGCGTCATACCCCTCGTTCAAGTAATGAAGACATTGCTCAAAAAGCTCATATAAATATGGATTCGGCTTTTTTTCTTCTGTGCTTTTGTCAAGCAGTTCGGCCATGTAGGCCGCATGTGCAGACATAAGCAAATCTTCCCGGATATGGCGCATGGATGTCATCATTTCCCCCTGCTGCAATGTACCGAGACCGCTGCCGGACTGAACAAGAAAGCTTCCATGTGTAAACGGCTGGGTGACGGAAGAAAGGCGGCTGTTGGGCTTCTTTGCTCCACGCGCCATAAAAGCGAGCTTGCCCTTCTCCCGTGTGTAAATGGTTACAACTTTATTAGTTTCTCCATAATCGGATGTTCGAATTACAATCCCTTCAATCTTTTGAAGCATGAGAAGGCCATCCTTTCACCCTCCTCAATTCGTCACTCCGGCAACCGGGAAGTCGGGATCAGCCAATTGTTGCTCTTGTTCAAATGGGGGATAGCTGCGGCCTTGTTCAATCTCCTTATACAAAAGGTACATTTCCACACTTCCTGTCTCCGAAAAGACTTTCCACGTAAAATCTAACATGCTCTTTCCCGCCTTTCTTAATTAGAACTGGCATTTACCTTTGGCTTCCCTATTAGCTTCACCGATTCCTTTTTGATTATGAGGAGCAAAAATTTCTAATTATTGATTGATCAGTATTCATCTTCACGGAACCCGAAGTCACGAAGGTTGGATGCTT
Organism: Pseudobacillus badius; assembly: GCF_002189605.1. Lineage (NCBI taxonomy): Bacteria > Bacillati > Bacillota > Bacilli > Caryophanales > Bacillaceae > Pseudobacillus > Pseudobacillus badius. The sequence continues at coordinate 401,350 of NZ_MWMM01000002.1, forward strand.
TGTTGCGCCAATCTTTTTGCACCTTCACCCACAGCTCGAGAAATACTTGGGAACCCAGCAAATGTTCAATGTCATGCCGGGCCCGCTGGCCGATCTCCTTGAGCAAAGCACCGCGCTTGCCGATGACAATCCCTTTTTGGGAGTCTCTCTCCACAACGATCGTAGCCATAACATTGATAATGTCTTTGTCACTGCGCCGCTCCATTTTATCAATAACCACGGCAATGGAATGAGGCACTTCCTCCCTTGTCAAATGGAGAACCTTTTCCCGGATCAGCTCGGACACAATAAAGCGCTCCGGATGGTCTGTCACTTGATCAGCCGGATAATATTGCGGCCCGGCAGGCAAATTTTCTTCAATTTGTCCAAGCAGGCGCTCTACGTTGTTTCCTTCAAGAGCAGAAATAGGAATAATCTCTGCAAATGAATATAAATCTTTATATCGGTCGATTAATTCCATCAACTGATCTGGATGGATGCGGTCAATTTTGTTGATCACAAGAAAAACCGGCGTTTGGATGCCCTTCAGTTTTTCAATAATAAACTCATCCCCGCGGCCGTATCCTTCTTCGGCATTCACCATAAAAAGAACCAGATCCACTTCCTTTAGCGTATTAACGGCAACCTTCATCATAAAGTCGCCAAGCTTGTGCTTTGGTTTATGAATGCCCGGGGTATCAATAAAGATCATTTGGGCGTCTTCTTTCGTATAAACTCCTTGCACTTTGTTTCTTGTCGTTTGCGGCTTATCACTCATAATGGCAATCTTTTGGCCGATCACCCTATTCAGGAAGGTCGACTTCCCTACATTCGGGCGTCCAATAATGGAGATAAAACCTGATTTATAAGTTGAATTTGTCTCTTGTCTATTCATGTAAATCCTCCGGTGAAAATGCTCCTGGCAATAGTTGTTCAACAGTTGTTTCTTGTACATCTCCCTGCAGGTTCGTTAAGATGACCTTCATTTCAGGCGGACAAAGCTCAGAAATCACCTGACGGCAGGCACCGCATGGAGGTACCGGCCGCTTGGTATCGGCAGCTACCGCCAGCGCAGCGAATTCTTTTTCGCCCTCGGACCAGGCCTTAAATAAAGCGGTTCTTTCCGCGCAATTACACATGCTGTAGGCAGCATTTTCTATATTGCATCCGTGAAAGACCTTTCCATCCTTTGTCAGAAGTGCAGCACCTACTTTAAATTTTGAATAAGGCACGTATGCACGTTCTCTTGCGATGATCGCTTCCTTAACTAATTGTTCTTTTTTCAATGATTCCTGCTCCTCTGCTTTCTATTTTAATATAAAACAGCTTTGTTGTAATCTATTTATGTTTTCTTTTTCTGAAAAATCTAAATTATCTAAAATAAACCAAAGACTTTCGGCAAAAAAATGATTGTTCCGACCAAAGAGGCAAGAAGGGAAAACAATAAAACCGCTCCTGCCGCTACATCTTTGGCCGCTTTAGCCAGCGGATGGCGATCTTCTGTTACTAAGTCGACGGCTTTTTCGATAGCAGTATTGACTGCTTCAAGCGTCATCACTCCAAAGATCATTATTAAAATAAACAGCCACTCGGTTCGCGATAATGAGAAAAATACGCCCGCCGCGACCACTGCGGCTGCCGCGGCCAAATGAAATCGGAAATTAGGCTCTTGCCAAACAATTCGCAGGCCGTTGAGCGCATAGCGGAAGGAAAAGAAGAACCGCTGCAAGCCGATCGCTTTTTTACCGTTCCAATCCATATTCATTTAAGATGTCCCTTTGCTTTTGAAACATGACTTTTTCCTCTTCCTCTGTCATATGATCATAACCGAGCAAATGAAGCAGCCCGTGAACGGCCAGAAAACCCAGCTCCCGTTCAAAGCTGTGTCCATAATCAACAGCCTGTTCCTTCGCTCGCGGCACAGAAATGACAATGTCCCCCAGCATGCGCGGCAGTCCTTCCGCCCCGCTAATTGTTATTTCCCCCTCTCCCATTTCTTCCAAAGCAAAAGAAATAACATCAGTCGGTGCATCTTTCTCGCGATACTCGCGGTTGATTTCCTGAATTCGGGCATTATCAGTAAATGTTACCGAGACCTCGCTTCCTTCAGCCACGCCTTCCTTTTGAGCGGTCATCTCTAGCAATGCCTCCACCAGTTGAAAGGCTTCCGCTGCCAACTCTTCTGTTTCATCCACCATATCTATCACTAAGCCCATTGCTTTCCTCCGTTCTTCACTTTCTTCCTGTCTTTCCTGTTACTATTCAAGCAATTAATTTTTATTTCCGTATAGTATTTATTTCTCTTGTACGTAAAATCATAACAGGTTTCCCCAAAAAAATCATGTACCGCTCAAAGAAAAGAAAAACAGGCAGTCCGCAGACTGCCTGTTAACTATCAAGTTCTTCATAGGCTTGAATAATCCGGGCCACGAGCGGATGACGAACAACATCGCTTTGCTCTAAATAAATAAAAGAGAGAGACGGAACCCGTTTTAAAATTTGCTCTGCTGAGACGAGTCCGGATTGTGCCCCTTTCGGCAAATCAATTTGCGTTCGGTCACCCGTTATCACCATTTTTGATCCAAAGCCAAGCCGCGTTAAAAACATCTTCATTTGGGCTTTCGTTGTATTTTGCGCTTCATCTAAAATAACGAAGGCGTCATCAAGCGTCCGGCCGCGCATATAAGCAAGCGGCGCCACTTCAATCGTTCCCCGTTCAATGAGCCGCTGCGTTTGCTCTGTACCAAGCACATCATGCAGGGCATCGTACAAAGGACGCAAATACGGGTCAACTTTTTCCTTTAAATCTCCAGGCAGGAATCCCAAGCTTTCACCTGCTTCTACAGCCGGCCTCGTCAGCACGATCCGCTTTACTTGTCCCGTTTTTAATGCATGAACAGCCATGACGACAGCTAAATAGGTTTTTCCTGTACCTGCCGGGCCGATGCCGAATACAAGATCATGCTTGCGGATGGCTGTTACATATTCCTGCTGTCCAAGCGTTTTAATACGGATCGACTTGCCTTTCGCATTCTTTGTAATTTCCTGATCATACAGTTCATCTAAATATTCAATCGTTCCATTTTTCGCCATTTGAACAGCGTTCATAACGTCACGCTCTCCAATATTAATGCCTTTGCGGATAATAAGGAGCAAGCGGTACACAATTTCTCTCACTAGCGCTGTATTCGTTTCTGCACCAGCTATATGAAGCGTTTCTCCTCTTGTAATGAGAGACACATCAAACTCTTCTTCTAAAATGGTCAGATTCTTATCCGACACACCGAAGAGCGCAGCTGCTTCATTCGGATTTTCGAGCTGGATATTCATTATGTTTTTTTCTTCTGGCATTCTTTTTGTCTCCTTGAGTGATTGGTTTCTCTACGGCTATATTTTCTAGTACTTGGAAGTGTATAGATAATTTTACTTTACCATTCGTGAACTGTCTCTGCAAAATTTTTTCACCGCGTATCTCTGCTTTCTCGGGGAGCTTTGCTTCAAGATCCCCTCTGGCAATGTCTAATGCCCGAAGTTCAGCTTCTTTTTCGGTATACGACCGGCTTGTCTGCTTGCTTTCATAATAAGTTGTTTCCGCATAGCTGACCGGCAGTTTCATCCCGAGAAACGAAATAGAATGCAGTTGCTCGTCCTTCTTATAATCCGCAAAAGAATGATTTTTAAATCCCCATACCGGCAGTTTAAATGATCCTGCTTCAAGCCGATGTTTTTTCATCTGACGGCCGGTCAACACTTGGAATTCTGTAGAGACGGGCATTTCCACCTTCGCCTTATACCAAGTCTCTGCCCATACTTCACCGTCAGCAGCCACTTCCTTTAACCTGTCTTCTGTGCCGATAAAGCCGGATACAAGCAGCTGGCCTTTATGAACAAATTGGTCTCTTTTGACGGCAGCCTGTCCCTTTTTTACAAACAGCTTGGCGATCACTGCCTCTTTTGCCGCTACAAGATGCCTTGGACCTTTCACTTTCTTTTCCTTTGGAGCAGTTTTTTCCACCACGCGAAAGTGAAAGGTGCTGCCTCTCACTTCTACTCCAACCCACGTCAATCCCTCAATACGGTTCAAAAGCTTATGCTGAACGGTTTCGGGATCGTCTGCGCTAAAGATAAACTTCCCTTTCTCAATGCCCATACCAGCAAGCTCTTTGCGGATTTGGTGCTCCATTTTCGGGCTTGCTCCACCGATATCTATTCGCCAGACAATGTTTGATAGCAGCAGGACGACCACCAGAAAAGCAGCCGCTCCAACTAAAAATCCGGAACTTCTCCACAGTCTTTTCAGCAAAAAAGGGAAGCCTTCTCCCCTGTAGAAGTGCAGATCCCCTTCAAATGTACGTGCCGCCCGTCTTACCTTGTGGATATGCTGAAGGGAACAGGAAAATAAAATGGCCTGTTCGCCTTGTTTGCTTACATTCCAAATGGGAATGCCGGAACGAAGCAAACGGTTAATCAAACGTTCCGCTCCTTGTCCCTGCACCTTCACAAAAATAATCCCTTGAAAAAAAGCAAGCCACTGATTGTTCAAGCTTTTTCCCCCTTACCCATCCAAATAAACGAACTTCTCAATTTTTCCTTCGATTAATATTTCTTCCGGCAAAATAGTCTTAATTGTAAATGACTGGCCTTTAATGAGCAGCTGGCCCTTCGTAAGCATTAACCGCACCTCTTTATCTGAGAAAGCAAGCAATCCTCTATGATTTTCAATATAGATATGAAGCTGGCCAATCATCGTGATCCGGGGAAGGTCCATCATGACATCTTCGGGCAGGTTCAGCGATTTTGTCAGCCAGCTTCTCATTTGCTCTCCCCACTTTTTTGCCATAAAAAGAACCCCCCTCTCCTTTCAAATGTATGAAAGGGGAGGAGGGAACATGTCAGTTTATTTCCGTCTTAATGCTTTAGGAGGAGCAAGAATCTCTGCGAGGATAATTCCCTTTGTTAAATCGTCAGCACCTACTTCTAAATTAGGAACAGAGTCTTTTTTCTGCTCTTTTTTATCTTCTTCCTGAAAACGTCTTAAACGGCCGGAGGTGCTTTCATTTCGGACTGCTTCTTTTCTCGCTTCTTCATTTGTCTGTTTAGGTGTTTGCCGCCGGGCTGTCTGAAGTGCCTCCTTTTTCTGCTCTGCTTGAGCAAACACGTTGGCCCCAGACGGTGACGGCATTTTTTTCTGCTGTGTGTTCTGCTTTTTCGCTTTCTCGTTCTCTCCTTTGAGACGGCCGGTAATCACCGAAATGACACCAATAATAATGGCTATAATAATGGATTCCATGGCGCCCCTCCTTTAAAAAACAAGTGCATTAGCTGTCTTGGCCTTTATTGCCGTCCTTGCCGCCGGCCATCTTGCCGATTGATCCGCGCATGCCAGTATCGGCATCGATATTTTTATAGTTCATATAATCCATCACACCAATATTTCCTGTGCGCAAGGCTTCTGCCATGGCGAGCGGCACATCTGCTTCTGCTTCGACGACCTTTGCCCGCATCTCTTGTACGCGCGCTTTCATTTCCTGCTCATTGGCTACCGCCATGGCCCGGCGCTCTTCTGCCTTGGCCTGGGCAATATTTTTGTCCGCTTCCGCTTGCTCTCTTTGCAGTTCGGCTCCGATATTTTTGCCGATATCTACATCCGCAATATCGATGGACAAAATTTCAAAGGCTGTACCGGCATCAAGCCCTTTACTTAAAACCGTCTGCGAAATCATATCCGGATTTTCAAGTACTTTTTTATGGTTATCACTTGAACCGATGGTACTAACAATCCCTTCACCGACACGGGCAACGATGGTTTCCTCTCCCGCTCCCCCGACGAGACGCTCGATATTGGCGCGCACGGTAATACGGGCTTTTGCCTTCACTTCAATCCCGTCCATTGCCACACCGGCAATAAATGGCGTTTCAATCACTTTGGGGTTAACGCTCATTTGCACAGCTTGCAACACATCACGGCCCGCAAGATCAATGGCCGCGCAACGCTCAAAGGACAATTCAATGTTGGCACGCTGGGCAGCAATTAGCGCATTAACCACACGGTCAACATTTCCGCCTGCTAAGTAGTGGCTTTCAAGCTGGTTCGTTGTAACATCTAACCCTGCTTTCGATGCTTTAATCAGCGGATTAACGACACGGCTCGGGATGACCCGGCGGAGTCTCATTCCAATTAACGTGAAAATACTGATTTTTACTCCTGCTGCCAAGGCAGAAATCCATAGCATAACAGGAACAAACGTAAAGAACACCGATAAAACAATAATACCGATAACAACCGCTGCAATAATAAATCCAAATCCAAGATCCATGACCTTTTCCCTCCTTAATCAATTTCCCGCACGACAATTCGCGCCCCTTCCACTTTGACCACAACCACTTCTTTTCCTGGCGCAATGAAACCGCCTTCACTTACCGCATCAATTCGCTCTTTCTCCATCATCATTGTGCCAGAGGGACGAAATGGGGTTTTGGTGATGCCTGTTTTGCCAAGAAGTTCAGAGCGATTGACGTTGGATACATAGCCGCTTTCTGTGTTCGTAGCATCGTTTAAAATCATCTTTTTAAAAAATTTCATCTTTTTACCAAACACCTTCACCATTAGAATCATTGCTGTGATAGAAATGGCCATTGCTATGACCAAAGAAACGCCCATCCATTTTACATTATCTCCAGCCAGCAAAATACTCCCGGCTAAACCAGAAAAGCCTAATATGCCGGCAATTCCGCCTGGAAGAAACAGCTCAGCAACAACTAACACTGCACCGATGATAAATAACAGCACAGATTCGTATCCTGCAAGACCGGCAACTAAATGACCGTAGAAAAACAGCAGCAAGGAAGCGAGACCAACAGAACCCGGCAAGCCAAATCCTGGCGAATACAATTCCAGAACGAGCCCGAGACTGGCCAGTGACAGCAAAATCGGGACCACAATCGGATTAGTCACAAATCGGGCGACTTTTTCCGCCCAGCTCTCTTCTACCTCTATAACCTGCGCCTCTCCTGCTTTTTCATGCTGTAAAACTTGTTTTAATTCACGGACAGTCGCCTTTGAATAACCGGTTTCCAATGCTTCTTTTGCTGAAAAGGTCAACAATTCGCCTTTCCCAGCCCCATATTCCGGCAAGTTAACCTCCGGATCAGCCATCGCTATTGCGTATTTTGGATCCAGGCCGTTTGTCTGGGCTGCGCTTTTCATCGCTGAGCGCCAATAGCTTTGGGCTTTTTTGTCCGCCATATTTCCCTGCTGGTCAATGATGGCCGCTGCCCCAATCTGTCCGTTCGGCACCATATAAATCGCATCGGTATGAAGAGAAATAAAGGCTCCTGCCGATAGCGCGCGATCGTTAATGAAAGCGACGGTCCGTATATCTGTTTCATCTAACAGCTTGCCAATTTCTCCGGCTGCATCTACTGCGCCGCCTGGTGTATGAATATCGAGGACAATCAGTTGTGCTCCGTTTTCCGCCGCCTCTTCAAATGAACGCTCCATAAAAGCATAAAGCCCTTTTTCCACCTCATGATGCACAGGCACTACATACACCGGCTGCTCCTCAGCCTGCGAGAAAACCGGGAAGCCCAGTCCCATCAACAGGAGCAGCATACCAAATATTAAAGCAAACCACCTTCTTATCAAACTCACCACCCCTCAGCATCCTTTTCCTTCTATACGGTTATTGTAAAGAAAAAGTTTCAAAAATATAACAAAAAACCAGAAATGTCTGAATGGCTTTTGAATAAAAAGGCTCTTTACAGCAGAGAGCAGCTTTTGGTTTCATGCCTGGAATGTCACCTAAAAGAGGATGGCGCTTTCTTGATAAGCATCAGACAAAACACATGATCATACCACCGGTTCATATGGAGCGGCATGATTGTTTAAACGTTTCCCGGCCATCTATGCCAAGGGCCAGATTCTCCGATCAGCGTGTAATTATCGTTCCTGTTTCTTATAGCTGCAATGGTTCCTGCTGAAATTTCGTCATTGGTTAACCATCGGGAACGATTGTTTTCGATCACAAAGCCGAGCTGGACTTGATGGTAGTCACAGTTATCCGGAATACCCAAACTAGCTTTAACCGCATCTGCGTCACGGTTGCTTCCAAGAAGATGATAAAGCTGCCATCTGTTATTATTCTTTGACACTATTTCAGCAACCGTATAAAGGGCACTATTGGCATATGAATGGATCCTAAATCAAACGGGCGCTTCTGTCTTATAGGCGGCAAAAGCGCCCGTCTCCACTCATCCTCATGGCTGTAATCAACGAATATAGGCATAAGTTTCGATGGATTCGCAGATCGCTTGATCATCCGCTCCATTTTGTGCGGATCGCGGGCAACAACCGAAACATAATAATTGTTTTCTGCCAACCAAAGAGACAAACCTGACAGCATACCGGTTCCTCCTATGACTAATGCATGTTTCATCTCTCTCACCCCGTTTAAACAATTGTAAAAATGAGCGGGCCATTCATGAAAACTAGCTCGGTTTATCCTTTTTATATTATGGCTGAGCATGGGCCAAAAATTTATTTTTCATGAACAAAGCGGTCGCTAATATCCTAAAAAGAGCGGCGCTTGTTAAAAACGATCAAATAAAAAAGATGACAGGAGAACCTGTCATCTTTTTTACGAAAGTTTTTGCTGCACGAGCTTATTGACGAGACCGCCGTCAGCCCGGCCTTTTATTTTCGGCATTAATGCGCCCATTACTTTGCCGATGTCTGCTTTAGAGGAAGCATTAACTTGAGCAATCGTTTCCTGAACAATTGCCTCTATCTCTTCGTCTGAAAGCTGTTCTGGCATATATGAGTTCACGTAAGTCAGTTCAGTTTGAATTTTTGAAACGAGGTCAGCACGCCCCGCCTTTTCAAATTCATGGAGGGAGTCTTTGCGCTGTTTCACTTCACGAGAAAGAACCGCCAACTCTTCATCTTCTGTTAATCCTTGGCTGCCTGCTTTAATGGCTTCGTTTTGCAAAGAAGCTTTCAGCATGCGGATTACAGTCAATTTTTCTTTGTCTTTGTTTTTCATCGCTTGCTTGATATCATCATTTAAACGCTCGAGAAGACTCAAAGTAATACCCTCTCTCTCTTTAGAACTTACGTTTTCTAGCCGCTTCTGATTTCTTTTTACGCTTTACGCTTGGTTTTTCATAAAATTCGCGTTTTCTTGCTTCTTGTAAAGTTCCAGTTTTGGAAACAGCACGTTTGAACCGACGTAGAGCGTCTTCAAGCGATTCGTTTTTACGAACAACTGTTTTTGACATATCTCTTTCCCTCCCTCCGAACACTTACGATTACATGTTCCGTAACGGAAATTCCATGTACCAAATAATTATAATACAAGCCGGTATGACGGTCAAGAAATTCCTTTTTAACCACCAATATGTTTATGCGGACTTTTAATAATCTGACGTGCCTTTCAGCCCTTGAACGATTTGCACGCCTGAGCTGGCTCCAATTCTTGTCGCTCCAGCCTTGATCATGTTCAAGGCGTCCTCTTGGCTGCGAACACCTCCGGAAGCTTTCACCCCGATATCCGGGCCGACTGTTTTTCTCATGAAGCGAATATCTTCTTCTGTCGCTCCTCCTGTAGAAAACCCAGTAGATGTTTTTACATAATCAGCGCCGGCTTCAACCGCCAATCGGCAAGCCCGCTCCTTCTCTTCATCCGTTAACAGACTCGTTTCAATGATGACTTTTGTCAGCGCCTTTCCGCGCGCAGAGGCGGTTACTGCTTGAATGTCTTTTAACACCGTTTCATCATCGCCGGCTTTTAAAGCGCCGATATTGATCACCATGTCCACTTCTGTTGCGCCGTTTTCAATCGCTTCTTTTGTTTCAAAAGCTTTCACTGTGGAGGTCGTCGCTCCGAGCGGAAAACCGATTACCGTGCATACTTTTACTTTTGTGCCTTGCAGCTGCTCACTCGCATAAGCAACCCAGACAGGATTAATGCAGACGGAAGCAAATTCATAGGCTCTTGCTTCCTCGCAAAGCTTCTTAACCTGATCCTTTGTCGTTTCCGGTTTTAATAACGTATGGTCAATGATTTTTGCTACATCTCCAAATTGATCTGTTATCAAGTGACTTATCTCCTTTTCAACAAGTTGTACGTACCTCTTTTCCTATCGTACCATCGAATCAGTAAAATGGCGAGTTACTTTAGAAACTTTCACCTTTATTTTCTCTTACCATACCCTTTTTCCGCGAATTTAAAAGCCTTTCATGCACTTTTGCATGAAAGGCCCCAATTTGCCCGCAAAAGAGGTTAAGAGTGAGTAAAATGCTTAGACGGCTCACTCCTGGTTCCATCTCTTCCATCCTATCCAATGAAGGAAATGCCTCCATCGGATAGGATGACGTTTCGAAAACCTCTTCCTCATCTCAAGCGTTTTGTAGGTCTACCCTAACTTTATACACCTGTTGATTGGAATGGAAGGCGCACAGACTCCGGCGGGAGCGGCGGGACAGGCGAGACCCCGCAGGCGCTTGGACGCCCGAGGAGGCTCGCCGCCCGCCCCGCGGAAAGCGAAGCGCCTGGAATGGAAAGTAACAGAACCCATCCGCAAAAAATAAAAAGACCGCTCATTTTCACTCAGCCGCTCGATGACGGCAAGGTTCTTCCATTTCAAACAAATATCGCAAGACGGCTGGCCTCTTCTTTTGCACTTTGTTGATTGGAATGGAAGGCGCGCAGACTCCGGCGGGAGCAGCGGGACAGGCGAGACCCCGCAGGCGCTTGGACGCCGAGGAGGCTCGCCGCCCGCCCCGCGGAAAGCGAAGCGCCTGAAATGGAGAAGCAACAGAACCTATCTGCAAAAAAATAAAAAGACCGCGGACCAACCTCAATTTCATTGAGTTGGTCCGCGGTCTGAGCCCTTCATACGCTTTTGCATGAAAGGCTTTGTTCTGTTATTAAACTGTCGGGTTTAACTCTTCATCCATTACCCGAACGAATTGTCCTTCATTGAACGGATAACCGGCTTTTGTAATTTTTACTTTCACAAGCTGGCCAACCATTTCTTCGGTAGCCGGGAAGACTACCTTTAAATAGTTATCGGTATACCCAGTATACAAGCCTTCTTCAGAGCCTTCTTTAAACGGCTCTTCAGGGATGACCTCCAGTACTTCTCCTTCAAAACGAGAAGCATATTCTTTAGCCAGCTGGTCGGAGAGAGCGATTAAACGGTGAACCCGCTCGTTTTTCACTTCTTCATCAATTTGATCATCCATACGCGCTGCCGGCGTGCCTGTCCGTTTGGAATATGGGAACACATGAAGCTCAGAAAATTTATGTTCTTTAATAAAATGATACGTTTCCATGAATTCTTCTTCTGTCTCGCCAGGGAAGCCGACAATGACGTCTGAAGTAACCGCCAGACCCGGAAGAGCTTCCTTCAGACGGTTTAAACGGTCAGCGAAAAACTCCATCGTATATTTGCGCCGCATTCTCTTTAACACTGTGTTGGAGCCGGATTGAAGCGGTACATGCAGATGTCTGACCACGATATTGGAACGGTCAATCACTTCAATTACTTCATCCGTCAATTGGCTCGCTTCGATAGAAGAAATTCGGATGCGCTTAAGGCCTTTAACTTTTTGTTCCAGATCTGTAAGCAGCATCGCTAAATTATAGTCCTTCATATCCGATCCGTATCCGCCGGTATGAATACCCGTCAGAACGATTTCTTTATAGCCGGCGTCCACTAGCTGCTGAGCCTGGCGAATTACTTCTTCAGGGTCGCGGGAGCGCATCAAACCACGCGCCCACGGAATAATGCAGAACGTGCAAAAGTTATTGCAGCCCTCCTGAATTTTCAGGGAAGCACGTGTACGGTCTGTAAAAGCCGGAACGTCCAGCTCTTCATATACACGGTTTTTCATAATATTGCCGACACCATTGATAGGCTGGCGTTCTCTTTTATACTGTTCGATGTATTCCAGCATTTTTGTGCGGTCTTGTGTACCAACCACAACATCTACTCCGGGAATCGCCATAATTTCCGCCGGAGATGTTTGCGCATAACAGCCGGTTACACAGATTACCGCATCAGGGTTTTTACGTACGGCGCGCCGGATCACCTGGCGGCTTTTTTTGTCCCCCGTATTTGTTACTGTACATGTATTAATAACATACACGTCTGCAGTCGATTCGAATTCTACACGGTCATAACCCTGGCCTTTAAACAGCTGCCAGATGGCTTCCGTTTCATAATGATTTACTTTACATCCAAGTGTTTGGAATGCCACTGTAGGCATAATCGTCACCTCATTAGTTCAAAATGGTAGGAGATTGCAGACAAAGCATAAAGAGGCGCCGTTTCCGTCCGTAGAATCCGCGGCCCAAGCCCGCATGGAACAAATCCGCTGCTCTTTAGCTTTTCTGCTTCCTTCTCTGAAATTCCGCCTTCCGGCCCAAAAACAATCAGCAGTTCGTCGCCCGGCTTCATCTCACTCAGCAAGTGATGAAACGCCGTCTTCTCCCCCTTTTTGCTTTCTTCTTCAAACGCATATAATTTAAATGGATACTGTTCTCCAATTCGAATTAATTCTTGAAAATTCACCGGAACATTCACTTCCGGCACGCGGTTCCGCTGCGATTGTTCCGCCGCTTCTTTGGCAATCTTTGCCCAGCGTTCCGTCTTTTTCGCAGCTTTTTTCTCATCCCATTTAACGATGGAGCGATCCGCATGAAAAGGGACAAACTTGCTTGCGCCAAGCTCGGTTCCCTTTTGAATAACGAGTTCGAGTTTATCCCCTTTCGGCAAGCCGCTCGCAATCGTGACAGCTACCGGCAGCTCTTTTTCATCATGCAGCCATTCCACAATAAAGGCGAGGGCACAGTCGGCAGAAACTTCTTTAATCTCTGCTTCTGCTGATCTTCCATCAGGAAAAACGACAGCAATCCTGTCTCCTTCTTTCGCACGCATCACACGCGCCAAATGATAGAAGTCTTCTCCCGTAATTGTTACTCTGTCATCATTGTCCGGCTTGTCATTTAAAAAATATCGCTGCACAGCTGTCACCCCGTCTGCCAAAATATCGTTCTGTTGAAAATCCATTGACTCATTGTTCGGTTCCTTATTTCTTTCTGGCGATAATGGCCACCCAGTCTTCCATAAGAACCGTTTCTTCTACCTCAAATCCGACTGCCTGCACGGCTTCTTTCACTTGTTCTTTCTTTTGCCCGATGATTCCTGATGAAATAAAGTATCCGCCAGTTTTCACCTTTTTAGCCACATCCCCTGTAAACGAAAGGATGACCTCAGCAAGTATGTTGGCGACCACAACATCGGCCTGTTCAGTAATGCCGTCAAGCAGGTTATTGTGCAATACCGTTACTTTTTCTTCGACCTTGTTTAAGCGAATGTTCTCTTTCGCGGCTTCAACAGCGACTTCATCTAAATCAAGAGCTGTTACTCTTTCAGCTCCAAGCATCGCCGCCCCAATGCTAAGAACCCCAGAGCCCGTGCCGACATCAACCACATAATCTCCCGGATGGACGTAACGTTCCAGCGCTTGCAGGCACATCACCGTTGTTGGGTGCGTTCCTGTGCCAAAGGCCATTCCCGGGTCGAGCTCAATAATGAGTTCATCCGTACTGACAGGTTCATATTGCTCCCAGGTTGGCACAATAGTGAATTTTTCAGAGATTTTAACCGGATGATAGTATTGCTTCCAAGCTGTTGCCCAATCTTCTTCATGTACTTCCGTGATTTTCACTTCATTGCGGCCAATGTCAATCCCGTAACTGGACAGGTTTTTGATCGATTCTTCGATCCCTTCCGCTGTCTCAGCGAGAAAGCTGTTAACAGGCAAATAAGCTTTCACAATTACAATGCCTTCTTCCGGATAATCTTGAGGATTAAGCTCATAAATTTCACCGAACTGATCTTCCCTTTCTCTGATCAGTTCCACTGGATCCTCAATGACAACTCCGCTTGCACCTGCCTCATGCAAAATGTTTGAAATTGGTTCCACGGCTTCATTCGTTGTTTGAATACTAATCTCAGACCACTTCACGCCTTGCCAGCTCCATTCTCATTTAGTCGCGCTTTAACGCACGTTTCACTTTATCAAAAAAGCTGTTTTCCTGCTCATCCAGCACTTCGCCGCTTACTTCAGCAAACTCCCGCAGCAAATGCTTTTGTTTCTCCGTTAACTTCGTTGGAGTAATGACTTTCACTCGAATATGCTGATCGCCTGTACCGTAGCCGCGCACATTAGGCACACCCTTTCCGCGCAGGCGGAATTTTGTATCCGTTTGCGTTCCAGCCGGCACCTTCAGCTTGACTTTACCGTGAATGGTTGGCACTTCAATTTCGTCTCCGAGCGCTGATTGAACAAAGGTGATTGGAATTTCACAATAAATGTCGTCACCTTCCCGCTCGAACAGCTCGTGAGGAAGCACGCGGAAAACAATGAATAAGTCGCCTGCCGGTCCGCCATTGATTCCAGCTTCACCCTGTCCTGCTACGCGCAGCTGCTGGCCGTCATCAATGCCTGCTGGGATTTTCACATGAATTTTTTTGTTTTTCGTGACTGCTCCATCCCCGCCGCAAGTCGTGCATTTGTCTTTAATTAGACTGCCGGTGCCGTGGCAATAAGGACATGACCGCCGGTTAACGATGCGGCCAAACGGCGTGTTTTGTTCAACATTTAACTCGCCGGTGCCGTGGCAGTGGCTGCACGTTTCCGGAGTCGTTCCCGGCTTAGCGCCTGTTCCCTGACATGTGTCGCACGTTTCTTCTTTAGGAATTTGAATATCCGTTTCTTTGCCGAATACAGCGTCTTCGAAGCTGATGGTCATTGTATATTGCAAGTCAGCTCCCTGCCGCGGAGCATTCGGATCTCTTCTGCGGCCGCCGCCGAAAAACGTACTGAAAATGTCTTCAAACCCGCCGAATCCGCCAAAGTCCTGTCCGCCAAATCCTTGATTCGGATCGGTATGGCCAAATCGGTCATATTGCGCTTTCTTTTGATCATCGCTTAATACTTCATATGCTTCCTTTATTTCCTTAAACTTCTCATCTGCACCAGCTTCTTTATTAATATCAGGATGATATTTTTTAGAAAGCTTCCGGTATGCTTTTTTTATTTCCTCTTTTGAGGCGTCTTTTTCAACGCCGAGCACTTCATAATAATCTCGTTTACTCATATCATTGCCCACTCCCCGACTCATTTCACATAAAGGCTATTTTAACATAATTGCTTAGCAATAGTGAACATTATTCATTGAAAAAAGCCAAAGCCAAGAAACCCCTGACTTTGACTTTTCAATGTCTGAAAGGCAGACGTACGCGAAATTATTTCTGATCGTCTACTTCTTCAAACTCAGCGTCAACCACATCATCGCCTTTTTTTCCGGATGCTTGCGCTTCTCCTTCTTGACCTTGCTGTGCTTGTTTCGCTGCTTCTTCATATAATTTTACTGATAAGTTTTGTACAATTTCAGATAGCGCATCTTTCTTCGCGCGGATATCTTCCACTTCATTTTTCTCAAGAGCCGCCTTTAATTCTTCTTTGGCTTCTTCTGCTTTTTTCACTTCATCAGCATCGACTTTGCCTTCAAGCTCTTTTAATGTTTTTTCTGCAGTAAACACAAGCTGATCCGCTTCATTTTTCAATTCCACTTCTTCTTTCAGCTTCTTGTCTGCTTCTGCATTCTCTTCAGCTTCTTTCACCATGCGATCGATTTCTTCATCGGATAAGCCGGAAGAAGATTTGATCGTGATGTTTTGCTCTTTGCCCGTGCCAAGATCTTTCGCGCTCACGTTTACAATTCCGTTTTTATCGATATCAAATGATACTTCAATTTGCGGAATGCCGCGCGGTGCCGGCGGAATATCTGTCAGCTGGAAGCGGCCAAGCGTTTTGTTGGCAGAAGCCATTGAGCGCTCCCCTTGAAGAACGTGAATATCAACGGCTGTTTGGTTATCGGCAGCTGTCGAGAACACTTGGGACTTAGATGTTGGAATCGTTGTATTACGATCAATTAACTTTGTAAATACGCCGCCCATTGTTTCAATTCCAAGTGAAAGCGGTGTAACATCTAGAAGAACGACATCTTTCACATCACCAGTTAACACGCCGCCTTGAACCGCTGCACCCATAGCTACTACTTCGTCTGGGTTTACGCCTTTATGAGGCTCTTTTCCTGTTGCTTTCTTAATCGCTTCTTGAACAGCCGGAATACGTGTGGATCCGCCAACCAAAATGACGCGGTCCAGTTCAGACGCTGAAATGCCCGCATCAGAAAGCGCCTGGCGCACAGGTCCCATTGTACGCTCAACTAAGTCAGCGGACAATTCATCAAATTTCGCGCGCGTTAACGTTAATTCCAAATGAAGCGGTCCTGCTTCACCAGCTGTGATAAACGGTAAAGAGATTTGAGTGGAAGTAACACCAGATAAGTCTTTCTTCGCTTTCTCTGCTGCATCTTTCAAGCGCTGCATAGCCATTTTATCTTTTGACAAATCAATGCCATTTTCTTTTTTGAACTCTTGTACTAAGTAATCAATGATCACTTGGTCAAAGTCATCTCCTCCAAGGCGGTTATCACCGGCTGTGGAGCGAACTTCGAATACGCCGTCGCCCAGCTCAAGAATAGAAACATCGAACGTACCGCCGCCCAAGTCGTACACAAGTACAGTCTGGTCTTCGTCCATTTTATCCATTCCATAAGCAAGCGCCGCTGCTGTCGGCTCGTTGATAATACGCTCGACCTCAAGGCCGGCGATTTTTCCGGCATCTTTAGTTGCCTGGCGTTCTGCATCGTTAAAATAAGCTGGCACAGTAATGACTGCTTTTTCTACCTTTTCGCCTAAATAATCTTCAGCATAAGACTTTAAGTATTGCAAAATCATTGCTGAAATTTCTTGAGGAGAGTATTCTTTTCCCTCTGCCTCTACCTTATGGTTGGTTCCCATATGGCGTTTAACGGAAATAATTGTATTAGGGTTAGTAATCGCCTGGCGTTTAGCCACTTCCCCTACTTGGCGTTCGCCATTTTTGAAAGCGACAACAGATGGCGTTGTCCGGTTGCCTTCCGGATTTGGAATAACTTTTGGTTCTCCGCCTTCAAGAACCGCTACACAGGAGTTAGTTGTTCCTAAGTCAATACCGATGATTTTGCTCATTTGCAATATGCCTCCTTTAGAATATGTAATAGTTATTGATTGACCTTTACCATGGATGGACGAATCACGCGATCTTTCAGCTTATACCCTTTTTGAAATTCTTCAATCACTTCATTAGGGCCGTATTGATCATTGCTATCCGTCATTACAGCCTGATGGACATTAGGATCAAATTCTTTGCCGATCGCCTCGATCACTTCCACGCCTTCTTTCTCAAGAGCTGAAACCAGACCTTTATAGACCATCTCCATTCCTTGGAGAACGGATTGTGTCTGTTCATTCGTCGCTTCCACCTTTAAGGCGCGCTCAAAGTTGTCTAGCAGTGGAAGAAGGTCAGAAATTAAGCTTTGGGCTCGATACTTCTCGCTTGCTTCACGGTCCAGCTGCGCGCGGCGGCGGGAGTTATCAAAGTCCGCAAGGAGACGCAAATAACGGTTTTCCGCTTCTTCAAGCTTTTGCTCAAGCTCATTTATTTTTTCAAGAGAAGCTTCTGCTGCAGGCTGTTCTTCTTCAGCCGGCGCATTTTCCTCTTGTACGGAAGCTTCTGCTGTTACAGGTTGCTGTTCATTTTCTTCTTTCTTCAATTCTTTCTCTTCTGCCATTCGTTTCACCTCCTTTAAAGAATAAAGGGAGGACGGACCCTTCTCGCTTTTTGCACAAAGAGAAGGAAATTAGCCAAAAACCGCTAATTTCCGCCTGCTCCACTTCAGCTATGATAAAAATTAGTTAACGCTTTGGTCATATCATGGCTTAAAAAGTCAACAAGACTGATGACGCGCGAGTATTCCATTCTCGTCGGGCCAAGGATCGCAATCGTTCCGACTTGTTCATTGCCGACGGAATAAGAAGCGGTGATCAAGCTGCAGTGCTGCATAGCAGCATTTTTATTTTCTTTGCCGATCTTGACTTGAATGCCGGCAGGAACACCGCTGATCAGGCGATAGATCCCTTCTTCCTGATCAATCATGTTCATCACTAGCCGGATTTTCTCCACATCATGAAATTCCGGCTGATTCAAAATCTTTGTTTTGCCGCCGAAGAATAGTTTTTCATTCGCATGCAAATCGACAGCTTGCGTAAACATCGCCAGCAAGGCATCATGATTTTGAATGTGCCGGCGAAGCAATACAACAATTTCTTTATATAATTTATCATGCAGCTCAGAAAGAGGTACACCAATAAGCTTTTCATTTAAGATATTGACCATCTTTTCAATATCGGAAGGATGCACCCGCTCCGGCAAAGTAAACGTCCGATTTTCCACATGGCCAGTATCTGTCACGATAATCGCCACAGCGGCATCTTGGCCAAGCGGCACAATTTGCAGCTTCTTCAGCTTATTATCCTTTAATTCCGGCCCTAACACGATGGCCGTGTAATTGGTCAGTTCCGATAAAATCTCTGCTGATTTCTGTACAACTTTCTCAAGCTCATAAATGCGTCCGCCAAAGATAGAGTTGATCGTCTCTACTTCCTGATAGTTCAGCTTTTTGGGACGCAGCAAATGATCTACATAATAGCGGTAGCCTCTTTCTGACGGCACACGCCCCGAGGATGTATGGGGCTTCTCGATGAAGCCAAGGTTCTCCAGCTCCGCCATGTCATTGCGGATCGTAGCCGAGCTAAATGTTATTTCTTCTTTTTCTGCGAGGCTGCGGGAGCCGACCGGCTGAGCAGATCGAATGAAATCATCAATAATTATTTGCAAAATAAAAAGTTGACGATCGGTTAACATCGTTGATCACCTCTGTTAGCACTCGCTTGTTATGAGTGCTAAATCTATAAATAAATTATCAAAATCGGCGGTTAATGTCAACGACAGAGCACCGATTATCCTGCTCTGTTATTCTTCTTCAGCAAGCAAAAATGCTTGGAATACTTCATTCCCTAACAGCTTTCCCTGTGCTGTCAGGCGGATGGACCCGTCTTTATCTGCTGTGAGCAGCCCTCTGGCCGTCATTTCTGCTATCGGCTTCCCGAATAAAGATTGAGGGGACCGGCCAAATTTCTCTTCAAAACGGACAGCCGACACACCTGCTGTCTTTCGAAGACCGAGAAACATCTCCTCTTCCATCTTCTCTTTTTCAGAAAGCTTATTTTCATGAAGCCAAGGGAGGCGTCCTTCCTGTATAGGGGCCATATATTTTTTCAACGGCCCGTGATTGGAGCGCCTGATCCCTTCCATATAAGAATGGGCTCCCGCTCCGAATCCATAATAGTATTCATTATTCCAGTATACAAGATTATGACAGCTTTCAAACTCAGGAATGGCAAAGTTGCTGATCTCGTATTGCTGCAAGCCGGAAGCGGCCATTTCCTCTGCAAGCAGCTCGTACATTGCTGTCTCGGTTTCCACCTTCGGAAGCGGCAATGCATCTTTTCTCATTAAATTATAAAACACGGTCTTCGGTTCGATAATCAGTGAGTAGGCCGAGTAATGGGGAAGCTGCAGGCTCAGAGCCTGCTTCAAAGTATCCCGAAAATCCGCCAGCGTCTGATCCGGCAAGGCATAAATTAAATCAATGCTTATATTAGAAAATCCGGCTTTTTTAGCATTTTCAACTGTGGCAAACACATCGGCGCTCGAATGCGTGCGGCCAATCGCCTGAAGCAGCTGATCATTAAAAGACTGCACCCCAAGGCTCAAACGGTTCACTCCATAATCACTTAGCACCGTCAGCTTCTCTGGCGTTAAATCGCCCGGATTTGCTTCAAATGTAAATTCCCCTTTTTCAAAAGGCAAGTGCTTGCGAATGGCCTGGCACAACTGGTCCAGCTGTGCAGCGGTGAGAGCCGTCGGTGTGCCGCCGCCGACAAAGATCGTATCAAGCCGGTCTGACGGATAACGTTCCATCGTCATACTTATCTCGCCGGCCAATGCCTTAATATAGTCTTCCACGGGCTGATTTTTCAAAAAAACCTTATTAAAATCACAGTAATGACAAATCTGATGGCAGAAAGGAATGTGAATGTAAGCGGAACGTATCATGTAAAAACTCCTCTTTGTTTGTTCAATAACGAGAAAAAGGGGAAGCATCTGCGCTTTCCCTCTCTCATTTCCTTATTTATTATTCTCGTCATCCATCTTCAGAACAGCCATAAAGGCCTCTTGCGGCACTTCAACTGATCCGACTTGCTTCATCCGCTTTTTCCCTTCTTTTTGCTTCTCTAGCAATTTGCGTTTCCGGGAAATATCGCCGCCGTAACATTTAGCGAGAACGTTTTTGCCCATTGATTTAATGGTTGAACGCGCAACAATCTTCTGGCCGATTGCCGCCTGGACAGGAACTTCAAATTGCTGTCTCGGAATGAGGCTTTTCAGCTTCTCAACAATGGCTTTTCCGCGGTCATAAGCAAAGTCGCGGTGGACGATAAAGCTTAAAGCATCAACTTTGTCGCCATTTAGCAAAATATCCATCTTAACAAGCTTCGATGGCTTGTATCCAATCAATTCATAGTCAAAAGAAGCGTAGCCTTTTGTACTTGATTTTAATTGGTCAAAGAAATCATAAACAATTTCTGAAAGCGGAATTTCATAGATTACATTTACCCGGTTTTCATCCATGTATTGCATATCGATAAAGATTCCGCGTTTATTCTGGGAAAGCTCCATGACTGCACCGACATAGTCGTTCGGCACCATAATAGAGGCTTTCACATACGGCTCTTCCACAACATCAATTTTTTGCGGATCCGGCATATTGGAAGGATTATCGACATTAATTTCTTCCCCATTGGTTAAGCGGACTTTATAAATAACGCTTGGCGCTGTCGTAATCAAATCAATTTTAAACTCGCGCTCAATTCGCTCTTGGATGATTTCCATATGGAGGAGGCCAAGGAACCCGCAACGGAAGCCAAAGCCCAGCGCTTGTGAGGTTTCTGGCTCGAATTGCAGCGCCGAATCATTTAGTTCAAGCTTTTCCAGCGCTTCACGCAGGTCATTGAACTTGGATGAGTCAATCGGATAGAGACCGCAATACACCATTGGATTCAGCTTTCTGTATCCAGGCAGCGCTTCAGCAGCCTGATTATGAGCCGAAGTGATCGTATCCCCGACTCTTGTATCTCCCACATTTTTAATGGCAGCAGTCAAGAAACCTACATCTCCAACTGTCAGCTCATCACGAACAGTCGCTTTCGGCGTAAATACACCGACTTCAGTGACCTCGAATTCTTTTCCAGTGGCCATCATTCTAATCTTATCGCCGGCTTTTACCGAGCCGTCTACGACCCGAATATAAGCGACTACTCCGCGGTAGGCATCATATAAAGAGTCAAAGATTAACGCCTTTAATGGAGCGGAAGGGTCTCCTGCAGGAGCAGGAACCTTTTCCACAATTTGCTCCAGAATTTCCTCAATCCCGATTCCGGCCTTTGCAGAGGCAAGCACAGCTTCCGACGCATCAAGACCGATGACATCTTCCACTTCCTGGCGGACACGCTCCGGTTCTGCTGCCGGCAAATCAATTTTATTAATAACTGGAAGGATTTCTAAATCATTATCCAAAGCAAGATAAACATTCGCAAGCGTTTGCGCCTCAATTCCTTGCGCCGCATCTACAACGAGGATCGCCCCTTCACAGGCAGCCAGGCTGCGGGACACTTCATATGTGAAATCGACATGCCCTGGTGTATCGATTAGATGGAAAATATATTCTTCGCCGTCCTTTGCCTGATACTTCAGCTGAACAGCATTTAATTTAATAGTAATTCCCCGCTCGCGTTCAAGATCCATGGAATCGAGCAGCTGGCTTTTCATTTCCCGCGCAGACAGAGCATTTGTATACTCTAGAATCCGATCGGCTAAAGTAGACTTCCCGTGGTCAATGTGAGCAATAATCGAGAAGTTTCTAATATGCTCTTGTCTTCTTTTTTTCTCTTCATTATTCATGTTTTTCTTCACTCCTGTTAGTCGGCGCATGTATACTAGGATTGATTATATCAGCCAGAAAAGCAATTGACAATTCGCAAAAATACAAGAGCCTTTGCTTTCGCCAAGAAAAAACCGCATCCTGAAAAACAGGCATGCGGTTTCTAACTATTAAATAAGGAAGCAGCAGCAAATGTAACGGCTTCAGCCAAAGATTGCCCCGCTTTAGAAAATAGATTAACATTCTCTTCGTCCTGCAGCCTCTCTCGTTTCTTCTGCAGGTCGATTTCCGCTTCATCTTGTTCGAAAAAAGAAAACGGCGGTTCCTCCGTTTGCCCATAAAAGGAAGGCGTTTGAGGATTTTGGCTATGGAAAGAACCGATTAATACACCAATAAAAAAAAGAGAGAGAACAAGGCTTATTTTCAACAGAAAAATTTTCATGGGAAGATCCTTTCTTACCGGCCTTCAGTCAGCTTGTACTGCCTCTGCCTGCCAATAATAGTCTGCGAATACATCCGCGAATGCCTCCGCTGTGCGGTTTAATTCTTCAAATGTATTATCTACCCCGCCAAACTCAATCAGCATGGCTTTATCGGACAGGTCCTGATTGAATTTACCGTTCGTATTTTTCCCCTGTTTTAAGATAACTCCTCTGGATAACCCTTTATATTTCTTCTCTAATAGATTGTGCCATTGCGTGGCCAGCTTGACATTTTTTTCATAGTTTGCATGCTCGCCGCCGACGACAAATACTACCTTCGCATAATCTTTCCCATTTATAGAAG
Organism: Pseudobacillus badius; assembly: GCF_002189605.1. Lineage (NCBI taxonomy): Bacteria > Bacillati > Bacillota > Bacilli > Caryophanales > Bacillaceae > Pseudobacillus > Pseudobacillus badius. The sequence goes on from NZ_MWMM01000002.1 coordinate 424,140, forward strand.
CTGTCGTCACTTCCTTGCGCTGCGAGTCTCTATGAATATCAATAAAATATTGCAAATCTCGATGATTAGACTGCGCGGAAGCAACAAGCGCCCGTGACTCCTGATAAGATTGGCTGTACTTTCTGCCTGACTGGTCCAGCTTAGCAACGATATCCGTTTTGTCGACCGTGGTGCCGATGCCTTTAGCTTCAAGTGCTTTGCGCACCATCTCGCCCACTTTCGTCACGTTTAAGGCAGAGTGATGAGCAGAATCCGCCGAAGACACTCCTTGCAGATGCGGCAAGTATGATTCTCTCGTATGGGTAAAATACAAATACACCCGCTTTTTCCCGCCGGTTGTCAAAGACGGCGGCGGACTGTCTTTCTCTCTGGGAATCTCTTTGGCTGGCTTGACTGCCACATCATTCCCCTTATCAAGGACCCTATCAGGAGGCTCGGATTCAATCGGCATGTTTGTATAGTCGGTTCCTTCTCCGGCTACTAAGATTTCCCCATCATAAATAGAAAAGCCGGGAATTTCTCTTCCTAAAAAGCTGCGCGGGTCCTGAAAGCGGACATTGGTCGCATACCGGAAAGCTACCTCGCTTAATGAAGGCGGCCGCGCGCCCTCAGGCGCATGGGCCGCAAACAGCTTGTTTTCCATTGTATACAAATAATAAAGCGCACCGCCGGGCACATTCTCCGCTGCCTCATTCACAGAGTGGGAAGAGAGGCGATAATTGTAAGTGAGAGACGTTAACATGCCGGCAAATGAAAAAAGTGAGAGGAGAGAGAGTGTAAAAATCATCATTCCCTTTAAGATCGTTGACAAATTAATTGAAAAAAGTTCATACGGCTGATTCTCCTTCATTGCTCCACCCTTTCTGCAAAAGTCTTGTACTATCGTATGACTTCATCAGAAAAAGCAGAACAATTTTTGTTGAGAAGGATGAGAACAATCGTTTCTCTTGGCCGAAGAAAGGCTGCTCTATCGACGGCTAGGAGCCTTGCTCACTTCGTAAAAAACCCAGTATTCCCCTGATCGATTGCCGAGTGCAAAGCAGCATTCAAACAGTTAGCTAACAAGTTAGCGGTGTCCTTAATAAATAAATCAATTTCCTTTGGTGTGACCATCAAATTGTGTCCCAAGGGAGACAACACTTCACGAATCAGCTGCCTCTTTTCCTCCTCAGGCAAGGTGCCGATCATTCCCAGAAAAGACTGTCTCTTCTCCTCATCCGGCAAATGATTCTCCGACAGCCGGTTTCTGCCGAAAGAAAAGCCGGCTGGAGCCAAAGCACCAGAAGGACGGTCCCCTTCTTGGATCTCCTTTCCTAAATGCTTAAGAATAAAATCAATCGTATCACTTGTAATCGATACAGCATCTACCACAGTGGGAACACCGATCGCGATGACCGGAATACCAAGCGTGCTCTCACTCAGCTCTTTTCTTCTGTTTCCTACGCCTGCTCCCGGCTGAATACCTGTGTCGGCGATTTGCACAGTAGCGTTGACCCGTTCAATAGACCGGGAAGCAAGCGCATCAATGACGACTAAAAAGTCGGGCTTTGTTTTTTCTACTACCCCAAACACAATATCGCTCGTTTCAATTCCCGTCATTCCCATCACTCCGGGAATAAGAGAGCTAACGGGCCGGTAGCCTTCCTCCACCCGGTCTGGCTGCAGCTCAAACAAATGCCTCGTTATCATGATTTCCCCGCATACAAGCGGACCAAGCGCGTCGGGTGTAACATCTTCGTTTCCTAAACCAACAACCAGGCAGCTTGCGTCTTCCTGAATGCCTTTCTTTTTTAAAAAAGCGGCAAACTCGCTCGCCAGCACTTTTTCGACTTCATGCTGATGGCTTGTATCATGAGTGCGGATTCCTTGCGATTCTATCGTTAAATAAAGACCGGCTTTTTTCCCCGTTGCCTTTTGCCCTTCCTCATCAATCGTAACGGAAGTGACAGTAATATCATTAATTGTCCGCTCTTCCGTGAAAACGCCCGCTACTTGCTGATTGCCTTGCTGGCGTTCCTCTGCCAGCGTCTTTGCTTCCACAGCTAAATCTGTTCTAACTGCATACCGGCTTAAATCAAGAGATGATTCTTCCATCATATGTGCCCCCTTTTAAATAAACTTTTCTTTTAGTCTGCCCAACTGTGTAAAAGTTCATTCCTTGACACAAATTGCGAATGTAACTATTGCAATCTCCCCTTCTGTTTGATAGAATAACTTTTGTTCTTATAAGGAAAATGGAAGTCGAGTAAAAGATAGAATCTCGATCGCTTTAGGAGGTGACCGGAATGCCAAATATTAAATCCGCTATTAAACGCACAAAAACGATCCAAGATCGTACAGAGCGCAACAACCAGCAAAAATCTGCAATGCGTACAGCTGTGAAGAAATTTGAAACAGCAGCTGCCAACAATGAGGAAAACGCAAAAGATCTTTTCGCTCAAGCAGCAAGAAGCCTTGATAAAGCTGCCGCTAAAGGTTTAATCCATAAAAACGCTGCAAACCGTAAAAAATCTCGTCTATTGAAACAGCTTAACGCGTAATCAATGACCGTTTCGCTCAACAAAAAATCCTTCAAGCCCCGCTTGAAGGATTTTTTGTTTCATTTTCTTTATTCCTCTTTTCCTTGCAAGCCAGGCACCCGCTTGCAAGGAAAACACTCTTCATTTTATGAATTCATTCATCTGCTCATAAGACTTTGCAGCTTAAACAGAAACATTTCAACGATCAGCGGCTTAGCCATTGCACTCGTTTTCATGTCCAGGTCGCTATTGGCCAGCAGCATCATTATAGCTGCAAGCTGCTCATCCGAAAAACTGCGCGCCTGGCCAGCTGCAAGCTTCACCCGGAATGGATGCACTTTTAAAAAGCTGGCTACTTGCTGCTGGCCATATCCTTTTCGCGCCAGCTCCTTCGTCTGATAAATGAGGCGGAACTGATTAGCGATTACAGCAAGGATCTTAATTGGCTCCTCGTTCAACTTCAGCAGATCGTAATAAATACGAAAAGCCTTCTCGGCCTGCCCGGTTACCACCTTATCCACTAAAGAGAAAATATCCTGCTCTAACGAACGGGCTGTCAGCTGATCGACGATATCGACCGTAATCGGCTGTGCACCGGACACGTACAAGGCTAATTTATCCATCTCGGAGGCAAGCATCATTAAATCTGTACCCGCAATCGCAAGAAGATGGTCCAGCGCCTCTTCATCAATTTGCGCTCCGCTGGCTGCTGCCCGGGAACGAAGCCAGGACTTCAATTCTTTATCACTCAGCTTGTTCGCTTCCATGACTTCCGCATTTTTCTTCAGCAGCTTGGTTATTTTTTTGCGTTCATCTAATTTTTCGTAAGGAGCAGAAAAAACAAGGATCGTATAAGGAGCAGGGTTGGCTATGTATTCTTCCAGCTTTTTGATATTATGCTCGATTTTATCCTTCGAACGTTCAGCAGTTAAAAACACTGGATTTTTTAAAATAACAAGTTTTTTTTCTCCCATAAAAGGAAAGATTTCCGCTTCTTCCAGCGCTGTTTCTACAGGGGTTTCCTCAAGGTCGTACGATGAAAAGTTAAAATCCATTTCTTCTTCTGTCAGGACAGATTGAATCAGTCGTTGCTTTGTTTCATGGATTAGAAACGCTTCTGTTCCATACAGCAAATAAAGTGCTGATAATTGTTTTTGCTCTAGTTTTTTCCAAATGGGCATCAATGGCTTTTCTCTCCACTTTCATGTATGATACTCCCATGTTAAAAAAGCTTCTTTCATTTGACAAGGGGAAACTTCTGAAGAAGCCTCCCCGTGATCTATATGAACGCCGGCAACGCTGCCCCGGGAAACAGCTTTACAGACGGTGATCATGTTAATTGTATTTTCACCGAATTTGTCAATCTTATTGCAGTTAACTCTTGTCAAAGCAGGAATTAGCAAGGACAGTCTGGATTTTTTAAAAAGGTTCGTCTATACTATAAATGAAATAGGAGGGGTAGTTGTGAACGAATTTGAAAAAAATGTCCAATCAACGCGTAATGACGCAGTAGATTCTGGAGTAGCTTTTGGTGTTTCTTTCGCTTTTTTTACTATTATCTTCATTATTGCACAGGTTATCAAAGCGATTGGATAACTGCCGCAAAAGCCCGTCAATTGACGGGCTTTTTTCCGCTTCCGACAGCCTCTTGTATAGTTTACGGATAGATGGCTGAAAACGTGCCTGTTTCCCCCGCTCTATACTTATACACCACCTCTCCATGAAGATCTGTACGCCAAATCTCTATTCCATGGGCTTGAAGACGGTCGGTCACTTCTCTGTGCGGATGGCTATACCGGTTGTTTTTTCCAAGAGAGATGACAGCCGTTTCAGGTGCCGCTTTGCTCAGAAAAGCTTCTGTCGTTGACGAACGGCTCCCGTGATGTCCAACCTTTAACACATCAATATCAATAGCTGCATGTTCCATGAGCTGTGTTTCTCCTTGTGCCTCCATATCCCCTGTGAATAGCCATTTCTTTCCCCCAAGCACTGCATAAATGACGAGTGAATCATCATTTCCTTCATACTGCCTGTCTGCAGGCGAAACAATTTGAAAGTAGGCCCCGCCGCTTTGCCAGCTTTCCATGTATTTTCCGTAGCGGATAGAAGCTTTATGCAGGCGCGCCTCTTCGATTGTCTGCTGCATCACCGGTTTTGTTTCTGATCCCGGGCTAATGATGACCTCCCTAATAGAGAAGTGAGGGAATAACTCTTTGGCTGCCCCGATATGATCATAGTCGCTATGTGTCAGAATCAGCTTATCAATACGAGTGACTCCTCTGCCTTTTAAATAAGGAATCAGAACATCGTCACCGATCGAAAAGCTGTTTCTTTGCTTTTGCCATTCCTCCTTCTGAAACGGCAGCAGCCCGCCTGTATCGATCAAATAATTGCCTTTGTTAAACGGAAGGACAATAAAAATCGCATCTCCCTGCCCTACATCGATAAATGACACCTCTCCTGCCGGCGAATAGGTGTGCGCCGTTACAGGAATACCAATGATCATCACCAGAAAAGCGACTACCCGTTTCCCGTCCTGTGTTTTTTCCCATTGCAGAAAAGCTGCCAGCACCAAGAGGCAAATAAGAGTCAACAGAAACTCTCCCGGGCGGCCGGTGACAACGACGGCCCCCGGCCATCTGCTCGCTTCTACCGCGATTTGATCTGCTTTTTCAAGCAGAAGCTGAAGCGGCTCTAATAAAATCACGGCGGAGCTCAGCAAAAAACTTAAAGGAAAAATAATTACAAGCAGGGGCAAAACGAAGAAAGAGTAAAAGGGGACGAAAAATAAATTGGCCGCAAAGGAATAAATAGACACCTCAAAAAAGTGGTACATCAAGACCGGTAAACCGGCTATTTGGGAAACAGAGGTGACTGCCAGCATTTTCCCTAGGAGAGAAGCCGGAGCAGACAAGATAAAAGGAGAGGAAAGAAGCAACGAGAAACTAACGAGGTAAGAAAGCTGAAATCCGGCCTGATAAATCAAGTACGGATCAAGCATCATCACGATGATAAAGCTTGCGCCAAGGGCATCCAGAGGAGTAAATCGCCGCTGAAAGCGAAGGGCCAGCAGGATAAGAATCGTCATTAACGCCGCCCGGACGACAGGGGGAGAGCCGCCGGCTAAGAGCGCATATACCGGAAGAGCGATAAGCAAAGCGATTTGAGCCGTTTCTTTCACTATCCCCACCCGTATCATCACGTAATAAGCCAAAGAAGTCACTAAGCCAACATGAAGGCCTGATATAGCCAGCAAGTGAATGATGCCGAGACGCTGATAAGCGGTCAGCACCTCTTCCTCAGTTAAAGAGCGATCCCCAAACAATAAAGCAGCAGCAACGGGTTGCAAACCTTCAGGAAAAACTGCTTTTAGATGGCTGATTCCTTTTTGCCGCCATTGCAGAATATCCTTCTTGATCGTTTTTCCACCTTTTACACAGGATGATAAGGACAAGCGGTCAACCTTCAGCTGCCAGAAAATATGCTTGTTCTTGAGTAGCGATTGATAATCAAAGCCGTTCCGGTTGCGTTTTCCTCCAGGCTCTTCCAGCTTGCCCGCAACATAACAAACTGTTCCCGGCAGCAATCCCGCCTGAAGCTGTTCCGCTTCTTCAGCAGAAGACAGCCGGTAAACCAGGCGCAGCCTTTCTTTATGATCCGCTGTGACAGTCGCTTTCAGCCGGTCCCCATCAATCATCGTCTCACCCGAAAACGTTACCAGCCATTTCTCTTCATCTCCAGTAAAAGCTGTATTGTTTCGTTCCTCCGCCCATTGTCCGGCTAAAAAGCCGGAGATGGCACAACTAAAAAGAGCTGCCCTTCCCCTCTTATCAAGCTGAATGATAACAAAGAAAACGGCAGCAGTCAGAAGCAAACGAAGGCTTCCTAACGAAGGAAGCGCCCACAATAAACCTAAGAGTACGCCCATTGCCATATAAATAAGCTTTCCGCGCATAACTCCCCCTTCAATAGTTTGATTAAGGTAAATGAACGACTTCGATGTCCTTTAAAAAATGTTTATTCCATTTATTCGGATAAGCATTTCTGTAAACAATCTTTTTGATTCCAGCCTGCGCCAATGTCTTTGCACAGTTTTCACACGGTTCATGCGTGACGTAAGCAGCCGCGCCTTTCAATTTATCCCGCTCTGCGTGCAGAACGGCGTTTAACTCCGCATGCAGGCATCTGATGCAGCGCTTTTCATCTGACAGCAGACAGCCTTCCTCCTCACAATGGGCATGTCCATGAATAGAGCCGTTGTAACCTGTAGAGATGATATGCTTATCCTTCACAATCACACAGCCAACATGCAGACGGTTGCATGTGGAACGGGTCGAAACGACTTGGGCAATATCCAAAAAATATTCATCCCAGCTCTTTCTGTTCATCTGTTCTCACTCTTCCTTCAGCAAATTCATTTTTCTTTAGTGTAGCGGCAATAAAACACTTCCGTCAATCCCTGTTACTGAACAACTACAAGCGGCGCCAGCTTTTCAAAGGTTTTGTCTCCAATGCCCGAGACACTTTTCAAGTCATCCGGCTTTGTAAAGGCTCCTATCGTTTCCCTGTAATCGATAATTGCCTGAGCTTTGGCCTTCCCGATGCCCGGCAGCTGCTGCAGCTCCTCGACGGACGCTTTATTAATATTAAGAGCTGCTCCCCCTCCTGCCGAATGCCCGGCTATGCTCTTCTCCGGGACAGCAGCTCCTGCTGCCTCTTCCGGCGGCGTCTCGCCGACTTTCGGCACATAAATGATCATTTCATCCTGCAGCTTCTGGGCGAGGTTGATGGCTGTCCGGTCAGCCTCCTTTTGAAAACCGCCCGCCTTCGTTATTGCGTCGTTAATTCTCTCTCCGTTTTTTAACGAGTAAATGCCGGGCGCCGCTACAGCTCCTTTAATATCAACCATGAGAACAGCGGGCTCCTGCGGCTCTGACAGCGGAGGTGCCGGCACTGGAGCCATATTTCCTCCGGCCGGCGCTGCTTCTTCCAAGGCTGGTATTTCGGGTGAAGCCTCTTCAGCAGTCAGCTGGTAGAGCCCGAACGCCGCAAGTGCGCCTCCTGCCAAAATGTACATTTTGTACTGGGTGATCCATGTTTTTATATCGATCTTTCTCACCTCTTTCTCATAAACCAGCTTTTTTTTCATACATTGTAAAAGCAGCTTGTATAAGGAGGGAAAATACTGAATGAAAATAGGAGTAGCCGGAACAGGCAATATGGGAAGCATCTTAATTGATGCTTTAGTGGCATCAAAAGCTGTCTCTGCTTCCGACCTGGTCATTATGAACCGAACGCCGGAAAAAGCACAGCAGATTCAGAAAAAGCACCCGGACATTACAGTCAGCAAAGAGTTTGCCGGGCTCGTTCAAGCATGTGAGCTTTTATTTATTTGCGTAAAACCCCACGACATCCATCCGCTGCTTCAGGGCGCCCGTTCTTTGTTTCGCCCTGAACAATGCGTCGTATCTATTACTAGTCCCGTCAGTACCGCCCAATTAGAGTCGGTCCTGCCGTGTTCATGCATGAGAATGATCCCGAGCATCACGAATAAAGTCTTATCAGGAACGGTTCTCTATACCTTTGGAGAAAAATGTGAAGAAAAATGGAAAGTCGAAATGAAAAAGCGGATGGATAAATTGTGCAAAGAGGCTGTGGAAATTGATGAGGCAGTGACACGTGCGGCCTCTGACCTTGTCAGCTGCGGCCCGGCATTTATCAGCTTTCTGACGAGGAAATTCATCGAAGGAGCCGAAACAACCGGAATGGAGGCAGAAACAGCAGAAAAACTGGCAGAATCCATGCTTGCCGGCCTTGGAGAGTTATTTAAACAAAAAGAGTATACACTAGCCGAGTTAGAAGAAAAAGTATGCGTAAAGGGAGGAGTGACCGGAAAAGGGATTGCTGTTTTAGAAGCGGAGACAGGAGATATGTTCACGAAGCTGTTTCAGGCCACCCATAAGAAGTTTGCTGAGGACAAACAGGAAACAGCGGCGCAATTTGGAATCCCTTAATTTATTCGCCGCTGAATTAGAAAATCCTTTTTATTTTTTCGATAGGCGTATAGGCTTTCCCGGCGCTCAATTAAAAAATGGGAGCTTAAGTCCTTTTCATAAAAAGAAAGAGCTGCCCCAAAGGGTCATGAAAAACGACCTTTTGAGGCGGCTCCTTTTCTCTGCCTGTTTTTATTTCAGAGACTTGTTGGACAGGCCTCTCTCCATTTATGGACGGACGGAGCCGCTTGTACAAGAGAAGAAAATTCTCTCACTTGCTTCGTCCGGCGGCTGATCAGTAAAATCGGCTGTTATGGCAATGTTGGTAAAACCAGCTTCCTCAAGCCATGCTTTATACTGTTCAATAGCAAATGCACGCTGGACATGCAGCTCATCAAATCGTTCATATAAACCGAGCTTGTCCTCACGAACGAAAAAGGTCAGTTCATGTTCTACGCTATCGGGATACTCTCCATCAAAACAATTCCAAATATAGGAAACTGAATCATCGACAGCCGTGAATGTACCGTCTTTGAAAATCGCACGCATTTTATATAAGGAGTGAACATCAAATAAAAGCGAGCCGCCTGGTTTCAAGTGCTTTTTCACTCCTTGAAACGCACGCTTGATGTCCTCCTCCTCTGTTAAATAATTAAGGGAATCACAGAAAATCGTGACGGCATCAAAAAGACCAAGATCTTCAAGGCTGCGCATATCCTGCTGGAACAGCGGAATCGTCAGCCCTTTGCTGTCCATTTTCTGCCGGGCCGCCAGCAGCATACTGTCTGACAAATCTGCCCCAGTGACATCCCAGCCGGCTTCTGCAAGCCGCCAGGTAAATTCTCCGGTGCCGCATGCAAGGTCTAACACCTTTTTCCCGGATAAGGCCGATGTATGACGCCGAAAAAAAGCAAGCCATTCTCCGTACGGCACATCCTCCATTAAAAAGTCATACACATAGGCGAAGCGTTCATAGGTCATGAAAGTAATTCTCTCTCCACATCCAGCTCCGGAGCATCTCCCCAAAGGCGTTCCAAGTTATAATAAAGCCGCTCCTCACGATGGAATACATGAACAATAATGTCTCCCAAGTCAATTAATACCCATTGTGCTTCATCAAAGCCTTCCATCCGCTTCACTTCATAACCGAGCTCCTCTGCCTGCTCTTTAATCTCACGGGCAATGGCTTGCACCTGTTTATCAGAGTTTCCATGACAGATCATAAAGTAGTCGGCCATAAGCGAAATTCCCCTCATGTTTAGCACCACAATATTTTCTGCACGCTTATCGTCTGCCGCATTAGCGACCCGTTGTAAAATTTCTGGTTGATCCATTAATTAGCCTCCTCTTTTTTCATCGTTAAATCATTGTACGTATGAAAAGTATCCGGATACACCGGCTGATTTTTCTTCATCAAAAACTGAATCGTGTTTTTTAGTGCCTGAATGAGGGCAGCATCCAAATCTTGCTGTGCCAACTCACGTACTTCCTCGACCCCCGGAAAGCGGCGACCCGGTTCAATATAGTCTGCAACATAAACCACTTTTTCAAGCAACGTCATGCCAATTCTTCCTGACGTATGGTAACGGATCGCATTCAAAACAGCTTCATCCGTCACGCCAGCTTCTTTTTGCACTAAATAAGCGCCTACCGGAGCATGCCATAGCTCTGAATGAAAAGAAAGCAGCTGCGGGTCCATTTTTTGCTGCTTAATGATAGCTGCCATCTCCTCTTTGGGGCGGAACTTAGCATAATCATGAAAGATGGCAGCCAGCTCGGCCTTTTGAACATCAGCCCCGTACTTCTCGGCCAGCGTAATGGCGGTATCTACCACCCCGAGAGTATGTGTATAGCGATGCTCGGTTATTTGATCTCTCACTAGCGAGAGTGCCTCTTCACGCTTCATATAGACGATTCTCCTTTATATAAGCGATTACCTTCTCAGGGAGCAAATAGCGCAGCGTGCCACCGCTTGCAGCCCTTTGTCTGAGCATGGTAGAAGACAGATAGATTTCCGGTGTGTCAACCAACTGCACCGGGTAGGGAGTCTCCACAGAATACCCCGGCCGGCGCACCCCGGCAAATGTAACCATCCGGCTAAGCTCGGCAATTTTGTACCATTTCGGCAAGTATTCAATCATATCGCCGCCGATGATAAAGTAAAATTCCGTTTCAGGCTCCTGCTCCTGCAGCGCCTTCATCGTGTCAAACGTATAAGAAGTGCCTTTACGCTCCATTTCTATCAGCTCAAGTACAAAACGCGGGTGCCCGTCAATAGCAGCTTGGAGCATATGGATGCGGTCTTCATCAGTCACACGATGATCCATCTCTTTATGCGGCGGATGATAGTTCGGCATAAAGCGGACCTCATCCAACTGAAGAGCCTCAAGCACCTCATTGGCTATCATTAAATGGCCCAAATGAGGGGGATTGAATGTTCCCCCTAAAATGCCTGCTTTTTTCTTCATCTTGGCAGCTCGATTTTTTTGCTTTCTCTCGATTCTTTATACAGCACAATAATGCTGCCAATGACCTGCACGAGCTCGGCACGGGCTCCTTTCGCTAATAGCTTTGCCACCTCTTGCTTATCTTCTCCGCAATTTTGCAGCACACTGACTTTAATTAATTCGCGCGCTTCAAGCGCATCGGCGATTTGTTTCACCATATTTTCATTTACCCCGCCTTTTCCTACTTGAAAAATAGGATCCAGATGATGGGCTTTCGAGCGTAAAAATGTTTTTTGCTTAGTTGTTAACATAGTTTCCTCCTAGTTGATGTCGTACAATGTCTGCCATTCGTTCAATATCCGGTGTTTGGCCTGTCCATTTTTCAAAAGCGAGCGCTCCTTGGTAAACAAACATTTTCAGCCCATTTTGTATACGGGCCCCCTGTTTTTTCGCTTCCTGCAGGAGCTTCGTTTCAAAAGGATTATAAATAATATCAGAGACAAAGGCGCCCGTCTTTATATTTTCAACAGACAGCGGAGCTGCTTCAATAAGCGGCAGCATGCCGATTGAAGTGGTCTGGATAATAATATCATATGCCGCCAGCTCCGCTTCCGCTTCCTGCGTTGTTTTTACCGTACCAGCAACAGAATAAGGGCAGCTCTCCGCAAGACTGGCTGCTTTTTCAAGCGTACGGTTGGCAATATCGATCTGATGGACCTTTTCTGAAGCCAGCGTATAATAAATGGCACGCGCGGCCCCTCCTGCGCCGATGAGCAATACCCTCTTGTCTTCAAGCGGCCCGCCGCACTCCTCGCGCAGCCCTTGCACAAAACCTGCTCCATCTGTGTTATATCCCGTCCATCCGCCGTTTTCGCGGACGACTGTATTAACGGCGCCGATTGCCTTCGCAAGCGGATCAATTTGGTCAAGCAAGGGCATAATCGCTGTTTTATGGGGAATTGTCACATTAAATCCTTGCACACCGATCGCCTTCATGCCATGAACAGCAGCGGCTAAATCAGCCGATTTCACATGAAAAGGCTGGTAATATCCGTCGATGCCAAGCTGGGCAAATGCATCGTTATGCATCAGCGGAGACATGGAATGAGCAATTGGATCGCCTATAACCCCAAATAATTTTCTCACGGCTTCTCTCCCCCTTCTAAATTAAGGATTTCCGCAGAAAGACACTAACTCCCTTTGGCACATAAGCGGCTACTTTGGCGCCCGGTTCATTAATGGTCACCCAGCCAAGGCCTGAAAAGACGACATCCATTTTTTCTTCCTTAATCATGAATTCCTGGCGGGTAAATTCCGGAAAGCCTTCCATTTCCTCTCTGCGCGGCGGAGTAAGCAATTCTCCTGCATGAGAAGCATACAATTCATCTGCTTTCTCGAGCTTTGTCCGATGAATCATTAATTCATTGGACAAATAACACGTGAAGGAACGGCGCCCTCCTGAAAGATAATCAAAGCGAGCCAAACCGCCAAAAAATAATGTTTGCTGCTCATTTAACTGAAAAATCTTCGGCTTAATTTCTTTTTTCGGCGTAATGTATTTTAAGTCCCGTTTATCAACAAAGTGAGCCATTTGATGGTGATTAATGATCCCCGGCGTATCCACAAGAAAATGGCCGTCATCTAACGGAATCTCAATCATATCAAGCGTCGTTCCCGGAAAATGAGACGTGGTAATTACATCCTTGTCTCCCGTTCCCTCTTTAATGATACGGTTAATAAACGTGGATTTGCCTACATTCGTGCACCCAACGACATATACATCCTTTCCATTTCGATAATGATCGATCGCCTCCATCGCCTCTTGCATGGAGGCTCCCTTTGCCGCGCTGACAAGCAGCACATCAATCGGCTTTAAGCCAAGCTCTTTAGCTTGTTGTTTCATCCAGTTAATCAACCTGTTTTTCTTCACTGACTTAGGCAAAAGATCTGCTTTGTTGCCAATCAAAAGAACCGGATTCCTCCCGACAAAACGGTGCAAGCCGGGCAGCCAGCTACCATTAAAATCGAAAATATCAACAATTTTTACAATCAAGCTGTCTGTTTGTCCAAGTGTGTTCAAGATGTTTAAAAAGTCGTCATCCGTCAAAGAAACATCCTGAACTTCATTATAGTTCTTCAAGCGAAAACAACGCTGGCAGACAATCTCTTCTTTTTCCAGAGCAGAAGCCGGCGCATAACCAAGGCCGGCCGGATCTTCTGATTGTACGCTGACTCCGCATCCTATACAAATAATCTTTTCGTTATTCACTTACTTTCCTCCCATTGAATTAAACCTTTTCGTTTAAAGAAGTTCATAATCCGCCGTTCAATCCGGCGGTTGAACCGCGTCCAGAAACCATCCGTCTGGGCGACCGGCACCACTAAAATTGTATAAAAGCCATTTCGGTTGCCGCCAAATACATCCGTCAGCAACTGATCACCGATCACGACAGTTTCTTCCTTTTTCGTGCCTAATATTTTTACAGCTCTTCGAAACGCTTTTCCCATTGGTTTGCGGGCTTCAAAGATGTATGGAATATCAATAGGCTGCGAAAAGGTGCTTACGCGTTTTTGATTATTATTGGAAACAATTAGCACTTTAATGCCTACTTTTTTCATTTCCTTGAACCATTCCAGTAATTCCGGCGTTGCATCGGGGCGATCCCAAGATACAAGTGTATTATCCAAATCGGTAATGATGGCTTTCACCCCTTTGGACTTCAAATATTCTGGTGTAATGTGAAAAATGCTTTTAACATGCTCGCTCGGCAAAAATTTCTTTAACAATCCCTACACTCCGTTCTCTAGGCTTTCATTGCCTTTATCATAGCTGATTTTAGCTGTCGTGACAAAATAAAACGTTAAAACACCCAGCAGTAAACTGTAAATTTTTTTAAAAAATGAAAAATATTTTCCGACATTTTTTTCACTTTTAAAATGTGGATAACTTTATACACATTATCCTTTTAGTTTTCTGCCCTTTCCCCCTACTTAAACACAATCTATCCACAATTTATCCACCTAACTCTGTGGATAAAGGAACACTTGTTCTTTTCGTTTATATTTAGTACAGTGGGGTAGTAAACAACTTGAACCTACCATCTTATGCCACTTCACCTATTATAGACCACTTATTTCTTTGGAGGTGAATAAGACATGCACCGCATCTCTGATGATGTTCTTTTAGAAGCTTATGCAAAAGCACGCAAGCTGGATCTTAGCCGTGATTTTATCTTATTAATCGAAGACGAATTAAAAAAGAGAGCTCTTTACTTCCAAGTACAAGCGCACTAATATAGAAAGCACTCGCTCAAGCAGTGCTTTTTTTTATGCAAAAGTGCCGACGGTCTCACCGACTTTTACTTCGCAAGGCACAGCCAATTGTTCATTCAATCTAAATGTACCTGGCTCAAACAAGAGGACAACCGTAGAACCAAAGTTGAAATAGGCTACCTCTTCCCCTTGCTTCCAGGTTGGTCTGTTATGGGAACGCTCAATCGAGTTAACGAACATCGCTCCTACTTTCACTACAGCCAACTTCCCGCCCTCAAAGGTCAGCTCGGTAATTTCACGGTAATTCTTGGCAAGCGGTGCTTTGCCATATTTCAAACCAGGGCTGTTCACAGGATAAGAGTGCCTGCCAAGCGCCCATGTTTCCGTCACCTGTCCATCAATTGGGCTATGGATTCGATGATAATGGCCAGGGCTTAAATAAAAAACAAGAAACGTGCCGTTTTCATAATCAGCAGCTTTTTCTCTGCTGCCGAGCATCTCAGCTACAGAATAAGGCTTCTCCTTGACTACGATCTCACAGTGGCTTGTAATCACCCCTGTTTCTGCGAGCAGGGCATCAACCGGGCTGACCACTTGGTTTTTCCCGTACTCAATCACCCTTGCTTCGGGCAGCAGCTGACGAATAAAGAAATCGTGAAGTGTCTGGTAATGATCAGCCGGATGGGCCATCTCCTCTTCATTGATTCGGTAAGCTTTAATAAAGGGACGGATCATCGGCTTGCTTACAGAAGAGCTTGTATAGCGCTCCAGCAATCGCGAAGACCATCTTTTATTTGTTAACTCAATAAAAAAACGATATAAATGCCGTTGCACGGTTTAACCTCCAAAAATTTAAAAATCCAATCCACTTTATGGTATAATAGATCATCGTTAAAATATTATTATATAATAAACTACCGGCAGATTTCCTGCTAAATTCGAGGAGAGTGTAAATTTGTTTATTTCTCAAGTCATAGACGTCACTATAAAAAAAATAAAAGCTCAAACAGCTAACGTACTCACAATGGGAAACTTGGCTTTAGGCGGCTTTTCCATCCTGATGACGATGCATGGACAACATCATTTGGGCCTGCTGCTTATTTTTGTCGCCGCTTTAGCTGATCGCTTTGATGGAATGGTCGCACGAAAAATGAATATTGAATCTGAACTGGGCAAACAATTGGACTCTATGTGCGATATTATTTCTTTTGGTGTGGCCCCCGCTCTACTATTATATACCGGCGTATTATCTGAATTCGGCTTCCCCGGCTGGTTTTTCACGGTATTTTATATTGGTTGCGGTGCCTTTAGGCTGGCACGCTTCAATATTTCCGAGAATAATGGCTATTTTCATGGCTTGCCGATCACAGCAGCCGGCTGCTTGCTAACCCTCAGCTATTTAGCCATTCCATATCTCCCAATGCCTTTATTTATGGTTATTATTATTTCATTATCCTTATTAATGGTCAGTCCTTTCAAATTGAAAAAAGTATAAAAACCGGATTCTCCGGTTTCAGTTTATCACCAAACAAACGGGGTTCGGAATGAAATCATTCCGAACCCCGTTCTTTTTTCAAAATAACTTTCAAGCCACCTGAGACAAAAATAAGCCTCTCCAGGTCACTTATTCGGGTCATTTCTAGCCCCTGCCAAATCCATCTGGCTATTGTCTTTAGACTCATGACAGCGGAGATGATCGGCCTCTTACACATCTGCCTCATTCATGTGTAACAAATATCCTTTTAATCACACCAACAGGAGCCATGCTTACAGGGCTCATTTTCGCGTACACCGCTTCCGCCAAGTCATCAATAAAAGCGGCAGCAATCATTCGCTTGAAAGCCCCTTCCTCACCTCAAGCGTTTTATACAGCTATCCTCTTTTTATACAACCTGTTGGTTGGAACGAAAGGCGCGCAGACTCCGGCGGGAGCTGCGGGACAGGCGAGACCCCGCAGGCGCTTTTCGCGCCGAGGAGGCTTGCCGCCCGCCCCGCGGAAAGCGAAGCGCCTGGAATGGAAAGAAACTGGACCCTTCCTCAACAAAAGAAAAAAACGGCTGATTTTTCATTCAGACGTTGGATAACGGCACGATTATTCCAGTTTCAAATAGATATCTCTATACAGCTATCCTCTTTTTATATACCTGTTGATTGGAATGAAAGGCGCGCAGACTCCGGCGGGAGCTGCGGGACAGGCGAGACCCCGCAGGCGCTTTTCGCGCCGAGGAGGCTTGCCGCCCGCCCCGCGGAAAGCGAAGCGCCTGGAATGGAAAGAAACTGGACCCTTCCTCAACAAAAGAAAAAGACGGCTGATTTTTCATTCAGACGTTGGATAACGGCACGATTATTCCAGTTTCAAATAGATATCTCTATACAGCTATCCTCTTTTTATATACCTGTTGATTGGAATGGAAGGCGCGCAGACTCCGGCGGGAGCTGCGGGACAGACGAGACCCCGCAGGCGCTTTTCGCGCCGAGGAGGCTTGCCGCCCGCCCCGCGGAAAGCGAAGCGCCTGGAATGGAAAGAAAAAACTATCCATTCACTCACAAGCTAAAAAGACAGCGGACAGCTTTAATTTTCGTTGACTTCAGCTGCAGTCTGCAACCGGAGTTCTCCGGTTTTTTATCCCCATTTCATGTAAGAGCCGACCCGCTCCTCCCGTTTTTCTCTGGAAATATCCAAGGGACAGGCAAATCAGCCGCTCCTTCCTCATACACTTAGGACAATACCAGATTTATTAAAGGAGGAGGTTCAATGCTCGGCATTCTTGCTGCTTTGTCCTACGCAGTAAAAGAATTACTATTTTTCGTCTCTTACGTAAAAAACAACGCCTTCCCTCAGCCTTTATCTCCTAAAGAAGAAAAAATGTACTTGGAGCAAATGGCGAAAGGGGATGCAGAGGCCCGCAACAAGTTGATCGAGCACAATCTTCGGCTCGTGGCGCACATTGTTAAAAAATTTGAAAATACCGGCGAGGATTCTGAGGACTTGATCTCTATTGGAACCATCGGTTTAATTAAAGGCATTGAAAGCTATTCGGGAGGAAAAGGCACAAAACTGGCTACATACGCTGCACGATGTATTGAAAATGAAATTTTAATGCATTTGCGTGCCTTAAAGAAAACAAAAAAAGATGTATCGCTCCAAGATCCGATCGGCCATGACAAGGAAGGAAACGAAATTAATTTGCTCGATATTTTAAAATCGGAAGACGAAGACGTGCTGGAGCACATTTTATTAACGATCGAACTGAAAAAAGTACTGAAATTTTTGCGCGTTCTGGATGAGCGCGAGCAAGAAGTGATTATTGCCCGCTTCGGCTTAAATCAAAATGATGAAAAAACGCAACGTGAAATTGCTAAAGAACTCGGCATCTCCCGCAGCTATGTATCACGCATTGAGAAGCGGGCCTTAATGAAAATGTTTCATGAGTTTTATCGGGAAGAAAAAGGGAGAGGGCATTAAACAATGAAAAAAACGGCTTCCAGTGCGGAAGCCGTTTTTAATTTCTGTCAAAGTCTTTACATCTTTTTTGCTGCCGCGCTGGCGGCTTAGAGACATTCCATTCAGCCAGGAAGCTGAAGAACACTCGCCCGCCGCCTAGGGCGCCTTCTGCTCTTCTGTTTAATCGATTGTAACTGATACTAATATTCCCATAATTGTAGCAAGCAGCAACCCCATAATCATCATGACCATTCTTCCTCACTCCTTACACAGTCAAAAAAGCTATTTGTTATTAATGTACCACAAAAAGAATAAGTTGTAGCACGCTTTTCACAAATTCTTCACAATTCACTGCCGGGCGAGCCGGTCAACGATACTCACAACAAGATTGGCGGAATGACGGGCTGCTTTCGGCAAAAATTGTTCAAACGAAATGTCGGACTCCTTGCCGGCGATATCCGAGATCGAACGAATGACTACAAATGGAGTGCCAAACTGATAAGCAACCTGGGCGATAGCCGCCGCTTCCATTTCAACGGCCTGTAAGCCGGTGAATTTTTCGCCGATCGCCAGCACACGCTCTGGATCGCTCATAAATGAATCTCCCGTTGCAATCAATCCTTTAACCACTTGTTCCTCTCTGTCTTCTGCTGCGCACTCTGCAGCGATATTCACAAGCTTCTCATCTGCTGCAAAAGCGGCAGGCAGCTGCGGAACTTGGCCATATTCATAACCGAATGCCGTCACGTCCACATCATGATGGCGCACTTCTGCAGAGATCACGACATCGCCTACATTCAGTTCAGGATTTAATCCGCCTGCGGAACCGGTATTAATCACAGCATCTGGCCGAAAGTGCTGCAGCAAAATAGCGGTCGTCATGGCGGCATTTACTTTCCCAATGCCGGAACGCAATAAAACCACATCAGCTCCGTTTAATGTGCCCGTTGTAAACTCGCTGTTGGCAATCGTTTCTACCTTCCGATTTTCCATTTGCTCACGCAAAATAACTACTTCTTCTTCCATTGCTCCGATAATGGCTATTTTCATTTTATATTCCTCCGTTTTTTGCACTTACCTGTCCCATTTTAACATTTTTTCGCCAAAATCGCTTGCCACTTCTGCCTCCTATCTTGTATACATAAAACAGAAGCCAGTTCAACCCGAAAGGAGAAAAACTATGCAGTTCCATCTAGATTTAATTGAAGATAAAGTTGAATTTTTTGAAGCCAGCAGTTTGGCGGCTCTAGAAAAGAAAATCGCTGAAAAAATTGAACAAAACCGAGCGATCCTCCTCAGCGTCCACTCTGTTACTCATCAAATGCAAATGGATGCAGACGGGCATAAACACTTTTCCGCAGTCGTTCACTTTAAAGCGAAGTAACACGGCCCTGACAAAAAAAACGGGCTGTCCCAAAAGGTCATGAAAAATGACTTTTTGGGTCGGCCCCTTTTTCTCGATCTGTTTTTATTTTAGAGACTTATTGGACAGTCTCTCTTGCGTCTTACCGCCCTTTATCGTTATGCTCCAGCTTATACATCTTTTGAGGTTTCCAGCCTTCGCCCTCTACCCAGTTAATGTATACGCGGTAAGCATTATCCTGGTCGCTTTTCTTGGAGACTGTTCCAATTGCCCCTTTAGGGCCGTCTCCGCTAATATACCAAACGACCATCTCTTCTTTAGGAATGCCTGTCGCATAAGATAATGCATCTTTTTTCTCTTCCCAGTCTACTGAACCTGTATCAAAGGAAGAAGTATGCTGTCCTGATTGTGAAGTGCCGATGCCTGTCCAATTTGGATCAATGATTTCTTTTTCAACATTCGGCTCATCACTTTCTTTTTCAATGACTTCGCCCTTGTCTTTCTGTTCTTTATCCTTTTGTTCTTTATCTGTTTGATCTTCTTTATCAGCCTTGTCTTCATCCTCTTCTTTCACATCAGAGGTTTTAACATCGGTGGATGGCTCCTCTTTTTCCTTGGCTGCAGACTGCTGTGTTTCTGTTTTCGGCTTCGGCGGCTGCGGATCTTCATCTTTTCCACCGCCAGAAAAAATAGTAAAGCCTACAACAACAATTAAAAGAACAACGACAGCAATGGCGGTATTTAAAATTCGATTGGTTTTTCTTCGCTTAGATTTTCTTTCTGTACGCGATGATTGTGCCATGTTACGACTCCTCTCTCTTCGGCATCATTCACATTTTATCATGACTGCACTGGAACATGAAGCTATTTTAACCGAAAGCTCCGTGAAAGTGTAGTGTTGTTTTTAGAGCCATTCAAATGCCAAACATCTATAAAGAAAGAAGCGAGAAACGGATGGCCCTTTTTCAGCCCTCAGCTTCCCCTCTGTATCACAAGATGGTCATTGAATGATCGGATTGAAAAAAAAGCGCTAAAGGCCTAGTTGCCTTTAACGCTTTTGGTACGTCTATTATTTAATTGAGACGATTTTCACTTTCATCTCGCCGCCAGGTGTTTGAACGATGACTTCATCGCCCACTTCTTTGCCGAGCAGGCTTTTTGCAATAGGAGAATCATTGGAGATTTTTCCTTCGAACGGATCAGCTTCGGCGCTGCCGACAATTGTGTAAGTTTCTTCCTCTCCATCCGGCAGCTCAATGAATACGACCGTTTTTCCTAAGGAAACCACGTTGCTGTTGTCCTCTTCAATAATCTCAGCATTGCGGATCATTGCCTCAATCGTACCAATGCGCCCTTCTACAAAGGCTTGCTCTTCCTTAGCAGAATCATATTCGGAGTTCTCCGATAAATCACCAAAGCTGCGGGCGATTTTAATTCTCTCCACAACCTCTTTGCGCTTAACGGATTTTAAGTACTCTAGCTCCTGCTCTAACTTTTCTTTCCCCTCTTTAGTCATTGGGTATACTTTTTCTGTTGACAAGTCCCTTCCACTCCTTTTCATCTCGACGCCTTCCTTGGTGCAGGAAAACAATAAACATGAGCAGGCTGTCTCATTTAGAGGAGCTTTACTGCATTCATATATAGAGAAAGCGTTTTCCTCTATATATGAGCGCGCCAATTAAGCCCGCTACAATGGTTGAGACAGCCTTTGTTTTTAAAAGATTATGTCTGTTTCATAAAAAGATACTATAAAATGGCTTTTTGTTCAAGAACCGTTTGAATTTTTGTTACCATCAAATCGATGGCCACATGGTTTTGGCCGCCTTCCGGAATAATAATATCCGCATAGCGCTTCGTTGGTTCAATAAATTGGTTGTGCATCGGCCGGACGACATTTAAATATTGGTCAACAACAGACTCAAACGAGCGCTCCCGCTCTTTAATATCGCGGATCATGCGGCGAATAATGCGCAAATCTGCATCTGTGTCGACAAAGAGCTTAATATCCATTAAATCCCGCAAGCGTTCATCTTCGAGCACAAGAATGCCTTCTAATATAATGACATCTTTCGGCTCCATCCGGACTGTCTCAGCTGAACGGGTATGACGGGCATAATCATATATCGGCTTTTCAACGGCTTCATATCGAATCAGCTTCTCGATATGGCGGATAAGCAAATCATTGTCAAATGCAAGCGGGTGATCATAGTTAGTTTTCAGCCGCTCTTCAAACGGCAAATGGCTTTGATCTTTATAATAGTAGTCCTGCTCAATCACCATAACCGAATGCCCTCGAAAATGTTCGGCTATTGACTTTGTAACACTTGTTTTGCCGGAGCCGGAGCCGCCGGCAACACCGATAACAACTGGCTTCTGGTCCATGAAGTTTATTCAAGCCCCTTTCGCATCATGTTATTCGGATATACCGGTTTGGCTGTTTGAAAACGGATCACTTGCAGCGGATGACGGGCAGCGTCCAATTCATTTCCTTGCTCATCCCAAATCGTGCCCACCGTTTGGGTAAAGTTATCAATTTCCGGTCCGAAAAATTCAATTTCATCTCCAGGGCGGAAAAAGTTGCGCTGCTGTAAAGTGACCATCCCTGTCTCTTCTTCATAATCAAGAACAAGACCGGCAAAATCATGGGAAGCTTTTTTGCCATGCACACCGAATAGCTGCTCTTCAACACCAGGCGTTCCTTCAAAGAAGGCAGGAGCCGCCGGGCGGTTCGCACACTTTTCAAGCTCATCCAGCCATTCTTGGCGGATTTGGAAATTATCCGGGTCTGCACAATACGTATCGATGACTTTGCGGTACACACTGACAACAGTCGCTACATAATGAATGGACTTCATGCGTCCTTCAACTTTTAAGCTGTCGATCCCCAATTCAATAAGCTTGGGAATAGACTCAACCAGCTTTAAGTCTTTTGGACTCATTGCAAAAGGAGAATCATCCTTAGAAAATAGAGCTTGTTCGCCGTTCTCTTCTAAAGAATACAAATCATAATCCCAGCGGCATGACTGACAGCATCCGCCCCTGTTCGAATCACGGGCAGTCATATGATTGCTCAGCACACAGCGGCCAGAATAGGCGATACACATAGCTCCATGAATGAACGTTTCAATTTCGATATCTACTTTTTCCTTCATTTCGCGCATTTCTTCACTCGTTGTTTCCCGCGCAAGGACGACACGATGCAGCCCTTCTTCTTTCCAATATTGCACAGCGCGCCAGTTAGATAACGACTGTTGTGTACTTAAATGCACTTCTACTTTCGGGGCCACACGACGGCATGTCTCAATGATGAGCGGATCGGCTACAATAATACCGGTGATGCCGGCATCCTGCAAACCGCGCAAGTAATCTTCCAAACCGTCGATATTTTCATTATGCGCATAAATATTTGTTGTTACGTAGACTTTTGCCCCATACTTTTTGGCAAACTCCACGCCCTCTTTCATTTGTTCCAATGTAAAGTTTCCTGCATTGGAACGGAGCCCATATTCCTGGCCGCCGATATATACGGCATCCGCTCCATAGTGAATGGCAATCTTTAATTTTTCCAATGTGCCTGCCGGCGCCAGCAATTCCGGTTTTTTTACAATAACCCGCTTTCCATCGACAGTCGTTGAAATTTTCTCGTTTATAACCGCACTCACGAGTGTTCCTCCTTTTTTAATAAACTGTTTCCTTGAAGAAGAAGCCTGTATCTAACGGGCGGTGTGCCGGCTGTAAATCTTCAATCTTCTCTAGCAGCTCGTCCTTAATCTCCTCGTACTCTTCTGGACATTCTGCACACAAATCGATCGCCTGGCGGTAAAGCTTCGTCACTTCGAGCAAATATTCGGGTGAGTGAAGGATTCCGTCAATTTTACAGCTGTCAATTCCTGCTTCAATCAGTTCGGCCAATTCATCAATGATGCATATATCATTAGGGCTCATGATGTGTGTGCCATTTGCATCTTCGAAAATTGGATACTTGTTTTCACGTTCTTTATCGTACAGAAGCATATTTTTCGCATCTTTGCGATTTTCAATTTCCATTACTTTGCCCTGGTATTCGAAATAATGGCCTAATAACGGCCGCTTCGATTGGAACATGCATGTCATGCCATGCACCTGTACCTCAATCGCTACCTCGGCATGCTCTTTAACTTCAATAATCTCTTCCATGCTTAATTCCCTTGCAAGAACTGCTCGCACTGCTCCGCGTTTTCCCCAGTAGTTGCAAGTAAAGTAATTTGTTGCTGTAGTTTCAGTATTCCAGTGAAGCGGCATATCAGGAGCTGCTGCACGAACAGCCATTAGAACAGCCGGGTCTCCAAAAACAATGGCATCAGCTCCCGCTTCTTTCACGAATGCGATATACTCATCTAGTTCATTGGCAATGTCATTATGAAAAATCGCATTCACTGCTACGTACACTTTCTTTCCTTTAGCATGAGCCTTCTCAATCACTTGTGCAATATCTGTTCTGCTAAACTCGCCTGCAAGACGCAGTCCGTAGCGCTGTTCTCCAACAACAAAAGCATCGGCTCCCGCTTCTGCAAGAAGATCAATCGCAGCAACACTATGCGGCGTAACAAGTAATTCTGGTTTTTTCACGTTATTTTCCACCTCTTTTGCGGCTGACAGCTAAACCATCGCCTACCGGAAACAATGCCGTATCAAAATCCGGATGATTCATCAGCCATTCATTGTAAGATTGAATTTTTTTTACTAAATTAATAATCCGTTTAGATTCAGCCGGAACACCCGCAACGTAGCCTTTAAATAAGACATTGTCGGTATAAACCGTCCCTTCGGCTGTTAAACATGCGGAATAGCGTTCAAAAAATTTAGTGTATTGTCCTTTGGCCGCATCAATGAAAATAGCATCATACGGCCCCTTTTCTCCAGCTTTATCCACTAGTTCAAGTGCATCCCCGAATAAAACCTCTACCCGGCTTCCGTACTCAGAACGGCCAATATAACTCATCGCCTGGCGATAACGCTGCTCATCCCGTTCAATGCTTACAACCTCCGCATCCGGCAAAGCAGCAGCCATGCGCAAGGCAGAATAGCCGATAGCTGTGCCAATCTCCAGAATCCGCTTGGGCTGCTGAATACGCATAATTTGGAGCAGTGCTTCTATACCAGCCGGCTCCATAATCGGGACACGATGTTCCCGGGCAAAAGCTTCCATTTCGGCAAACAGCGGCTCCCTGGTTTTAATTAACGATTCTATATAATGATCGATCCTGTTTTCCATCATACTCTCCTTTTCGAAAAGGCTTTATGTCAAAGCAAAAGCGCCTTACTTACCCATGGTCTGCCTAAGGAAGCAAATATATTGTCCCCGCGGCAAGCCCATCACGGTCTCGGCAGGAAAGCTTAATCTTCAAAATAGAAGAAGCAAGGTTGCTTTCATCGACAAGAAAAAGAAGAAAGCCCGCCAGCTTTCTGCTTTATGATCAGTTATCGACTTTTCTTCCCAAAAATACTTGAACTATTTTACCACAAAGGCACAGAAAAAGCGATGCTTCTGCCTATTGGTTTTGCTTCTCATAGTGACCAGTAATGTATTTTTCCTTTAGCTTATTATGTTCTTCCAATGTTTTCGCGTAATATACATCCCCTGCTGGAGAAGCAAGGAAATAAAGAAAATCAGTGTCTGCAGGATTTAAAGCAGCTTCCATTGATGAAACACCGCTATTGCCGATTGGTCCTGGCGTCAGTCCCTTTACCTTGTAGGTATTATAAGGAGAATTTACTTCTAGATCCTCATAAAGAACCCGTTTTTTATGTTTGCCGAGCGCATATAATACGGTCGGGTCTGTTTGCAGCGGCATCCCTGCTGCCAAGCGGTTGTAGAATACACTTGAAATCTTATGGCGGTCTGCCTTTTCCGTTGCTTCCTCTTCTATCAAGGAAGAAAGGGTGAGCAGCTTATGCGTACTCATTTGCTTGGCTGCCATCGATGTCCGGTACTGGACAAGCACGCTGTCCGTTTTCTTGAGCATATCTTCTACTATTGCCTTAACCGGCTTTTTCTTGTCTGCATAATGGTAAGTAGCCGGATAAAGATATCCTTCAAGCGGATAGCGAATTTTTTCAGCAAATACCTCCTCCGTCAGCAGCTCGGGATATTTGCTCATCATTTCTTTAATAAATGCCCGATCGTTCATTACTTTGAGCACATCGTTAGCGGAACGGCCTGTCTCTTTCCCGATCGCGGCAGCAATCTGTGTTAATTGGAATCCTTCTGGTATCGTGATTTTCACTTTTCCTTGTCCAATTACCTTTCCCGTTTTCAAGCTTTTAATCAATTCATCCATCGTCATGCTTGGAGTAAATGAATATTCACCCGCTTGAAAGTCGCCTTCCCCTTTATACTTCACGTAATATTTAAAAATTTCTGCATTCTTTACGATTCCTTCGCTTTCTAGTTTTTCAGCAATCACAGATAAGCTTGAACCGATAGGAACATTTATCTGGATCGGATGATGATCTGTTTTGTCAGCAGGCTCTAAGGCAGATTGAATGAAAAAGTAACCGCCTGCTGTCAGTCCGCCAAGAATCAGCAGCAATGAAAGAACGGCAAAAAAAATAGCTTTTTTCAACCGTCTCTTTTTACCCGGCGGCTGGATATAGGATTGTTTCGACATACACTTACTCCTTTCAACAAATAACGACCCTCTCTTTTCTTTTTTATTATACTACATCTTTTAAGAAAAAGGAGAAAGGAAAAAGCCGGGAAGCAATAGCATCCCGGCCTCTTTTGATGATTGGATTATTCTTCTTCTTCCTCAAGAAATGTATTTAGCATTTCTTCAATCATTTCCCACTCTTCATCTGTTTCAATCGGTTGAAGCTCGCCGTCTTCACCGTCTTCTCCAGGAGTAAAAGCAGACGCGTGAATTTCAATTTCTTCGTTGTCGTCTTCTTCCGCCCCAACTGGGAAATATAGCACATAAGACTTGTTAAAGTCATCAGCATCAAATGTGAAAAGCACTTCACATAGCTGCTCGTTGCCGTTTTCATCAATAATTGTAATTTGTCTTTCTCCGTGTTCCATTCTCTTCACCTCATTATTTTTGGCTGTCCAAAAACCCTTGCAAAATCATTGAGGCAGCCATCTTATCAATCACTTTTTTGCGTTTCTTGCGGCTTACATCTGCTTCAAGAAGCACTCTTTCCGCTGCCATTGTCGTCAAGCGTTCATCCCAGAGAACAACAGGCAGCGAAAAGCGCTTTTCTAGCTTTTCAGCGAAGGCTTTTGAGGCCTCTCCGCGCGGGCCAATCGTGTTATTCATGTTTTTAGGCAGCCCGACGACAAATTTTTCAACGCCGTATTCTTTGCACAAGCTTTCAATGCGTCCTAAACCAAAATCATACTTTTCTTCATTGATCCGAATCGTTTCCACGCCCTGCGCGGTCCAGCCTAATTCATCGCTGATGGCGACACCGACTGTTTTCGAGCCGACATCTAAGCCCATAACCCTCATAAAGATTTATTCCTCTCGCTGCTGTTTTAAATATGTTTTCACAAGCTCTTCAATAATTTCATCACGCTCAAGCTTACGAATCAAATTACGTGCATCGTTGTGCCGCGGGATATATGCGGGGTCGCCGGAAAGCAAATACCCGACAATTTGGTTGATCGGATTATACCCTTTTTCCTGAAGAGCCTTATACACTTTAAAAAGTACCTCTTCCACGTTCTGTTCAAACGGTTCCTCCGGAAAATTAAATTTCATCGTTTGATCAAAAGAGCTCATTAATAGCACCTCGCTTTAGGCTTGAAAGTGAAAACTCCCTATTGTACAAGTTATTCCCATTGTACAATAAATTTTCATGGAATCAAACGGATTTAATCCAGTCTTCCACAAAATTAAGTGCTTCCTCTATTTTTTCCGGGTCCTTTCCGCCCGCTTGTGCCATATCCGGACGTCCGCCCCCGCCGCCTCCGCAGCGCGTAGCTACCTCTTTGACCAGCTTGCCGGCATGGTATCCTTTCTCAACTAAATCTTTCGTCACCGCAGCAACAATATTCACTTTATCTCCCGTAGAAGCAGCGAGCACGATAATGCCGGATGAAAGCTTTTGCTTTAACTCATCAGTCATTGAGCGTAAATTGTTCATATCTGTTGCTTGTACACGAGCAGCAAGGAACTTGACTTCATTTGCTTCCTGTACCCTGTCGAGAAGGCTTCCTGCTTCTATATTGGACAATTTTTGGGAAAGTGATTCATTTTCGCGCTGTAATTCTTTAATTTCCGCCTGTAAACTTTCTACTTTTGCCAAAATATCTTTCGGATTCGCTTTTAGCTTATTTGCCGCCTCTTTCAAAAGTGCTGTCTGGCTGTTCAGGAATTTATAGGCTGCTTCTCCGGTCACCGCTTCAATCCGGCGTGTTCCGGCACCGATTCCGCTCTCTGAAACGATTTTGAACAGGCCGATGACGGAAGTATTTGGCACGTGGCAGCCGCCGCAAAGCTCTAAGCTGTAGTCGCCGACAGAAACAACGCGGACAACATCTCCGTATTTTTCACCGAACAAGGCCATTGCCCCCATTTTTTTCGCTTCATCAATTGATTTGTGGGCAATTCCTACAGCCAGACTGTTCCAAATTTTTTCATTGACGATTTCTTCAATTTGCTCCAGTTCCTCAGGTGTCACCTGGCCAAAGTGAGAGAAGTCAAAGCGCAGGCGGTCCGGTTCAACAAGCGAGCCGGCCTGATTAACGTGTGTGCCGAGAGTATCCTTCAATGCTTGATGAAGCAAGTGAGTGGCTGTATGGTTTTTAATAATTTTGTTGCGTGAAGCCGCGTCAACACGGGCAGTAACTGTTTGACCGGTTGTTAATACGCCGCTCTCGATGATGGCATGCTGGATGTTCTGCCCATTTGGCGCTTTTTGAACATCTTGAACAGCAGCGCGCACACCTTCCGCTTCAATCACTCCTTTATCCGCTGTTTGACCGCCGCTTTCAGCATAGAAAGGAGTGCGGCTTAGTATGAATTGAACGGCCTCGCCTGCTTGCGCGCTATCCACAATTTCGCCATTGGCAATGATTACTTCAACTGTAGCTTCAGCTGTCAGCTCATCATAGCCGGTAAATTCACTTTTCACTTTAATCTCACCAAGCACTCCGCCCTGCACTTGCATGGACCCGACATCTTGACGGGCTGCACGCGCACGTTCGCGCTGGTTCTCCATTTCTTGTTCAAAGCCTTCATGATCAATCTCCATGCCTTCTTCTTCGGCATACTCTTCTGTTAACTCAACCGGAAAACCGTATGTGTCATATAAACGGAATACGTCCGCTCCGGCAATTGTATTGGAGCCGTTGTTCTTCGCTGACTGAATGACCGCTGACAAAATGGTTAAGCCTTCATGCAAGGTTTCATGGAAACGTTCTTCTTCGTTTTTAATCACTCGTTGAATGAACTCTTGCTTGTTTTTCACTTCCGGGTAAAAGTCGTTCATAATTTCACCCACTACAGGAACAAGCTCAAACATGAATGGACGATGAATGTTAATTTGCTTCGCGTAGCGGACAGCACGGCGCAACAGGCGGCGAAGAACATAGCCGCGGCCCTCGTTTGATGGAAGAGCTCCGTCCCCGACGGCGAAGGCAACTGTCCGAATATGGTCGGCAATTACCTTAAAGGCTACATCCTTTTCAACTGTTTCACGGTACTTCTCCCCAGAAATAGCTTCTGTCGCTTCGATGATCGGCATAAACAAATCTGTATCGAAATTCGTTGGCACTTCCTGCATAACCGATGCCATCCGCTCAAGCCCCATGCCTGTATCAATGTTTTTCTTTGGCAGCGGCGTATATGTACCATCAGGATTGTGATTGAATTGAGAAAATACCAGGTTCCAGATTTCTAAATAACGTTCATTCTCACCGCCAGGATAAAGCTCCGGGTCGTTTTCATCATTTCCATAGGATTCACCGCGATCATAGAAAATCTCTGTATTTGGTCCGCTTGGTCCTTCGCCAATATCCCAGAAGTTCCCTTCCAGACGGATAATTCTCTCTTCCGGCACGCCCATTTCCTCATGCCAAATCTTAAAGGCTTCGTCATCCTCAGGATGAATGGTGACGGATAGCTTTTCCGGGTCTAAAGCCATCCATTTTTTATCGGTTAAAAATTCCCAAGCCCAATGAATCGCTTCTTTCTTAAAATATTCGCCAATTGAAAAATTGCCGAGCATTTCAAAGAACGTATGATGGCGGGCTGTTTTACCTACGTTTTCGATATCATTTGTCCGAATGGACTTTTGCGCATTGACAATCCGCGGATTTTCAGGGATCACACGGCCGTCAAAATATTTTTTCAGTGTCGCCACGCCGCTGTTGATCCACAGCAGACTCGGGTCATCATGCGGCACGAGCGGAGCGCTCGGCTCCACACGGTGGTTTTTTTCCTGAAAGAACTCTAAAAACATCTGACGAATTTGAGCACCAGTCAACGTTTTCATCTGTGATTCCTCCTGTTAAGTAATGAATTAAGCATATTATTTTGAGACAACAAAAAAAGCTCCGTTCCCCGGACAGGGACGAAGCTTTTTCGCGGTACCACCCTGATTATGAACCGGACAGACACCTGCCGATTCATCTCTCAAAGGCCTTAACGCGGCAAACGGCAGGGATTAGCTGCTCTCCGGACTAGCTTTCCGTTATCCTTCACCCGAAGCTTCTTCCAGCCAAGGAAGCTTCTCTCTGATGTGCCCTGCACTTAGGTGGACTATAACATACTTGATCCATCATTGATTTAGATTTGTTAAGATATAACGAAATTATAAAAAACTTTAAATGTGTTTGTCAATGCGGAGCTTTTTGTAAACGGACTTTTACCCGCCGCTCTGCCATGAAAGCTGCTTTAAAAACAATAAGAACCGGAACAGCGACAATTAAGCCGACCACGCCCCCTGCTTCCCCGCCTAGCAGCAATGCCCCGATAATAAAAAGCGGATGAAGGTGCACACTCTTGCCGACAATCCACGGCGATAATACATTGCCTTCAATGAATTGCAAAGCAAGCATAATAATAGCCGTGTACAACGCCATTTTTCCGGACATCGTCAATGCGACGAAAACAGCGGGGACCGCACCGATAATCGGACCAAAATAAGGGATCACGTTGGTAATGCCGATAATCAATCCGAGCAGAATCGCATATTTAAGCCCGATAAATGTAAACAGCAAAGCCGCTGCCGTTCCAATAGCTAAACATACAAGCAGCTGCCCCCTTATATAGCCCCCCAATGAGCTATCCAGCTCCCTGACGAATCGAAGCGCTCTTGTCCGCCACTTTCTCGGTGTAAATGTCCACGCTGCTTTTTTTACGCGATGAATGTCTTTAAGCAGGTAAAAAGAGATAAAGGGCACCACGGCCAGCACCAGCAAAAAGTTAACCATTTTCATAAGAATATTCATGAATGCTTCCACAAGACCAGAAAGCCAATGCTCAAAGCCGATAATGCGGTTATGAATTTTTTCCTGTACGCCGTCCGGCCACGTCAGCGTTTCTGCCTCAAGGGCAACAACCTTTTCTTCATACATTTTGGAAAGCTCGGGGGCACTTTGCGACAATTCTCTCAGCTGCTCAATAAATAGGGGAATGCCTCTAACTAAGCCGATGCCCATGATGCCAAAAAACAATATATAAATAAGCAGAATCGCCATCGTTCTCGAAACGCCCTGCTCGGTCATCTTCTCTACGAGCGGGTGCAGCAAATAAGCAATGAAGCCCCCGAGCAAAAAAGGCATCAGGCTTACTGCAATTCCCCGAAGCACTGGACTGAGCACTGGGCTTAATAAATACAGAACGTACACTGCCAGCAACGTGAGAAGAACAGCACACGCTAAATACAGCCATTTTAGTTTCAACTTATTTTCCATCGGATCCGACACCCTTTAATCAAACTGTTTTATATAGTTTGCTGCTAGATGCCGCTGGTTTATTCATTCTGCTGAAAACAATGAAAAAACCGGCAAGAGGGGGTCAGAATAAAGCCATTCCGAACCTCCTTTTGCCGGCTAACTGAGAGTGCAAAGAAATGAGTTCTCCGCAAGCCGATTCTCTTTTGGAAAAACAGCCGTCCCTGCTTTTTAATCAGCCCATTCTTCTTTTTTCTTCTTCAAAAAGATCGTTAAGAGAGCTTAGAGAGCCGTCTTCTTCGACCTGATGAACAGAAATCACATTTTTCTCAATGGAAAGTTCAATGAAGCAGCCCCAGCAATAGTATTGGTTTGTTCCGATCTTCCCCAGCTCTTTACTTTGACAGTTTGGACATGTAATCATGGGCGTCACCTCGCACGCTTTTTGCAAACAGCGTGCCCGGTGCTCCTCATTTTTATACCTATAAGCTTATAAAAAGTCGTAAGGTGTGATCTCTTCCATCCCAATCATCGGATCGATGGCTGTAATTGTTTCTTCAGTCAATGCCACGGAGCGAAACGCCTCCCCTTCTGATGCTTCCTCCGCTAGCGCCTTCATTAACTTTTCTTTTAACGCCGTTTTACGCATAAGGTCATCATTACGTTCAATGCCGATCCGAAAAGCTTCTTCTTCCCCGCACAAAATCAAAAACTGCTTGCTGCGCGTGATAGCTGTGTAAAGCAGATTACGCCGCAGCATCCGGTAGTAGCTCTTTACAACCGGGAGAATGACAATCGGAAACTCGCTTCCCTGTGATTTATGGATGGAGCAGCAGAAGGCATGAGTGATTTGATTTAAGTCCTGTCTTGTATAGGTGACTTCATTTCCTTCGTAAGAGACGATAACCATATCTTGCTTTTCTGTATTTTCTTTTGCAAAAAAGATGGACACTACTTCTCCGATGTCACCGTTAAAAATATTTTGCTCCGGCTGGTTCACAAGCTGAAGCACCTTGTCGCCAATACGGTAGTGAACGCCTCCAAAATCAATTTGCTTACGGGAGCCGTCCGGGTTGGCATTAAGAATCTCCTGCAAAATTTCATTTAGACGATCAATTCCCGCAGGCCCTTTATACATGGGGGCAAGCACTTGGATGTCTTTCGCCGTAAATCCCTTTCTAATTGCACTTTTCACCACTTGCTCCACTGCTTCAGGGATTTGCTGAACATGGCAAGCGATAAAAGAACGATCCTTTTGCTGCTTTGTTAAGTTGGACGGCATCTGGCCGCTTTTGATTTCATGAGCCATTTCAATAATGGAGGACCCTTCCTCCTGCCGGTAAATATCCGTTAGCTTAACAGTCGGAAGCACACCGGATGCAAGCAAGTCCTTCAGCACCTGTCCGGGTCCCACAGATGGAAGCTGATCCTCATCACCGACAAGCACAACCTGCATATCATCCGGCAATGCTTTAAATAACTGGTGAGCGAGCCAGATGTCAACCATTGATACTTCATCCACAATGAGCAGCCGCCCCTGCACCTCCCGGCTGTCTTCGTCTTCATGTGTTTCCTGGCCGCTGAATCCAAGCAAGCGGTGGATAGTGACCGCTGGAAGCCCTGTCGACTCTGCCATTCGTTTGGCCGCCCGTCCGGTTGGCGCTGCCAGCTTCACTGGAAATGGCTCATCTTTTCCATAGGCCTTGGGATCAAGCGAACAGCCATGCAGTTCGGAATAAAGCTCCACAATGCCTTTAATGACCGTTGTCTTTCCTGTGCCCGGTCCCCCTGTCAGAATCATCATTGGTGACATAAGTGCTTTTTGGATCGCCTCTTTTTGAGAAGGGGCATATTGGACGCCGGTTCGCTCTTCTAAATCGCCGAGCGCCAGCAGAAACTCTGATTCAGGAAATTGATCTTCATACTCTGTTTGCTTGAGCAAACGTTCAATGTTGGCGACAAGACCTTTTTCCGAAAAATATAAAGAGGGCAAAAACACCCGGCTCTCTTCCCCGACTACTTTTCCCTCTTTCTCTAAAACGATCAGCTGCTCGGCAATTGCTTCAAAAGACACTTGCTCTTTGCCGCTCTTGTCCAGCAAAGCCTTGACTTCCTGCAACAGCTGTTCCGATTCTAAATAACAATGCCCCTCTTGCATGCATTGTTGCTCAATGGTAAATAAGATACCGGCCTTCACACGATCAGGATGTTCTCCATCAATGCCGATCTGTGCGCCAAGCTCATCGGCTCGTCCAAAGCCAATCCCTTCAATATCTTCAACAAGCTGATAAGGATTTTTTTGAATGATTTCAATAGCCTGCTGCTGATACGCCTGGTAAATCTTCATTGAGAGCTGCGGACCGAATCCGTATTGATTAAGCGCCACCATCACCTGCTCCAGCCCCTGGTGTTCAAGAAGGGTTTCATACAGGCTTTTCGCTTTATCCGCAGAAAGGCGCGGCACCTCATCAAGCACAGACGGATGATCAAGGATTTTGGAGATCGCTCCTTCTCCTAACGTTTCAACCACCATTTCTGCTGTTTTTCTTCCAATCCCTTTAAATAAGTCACTGGATAAGTAAGTAATGATGCCTTGCTTTGTCTGCGGCACTTCTTTTTGGGCATGACGGGCTTGAAACTGGCGCCCGAACTTCGGATGGTCTTTGAAAGCGCCATAAAAAACATACACTTCCTGTTCATGAATTTGCGGAAAGTAACCGGTAACGACTACCTCCTTGTCTTCACAGGCCTCATTTGTTTCCAGCACACGAACACGCAGAACAGAGTAAAAATTCTCTTCATTATGAAAGATCGTAACAAGGTGCCGGCCTTTAACGTACTTTTCCCCATTGGCAAACAAATCCATTGACCCTTGTTCCATCAGCGGCACTCCTTATCGTTCTTCGGCTTTTTCAAGCATTTTCTTTCCATAGCCGGCGAGCATATGATCCGGCTGAATAGCAAGCGCCCGGTCAAACATAGCTGCGGCTTTCTCCGCGTCCTCTAAGTGGCCGGCATAGGCAACACCAAGATTGTAATAAGCATCGGCATGGCTGGCATCAGCTGCCACCACCTGCTCAAGCTGACGAATTGCTTCATCATATGCCGACACCTTTGCCAATGCAAGCCCGAGCTGAAAGCGTGCTTCTGTGTCCGTTTCGTTCAGCTCAACCGCGCGCTGCAAATACGGCAATGCCAATACAGACTGATCAAGCTGGCTAAGCGCCATGCCCAGCATGAAAAACACATCGCTCTCCTCAAGACCCAGCTTGATCGCCTGTTCAAATTCACGGCAGGCTTCTTCCAGCTGCTCTTGCTCATAATAAAAGGTGCCAAGCGCATAATGGGCGGCTCCGGCTGCCGGATCTACCTCGATCGCTTTTTTATAAAAACGCTCAGCCCGTTCCTGCTCACCGACGGTCGACAGTACATGGCCAAAGTTAATATAGGCGGTCGGATCTTCCGGAGCTTCTTCGATCCGTTCTGAAAATAACCTTAAAGCCTCTTCGACTTTTCCTTGCTGCAAATATTCTATACCTTGTAAATTTTTATCCATGAGCCACCTCTATACTTATTTTCATCAAGATTATACCACAGCGGGCGGACACTGCAGAAAATTAACAAAGAAGACATCCTAAAAAGTCTGGTTTTCAGGATGCCTTCTTTTTCTTTATCATTTCGGTAGTATTCATTAAAAAGATTGATTCTCATCTTTGCAGACCACTTACGCCAACAGCTCTCTGTTCATTTAAAGCAGTTGGCTTAACCGTTCGTTACCCAACGTAGGTCAGTCTCTTTTCATCTTTAAACACCTGATCGATCGTTGCTCCGCCGAGACATTCTTCTCCGTCATAAAACACAGCTGCTTGTCCTGGCGTAATCGCTCGAATCGGTTCATGGAAGTCCACTTTCACTTTTCCATCTTCAAGCAAATGAACCGTTACTTTATTGTCTGGCTGACGGTAACGGAATTTAGCCGTGCACTCAAAAGATTGCGGCTTTGGCTTGTTCGATACCCAGCTTGCTTGATCGGCAATTAACGAAGTAGAGTACAACAAATCATTATGGAAGCCTTGATCTACATAAAGAACGTTCTTTTCTAAATCTTTGCCCACAACAAACCATGGCTCGCCTGATCCGCCGATGCCAAGACCATGCCGCTGGCCGATCGTGTAATACATTAAGCCGTCGTGATGGCCCTTTACTTCGCCGTCCATTGTTGTCATCAAACCAGGCTGTGCCGGCAAATAGCCGCTTAAAAACTCTTTAAAGTTGCGTTCGCCAATAAAGCAAATGCCTGTGCTGTCTTTTTTGGCTGCTGTAGCGAGCCCCGCTTCTGCAGCAATCGCCCGCACCTGCTTTTTATCAATGCCGCCGATTGGAAACAGCACTTTTTCCAGTTGTTCTTGCTGAAGCTGGTTCAAAAAGTATGTTTGATCCTTATTTTCATCAAGGCCGCGAAGCATTTTTACTTCTTCGCCGCTATGATCGACCCGCGCATAATGCCCGGTTGCCAAGTAATCAGCTCCAAGACTCATGGCATGCTCCAAAAAGGCTTTAAATTTAATTTCCTTGTTGCACATTACATCCGGGTTCGGTGTGCGCCCGGCTTTATACTCCTCAAGGAAATAGGTAAAGACTTTATCCCAATATTGCTTCTCAAAATTTACTGCGTAATAAGGGATGCCGATTTGATTGCATACACGGATGACATCATTATAATCCTCTGTTGCTGTGCAGACGCCGGATTCATCTGTGTCATCCCAGTTTTTCATAAAAATACCGATGACGTCGTAGCCCTGCTCCTTCAATAAAAGGGCGGCAACCGAAGAGTCCACGCCGCCGGACATGCCGACAACCACACGGGTGTCTTTCGGTGCTTTCTTCATTTTGTCCACTCTCTTTCCCTGCAGGAGCCGGCGTTTATTTATTCGTTAAACGGGCGATAATATTCGCCGTTGCTTCTCCTGCTTGATCTATTTGTTCTTCCGTATTTGTCATGCCAAAACTGAAACGAATGGAGTTGCGCAGACGGTCGGACTCCTTGCCAAACATCGCTACAAGCACATGAGACGGCTCAATTGACCCGGCTGTGCAGGCTGAACCGCTAGATGCGGCAACACCGGCAAGATCCAAATTCACTAACAGCGATTCCACATCTGTTCCAGGGAAGCTTAAGTTTAGCACGTGCGGCAATGATCGTTCAAGCGATCCGTTCACAGAAAAAGCCACTTGCTTTTCTGTGAGCAAGTGCATCAGCCGTTCTTTAAATGACGAATAACGCTTACTCTTCTCAGCCATGGAAGCCATAGCAAGTTCAATCGCTTTTCCAAATCCGGCAATCGCCGGCACATTTTCCGTTCCAGCCCGCCGTTTTCTCTCCTGTTCGCCCCCAAAAAGGCCGGGCGTAAGCAGCAGCCCTTCCCTTGCATACAAAAAGCCAACCCCTTTAGGTCCGTTAATTTTATGGCTCGATACCGACAGCAGATCAATATGATCCGCTTTCACATCAATGGCAACAGCGCCATAGGCCTGGACGGCATCGGTATGAAAGACGGCCGGGTGTCCTTGCAACAGCTCCCCGATTTCCGCAATCGGCTGAATAGTGCCGACTTCATTATTGCCGTACATAATTGTTACCAGAATGGTATCCTCCCGCAAAGCAGCAGCTAAATCGGCTACACGAACCAGTCCTTCTTCGTTCACCGGCAAGTAAGTGACTTCATAGCCTTCTTTTTCAAGATAGGCGCATGTGTGCAGGACGGCGTGGTGCTCTACCGCTGATGTAATAATATGACGGCCGCGGTGCTTCATCGCCTGGGCTGTGCCGACAATCGCCAGATTATCGGCCTCTGTGCCTCCGCTCGTAAAAATAATTTCATTGAAGTCAGCTCCAATGCTGGCAGCTGCAGTAGTTCGCGCTCTGTCTACTGCCTGGCGGGAGGACCGGCCAAACGAGTGAATGCTGGACGGATTGCCAAACGTATCATTCATCTGGGCAGTCACTGTTTCGATCACTTCCGGATGCATAGGAGTTGTTGCCGCATGATCTAAATAAATGCGTTCCATTCTCTCATCTCCCCTTAAATATAAAACATGTAAGCATCGGATTGACCATGCTCGTCTGTATGCTTCGCCAAGTCTTCCAGCGTTGTATTTTCAAGCACGCCTTTAATCGCATCACTAATTCTAATCCACAGCTCGCGCTTTGCCGGCTCTTCATCTTCAATTCCTTCAACGAGGCTGATGGGCCCTTCGAGTACACGGATAATGTCTCCAGCGGTGATCGTCTCCGGTTCTCTTCCCAGCACATATCCGCCGTAAGCTCCGCGGATACTGCGGACAAGCCCGGAATTGCGAAGCGGAGCAATTAATTGTTCGAGATAATGCTCTGATAAATTATGAGCGCCGGCAATAACACGCAGGGAAGTCGGCCCCTCCCCGTGCCTTTTTGCTAATTCAATCATAATTGTTAATCCATATCTTCCTTTAGTTGAAATTCTCATATATTTACCCCCTGGTTATGGTCTTTTTTCCATTCATTTACTTTGTTTATTAGTATATCGGAAAACTGTTGACATTGCGGCAACGAAATACCGACCGCCGTTCCCATTAACAAGCTAAACAGAAACGTGCCTAAATGAACTGGTCCTCCAATGAGCCAGGCAATGACCAGCACAAAAAATTCCATTCCCCGCCGAATACTTGACACTTTCCAGCCGGTTTTTTTCATGACAGCCAGCATAAAGCTATCTCGCGGGCCTGCACCAAGCTGAGCAGAAAGATAAAATGACATGCCGTACGCCATAACAAACACACCTGCGATAAACATGATCAGCTTGCCGCTGAAATGATCCGGCGTAGCAATCGTCGGCAGCCATAAAAAGAAATCAATAAAGATACCCACAAGCAGCATGTTTAAATAGGCTCCAAATTGCGGCCATTCCCGCAAATAAAAAGAGGCCAAACCTAAAATCAAAAAACCGATGAGCACCGACCAAGTACCGACCGTCAGCCCTAATTGTTCATACAACCCTACATGAAGAGCATCCCACGGCGTGGCACCAAGGTCTGCTCGAATCAGCAGCACAATGCCAAGAGACATAAATAAAAGGCCAATCGTAAAAATCGTCAGCCGAATCACAATATTCCCCTGTTTCCTTACCTTCTCTTTTTTCATCCATCTTACCCCTTATCAAGTGGGCCTGTATAGTCAGCCCCCGCTATTATATCACAGAAAACAGATCAAAAAACATGCCCCGCCCTCATTTCCTATGATACAGTGAAGGAAAAGAATTGAAATGAGAAATGAGGAATTAGGCATGAAACCGTTAGCTTTTCGAATGCGGCCACGGACAATTGATGAAATCGTTGGCCAGGAGCATTTGGTCAGACCTGGAAAAATTATCGAGCGCATGGTGGCAGCCAAGCAACTGTCTTCCATGATCCTATACGGTCCTCCCGGTATTGGCAAAACATCGATTGCCAGCGCTATCGCCGGCAGCACAAAATACGCCTTCCGAACACTTAATGCTGTCACCAGCAATAAAAAAGATATGGAAATCGTCGCCGCTGAGGCTAAGATGTCCGGCAAAGTTATCTTGCTTTTAGATGAAGTCCACAGACTGGATAAAGGCAAACAGGATTTTTTGCTGCCATTTTTAGAGAACGGGATGATTACCTTGATCGGAGCCACAACAAGCAATCCTTATCACGCCATCAATCCAGCGATTCGCAGCCGATGCCAGATTTTCGAATTAAAGCCGCTGACTCCCGACGAAATTGCGAAAACACTAGAAAGGGCTCTTCATGATGAAGAACGGGGGCTTGGCCGGTATCCAACAGAAGTAGCAGAAGAGGCTCTTCAGCATTTTTCCCAGGCAAGCGGGGGCGACGTGCGCAGCTCGTTAAACGCTTTGGAACTCGCTGTGCTATCCACTCCCCCAAATGAAGAGAACGTTATTGTTATCAGCCGCACAATCGCCGAAGAATGCCTGCAAAAGAAAAGTTTTTCACACGACAGGGACGGGGATGCCCACTATGATGTAATCAGCGCGTTTCAGAAGTCGATCCGCGGCAGCGATGTCAATGCAGCTCTTCATTACTTGGCGCGGCTGATTGAGGCCGGCGACCTGCCGAGTATAGCAAGAAGGCTGCTTGTTATCGCGTATGAGGATATCGGTCTTGCCAGCCCGCAGGCCGGCCAGCGCACGCTCGCTGCTATTCAGACCGCAGAAAAAATCGGCTTTCCAGAGGCTCGCATTCCGCTGGCAGCGGCTGTAATCGAGCTGTGCCTGTCACCTAAATCAAATACAGCTATCTCCGCCATTGATGCGGCTTTAGCAGACATCCGGGCTGGCAAAAGCGGGGATGTGCCTGCCCACTTAAAAGACACCCATTATCCGGGCGCCAAAGAGCTCGGACGCGGGCTTGAATACAAATATCCACATGATTATGACAGTGGATGGGTGAAACAACAGTACCTTCCAGACAAATTAAAAAATAAACGTTATTACGAGCCAAAACAAACAGGAAAATTTGAACAAGCCTTGGCCGGAATCTACGACAAGATTGAAAGAGGAAAATAACTAGTTCGCGAAATTGAAAAACGATCTGTCGATTCGGGTGCTCTCTCTCCCTGAAACTTGTCATACAGACTCCTTTCCTTCGATAAAATGATAGGAATATAGATAAAAGGAGAGACTGTATGATCAAAACATATGAGGAAACAGCTAAGTTTGAGCATGAATTTTGGCTGCAAATCTTAGGCGATCACTCCCGCTTTATTTACGAAGCACTTGCGCCCAATGAACAGCAGGATGTTGAACGGTCCCGCCGTTTCATCCAAGCCTTTGACCGTCTGCTGGAACAGGCACGAAAAGGAACAACCAATTGGCTAGCGCTTAGCAGACTGGCAAATGAAGAAACTGAAAAGCTGAGAATGTTTAAACTCGACTTGATACGCAGGCACCTTACCGGGAAAGTGTCCATTCAGCTTGGTCCAACCTTTATTAGTCATATGGTGAATGAGCTGGATGAATATAGGCGGCTATTAAAACATTTACAGGCAGAGGAGGTTCCTCCTGTCTATCACGCTCTTCATCATCACCTGCTTTGGCTTTTAGACGCGGCAGGCCATGCCGGCGCCATATCGGATCGCATGGACCGGATTGAAAAAAGACTGAAGCAAAAAAGTGACCGCTTTACAAAGGATTTTGAAGCTTTTTATTTAAAAGCAGTAGAAATGACCGGATTTTTACGGGCCAATCTTTCCACTTTTCCTGCGCTAGAGCGCTTTAATCAAGATACTTCTCTTGAAATGAAGCTGTTTATGAATTTTCTTCAGGAGATTGAGGAATTAGAGCTCAGCAAGGAGGCGCTCGGAACATTTGCTCCGCTCATGGCTGACCATATGATGAGGGAAGAATGCTACTATTTAATAAAGCTCG
This sequence comes from Pseudobacillus badius, assembly GCF_002189605.1. Lineage (NCBI taxonomy): Bacteria > Bacillati > Bacillota > Bacilli > Caryophanales > Bacillaceae > Pseudobacillus > Pseudobacillus badius. Next base: position 464,510 of record NZ_MWMM01000002.1, read on the forward strand.
CTGAATCCACCGGGCTTCAAAAGCCAAGCTGCGATCCGACAAAGCCGAGAATAGATGAATAGCAAACTGTCAGATCGCCCTAATCCTGCAGAACCTGTTGATAGAAACAAAAGCAGCAGGCTCTACCGGTAAACAAAATAAGAAAGCTGCTGAGTTCTTTTCATTCAGCAGCTTTTTTCTTATCGTCTCTATTATCGTTCATATCACTTTTCTAATCATTCAGTGAAAAGAGCCTTATCATGCAGCCTCTCGCCTTTAAGCAGCGACATCCCTTTTGGTAAATGTAAAAAAGGCAAGGAGTTGAAACACGAGATAGTAGATAACAAGAACAGTGATGGAGAATCCAATCGTCATCCCATCAACTAATGTTTGCCCTTCTTCGTATTGCATTAGATTCGTATTTGCGAACAGCAAATATTTCGCCCAATCATATTTCATGGCAATGAGCATTGTGACATTGGAACCGACAAACAGCAGGAATAATGAAATGCCGATCGCAAGGGAGCTGCTCCGGAAAACGGCTGAAATCATAAATGCCATCGTTGCCAGCATAAATACGTCTATTGATTTTAGCAAATACACTTTAGACAAATAAACAATCATGTTCTGTTCTACAACTTTTCCGCCTTCATATACAAGATGAACGGCAGAATGGCTGGAAGAGCCGAACAAGACAGCCCCCATTAAGGCAGATACTGCAAATAAGATAGCAATCATAAACAATCCGAACAGTACGACGGCCGCATACTTAGAAAGAAGAATCTTTGGACGGCTGATCGGACGAATCAACAACATTTTTATAGTGCCCCATGAATATTCTCCGGCAACAATCCCGCCAGCGATGATAATCATAAATAATCCGGCAAAGCTCAGCAGCGAGCTGTTTTCCTCGATAAAGGACAATGTAGATGTTTTAGTATCAATCGGCACATTGTTTGCCAAACGGTATTCGTTCACCTTGATCTGTCCTTCTAAATAAGCTTTGTGGTCTTTCGATATCTCTGTCGCTTCTTTTAATGTGTTTTCATACTGCGCGTTTTCAGCTTGAACGACTTGACGCCAATTTGGCGTGTCTTTCTGTCTGCTTTCATCATACTTCGTAAACCCGGCAAATACACCCGTCATCAGGATAAGCAATCCAATCATGACATAAGTACCCGGCCGTTTAAATATTTTGATCCATTCATTTCTAATTAAACGTCCCATTAGCTCACCGCCTCTTGCTTTTCTGTTATTTCCAGAAACTTTTCTTCGAGTGTTTTAGATAGCTGCTTCACTTCATAAACTCTCATATTCTTGGACACAAGCAAACTGATTATATCCGGAATCTGCTCTTTACCCGCTTCAACAGACAAGCTGCTTCCGGCAATTTTTACACGGATATCAGGAAAAGAGGCAGTCATTAATTTCGCTGCCGTATCCACGTGATCCACCTCTATGGAATACACCTCACGCCCGTCATCTACCCAATCACGCACAGACTGAACATGAATCAGCCGGCCTTTTTGAATGATTCCGATCCGGTCGCACATCATTTCCATTTCCGAGAGCAAATGGCTGGATACAATAACCGCCATCTTTTCTTTTTCCGCTAAATCACGGATGTATTGGCGGATTTCTTTAATACCTGCAGGATCCAGCCCATTTGTCGGCTCATCAAGAATTAATACTTTCGGGCTGTGCAGAAGCGATTGAGCGATTCCCAGCCGTTGGCGCATACCAAGAGAGTAGGTCTTCACCTTATCGTGAATTCGGTCTCCCAAGCCTACAAGCTGAACAACTTCGGCAATTCGTTCTTTTGTTATTCCTTTTTGCATACGGGCATACTGCTGTAAATTTTGATAACCTGTTAAAAATTTATACATTTCCGGATTTTCTACAATCGCTCCGATATTGCTGACGGCTTTCTCAAAGTTTTTTTGGATGCTGTGTCCGCAAATAACAATGTCCCCTTCTGACAGCTTCATCAGTCCGACGATCATCCGGATCGTTGTTGTTTTACCGGCTCCATTGGGTCCAAGAAAACCAAAAACTTCCCCGGCTTGAATCGTGAAACTTAATGAATCAATAATGCGCTTCCCTTTGATGACCTTTGAAACATTTTTCAATTCCACTAATGTTGTCATTCGTTAACCTCCTATTGATAATTCCTTTTCAGCCATTGCAGAACAGATAAGCCCTCTTCTTCGCGAAGCGCTTCTACATGGCAACGGGCGCGGACCATGCCCTCATCTAAAATGACTGCCTCCTCCAAAACAGGCTCAATCTCCGTGATTTCATGGGTAGTAATAATGACCGTCTGTTCACCGAAATCAATGAAAGAAACCAGCCCTTTTACAATCGTGTCCCTTACCATCGGATCAAGACCTAAGAAGGGTTCATCCAACAAGAGCACTGGAGCCTTGCGGGACAAAACCAGCAGGAGTTTCAGCCGTCCTTGCTGCCCTTTAGACATCTTCGCCACTTTTTGATGACGCTCCAGACTCATAAACTGAATTAATTCTTCCGCTTTCTCCAGCGAAAAATCTTTGTGCTGTGCAGCGAAAAACTCGATCATCTGCTGAACGGTCAGCCCTGGGTAAACCATACCTTCACTGGATAGATAAGCAACATCGCGGGCAATAGAACGGTCTGCCGGCTGTCCGTTAACGATCACTTCACCTTTGGACGGAAAGACGAGCCCTGCGGCCATTTTCATCATCGTGGATTTTCCGCTCCCGTTAGGCCCAAGAATGCCATATATCTTCCCTTTTTCAAATTGCAAACTGACATCTTGGAGCGCTTTTCTTTTTCCGTACTCTTTCGTAACGTTTCGCAACTCAATCATTTTCAGACGGCTCCTTTCCCGCTAAAAATTGTTCGACCGCTTCCGTTATTTCTTTGTCCTCCACACCGATGCCCCGCATATTTTGTATAAATGTCTCAATCATCTCCCGCTGAATTTCAATGCGAAGCTGTTTTTTTCTATCTATTTGTTCCGTCATAAACGTTCCCTGACCTCTTCTCGTTTCTACTACGTCCATGCGTTCTAGTTCTCCATATGTTCGCTGTATCGTATTCGGATTGACCCCCGACTGAATGGCCATCTCCCTGACCGATGGCAATTTTTCGCCGGGGGCGATCTTTCCGCGCACAAATTGCTGAATAATGCGGTCAGCAATTTGCCGGTAGATCGGTTTGGATGTTTTAAATTCTTCAGTCATGTTTCATTACACCTCTACTTTTCGATTGAGCAGCCAGGCAGCAGCTAAAAACAAACCGACATGAAAAAGAACAGAGACAATGATCGGCCATATTTGAATAGCGCCGTTTTCAACAGAAAAACTCATTGCGCCTATTCCCCATGCTTGCGTACCAGGTTCGCTAACACGGACCGTCCAGCTGGCAAACCATTTTTCAATAAGCGGAATTTCCAGCATCTTTGCCGCTAGCCATTGAAAGGCGACATAAATGGCAATTACAACGCCCCACCGGATTTTCTTAAGCAGCGGGTACGCATTTAACGAATGATACACCGTCCACAGAAACAGCCCCCAGACAGTGAAATATAAAGCTCCTGCCGTAAGTGCCCCATTTAATAAAAATCCTTCCCTGTATGGCACGCTCCTTCCAGGTATATGAATATACTCCTGCACATTAGCGATATTTAGCGTAATCAGCGCCAATACATCCGTGAGAACTAAGGAAGCGAGAAAAACAGCCAGTGCAACCACAAGTTTGGACAACAGCAGCCGCATTCCCCCTGCCGTACTATGCAGCCAGTACTGTCCTTTCTCCTCCGCTTTCAGCAGCACCATTTCTGTCATCGGCAAAAGAACGAGGTGAAAAAGATAAATCATAAAAATAAATGGAAAGACGAGGGCAAATGCATCATAGTACGTCGCAAACATCAGCCCTGCCCCATAAATCGCCAATACAGCAATCAGCCATAACCAAAAATAATTTTTAATGAGTAAAAAATCTTTCTTTAGCAGTCCTTGAAACATTTTGTCCCCTCCGTGTATCAGTGTTCTATTTAGATAGTACACTAGAACACCATGACAGTCAACACTCATTTCCATTTTTTTCACTAAACCGTTTTTTCCGTCTCACTTTTCTTTCTTCTCCTCTAGCGGAAAAGACAAAAGAAAAAAGCCGCCCTGAACAGGACAGCTTTTTTCTCCTTTATTTTTCATCATTTACGCGGGTAATCTTAATGTCTTTTAATAATTCTCTTACGACATAACTTGCCATAATCAATCCGCAAACAGAAGGAACGAAGGCGTTAGAAGCAGGCGGCATCTTCGCCTTGCGAATCTCTGCTTGGTCATTGCCGACTACTTTGCGAACATCCTCACGAATAACGATCGGGCTTTCATCAGAAAACACAACCGGAATGCCTTTGCGGATTCCTTCTTTTCTCAAGCGGGTCCGAATCACTTTGGCAATCGGATCTGTATGAGTTTTTGAAATATCAGTAATTTGAAAACGGGTCGGATCTAATTTATTGGCCGCTCCCATGCTCGAAATGATTGGAATGTTGCGTTTCAGGCATTCTTTCATCAAATGGATTTTATAAGAAATCGTATCGGAGGCATCGACGACGAAATCCAAGTCATACTTAAAAAATTCTTCATATGTTTCTTCTGTATAAAACATATTCAGCGTGATAACCTCGCACTCCGGATTAATATCGGCAATACGCTCCTTCATTACCTCTGCTTTTGGCTGGCCAACCGTTGACAGTAATGCAGGAAGCTGGCGATTGACGTTCGTAATATCGATGGTGTCTTTATCTACAAGCACCAGGCGCCCCACACCTGAACGAGCGAGTGCTTCTACAGAAAAGGAGCCAACGCCGCCGATACCGAGAATAGCAACGGTGCTGTTTTGTAAAATATCCAGCCCTTCTTGTCCGAAGGCGAGTTCATTGCGTGAAAATTGATGCAGCATGAATAGGATCACTCCATAACATTAATAATATATTCTTATCTTTTCAGATAGGATTAATCTTACTTGAAAACATTCATTCATTCAATGTTTTCCCCTATTTCTGCAACAAAAAAACAGCCCCTGTCAAAAAGAGGCTGTGAGTGGCAATAGATATAAAGGGGAATCCCGATCGTGCCGTTCGATGAATCTATATGTTTTGAACCCGCTCTAGGCAGGTGGGTGCCCTGAAGTAAAATTTGTACGTCCTCCGTTAAAGAGGCGTGTACGCCATTTACATACCCGAGCTCCCGTAACATACATTGTTCGGTCAAAACAGATAGTGAAAATAAACGGACACATCAGGACTTCCCTTCGTTGAAAATAATCATAACACACGTGTATAACGATTTCAACTTTCAATTATCTAAATATTTAAAAATCACTTTTTCGCTGTCGCGCGAATCGCTAAATGCAATTCCTCCAGCTGGCCAGAGCTTACTTCGCTCGGAGCATCCATTAAAAGATCGCTTGCGCTAGCTGTTTTCGGGAAAGCAATCGTATCGCGCAGGTTTGTACGCCCTGCAAGCAGCATAACCATCCGGTCCAGTCCAAGTGCAATCCCGCCATGAGGAGGTGTACCGTATTCAAACGCATCCAGCAAGAAGCTAAATTGCTCTTTCGCTTCTTCCTTCGTAAAACCTAACACCTCAAACATCTTTTCTTGAATATCGCGCTCGAAAATCCGAATAGAACCGCCGCCGAGCTCATATCCATTTAAGACAATATCGTAAGCCTGCGCCCGTACTTTTCCTGGTTCATCGTTCAAAAGCGGCAGATCCTCACGAACCGGCATTGTAAATGGATGATGGGCAGCAAAATAGCGCTTAGCATCCTCATCATATTCAAGAAGCGGCCAATCCGTCACCCAGAGGAAATTAAATTTGTTTTCATCAATCAAGCCAAGGTCTTTTCCGAGCTTTAGACGAAGAGCTCCAAGGGCATCAGCTACAACGGATTTTTTATCCGCTACAAATAGCAATAAGTCGCCTGCAGCGGCTGCTGAGGAAGAGATTAAACCATTTTGTTCTTCCTCAGAGAAGAATTTAGCGATCGGACCTTTTAAGCCATCCTCCTCTACCTTCATCCAAGCAAGCCCTTTGGCTCCGTATATAGCAGCAAACTCTGTCAATGCATCAATATCTTTGCGGGAGTAAATCGTTCCGCCGTTTTTGACGTTGATGAGCTTTACTTGTCCACCGCCGGCAACAGCACCAGCAAATACTTTAAAGCCTGAATCCTTTACTTGTTCAGATACGTCCACTAACTCCATGCCAAAGCGTGTATCTGGTTTGTCAGAGCCAAAACGGCTCATCGCCTCATCGTATGTCATCCGCGGGAACGCCTCAGTGATTTCGATGCCTTTTACCCGTTTCATGACGCGCTTCAGCATTTCTTCGGCCATAGCCATGATATCTTCCTGGCTCATAAAGCTTGCTTCAATGTCGATTTGCGTAAATTCCGGCTGACGGTCTGCACGCAAATCTTCATCACGGAAACAGCGGGCAATTTGATAATAGCGATCAAAGCCGGATACCATGAGCAGCTGCTTGAAAAGCTGAGGCGATTGCGGCAGCGCATAGAATTCGCCTCCATGCACACGGCTCGGGACTAAATAGTCACGGGCTCCTTCTGGCGTGCTTTTGGTTAAAATCGGTGTTTCTACATCAAGAAAGCCTTCTTCATCAAGGTAATCGCGCACTGCTTTTGTCACATCGCTGCGCATTTTAAACGTTTCGTACATCACTGGACGGCGTAAATCCAGGTAGCGGTACTTCAAGCGAATGTCCTCAGATACTTCAGCCGCATCTTCAATCGGAAATGGAGGAGTTTTTGCCTCACTTAAAATAGTGATTTCATTTACTTTGATTTCGATTTTCCCGGTAGCAATACTCTCATTAATTGTGCTTTCGTCACGGGCAATCACTGTTCCTTGAATATCCAGCACATACTCATTTCGGACTTTTTCAGCTATTGCTAATGCCTCTGCAGATGTTTCTGAATCAAATACAATTTGCACGATGCCTGTACGATCGCGAAGGTCGATGAAAATTACTCCGCCTAAATCTCTGCGGCGCTGCACCCATCCTTTTAAAGTGACGCTTTCGCCAATTTGCTGCTCTGAAATTTTTCCACACTCATAAGATCTGCCAAACATTTACTTTTCCTCCATCTTCTTTCTTAATGTCTCAACGAATTGATCAAGCGCTATTTCCTGCTGCTCGCCTGTTTCCATATCTTTTATATTAATTTTATTTTCCTTTAGCTCATCTTCGCCCAAGATCGCAACGAACCGTGCTTGTAAGCGGTCGGCCGCCTTGAACTGAGCCTTCATCTTGCGATTTTGGTAATCGCGCTCCGCTTTTATTCCTGCTGTTCGCAAATCATGAACGAGCTTGACCGTGTAATCTTTCGCCTCTTCTCCGAGAGAAACGACATAGCAATCGAGCCGGTTATCATCTTCCCACGCGATCCCTTCTGCCTCCATCGCGGCAAGAAAGCGTTCCATACTAAAGGCAAAACCGATCCCCGGAACGTCCGGGCCGCCCATTTGGCTGACAAGTCCGTTATAGCGTCCGCCGCCGCACAGTGTCGTAATCGCCCCAAACCCGTCGGCCCGGCTCATAACTTCAAATGCCGTGTGGTTGTAGTAGTCAAGACCGCGGACAAGCGTCGGGTCAATTGTAAAGTCAATGCCAAGTGCAGTTAAATAGCTTTGGACCTTTTCAAAGTATGTACGGGAATACTCATTTAAATAGTCTAAAATAGACGGAGCAGATTTCATTAATTCGTGTTCTCGGTCTTTTTTACAGTCCAAGATGCGCATTGGATTTTTTTCCAGGCGGCTTTGGCAATCCTCGCAAAACTCGCCAATTCGCGGCTGAAAGTGATCGATGAGCGCATTTCTATAAGCGACGCGGCTGTCCTTGTCACCGAGCGAATTTAAGACGAGCTCCACTTTTTGCAGGCCGGCCGTCTTGTAAATATCCATAACGAGCGCCATGACTTCAGCATCAATAGCCGGATCTTCGCTGCCGATCGCTTCAACGCCAAATTGGACAAACTGGCGATACCGTCCTGATTGCGGACGCTCGTAGCGAAACATCGGCCCATTGTAATATAATTTGACCGGCTGGTTCGGATCTCCAAACATTTTATTTTCCACAAACGACCGAACAACAGCTGCTGTTCCTTCCGGGCGCAGTGTCAGACTGCGGTCTCCGCGGTCTGTGAAGGTATACATTTCCTTCTGCACGATATCTGTTGTATCGCCGACTCCACGCTGGAACAATTCCGTGTGTTCAAAGATCGGCGTCCGGATTTCTTTATATTGATAATTGCGGCAAATCTCTGTAGCAATTTTCTCAATGTGCTGCCATTTTTCCACCGTTCCCGGTAAAATGTCCTGCGTGCCGCGCGGAATATTGATACTCATATTTCTTCCTCCTTCAATAGATTTTCAGGTGTTTTTTTCCAAATAAAAAAACCCTTCATCCCTCCAATAAGGGACGAGAGTTTAATTCCCGTGGTACCACCCTGGTTAAAGCGGACTAGCCGCTTTCACTTTTCCATTAACGCCTGGTTGCGTTTTCCTCTACTTGAATGCTTCGTTCAAGGAAAAACCTCCGGAGTGTTCCTTCATTACGGTGCGGACGGGAATAGCTTACAGCCACGGCTCTTCCTCTCTGAACGTGCAATCCTTAACTACTTTTCTCCATCATTGGTCGAATTATTTGGTTGTCAGCAAAAGTCAGGAAGACGGCTCTGCTGTTCGTTATCAATGTTCCTATTATAAAAAACTTTCTTGGTGCATTCAAGCTTCTTTTTCACAACTTTCCGCATATATGCCGCTTTCAGAGACAGATGATTACAAAAAGACAGACCTTTTTCTTAATTTAAGAAAAATAGCGGAAAGAAACGCCAAAACGTGAAAGAGATGCTAAAATAATACGTGAATTTATTTATCTTCTTGAAGGCGGTGAATTATGGATAGGAAAAAAATTAGTTTAATAGCAGCCTTTGTTTTATTGCTTAGTCTTTTACCGGTAGCCATCCCTTCTGCAAATGCGGCCCAGCAGCAGGTGGAGATCGCCGTAAACAAGGCAAATGTCCGCAGTGAACCGAACATGTCGGCAAGCTTAGTTGGACAAGCCAACCGCGGCAAGCGGTATATTGTGTTGAAGGAACGGTATGACTGGTATCAAATCCAGCTTGATAATGGCGTAAAAGGCTGGGTCGCCGGTTATATTGTTAACAAAACAGATGCTTCCTCCGAAAGAAGCCGAGCAGGAAATGAAGAACCAGCACAAAGCGCGGGCACAGGCAAATCAGCCACTATTTTGGCTGACGGCCTAAACGTACGAAATGAACCGTCTTTGTCTGCGGGTGTCATCGGAAAACTTCACATTGGCGACCAAGTTCCTGTAAAAAAAGTAAGAAATGATTGGGTGAATATTCGCTACAAAGGACAAAACGCCTGGGTGAGCCGGCAGTTCGTCCGCCTATCAAGCGAATCAGAGCAGACAACCAGCCACAGCGAAACAGCAGCAGACGGCTTTGCTGTTATTCTATATAATGGAACAAATCTCCGTTCCAGCGCCAGCACATCGGCTTCTGTGGCAGCAAGAGGCTCTCAAGGAGAGCGCTATCCTATTCAAGCCCGGGTTGGAGATTGGTATAAAATCGGCCTTGCAAGCGGCCAGCAAGCGTTTGTAGCAAGTTGGGTAGTATCTGTAAACGGAGAATCCCCTTCTGAAAACTCTTCCTCGGAGCCAGCTGCCGACCGCACACCGGGGCTGCAGGGAAAAACCATTATTTTAGACCCGGGACATGGGGGGATGGATGCTGGCACGACCGGCATGAATGGCACGTTTGAAAAGTTCATTACATTAAAAACTGCTGACCGCTTATACAATAAGCTTCGACAGGCAGGAGCTAATGTAATATTGACCCGTTCCGGCGACCAATATATTTCGCTTCCTTCCCGAGTTGCTACGGCTAAATACCATCATGCCGATGCATTTATCAGCCTTCATTACGATAGCACTTATCACTCGGGAGCAAACGGATTCACTACTTATTATTACCATAACCGTCACAAACAACTCGCAAAAGATGTCAATCGCAACCTTGAACAAAATCTGCCAATCAAGAATCGCGGTGTCCGCCGCGGCGATTACTATGTTTTGCGTGAAAACAGCCGGCCATCCATTTTGCTCGAGCTTGGGTACTTAAGCAATCCGAAAGAAGCCTCGGCGGTTGTGACAAGCCCTTATCAGGAATTGATCACTAACGGCGTTTATAACGGACTAAGCTCTTATTTTAATAATTAAGGCACAGCTACAGGGCCAACCTAAAGGATCATGACACATGACTTTTGGGTTGGCCCTTTTTCTTCTTTTAAAAAACAGGCGGTGCGTCTCCTGGTCACAAACACTCCTCCCACTTCAATGAACAGGGAGGACAAAGTTTAAGGCGGCCCGTTTTAAGCTTAGATGCCGAATGGATCTAGCTAGCGGCCCTGGAGATGTCTATCTTTCTTCCAAATGTTTAAATCAATGAAAAATCAAAAAGGGTTCGGAATAAGACCTTCCGAACCCTTTTGCCGACACACTCAAGCAGATGAAACCATCGTCTGCTTGAGTGTGTCTATCAATTGCTCTCCAGTATAAACGTCACAGGACCGTCATTCACCAAGCAGACATCCATCATAGCACCAAATTCTCCGGTTTCCACATGGACACCTTTCTCCTTGAGCAGCTCGTTAAAGCGGTCATAAACCCGCTCAGCCTGCTCTCCTTTAGCAGCCCCCATAAAATTCGGGCGGCGCCCTTTGCGGCAATCACCGTACAAAGTAAATTGAGAAACAGATAAAATGGCTCCTCCCACATCAAGAAGCGAGCGGTTCATCTTGCCTTCTTCATCTTCAAAAATCCGCAGATGAACAATTTTTTCAGCTAAGTAGGCGGCTTCCTCTTCTCCGTCTTCATGCGTAACACCGACAAGAAGAACAAGGCCGCTATCAATACGGCCTACTACCTTTTCTGCTACAGTAACAGACGCTTCTTTGCTTCTTTGCAAAACAACCTTCATCTCTAAAACACCCTTAATTTAAAATTCTGTGCACAGAATAAATATCTGGAATTTGCTTAATCCGTTCCACCACTTTATGAAGGTGGCTAATATTATGAATATAGATGGCCATGTCAATTTTCGCGACTTTATTGCGGTCAGACCTGCCGGAAACAGTAGAAATATTCGTTTTCGTTTCGCTGACTGCCTGCAGCACTTCATTCAGCAAGCCTTGACGGTCATAGCCTGAAATCTCAATTTCCACGGTATATTCCTTTTGATCAGCTGTTCCGCCTTCCCATTCTACTTCAATTAAACGGTCGGTCGACTCCTCGTCGTTTACGTTCGGACAATCGGCGCGGTGAACAGAAACTCCGCGGCCTTTCGTAATATAACCGACGATATCATCGCCTGGAACCGGGTTGCAGCAGCGGGACAAACGGATGAGCAAATTGTCAATTCCCTTAACAGTAACACCGGAATTTTTTTTCGACTGGGACTGTGGAGAAACAGGCTTCAGGTCTTTTAATGATTCTTCAACGAAAGCTTCCTGATCCCTCATTTTCCGAAGCTTTTCTGTCAGGCGGTTAACGACTTGCAACGCCGTGATCCCATTATAGCCAACAGCAGCATACATATCTTCTTCATTGGCAAAATTGAATTTTTCAGCTACTCGCTTCACATTCTCAAGCGTAATTACTTCCTTCACATCAAAATCCATGTTTTTAATTTCTCTTTCTACTTGTTCCCGGCCTTTAATAACGTTTTCTTCCCGATTTTGCTTTTTGAAAAATTGCTTAATTTTATTTTTAGCCTGAGACGTCTGCGCCATTTTCAGCCAATCCTTGCTCGGCCCATATGAGTGCTTGGACGTTAAGATCTCAACAATATCGCCCGTCTGAAGCTTGTAATCGAGAGTCACCATTTTTCCATTCACTTTTGCCCCGATCGTTTTATTGCCGATCTCCGAATGGATACGGTAGGCGAAGTCAAGCGGCACTGAGCCTTTTGGGAGTTCAATTACGTCTCCTTTTGGCGTAAAGATAAATACCATATCGGAGAAAAAGTCGATCTTTAATGACTCCATAAACTCTTCTGCATCAGCGGAATCATTCTGGTATTCCATAATCTCACGGAACCAGGTCATCTTTTTATCGAATGAAGCTTGCTCATCAACCGTTTTGCCTTCCTTGTAAGCCCAATGGGCAGCCACCCCATATTCAGCGATATGATGCATATCCTTTGTCCGGATTTGCACTTCAAGCGGGTCTCCTTTTGGACCGATGACTGTCGTGTGAAGCGACTGATACATATTCGTTTTCGGCATGGCGATATAATCTTTAAATCGGCCAGGCATCGGCTTCCAGCAAGTATGAATGACTCCCAGCACCGCATAACAGTCCTTAATGCTGTCCACAATGACGCGAACGGCAAGCAAGTCGTAAATTTCGTTGAATTGCTTATGCTGCAGAGCCATTTTGCGATAAATGCTGTAAATATGCTTCGGCCGTCCGGATAACTCGGCCTTAATAGCAATTTCATTGAGGCGCATTTTCACATCTGTAATGACTTCCTCTAAATATTGCTCGCGTTCCGCCCGTTTTCTCTTCATTAAATTGACAATTCGATAATATTGCTGTGGATTTAAATAACGCAGAGCAATATCTTCCAGTTCCCATTTAATCTTTGAAATTCCCAGACGGTGAGCAAGAGGGGCAAAAATCTCCAATGTTTCATTGGCAATGCGCCGCTGTTTTTCGTGCGGCAAATGCTTTAACGTCCGCATATTGTGCAGGCGGTCTGCCAGTTTGATTAAGATGACGCGAATATCCTGTGCCATTGCGACAAACATTTTTCGGTGATTTTCTGCCTGCTGTTCTTCTTTGGATTTATATTTAATTTTTCCGAGCTTTGTTACGCCATCTACAAGCATGGCTACTTCTTCTCCAAAAGCTTCTTTCATATCTGCGAGTGTTATGTCCGTATCTTCGACAACATCATGCAAAAAACCGGCTGCTACAGTGGCCGGATCCATTTCTAAATCTGCCAGTATTCCCGCCACTTGAATGGGATGAATAATGTAAGGCTCCCCTGACTTCCGATACTGGTCCTTATGCGCTTCTTGAGCGTATTGATAAGCCTTTTCTACGAGCTTGACGTGTTCTGCGTTTAAATATTCACTCACCTTCTCAATCACTTCGTCGGCAGTCAACACCCGATCTTTTGCCATATATTTACTCACCTTTGCCATCTATTAAATATTTTTGTTCACTCTTCAAAAAAAATTCTAATAGTTCTTATTATCGAAAAAAAGTCGGCAGATGTAAAGGCATCTTGTTCATTTTCTAAAGAAAATGCAAAAAGAATGTCGAAAATATTCACTTTATTTTCAGACTTTTGCTAAAATGCCCCTCTTTTCGCAAAACAAGTATAAAAAACAGACACTGCTGGCAGTGCCTGTTTTCGGTTTTATTCATAAGGTATTAGAGTTAGTACATCGTAGCCATCTAGTTTGCTGCGACCGTTCAAGTAGGAAAGCTCTACTAAGAAGGCAATGCCTGCTACAATGCCGCCAAGCTGCTCTACAAGCTTGATTGTCGCTTCGATCGTGCCTCCTGTCGCCAATAAATCGTCCGTAATCAGCACACGCTGGCCCGGCTTCACGGCGTCTTTATGAATAGTCAGCAAGTCTTCGCCGTACTCTTTTCCATAAGCGACTTTTACTGTTTCACGCGGGAGTTTGCCGTCTTTGCGCACAGGAGCAAATCCAACCCCAAGCGCATAAGCCACCGGACAGCCGACAATAAAGCCGCGAGCTTCAGGACCGACGATTAAATCAATTTCTTTTTCTTTAGCGAATTCTACGATTTGATCTGTCGCATAACGAAAGGCGTCGCCATTATCCATTAATGGAGTAATATCTTTAAATTTAATGCCCGGCTTCGGCCAGTCCGGTACAATTTTAATATACGGTTTTAAATCCATGATTTAACTTCCTCCTCATTCTTAACAGGGGCATTCACGTGCTTATCCAGCCAGAGCTTTAATTCCTGGCATGAGGAATAGAGCAGCTGATTCTCCAGTTCAAATTGCATTTTCTTATTTTGATACGTTTGGGATTCATTCAGGTCCCGTTTAGGGGCTTGTGTGTTTAAGTGAATGATTCCCTCACTTATTGTAACAAAGTCAAGTTCAAAAAACACTTTTGACATAAAATCAATGGTTTCCCGCGACCATCCTCGATACTTGGCCAACTGATCCCCGTTTTTGATTAAGTCTAAGCTTTTGCGTTTCAATAAAAAAGCATAGAACCATTTAAAATGGTCTCTTGTCGGCATGGTGCTGAAAAAGTGGCTTTCCTTTTGATAAAAATGGGCATAGATACGTGCCGGACAGCCCTGTTGCAATACATCCTCGATGACCTCCACCTCCTGCGGCAGATCGACAAGTACAATATTCTTGTCATCAATGGATAGCTGCGAAGCTTCTTCACGGCTGCGAATCCACACCGTTTCTGCCTGAAGCTTCTCCAAGTTCAAGTCAGAAGCTGTTTCTTCTCTAAAGGTAATGAACAAGCGGTCCTTTGGAACCTGGCTGATCCACTTTTCAAACTGCCGATGTCCTCTGACGTCAAACAACTGCCATTGGTCGACCCGCAAATCTCTTAGAAACAGCTGCGGCTTGCGAATATTGTTCCATTCATTGATAGACAGCTCTCCAATGGCGGACACTTTTGAAAAAGGCGCCACATGATCCGCGTAATCCCCAAGTCCAAAGCCAATCGTATCAAGTGATCCGCTGCTTCCTTCCAGCTGAAGCTTTAAATGGGTCTTATCCGAACCAATTTTGCGAATCGTTGAGAAATCTGCTTTCTCGATAAGCACCTGCGGCTTCGGATTGCCCATTCCATAAGGCGCCAGCATGTTTAATTCCTCAATAACCGCCAGGCTCACCTCTTCCAGCGGCACAACGGCATCCAGCTCAGTCACAGGAATTAGATCTTCCGCAGATAACTGTTCATCAGCAAGTAAACAAAGCCTCTCTCTTAATTCATCCACGTCAGACAGCGCCAACGTCATGCCTGCCGCCATTGGGTGTCCGCCAAAATGGGGGAGCAGCTCCCGGCATGTGGAAAGATTCTTAAATAGATCAAAGCCGGCAATGCTCCTTGCAGACCCTTTTGCCTTATTCGCTTCCTTGTCAAAGCTAAGCACAATAGCCGGACGGTAAAACGTTTCTACTAATTTCGATGCAACAATACCAATCACGCCGGCGTTCCAGTTTTCTTTTCCAATTACAATAACCGGATATTTCTCAGGCGGGTAATGAGACTGCACCATCTCCATTGCCTCCTTGGCAATCTCGGAAACAATGGTTTGCCGTTCTTTGTTCATCATGTCAATTTCCTGAGCCAGCTCTTTTGCTTCTGTCCGGTCTTTTGTAAGCAGCAAATCAACAGCCGGATCAGCATCAGCGAGACGGCCTACTGCATTAATGCGGGGAGCGATCATAAATCCTACTGTTTCCTCATCAACCGACTCCGGCTTTGTAGACGTTAACTGCAACAACGCCTCGATGCCTGGCCGCGCCGCCTGCCGGAGCTTGTTTATCCCTGCCTTCGCAATGGTTCGATTTTCCCCTTTTAAAGGCACAAGATCTGCAATCGTTCCGACGGCTGCTAAATCCAGCAGGTGTTCCGGCAGATAGCCATACAAAGCGTGAGCAACCTTAAAAGCCACCCCTACACCGGCTAAGTAAGGAAACGGATAGTTCCCTTCCGGAAGTTTAGGATGGATAATAGCCAATGCCTGCGGCAGCTCCGGTCCTGGTTCATGGTGATCCGTGATGATCAAGTCCATGCCAAGCTCAGCAGCCACAGAGGCTTCCTTCACTGCAGCAATTCCTGTGTCTACCGTAACGATTAGCTGATATCCCTGTTCTTTGGCCAAGCGGAAAGCCGCTTCATTCGGACCGTACCCTTCTGTAAAACGATTTGGAATGTAAAAGTCTACCTTTGCTCCTAAATCGGTTAAGGCGGTCATCATTACAGATGTGCTGCTGACTCCATCCGCATCGTAATCCCCGAAAATTAAAATAGGCTCTTCATCGGCAATTGCCTGATGAATCCGGTCAACTGCCGCTTTCATGCCGTCCAGCAAAAACGGATCATGAAATTCATTTCCTTTATCAAATAAAAAACTCCGCGCTGCATCCGTTTCAGTTATGCCGCGATTGATCAACAAAGAAGCTAACAGCGGGCTAATTCCCAATCTGTCTGTTAGTTGATCGCGCATTTTCTCGTCTGTCTCCCGGACAATCCAGCGGGTTCGTGATTTTAACATACCTTCACCCCTCAGCCTTACTATTATACAAGAGTGAAAATCGTGATTCAACGCAAGCGTTCATTTTCCTCGCCGACCAACAACAGAGTGTGGCTTTTTTGACTGATTTGCTTTTTTAAAAAAAGGATGCCTTCACGCCGAAAAACGGCTTTGGAGACATCCTTTCAAATTCTTATCATTTTTGTCTATTTATTGTCCATCAGGGGCTATTCGCTTTACTTGATCTGCAGGGGTGTTTCCCCTTCTTTCTGCCTTTAAATCGTGCAGCTCTTCCTTAAGCTTTTCGATTTGATGAATGAGGACATTGTTTTGCCGCTTTAAGCCAAGCGTGCGAAATAAGCTCAGCAATCCGGAAATCAAACCTCCCATTAATACTGAAACAATGATGACAAGAATAAGCGGCCATTCTGATTGGCCAAACACATAGTTTACCTTCACCGGGTCCACATTGATCACGGCAAATACAGCAACAACCAGGGCAAAAAGAATAACGAGCAGCAAAGCGGATTGTGTTTTCATCTCTCCCCCTCCTTTTCTGTTATTTCTTTCCTTCCGTACTTGGCCGGTCTGGGTTAATATGAATAAACGCATCTTGGACATCAGGAAGCGAGAGCAGCTTGTTCTTTACCTTCTTTCCGATACTGTGTCCCTCTTCTACTGTTATCAAAGGATCTACCGCTATTTTCAAATCTACTACCACATAATGGCCGTGCTCCCTCGCATAAAGGGAATTAATTTGTCTGACATCCGGAACAGATAAGACGGCTTCCCTTAACTCCTTCGTATGCTCATCATGAAGAACATGGTCCATCGTGCTGTGAATAGATTCTCTCCCAACTTTCCAGGCAATCTTCAGAACAAGCAGTGAAACAAGAAGGCCAGCCACAGGATCTCCATAGACAAGCCACTCTATCCCAAGCTTTCCGCCCAGCAGCGCCGCCCCAATTCCAATCAGTGCCGCTACGGAAGAATAGACATCTGAACGATGCTCATATGCATTAGCGATTAATGCATCGCTCTTTAACCTTTTTCCCAATCTATACTTATATTGAAACATTCCTTCTTTAATCACGATAGATAAAAGGACTGCATACACCGCAATCGCTTTCGGCGGTTCAATCGTTTGAAAAAAAGCTTTAATGGAAGAAATTCCGATTTCTATCCCGACAATAACGAGCAAAATTGCTACAATAATAGCCGCGATCGACTCTGCTTTGCCGTGTCCATACGGGTGATCCTCATCCGGCGGACGCTTGGCAGCCCGTAAACCAATCCACACAGCAAGCGAACCGGCTATATCAGAAGCAGAATGGGCTGCGTCCGCAATCAGCGCCCGGCTGTTGCCAATATAGCCGCATATTCCTTTAAATACCGTTAAAAAAATATTCCCGACAATCCCGATGATAGCTGCAAACTCTGCTTTTTTAAATCTTTCCTCTGTCTCCATCTAACGGCCTCCTCCATTTTCTCTGTTATCTATTATGAACAATCTGCAGGAAATTCATGAAAAGTCCTTTGATCAAAAAGAAGTGTTGGCCCATACGTCTCTAAAATAAAAACTGTGAAGAAAATGGTTTGATTTTTCGCGGCTGATTGGAAGGAAGGAGGAGGCTCCTGCGGGAACAGCACGAACGGAAGCTAATAAAGCACGTTTTAGAGAAGAAAAGGGACCGGCCCAAAAAGTCATGTTTTATGACCTTTTGGGACAGTCCCTGAAAGTTCAATGGAAAGCAGCAAGAATAGACGAGATGCTTCCGCTTTTTGGATTACACTTGCGGTTCGTCGCTCCATTGCTTTTTCTCTTTGTAGGTGATAATTGTTCCTTTTTTCTTCAGCTCTTTTTTCTTCCATACGAGCCATAATTGGGCCGCAATAAAGAGGGAAGAATACGTGCCTGAAACCAAGCCGACAAGCAGAGCAATAGAGAAATTGCGGATTGATTCACTGCCGAATAGGAGCAGAGCAATCACTGCGATAACAACCGTTAGAACGGTGTTAACCGAGCGCGTTAACGTTTGGCGCAAGCTCCCGTTCACAATGTCCTCCAGCTCTTTTTCTGTCTTGATTTTGCGCTTTTTCGCCATATTTTCACGCATACGGTCAAACGTAACGATCGTGTCATTAATAGAATAACCGATGATCGTCAGTACAGCCGCAATAAAAGTGATATCGACTTCAAGACGCGTCAAGCTGAAAAAGGCGACAATTAAGAAAGCATCATGAAGCAAGGAAATAATGGCTCCAAGCGCCATATAAATCTCGAAACGAATCGTTACGTATAAAACGATCCCGATAGAAGCAATAATCAGAGCGTACATGGCGTTTTTGGCCAGTTCTTTTCCGATCACCGGTGAAACGGTATTGATATTCGGCTCACTGCCGTATGTTTTAGCGAAGTGCTCTTTGACCTCAGCTATCTTATCTTGAGAAAACGATTCTTTAAAACGGGCCACGCCGATTTCTTTTTTCTCGCCCGAAAGAACGATATCATCAGTAGAAAGCCCGACTTCTTTTAATTCATCTTTGATGACGGCTTCCGTCAGCGGCTCTTTAGCCATGATTTCCAAGCGCGTTCCGCTTGAGAAATCAATTCCTAAATTTAACCTGAATATGCCCAGCACGATCATGCCGGCAATAATGATAACGGCCGAAAAAGCAAAGAACTTGCGGTGATGCTTCACAAAGTCAAAGCGGTCAAAGCGCGTTGGCAAGTCCAGCGTATCATAATTTTCGCTAATATCTTTAATGTCTTGGCGGCGGACTCCAAACCAGCCTGGCTTATCCTTAAGCCAATTACTGTTAACAAACAGTCCGAGCAACAGACGCGATCCCCAAATAGCGGTAATAAAACTGATGAGGATACTGATCATTAGTGTGGTTGCAAAGCCTCTGACCGAGCTTGTCCCGAAATAAAACAGAACAGCGCCGGCTAAAATGGTTGTCAAGTTCGCATCGAGGATCGTCAAGAAAGAGTTCTTATTCCCTTCTTTAAAAGCAGCCCTGATTGAACGGCCGACTTTAATTTCCTCCCGGATCCTCTCATACGTAATGATGTTGGCGTCCACTGCCATGCCGACCCCGAGAATTAACGCGGCGATGCCCGGCAGCGTCAAGACCACATTCATTAAGTCAAACACTAGCAAAATTAAATAAATGTAAACCGACAGAGTGACTGTCGCAATAAGCCCCGGAAGCCGGTAGTATAGCAGCATGAACAAAAAGATGATCGAAATTCCGATGACTCCCGCAAAAATCATCTGATCAAGCGCCTTTTCACCGAATTGTGCACCGACAGAGGTAGAGTACACTTCCTTTAATTTGACCGGAAGCGCGCCGGCTTTTAACAAGGAAGCAAGGTTTTGCGCTTCCTCCACTGTGAAGTTTCCTTCGATTGTCACCTCATTAGTGTTGAACACTTCTCTGACATTCGGAGCGGATAGAAACTTCGGATCTTTTTGCTGTATTTCTTTTTGGAAAGAATCTTTCCCTTCTTCAAAATCCAGCCAGATCACGAGCTGATTGTTTGGCGCCATATTGAGTACATGCTCAGTGACTTCCTTGAATTTCTTGCTGCTTTTCAGCTTCAATGCAACATTCGGCGCCCCTTCTTGGGTGAAAGACTGCTCTGCCCCTCCTGGTGCAAGATCACTTCCATCCATCATGAGCTTATCATTCGCATCACGGAAAGATAAATTCGCTTGCGTTGAAAGCATCTTTCGCGCTTCATTCTGGTCTTCTACACCAGCCAGCTGGACACGAATGCGATTCCCTTCTTCAATCTGAATGCTCGGTTCGCTGACACCGAGAGCATTCACCCGTTTGTCGAGTGCTTTTGCCGTGTCGGCGACAACTTGTTCTGTAATCTTCTGTCCTTCCTTCGCCGGCTTTACTTCATATAAAACTTCAAAGCCGCCTTGAAGGTCGAGCCCGAGTTTTATATTGTTGACAATATCCTTCGTCGTAAGCCCGATTGCGCTTGCGAGCAGCAGCACAATAAGAAAAAAGGCTACGATCCGGCTGCGTTTTACCATTGTACAACTTCCCCCTTAATCCAAATCATCCGCAAACAATGAATACAATGATTTCCAAAATGATGAAAAAAATTCTGGTAAAAGGATACCAGAATTCCTTAACAAAACTATTATGAAGTAGAAAATAATTGCTGTCAATTTTACTTGCCTTTTTTCGTTCCAAGCAACTCCTTCAGCTCTTCCTCGTTCACTTCCTCAAACCAGTTCGTCGATCGGTACGCTTCAATGGTTGCATAATTCATGTACTCTCCCGGCATCATCGACAAAATATCGGCAACCAGTTCATGTACATGTATATCTTCTTCCGGCTTGCGCCATTTTTTTGCCGTTAAATATTTCCACAAAGAAGGAATATCAATGGTTCCGTAATTCAACAGCCGAAACTCCTCAACCTTGCTTTTTAATGCCGGAAGCAAATCTTGAAAATACTTATTGTATGGATGTATTTCCCCCATTTTCCCTTCCCCCTTTTATTTGGATCGCCGAGGCTTTCTCATGATTCTCCCTTTTTCCATTCACTTCTGCACGTGAATAAACTAGAAAGAATAGACATTAGGCTGCTGATGCAACAAAGCGTTTTATATCTAGAAGAATAAATGAACTTGTCATGCTTGCCCGACTAGATAGCATATATATCATTGTAAAGCAATTCATCTATTTTGAGAAGGCAGGGAGACAGATGTCAAAGTTTTTAAAAGGGACACTCGTTTTAATGGCAGCTACACTTATCGTAAAAATACTCGGCTTTGTCAACCGCATTGTAATCGCCCGGCTGATCGGCGAGGAAGGTGTCGGCTTGTACATGATGGTGTTCCCGTCATTCATCCTAGTTGTCACTCTCACACAGATGGGGCTCCCTGTGGCTATATCAAGAAGTGTTGCCGCTGCTGAAGCACGGGGCGACATTGCCAAAATGAAACGAATTTTAGCCGTATCGCTTTCTATTACTCTCTCATTGTCCTTGCTATTTACACCGGCGCTGCTGCTGATGGCTCCTTACCTGTCAAAAACGCTGTTTACCGATCCGCGCACCTATTATCCGCTAATTGCGATTACACCGGCCATTCCGGTTATTGCTGTTTCATCCGTACTGCGCGGTTATTTTCAAGGCCGGCAGAACATGAAACCGGCGGCCTATTCCCAGGTGCTAGAGCAGGTCGTGCGCATTGGCTTAATCGCCTTATTTACCAAGCAAATGCTGCCGCACGGCATTGAGTACGCAGCAGCTGGAGCTATGGCAGCCGCTACTTGCGGGGAACTCATCTCTTTGCTTTATTTGCTGCTGATGTTCCGGTTTAATAAAACGTTTCTGCTTCGCCGCCGCTTTTTCCGGGCGATCCGCACCGGGAAAGAAACAGCTAAAGAACTATTCGAAGTCGCACTTCCGACAACCGGCAGCCGGCTGATCGGTTCGCTCGGATGGTTCTTTGAGCCCATCGTTGTCACCCAAAGCCTGGCTATTGCCGGGGTGACGGCCGTGGTCGCCACCAAGCAGTACGGGGTGCTAACCGGTTATGCCCTTCCGGTGATGTTTTTGCCGTCATTTGTCACATTAGCTTTATCAACCTCTCTTGTTCCGGCTGTCAGTGAGGCTTATGCCAAAAAGCAGTACCGGCTCCTTGAACATCGTGTTCAGGAGGCCTTGCGTTTTTGCCTTGTAACAGGCGGGCTTTCGGTTCTGCTTTTATTTCTGTATGCCGAACCGCTTATGCAATTTATGTATCACTCAACGAATGGCGCTCGTTTTATCGTGCTGATGGCTCCTTTTTTCTTATTTTATTACTATCAAGGACCGCTGCAAGCTGTTTTACAAGCTTTAAACTTAGCAAATGCCGCCATGATTAACAGCTTGATCGGGGTATCTGTAAAGCTTGCCGTCATCTTTATCTTCGCTTCGCAGCCGCAATTTGGCATTTACGGGGCTGCACTCGGCATGGCCGCCAGTATTTTGCTTGTTACTCTTTTGCATTTAGCAACCGTCTTTAAAAAAATTACCCTGACATTAAATGTTCACCAGTATGCTAAATTTTCCTTTGTCATGATAGCTTCTTTTTTTATCAGCCGCTTTCTGAACGGCTTATTTTTAGACAAGGCCGGCTCCTTTACTTATCTTGCTGCCGGCGCAGCTGCATCCGCCCTTTGCTATTTCCTCTTGTCTCTTCTGCTCGGCCTTATTACTAAAAAAGACTTATCGCGGATGCCGCTAATTAAAAGGTTTATTAAGTAAACAGATTCCTTGGATGTTGCCTTGCGCAGAGAACAAACCGCCTGTTCATCGCTCTTTTTCATCAATAAACAGGCGGCCATCATGAAAACTGCAAAACGAGATATCTTTTATGTTTTTATAGCCTCTTTTCTTTAATTCGCGTCTCAGCCATTGTTCCGTTTTGCCGATCATTTGCAAATGCTCAAGGTGAAGATCACCGTCAAGCACAATAGGCAAAGTAAAGGAACCGGCCTTTCCTGTCTTTTCTTTTGGAAGGACGGACAAAGATCCGGATGTTTCTAATATGGCAAATTCGATATCATCAATGTGCCGAATATCCTTTTCGCGCAATTGGAGAAGAAGGTCGTGATAATTATATCGATGCCTTTTCATCGCTTTTTCATCAATTTTCCCATGCTTGATAATAATTTCAGGCTTTCCGTCGATAAACTCACGGAATCTCACGCTTTTGAGGGAGATATAGGCCAGGCTGATTTGGATAATCACGAGAATAAAAATCGGCACAAGCGTATGCATCAACGGATCATTCGGCTGCTCGATCGCAATAACCGCCATTTCGCCAATCATTAAAAACACAACCAGGTCCAAAATACTGAGTTCACCTATTTCCCTGCGGCCCATCAGCCGGAATACAAATAAAATAACGATATATAAAAATATCGCCCGAAAAATGATTGTCCAATAAACCATGGAACTCTCCTTTAGATGAAGTAATGTCATCTTTAGTGTGAGCCTGCGGGAAGAAAACATGAAATCCAAACAATGGAAAGTAAGGAGGACTTTAACGTGAAGACTTTCAGCTATGGAATTATGTATGGAACCATCGTCATTTTTGTCTTTGCTGGTGTGTGCAGCCTTGTCTTTTCTCTTATTTTGCGGTTCAGTTCATTAAATGAAGCAGCCTTGCAGCTCTCCATTACGATCGCTTCATTCCTTGCTCTTTTTATTGGAGGTGTTATTTCCGGGAAACTTTCCGGACAAAAAGGCTGGCTCTCTGGCGGAGCAGCAGGACTTTTGTACAGCCTCATTATGATTCTGTACCAGTATCTTGGCCATAACTCCATGTTCAGCTGGGAGCAGTCTATTTATCACCTCTGCTTTATCCTCACAGCCATGATGGGAGGTGTGCTTGGCGTAAATGTCTCTTCGGGAAAATAAAAAAAAGCAAATCAGCCTTTAGGTTGATTTGCTTTTTTATTTCTTTATTGTGGAACGGCTGCTTTTTCAGATACTTCGCGAATAGCTGAACGGTCATATGTAAGACGGCTGCCATCTCCGCATTTGATCACAACAGTGCCTTCCTCGATTGCATCGATAAATCCGTGCAAACCGCCAATCGTGACAATCTTATCTCCCTTTTGCAAACTGCTTTGCATTTCTGCTACTGCCTTTTGACGCTTTTGCTGCGGGCGGATAAGCAAAAAGTAGAACAAAACAAACATCAACACGAGCATGATAATTGACTGCATAATTTCACCCCTTTCTAAGAAGGATGTTTAGAAGTTCTTCGCGTCAGGACGATTAAAGCCGTAAGCTTCGAAAAACTCTTCTCTAAAATCACCCAAGCGGTCTTCTTTAATCGCTTCTCTTACTTGTTCCATTAATTTTATCAGAAAATATAAGTTATGGTAAGTTGTAAGCCTTATGCCAAACGTTTCATTGCAGCGAATGAGGTGGCGGATATAGGCACGTGAATAATTGCGGCATGTATAACAATCGCAATTTTCATCAAGCGGACCGTAATCCCGCGCATATTTGGCATTTTTCACAACAAGCCGGCCTTCACTTGTCATCAATGTTCCGTTTCTGGCAATTCTTGTCGGCAGTACACAGTCAAACATATCAACCCCGCGAATGGCCCCATCAATTAAAGAATCTGGCGAACCGACTCCCATCAGATAGCGCGGCTTATGCGACGGCAACAGCGGCGTTGTAAATTCAAGGACACGGTTCATCACATCCTTCGGCTCACCTACTGACAAGCCGCCGATGGCATATCCCGGAAAGTCGAGCGAGACTAAATCATTAGCACTTTGGCGGCGCAGCTCTTCATATTCTCCACCCTGCACAATGCCAAACAGCCCTTGATCCTCTGGACGCGCGTGTGCATTCAAACATCTTTCCGCCCATCGAGAAGTTCTTTCGACTGAACGCTTCATATAATCATATTCTGCCGGATACGGCGGACATTCGTCAAATGCCATCATAATATCAGAACCAAGTGCATTCTGAATCTCCATTGCTTTCTCAGGAGACAAAAACAGCTTGTCTCCATTTAAATGGTTGCGAAAATGAACGCCTTCTTCTTCAATCTTGCGGAAATCACTTAAAGAAAACACCTGAAAGCCGCCAGAATCCGTTAAAATAGACCGGTCCCAGTTCATAAATTTATGAAGACCGCCCGCTTCTTTAACGATTTCGTGTCCGGGGCGCAGCCAAAGATGATATGTATTGCTTAAAATAATGTTGGCGCCCATTTCCTTTAGTTCTTCCGGTGACATCGTCTTGACAGTCGCCAATGTTCCTACCGGCATGAAGACAGGCGTTTCAAAGCTTCCGTGCGGTGTATGAACACGGCCGAGACGGGCTCCCGTCTGCTTGCATGTTTTAATTAACTCGTATTTAATTGCTGGCAAATCAATGCCACTCCTTTCTAATATAAAGACGGACACGGCTATAAGCTGCCGCTGATATCCGCTTCTTCACGCCATGAAAGCCAGAAGCTGCAATCATTGAAGCTCCTTGGCTTTCACTCGTGAATGATTATTTAATGAGCATAGCATCCCCGAAGCTGAAAAAGCGATATTTTTCGTCCACCGCTTCATGATACGCCTTCATTACATGCTCTTTGCCGGCAAGGGCGCTGACGAGCATGATTAATGTAGACTTCGGCAAATGAAAGTTGGTAATCATGCCGTCAATGGCTTGAAACGGAAAGCCCGGATAAATAAAAATGTCGGTCCAGCCGCTTGCCGCCTCAATGCGGCCGTCATGATCCCGTGCGACTGTTTCGAGCGTCCGTGTCGATGTCGTACCGACACTGATAATGCGGCCGCCGGCTTCCTTGACTTGCTGAATGAGGCGGGCAGTTCCTTCCGATACATGGTAGAACTCCGCATGCATTTCATGTTCTTCAATCGTATCGACAGACACCGGACGGAATGTGCCTAACCCTACATGCAGCGTTAAAAAGGCCGTATGCACGCCCATTCCTCTAATTTCCTCGAGCAGCTCTTCAGTGAAATGCAGTCCGGCTGTAGGAGCAGCAGCTGATCCCCGTTCCTTAGCAAAAACGGTCTGATAACGGTCCTTTTCCTCCAGCTGCTCTTTAATATACGGCGGCAGAGGCATTTCGCCAAGCTCGTCAAGCACCTCATAAAAAATGCCTTCGTACGAAAACTCGAGCACCCGGCCTCCATGTTCCTTTTCCTCTACACATACAGCCTGGAGCCGGCCATCTCCAAATGTAACCTGGCTGCCGGCTTTTATCCGCTTTGCCGGCTTGACGAGTGTTTCCCAGCGGTCGCCCTCTTCCTGCCTGAGCAGCAGCACTTCTATTTTCGCGCCGGTATCTTCCTTTGTTCCATACAGGCGGGCAGGCAGCACCTTCGTGTCATTTAATACAAGGCAGTCCCCCGGCTGCAAAAACGAAGTAATATTTTTAAATACGTCGTGTGTAATTGCGCCTGTTTTCTTATCAAGCACCATCAGCCGGCTCTCTGTCCGCTCAGCAAGCGGCGTTTGTGCAATTAGTTCTTCAGGCAGATTAAAATCAAATTCCTCTACTTTCACTTTCTTCATCCCTATCTTTTTATTTCCATTTTCCAATAACATAAAAAATGAATGACAGCACAACACTGACAATAATAGACGTCATAATAGGAAAATAAAATGTTGTGTTTCCTTTTTTAAATAGCAGATCACCGGGCAAGCGCCCGATTTTAACGAACTGCATAACAAGGCCGAATACAAATAGGATGACTCCTAGCAGCATCAAGGTCTTACCGATTCCGCTCATTTACCGGAACCTCTATCTGAAAATGATGATACACGAGCTCACTGACGATTCGTCCGCGCGGCGTCCGCTGCAAAAAGCCGATTTGCAGCAAATACGGCTCATACACGTCCTCAATCGTGCCGGCTTCCTCACCGATGCTGGCAGCAATCGTTTCCACACCGACCGGGCCTCCGCGAAAGCGTTCGATAATCGCTTTGAGAAGCTTATGGTCAATATGGTCAAGCCCTCTTCGGTCAACCTGCAGCAGTTCAAGTGCTTCTGCTGCCAATTCGTACGTAATCATTCCATTGCCTCTTACTTGCGCATAGTCACGCACCCGCTTTAAGAGGCGGTTGGCGATTCGCGGTGTACCTCTTGACCGGCGGGCAATTTCTGCGGCACCGGCCGGATCGATGTCCGTATGAAAAATGTCAGCCGTTCTTAGCACCACTTCGCGCAGCTGCTCCTCACTGTAATATTCCAAGCGGCTCAACACACCGAAACGATCACGAAGCGGCGCAGAAAGCGAGCCAGCCCTCGTTGTCGCTCCAATTAACGTAAACGGCGGCAAGTCTAGGCGGACAGAGCGTGCGCTTGGCCCCTTGCCAATCACGATATCCAGACAAAAGTCTTCCATTGCCGGATACAGCACTTCTTCTATCGCGCGAGGCAGCCGGTGAATTTCATCAATAAACAGTACATCTCCCGGTTCAAGTGACGTTAAAACAGCAGCCAAATCCCCAGGTCTCTCAATCGCCGGACCTGCTGTTGTCCGCATTTGCACGCCCATTTCATTGGCGATAACAGCTGCAAGCGTTGTTTTGCCGAGTCCGGGCGGCCCGTATAATAACACATGATCAAGAGTTTCCTGACGCTGCCGGGCAGCCTCGATAAAGATGGCCAAATTGCTTTTCACTTGTTCTTGGCCAATATATTGTTTCAGCGTTTGAGGACGCAGTGACTGTTCCTCGTACAACTCCCCCACTTCAGCCGCTCCGGAAACGATGCGTTCTTCCATCGCACGATCACTCCCTCATTCATTTATCCATTCAGCAACAGCTGCAAGCCTTTTCGGATATATTGATCGGTCGTTAACTGCTCTGCTTGAAGCTTCTTGCTGATCCTTTTAATTTCCTTGGCTGAATATCCAAGAGCCTCCAAAGCAAGGAGCGCCTCTTCCAGCTCGGCACAAGCGGCCGGCTTTTGCCCCATGCCGTCCGGATGAAACAAGTTCGGGAAAAACTCCGGCACAACATCTGCCAATTTCCCCTTTAAGTCAAGGATCATTTGCCGGGCTGTTTTCTTGCCGACCCCGGGAAATTTTGTCAAAAATTTCTCGTCTTCCTGTTCAATGGCCGATACGACCTGCTGAGGTTCGCCGCTTGCGAGCACAGCCAGCGCCCCTTTGGGTCCGATGCCTGATACTGAAATTAACTTTTCAAACAACCGTTTCTCTTCTATAGAAATAAATCCATACAGCGCCAGTACGTCCTCCCGCACATGTTGGTAGACATAGACGGTAACTGTCTGTTGTTCGTATTTTGCAAAGACAAACGGATTAGGTGTTAATATTTGAAAACCGATGCCGCCATTTTCAATAACAATATATTCCGGTCCTACGAACGCTACGCTGCCTTTAATATACTCGTACAAATTAATTCGCTCCCCTACACTGCGCATTACTCCTCATTGTATCATAACATGATTTGTCCGTGAAAAAAACAAAAAGAAACATCTGTTCCTATGCCTGCAGTGCCTCATTAGCCGCTTGCTTTCCTTTGTGAAACTAACTGGATAAATGTGCTGCGGCATTTCTCCTCTGTTTTTTCCTACTATTTTCTCCAAAAAGAGAAAAAAGCAAACAAAAAGACTGTCACCAGGGACAGTCTCAGCCTATAGACAAACGTAATGACAAGGGAAGTTTATCCTCAATCTTTTTACTTTTCTTGCAGATAGGGGCTATTGATTTCCATTCCAGGCGCTTCACTTTCCACAGGAGTCTTCGCGCCTTCCATTTCAATCAACAGAGGTTATAAAAAGAGGCCAGCTGTACAACTTACTTTTGCTGCCATGAACCTTAAGGAAATGGTCTGAATAATGAACTTGGAGAGGTCGGTTATTCTCTCAGATAGCCCGGCATTCACCTAAAAAACAGAAAGGGGGAGTGGAATGAGATCATTCCACTCCCCCTTTGATCGACAAATCAAAACTGTCACTACGGATAGTCTTACGCTATAAATTTGGATGGTCGGTTTCCATTGCAGCATGCTTTATCAGCGGTCCATTAATTAGGAGAAACCATTCCTCCTGCACCTGCAGAGCTGATGTCATCCTCCGCTTGTGTGTTCTTTACCTTTTGATAAGGGCTCTCCGGCTCTGTGTTTTTATTTTTATCGACCGAAACCACTTCAATTCCCTCTTTACTTAATATTTTTTGCAGCCGTTCCGCAAAATCACCGTCCATCTTGCTTTCATCATACTGAAGCTCTGCATTTACTATTTTCATGTTATTCTCCTCGCTTTCCTTAGTGTATAGTTCTTCTTTTCCCGGCTCCTCCTGAGTTAAACGCCAGTCTGACCCACGGTTAGAGCCGCAGTTGCAATTTCCTGAAAAGCCGTGTATAGTGTAAGTATCAGCTGCGTTGTGCGTAACCTTAATAAAGTTTTAACCTTTAAGCTGAAATAGGGAGTTTTAAATTGAAGCTGAAATGTCACGCCTCATTGCTATGAGGACGACAGGAAAGTTTCTGCAAACACCCACTTTATGGAGTGGTGGTTTTAAAACTTCATTAAATGTACGGCAACTGCGGCCTTTTCTTACATAATTCAAGCCGGTTTCCTTTTGGAAACCGGCTTTCTTGTTTATTCTTGGTGTTATTTTGTTTCCCTGTGCAGCGTATGCTTTTTTAAACGAGGGCAGTATTTTTTTAATTCTAAACGCTCTGGATTGTTCCGTTTGTTTTTGGTTGTTATATAATTTCTATCTCCTGTTTCTGTACAAGCTAACGTAATGGTTACTCTCACTTTTCATTCTCCTTTGATTTTATTTTTATTGAACGGCGGCAAAGGGCGGCAGCGGATCTTTGAGCCTGGACCATTCTTCTTGCTGCTCATCCTCTGTTAATAAACAGGCATCCAAGGATTGTTCGATCTCCTCTTTGCTCATGCCGATGCCGATAAATACAAGCTCTGTCAGCCGATCGCCATACTCCTCATGCCATCTCTCCAGCAGTTCAGGCTCTTCGCTGAGTATTTGCTGTTGTTCCTCAGCAGGATAAGCTGCAACCCACTCACCTGCCCCTTGAAGTACAATAGAGGGACCTGCCTGTGATAAGATGCAGGCTATGTTGTTGCGGGAAGCAAGCCAAATAAATCCCTTCGCTCTGACTACGTCTTCGGGCCAGTTCTCAAGCCAGTCCATGAAGCGCTCCGGATGAAACGGAAGCTGCCTCCGGTATACGAAAGACGACAGATTATATTCCTCTGTTTCCGGAATGTGTTCATTATTCAATTCCTTGATCCACCCCGCGCTTTGGCTTGCTTCTTCGAAATCAAACAGCTTCGTATCCAGCACTTGATCAAGCGAAATCTCGCCATGGGCTGTTGAAATGATATCTGCCTGAGGATTTAGCTTTTTCAGAACCGCTTGGAGTTCCAAAGCTTCTTCCCTTTTCACAAGATCTGTCTTGTTCAATATGATTACATTGGCAAACTCAATTTGGTCAATTAACAAGTCCACCACTTCTCTCGTATCCATTTCATCTGCAGCCTCTTTTCGGTCAAGCAAACTTTCGCCTGAAGAAAAGTCAGCCCAAAAACGGTTGGCATCGACTACCGTAACCATCGTATCCAGCCGGCAAAAAGCCGACAAATCAATTCCTAAGGATTCATCCACGTATGTAAATGTCTGAGCGACCGGCACGGGCTCGCTAATTCCTGTTGATTCAATCACGATATAGTCTATATCTCCTGCCTTGGCCAGCTTTTCTACTTCTTTAATTAAATCCTCGCGAAGTGTGCAGCAAATACATCCATTTTGCATTTCTACAAGTTTTTCCTCTGTCCGCGCAAATCCCCCTTGTTTAATGAGCGCAGCATCAATATTAACTTCGCTCATATCATTCACAATGACCGCTACTCTTTTTCCTTCTCTGTTTTTTAAAATATGATTCAGCAACGTTGTTTTGCCAGCGCCTAAATAACCGCTTAACACAGTTACAGGAATTTTGCTCTTCATTCCAACCTCTCCTTGCCTTTTATAAATCGTTATGATTACGATTTATATGATGTGTTTCTCTCTTGTATACCGCTCACTGCTTATGTCCGTCTTTCTTAAACAGCGTCTTAAATCAAAATCATTACGATTTAAAATCTATAATAAAACGTAATCATTACTATTTGCAAGTGTTTTTTCAAAAATTACAATAAAATGATCCTGCAGAAGCGGTTCATTTTTAAAAGAACCTGCTTCTGCATAAAAGTTATCTTTCCTTCCGGATCTGAAAATTACTTTGCAAAAGCTGCCAATTTTGCGGGAAAGGATAGCCGAGCACCCAGTAGCTGATCCCGCGAAGACCATATTCCTTAACAACGTCAAACTTCGCCTGAGCGCTGCGGGCATCTTCAAACCATACTTCATGCATGCGTCCTTGTTCATCAACGTACTGGAAAAACGGGGACTGGGTAGCAGAATCATACTGGATAGCCGCTCCATACTTAATCGCCCGGCGGATGGCCTCTTGCATATCAAATGTCTGAGCCTCCTGTCCTTGCCGATGCGGAAGCAGCCAATCTCTCGCATAAAGCTGGAAGCCAAAAAATAATTTATTTCGTGGAATAACAGAAACAGCATAGTCCAGCACCCGCCTAATTTGATTAAGCGGGGAAATAGCTTGCGGCGGCCCAAAACGGTAGCCCCATTCGTAAGTCATCAGGATGACAAAATCAACAATCCGCCCGTGTGCCTCATAATCATGGGCTTCATATAATAACCCTTTCTGATCGCCGCTCACTTTAGGAGCTACAGCGGTCGAAACAAAGAAGCCTGCTGCGTGCATTCGCTCTACCGCCCGCTGCAAAAATTGATTATACCGTTCGCGGTCAGCCGGAAATACATTTTCAAAATCAATATTTATTCCTCTGTATCCTTTTCTTCTCATGATGTCGATCGCATTGGTTAACAATTTGTCCTGCAGTTCCCTGCTTCCTAGAATCGTACTGGCAAGCCGTGACCCAGGGTTGCTGGCAGTAAAATTTGTAATGGCCATCATTGGCACCACCTGCTCAGCACGGGCTGCCTCCATTGTCGCTGTGTCATTGATCGATTCCAGTCCGCCGTCTGCTCTCATAATGTAAGCAAAAGGCGAAACGTATGTGAGATACGCTCCTGTTTCACGAACTTGACGGGCTCCTTCTTCTCCCATTTCTATTGTATAAGCATTCACATCAATAACCGGCCGCTCAAACGGGATTAATAATACGAGCCCCGGATAAATATCACCTGCACCTTGAACGTTATTGATCCTCATTAGTTCTCTTAGATTTGTGCTGTACCGCTGAGCAATCTGTGCCAGAGTTTCTCCTTCTTCAACTACATGCCGCCTTGCTGGAATGTACAAAACCATTCCCGGGGTGATGCGTTCAGGATTGCTGATCCCATTGATCCGGGCAAGCTCCCTGACCGTTACCCCATACTGTTGGGCAATTTTCCGAAGTGTTTCTCCTTCCCGCACAGTATGCCGCCGGGCTAGAAGGGGAATCAGCAAAGCCTGGCCAATCACAAGGCGGTCACGGTCAGGAAGCTCATTGACCCTCTCAATCCGGGCAGCCTCCACCCCATACTTACGGGCTAATTGATTGAGCGTCTCTCCTTTTCGAATCACATGTATAATCATAGATGTCTCCTCCAAATGATCGTCATATGACTATACATATGCAGCCCAGGACGATAGAAAACCTCTTATTGCAATATTCACTAAAAAATAACGGAGTTTAAAAACGAAACAGCCCCTTGCCGTTACTGCGCAAGGGAGACTATTCCGAGAGGTCTTCCATTCTCTCAAAGCGCCTGAAATCAAAAAAGGTTCGGAATAATCCCATTCCTAAACCCTGTGATCGATAAACGAAAACAGGAGCCCGGAGGCCCCTGTTTATTGGTCTGTACTAAAGCGGGCATTTTTTAAATCAATTGGTCCGCCATCACGCAAGTCATTGTCAAGGACACGAATATAGTTAAAGGTGCCGATATCATCAGCCACTTGAACTGGGGCGCCTTTGGCATAGCGCTCTATTGTCTGTTTCACTTGGCTCTTTACTGCCTTTGCATCCCTATTTTTCGCCACCTGCAGTGCAACGGTGATTTCTTTATCGCCAATAAATGTTTGAGCATCAAGAACACCATCTACCTCTTCTGCTTTGCTCGTCAGCTTTTCGGCCAATTTGCCATTATAATTCGTGTAATACGAATTTTTCTTTTGGACATTCTGTACGCTCTTATGGCCATGGTAATTGGCATCACTGTTATAAGGCTGCTCATTATCACGCTCAAAGAAGCTCCTGTCTTCTTTCGCCAGCGGTTTAGATGGGTTTTGCGGATGACCGTGGCCGTCACCAGCTTGTAAATAACGATCTTTTTCTTCCCTTATCGTTCTTTGCTCTTTCCCGACGGAATGGTCATACCATTCTGTCAGAGGGCCGTCATGGCGGTCATTGGCATCCTTATGACCAGCATTTGAAAAGTATCCCTGCGGTTCATAGCGATTATTTCCGCCGTAGCCGCTTTCGCTTTCAATTCCACACGCGGCAAGTCCAGCCGATACAGACAATACAACGAAAGCTTTCAATGTTTTCTGCATGCCCTCACCCCTGAACTGTTAGTCGGGCAGATAATGCCCTTCTTAGTTTGCAGAGGCAGAGAATTCTTATCCATAACGGCGCTCCCATTCTTCCTTCCATTTTCTGAAAAAATGCAGCCGTTGCATAAATGGCTGTACCGTCAGCTCATATGCATGCTTGTAAGCAGCAGGCTTCTCTTTTAAAGGGGCATACAGCCATCGCCGGCATTCCCGAAAAACATCGGCAGGAAACAGCGTGTAAAGCAACCAGTTTCTCTGTTGAGCATGTCGGGATACAGCCTGATGCTCCAGCACCTTTTCCAATTTCCAGCCAACAAGCGGCAGCACGCGGTGCGTCCATTGCACATAATCAAATAAACCGGGAGCCCGCGCAGCCAAGTCAAAATCAATCAAGTAAAGCACATCCTCAGACGAACGAAAAAAGTTATGCGCAGCTACATCCCCATGAATTAAAGCGGCTGTTTCTCTATCCTGTTCCCCATTAGAAAGACGGTCTAAGCACCACTTTCCCATTTCGGCATAGTTATCTAACACGGCTGAGGGAAAGCAGCGGGCCAGCTCGGCAAACTCGCTTTGAAAGGCAGCCAGCCGTTTGCTCCATTTCCCTGTTTGATCAAACTTTGGAAAACCTGCAGCGATGCCTTCGGGCAGCTTCTCTGTTTGCCGATGGAAAAGAGACAATAACTGCAATGCTTCTTCTCTTTCCCCACTAGTTCGAAAAGAAAATGGCTTTTTAGCTGGCTGGATATACGGCATAATGGCAAAAAACTGGTTTTCAAATTTAATTGGCCCGACAGAATGGAAAGGAATGACTTGCCTAAATCCATTGTCCAGTAAAAAACGGGATAACTGTATTTGCTTTTTCAGCTGGGCAAGAGAAGCATACCTTTTGAAAAACCATTTATTCCTGTTGGTAACAATTAGCCATTTTCCTTTTTTCAATGAAAAAACCGTTTGGATAGTTTCCTCCAAGCAGCCGGATAATAGAAAAAGGAGACGAGGTGTTAATCCGTCTCCCTGCTGAAAATTACTCTTCATTCTCTTCGTCGGTGCGCTGGCAGCCGCAATCTGACTTCCCTGGCATGGTCTGAGAAGGAAATTGATTAGGCATCGCCATGCCGCCGGCCGGGTACATCATTGATGAAGGATGATAACCTTGCATATAAGGCTGATGCATGACTGGCATCGGGTAAGCAGCAGGCGGCTGATACGCCCCCATTACTTGAGGATAGGCGCCATACTCCGCTGATTCCATTCCATATTCCATTGACGGCATATAACCGGCAGCTGGCATTACCGGTGTCATTGGTACGCAACAACTCGGCTGCGGATAATACGGCATCGGACACGGCGCCATACTTGGATACATAGCCGGAGCGTACATCGCCGGTGTATGTGCGATTGGCGCATTCATCATTGGCATATTCGGCATATTTGGCATCGGTTCATTCGGCATTGGCATGTTCGGCATATTTGGCATCGGCTCATTTGGCATTGGCATGTTCGGCATATTTGGCATCGGCTCATTTGGCATTGGCATGTTCGGCATATTTGCTATTGGGGCATTTGGCATTGGCATGTTTGGCATATTTGGCATATTTGGCATAATATTTGGCATGCCTCCATGCATTCCTTGAACATGGTCAGACGATGGGTAGTGCATCATTGGATAATGAGATGAAACTTCTTCTGATGAAGACTCCATCATTCCTTCAACCATCTCATAGGATGGCGGCATGGAAGGTGCCGCATGAATCGGCATCGGCATACACCAATGAGGATGAAATCCTGGGTATGCATGGTAGCCATGCATGGCTGGAGCCATTTGAGATTGATTCACATATGCATTCATCGGATATTCCTTGCCTCCTTGTGCTGGTGGCGCCATCTCTATCTTCGGCATAGGTGGCGGTGCGATTGGTATATTCTCGCTTTCGATCGCTTCTTCTTTT
Source organism: Pseudobacillus badius (assembly GCF_002189605.1). Taxonomy (NCBI): domain Bacteria; kingdom Bacillati; phylum Bacillota; class Bacilli; order Caryophanales; family Bacillaceae; genus Pseudobacillus; species Pseudobacillus badius. The sequence goes on from NZ_MWMM01000002.1 coordinate 499,953, forward strand.
TTATCAAGCCCCGGAAAAATATTATCGGGCTTTACAGGCGGAGACGGAGGAGGAGACGGTGCCGGCGGCTGAACCGTCTGCTGCATCTGTTCCATATTCATCTGAAAAATTTGATTGATCTCCACTTCAGGTATCACGGGCGGAAGCGGAGGCTTTGGCTGTTCTTTCATTGGAGGGACCGGTTTCGGCTGCTCCTTTACGGGCTTCGGCGGAGGAGCAGGAGGTGCTTCTTGCACTGGCTTCGGCATTTCTTTTGGCGGTTTTGGCATCTCTTTCGGCGCGTTCGGCATCTCCTTCGGCGGCTTTGGCATCTCTTTCTTTGGGGTGACCGCTGGTGTCGGTACTTTAATCTTCATGCCCGGCATAATTAAGTCCGGATTGGACAATTGCGCATTTAGCTTTTTTAGCTCATCAAAATTCACTCCGTATTTTTTAGCAATCGTCCAGAGTGTATCTCCTTTCTGCACAATATGGATTCTCATTTTCTCCCTCCTCAGACATTCGTCGTAGTATATGTGAGCGATGCGAATTTGTGAACGAACCTACACCAAATTGTATGCTTCCATAAAAGAAGTTATGAGAAAAGAATAGTTCTAGGGGTGAAACTAGCTAGTAGCCATTCAAGAAAAAAGCTTCCAGCAGAAATCTGATGATGGCCTAAATGATGGAGTCCAAGAGATCAGTCTCTCTTAAATAGCTTGAAAGCCGCGAACAATCAAAAAAGGTTCGGAATGAGAGCATTCCGAACCTCCTTTATCGACAAACTACTGCCTGCTGCAGGCAGATGACTCGAATTATCTATTTAACATGCGCTCTAATGCCAGTACAGCTTCGCGGGCCGTTTGCTCCTCTACTTTAATGACATTCCCTTCTTTGTCTTCAACAATTGTTTCCAGTGACCAAAGCAAGTGGGGAAGATCAATTCGGTTCATTGTCAAGCATGGACACATGTTCGGGTTTAATGAAATAATGTGTTTATCAGGATGCTGCTGAATCAAGCGGTTGACAAGATTCATTTCTGTTCCAATGGCCCAGGCGCTTCCTGTCTCCGCCGCTTCGATTTGTTCAATAATATACTTTGTTGAACCATTGTCATCGGCTAAGGCCACTACCTCGCGTTTGCATTCCGGATGCACGATAATCCGCATCGATGGATCAGCAGCCCGAATGTGTTCAACGTTTTGGATTGTAAAGTTTTCATGAACAGAACAATGGCCTTTCCACAAAATCACTTTTACTTGGCTTAATTCGCCGTCATATTCTAATTCGTTGCTAATTGGATTCCATACAGCCATTTCATCTAGTCCAATTCCTAAATCAAAGGCGGTATTGCGGCCCAGATGCTGATCCGGCAAGAATAAAATCCTTTCTTTTTGCTCAAAGGCCCATTGAACCATCGCATGAGCGTTAGAGGAAGTAACGGTTGCTCCGCTGTTGCGGCCAACAAAAGCTTTAATAGCTGCAGTGGAATTGACATATGTCAAAGGCAGCATCGTATCGCCGAATAAGGCCTGCAGCTCTTTCCAAGCCCTTTCTGTTTGATAAATATCAGCCATATCCGCCATCGAACAGCCAGCCCGCATATCAGGAAGAATCACGGTCTGTTCCGGAGTCGTTAAAATATCAGCTGTTTCTGCCATAAAATGGACTCCGCAAAAAACAATATGCCTGGCTTTCTTATTCTTTGCAGAGATTTGTGCCAGTTGCAAAGAATCGCCGACAGCATCAGCAAATTGAATAACTTCATCACGCTGATAGTGGTGGCCCGGAATAAACAGTGCCTCTCCAAGCTGCTGTTTAATCTCCCTTACTCTTTCTTCCATTTCTTCCTTCTTCATTTGACGATATTTTTCCGGTAAATCAAAAGACGGCTGTTTAAGCATTTCCAAGATAGACATGATCCGCTTCCTCCTTGACAGAATCCGTGATGACTTTTGCGCTAATATCCAATGCACGAATAGAGTGGGTCAGAGCACCAAGTGAAATCCAATCAACACCGCTTTCCGCAAACGGCCGAATTCCATCAAGAGGAATGCCGCCAGAAGCCTCTGTTGCAATGCCTTCAGGGACAAGCGGCAGCCATTCCTGAATTTCTTGAGGTGTCCGATTATCGAACATAATAATATCGGCCCCGGCTTCCACCGCCTCGGCCAGCTGTTGCTTCGTTTCTATTTCCACTTCGATTTTCACTGTATGCCCAACAGTCGCCCGGGCTTTCTCTACTGCTTGCTTAATCCCTCCGGCAAATGCAATATGATTATCCTTCAGCATCACTGCATCGTAAAGTCCGCGCCGGTGATTATAGCCTCCGCCTGCTTTCACTGCATATTTCTCAAGCATCCGCAGTCCGGGCGTTGTTTTGCGTGTATCGCAAATTTTAGCGCGGGTACCAGCGGTTTGTTTAACGGCGGCGGCTGTCGCCGTTGCGATACCGGACATTCGTTGAATCAAATTAAGAACGACGCGTTCTGCCTTTAATAGTCCTTGCATGGTCCCGGCTGCTTCTGCCAGCACCGTGCCGGGAACAATCATTTCCCCATCATTCACCGCTATATTTACGACAGCAGAGGGATCAATCAAGGTAAAGCCGCGCTGCAAAATTTGCTCGCCGCAAAAAATCCCCGCTTCTTTTGCCACTAAAGTAAATGATCCCCTGTCTCCGCGCGAAAAAAGCGCCTCTCCGCTCAAGTCCCCATCTCCAATGTCCTCTATAAAAAACTGTTTAAGCATGGATTCTAATTGGATTTCGTTCATGCTGTCCACCTCTTATATTTATTCGGTCCTTCGTCTGTATGACTCTCTTGCCCCGCCAATGCATTTCTTCAGCCATAAAATCTGTACGGATATGTGCACCTCGGCTCTCCGTGCGAAGCAAAGCAGCCCGGCTGATTAAATAACTGTTCATGCTCATATAAATCTTCTCAATTGTCTCTTGCTCCAGATCATCCAATCCGCTCTCTATCCATTCTCGAACCCCTAAAGCTTCTAAATAACGAACATGGCTTTGCAAGTTTTCCGGTGTGCGGATAATGCCCGCTGCCTTCATCGTTCGGTTCCGCAGCTCCTCCTTCGAGAATCCGGCAGCTGACTCAGCCGGCAGCTGGCTGTCATAATAGAAAACGCGCGCCGGCAGCTGACTTGCCGGCAGCCGGCGGTTAATAAAAGCAGCTAGCCGACGGCCGTATACAATCCCTTCAAGCAATGAATTACTCGCCAAACGGTTGGCCCCATGGACACCGCTGTGAGCGGCTTCCCCGACCGCATATAATCCAGGAATCGTTGTGCATCCATTCGAATCAACGGATATTCCGCCCATTAAAAAGTGGCTTCCAGGCGCCACAGGAAGGAGGCCATCGCTAATAGATACACCATTCCTTTTACATAACGCGGTAATCGTCGGGAATTGCTTTTCAAAATGCTCAATGCCGCGTATATCAAGAAAAACATCTTTCCCTTTTGTCCGTGCCTTATAAATTTCATAAGCTGTAATATGACGCGGAGCCAAGTCTTTGAGCGGATGAACGCCCTCCATCAGCAAAGAACCAGACCCGTCAATCAGCTTGGCGCCGGCCCCTCTGACTGCCTCGGAAACTAAGCCTTGGGCAGCTCCGTTCGCAAAAAGCAAGGTAGGATGGAATTGGACAAATTCCATATCTGCAATTTCTGCGCCGGCACGAAAAGCTATGGCTACCCCGTCCCCCGTCATCGTCGGCTGATTGGAAGTAGCCGGGTAAACCGCGCCGGCCCCTCCAGTCGCTATTACTACGTGGGGCGACCAGCAGTAACTAATCACTCCCTCTTTACTTTTTGTTTTTATCCCCATGCAAAGGGAGCGGTCTTCAGACAGCAAACAGTCATAAGCCATTTCGCCCTCGATCATCTCTACATTTTCCGGCAATGTCGCCAGCAAATGCTCGACTGTGTGCCGCCCCGTAGCATCTCCGCCGGAATGAATAATTCTCTTGGCGCTATGCGCCCCTTCCAGACCAAGTGACGGCTGTCCATCTGCGTCCCTGTCAATGTGGAGACCGCCAGCAATCAGTTCCTTGACCGCAGCGGCCCCCTCATCGGCTAATCGCTCGACTTCTTCTATAAAATGATGGTGTCTTCCTGCATTTAATGTATCCTCTACATGCGAATGGATGCTGTCGCCTTTATCAATTACTGCCGCAATCCCGCCTTGCGCAATATAAGAATTGCTTTGTCTGATTTTTGTTTTTGTGAGAATAATCACATGACTAGTTGAATGAAGATGATGGGCCAGTTGCAAAGCAGCTAATCCGCTGCCGACGATAATGACATCCGCTTGTCTATTCATTATTTTCCCCTCTTGTTTTAACAGGTGTCTTGACACATATATTTACACAAATTTAAACTAAAGACAAGGCTTTTTTTAAATCCTTACTTACAGGAGGAGCGTCCCGTGATTTATTTTGATTATGCAGCCACTGCACCTATGAGTGAAGAAGCGCTGAATGTTTATATAAAAACAAACCAAAAGTTTTTCGGAAACAGTTCAAGTCTTCATGATGAAGGCAGCCGGGCCCGCTTTTTGCTGGAGCGATGCCGGGAGAGCCTAGCCAAACTGATCGGCGGAAAAAAAGAAGGAGTTTACTTTACTTCAGGAGGAACAGAAAGCAACCTATTAGCTATCGTTTCCCTGGCAAAAGCAGCGAGAAAAAAAGGAAACCATATTATTACCTCGCTGGCAGAGCATTCCTCTGTCCACTCGGCAACAGCTTACTTGGAGAAAGCAGGATTCGCTGTCACCAAACTACCGCTCAGCTCACGCGGCATAGTTGAGCCGGAGAAGCTGGCTGCAGCCATACGGCCAGATACCATTCTCGTTTCCTTGCAATACATTAATCAGGAAATTGGAGCGATCAACCCAATAGAAGAAATAGGGAAGCTATTAGCAGAAAAGGAAATCTTATTTCACTCAGATTGCGTTCAGGCATTTGGGAAATTGGATATTTGTCCGCTTCTAAAGTGGGTGGATAGCCTCTCGCTCTCCTCCCATAAAGTATTCGGCCCAAAAGGAGCAGGAGCTGTGTATATGGATCCTTCTGTGCAATGGTCCCCGGTTTTTCCGGGTCTCACGCACGAAAGCGGCTTTCGGGGGGGAACAGTGTCTGTTCCGGCTATCGCTGCCTTTACAGCAGCCGCGGAAGAAGCCTGCCGGACATTTAGCCAGCAAACGGAATGGGCGTTCCGCCGTTTGCTAAAAGAAAAACTCTCCGGCTCTTCTTTCTGCTGGATTGAGGCGGAAGAAGCCAGACAGCTCCCTTCTATCATCGGGCTCACGCTTCCAGGCATGGAGGGACAGCTCGTCTTATTGAAATTAAATGAGCAAGGCTGCGCTATTTCAACAGGCAGCGCATGTGACGCCCGATCAGAAAACGGAACAAAAGCGATTCTGGCAATGGGCTATCCAATGGAGACGGCCCGTCAGTTTTTCCGCATTTCCTTCAGCAGCCGGACAACTATGGAAGAAATAGAAACATTGGGAGATCTTCTTCTTGGCTTAACCTCCGCAACGCTCCGTTAGAACTGCTTATCCGCTTATGGTAAAATAGAAGCAGCGGAATTTAAACATGGAGGGATAACTATGACTCCCGGGAAAAAGATTTTAGGAGAAGAAAGGCGAACATTGATCTTAGAATGGCTGCAGACGAGCAAGGAGCCGTTAACAGGCAGCGAGCTGGCCAGCCGCTCAAATGTCAGCCGGCAAGTCATCGTCAATGACATTACTTTATTGAAAGCGCGCAATGAGCCCATTATCGCTACCAGTCAAGGGTATTGCTATTTTGCGCCTTCCTTGCCGGAACAATGGTTTGAGCGATCTGTTGCCTGCAACCATAAGCCGGAGGAAACAGAGGAAGAGCTGAATCTGCTCGTTGATCTGGGATTGCTCGTCAAAGACGTAAAAATTGAGCATCCGGTATATGGAGACTTAACCGCTTCGATCATGGTTTCTAACCGAAAAGAAGTGGCTCAGTTTGTCAAACGCATTCATGAAACGAATGCCACATACTTATCACAATTAACGAACGGCGTACATTTGCATACAATCGCCGCCAAAAATAAACAAACGCTAGATGAAGCAGAAGCTGCCTTGCAAGAGGCGGGCTTTTTACTGGTGGAATAAACACGGTTCATTTGGCAAGGATGCCTTGGCATTCACCGGAAAACAGACCAATCCGCCAAAACAGAAAAACTGACAGGAGTGCGTCACTCCTGTCAGCCGCCGATAAAATAGAGCGGGCCTTTGCCCGCAAATTTTAAGCTGTCCTTGCAGGGCAGCTTTTTGGCATTAAGCAGCCTGTTCCCTGCTCACGCTCCATGCTTGTTCTATTTGTCCGCTTCTCGTTCGTCTGGCTGAATAGAGTAGGCGCGGTAGCTTCCCAGCACATGGACTTTACAGCCGAGCGCTTCCATTTCCGCAAAAGCCCCCGGCAACAGCACTTCATCCATACGCTGTTCAATGTCGAGAATAAAGAAATAATTGCCAAGACCGGTTTTCAATGGACGTGACTCAATTTTGCTTAAATTGATGTTGCGCCAAGAAAAAGCGGATAACACTTGGTGCAGCGCTCCCGGTCTATCAGATGGAAGCGTGATGACCACTGTGGTTTTATCCCGGGGCCGGTCCAGCGGAAGCGACAGTTCCGTTTCCTGTCTGGCCAGCACGATAAAACGGGTATGATTAAAGTCATAATCATGAATATTGACTTTAGCAATGGCTAAATCATACTCCTGAGCTGACAACTCATTAGCGATTGCTGCCAATCGCTGTTCCGGATGTTCTTTTACATATTTGGCAGCAGCGGCGGTTGAAGCCGCCTGCTCGTGTGGAATATCCGGAAAATAACTATGTAGAAATTTATGGCATTGAGCAATTGCATGCGGATGGGAAAGAACTTTCTCTGTTTTCTGCCAATCATAGGCATACTCTTTATGGACGAGAAGGTGCTGTTGAATCGGTTCAGTCACTTCCGCAACAATTTTTAAATCCGCCTCATGAAACAAATAATCAATCGTTAAATTCACTGTTCCCTCAAGTGTGTTCTCAATGGGAACAACAGCAAAATCCATGTCCCCGTTAATGACCGCATCCATGCAAGCCGGGATAGTCACATAGGGAATATGCTCTTCCTCTGGAAAAGCGTGGCGCACTGCTAAATTCGTGAAAGTAGCAGCAGGGCCTAAAAAAGCAATCTTTCGCAATCAAATCTACTCTCCTTACTAGAAAATTGGCAATATTTAAACTGAAAAAGCTGGCTCTTATCCGCCTGAGCCCAGCACTTCTACTGTATCTACAAACTCCAGCCTTTCCAGCTCTGCCAGCATCTCATCCAGTTCAATCGTCATGTTGCTGACATTCAACGATAAAGTGACATTCGCCCTTCCTTGAAGAGGAATTGTCTGGTGAATGGTTAAAATATTCCCTTCATATTTTGCGACGAGTCCAAGCAATTCGGACAAGGTGCCAGACCGGTCTTCAAGATGAAAGAATAACGTAATAATTCGTTCCGTTACGACCTTGTGGAAGGGAAAAACCGTATCGCGGTATTTATAGAAAGCACTGCGGCTTAAATCGACCTTTTTCACCGCTTCCCATACAGAATCTGCCCGATGCCGATCAATTAACTCCTTGGCCTCAAGTGTTTTCTTCATTGCCTCTGGCAATACATCCTCACGCACCAAATAAAATTTACGTTCAAAATCCTTTTTAGCCACGTTTCTCCCTCACTTAAAAGCGGAAGCGGCTTTTAACCAGAACATCAAGCGGACGGCTCAAATAGCAACTTGGGCTTCTGAATCCGCTACTGCTTATGCCTAAGGATTAGCCGCTGCAGCTAGATAAACTTAAGAACGGAAGCGATCCGTTCGTTCCGGCAGACAGAAACAGAATGGCTGCAAGCGAATAATCGCACACAGCCGAAACCGCTTCTATTTGCTGAAACCATTGGCCGCTTTCCTACTCCACAAATTCAAACTCATAATCGAGCAGGCGAACAATGTCACCATCTTCTGCACCGCGTTCACGCAGCGCATCGTCTACGCCCATGGAACGCAGCTGGCGGGCAAAGCGGCGAACAGAGTCCTCCCGTGAGAAATCTGTCATTTTGAACAGCTTTTCCACTTTCTCCCCGCTGACAACGAACGTGCCGGATGGGTCTCTCGTAATAATAAACTCTGCCGGCTGATCCTCATGTTTGTACATGACGCTATGGATGCCCTTTTCTTCTTCCAAGTCAGAAAGCGGGAATTCCGGTGTTTCATCCACCTTATCCGCTACTGCATAAAGCAGCTCCTTAAGCCCTTCACGGGTAATCGCTGAAATAGGGAAGATAGGTATGTCTTCACCGATTTTTTCTTTAAACTCTGCCAGGTTTTCTTCTGAATCAGGAAGATCCATCTTGTTAGCGACGATAATCTGCGGCCGCTCTGTCAATCGCAGGTTATATTCTTTTAGCTCTGTATTAATGGTGGTGTAATCCTCATATGGGTCGCGCCCTTCCATGCCGGACATATCGATGACATGTACGATCACCCGGGTGCGCTCAATATGACGCAAGAATTGATGGCCAAGTCCCACCCCTTCATGTGCTCCTTCAATCAGTCCGGGCAGATCGGCCATAACAAAGCTGCGGCCGTCATCTGTTTCAACAACACCGAGATTAGGCACAATCGTTGTAAAGTGATAAGCTGCAATTTTAGGACGGGCAGCCGACACAACGGAAAGCAAGGTGGATTTGCCGACACTCGGAAACCCTACAAGCCCTACATCCGCCAGCAGCTTCAATTCCATGACGATATAGCGCTCTTGTCCTGGCTCTCCATTCTCTGATATTTCCGGAGCCGGGTTGGCCGGTGTCGCAAAACGCGTATTGCCGCGTCCTCCCCTTCCGCCTCGTGCAATCACAGCCCGCTGGCCATGCTCCGTTAAATCAGCGATCACTTCTTTTGTGTCGTCGTCCATGACTACCGTGCCAGGAGGAACTTTCACAATCATATCCGCAGCATTTTTGCCGTGCTGCCCTTTGCTCATTCCATGCTCGCCGCGCGAAGCTTTGAAATGGCGCTGATAACGAAAGTCCATCAGCGTTCGTAATCCTTCATCCACTTCAAACACTACATCCGCTCCATGACCGCCATCACCGCCGGCTGGTCCGCCCTTTGGCACATATTTTTCACGGCGAAAAGCAACCATTCCGTTTCCGCCGTCGCCGCCTTTTGCGTATACTTTTACCTGATCTACAAACATAAAATCCTCCTATTGATGAAGCTATGCGTTGGATAAAACGATCTATACGACCGCTTCAAAGAGCATTTCTTCCGCTGAATGCGCATGTATTTTGCACTGCCTCACATCAGGCATGCTCAGTATTTCTGTTAATTCTTTAATCAGAAGCTCTGCATTCGTTATTATTCCACTGAATTCAAAAAAGAAACGGATTCCTTCCTCTGCCTCTCCAATAGAGAGATATAAATGGTTGTCTGCATACGCTTCGATATACTCTTCGATTAAACGAAAAATGGAAGACATCCAGCCTGCCAGCCGGCGGTCTTCTGTCTCCGCCTTTATGTTCGTATCCAGCACCTCATATTCGAGTTGAAAGAGATGCGCCTCCCAATTAAAGGTAATCAGCACTTTTGCAAGCTCCGGCAATGACAGATTGCATAAATGGGCTTCCTGTTTTGCCTGCATCGCCGTTTGTTCAATGACTCGCTCAGCTTCTTCTGTTTTTCCGAGCGCAATGTATCCCTTGATGAGCTGGAGATGGTTCATCCAGTCATGACGGGAGTGCTGAAGGGCTCGAATGATCGTCCAGTTGTTGCTTTTACTATCCACTGCACAGGTCCCCCCTTGTGCTAAACATAGTCGAAGAAAAGAAGGACCTTCGCCTTCTCATTCACTTGTTTTATTTTTACTACCTATCCGTCATCTTCCTGCCTGTCGTGGCTTTCCACCTAGTATACCAGAAATTGAGGAAGGAGAGATAGCAAACAACGTAAAAGCTGCCTCAAAATAACCATAAAGAAAGCTCTAACCGGTTGGTTAGAGCTTTCCACTTCCATGTTATCCAGCTTGTATTACTGAGCTGCAGGGTATACGCTCACTTTTTTCTTGTCACGGCCAAAGCGTTCGAAACGAACAACGCCGTCAACTTTTGCGAATAGAGTGTCGTCTCCACCACGGCCAACGTTTTCACCAGGGTAGATTTTTGTTCCACGCTGACGGTAAAGAATAGATCCGCCTGTTACGAACTGGCCATCTGCACGCTTCGCGCCAAGACGCTTAGCTTCAGAGTCACGTCCGTTCTTTGTAGAACCAACCCCTTTTTTCGATGCGAAAAATTGAAGGTCTAATCTTAACATGAGTTTCACCTCCTGTTAGTGAAAAGTAATTTTTATATGTTTGCTATACTCACGTTCAATCGTTTGCAGGGAAACAAGCATTCCTTCGAGCAAGAGCTGAACCTTGTCCGCTTCAGCTGAAGGAAGGTTCTCTGGCACAATGCAGCGGAGGAATCCGCCTTCTTCTCCTTGCTCAATGCCTAATTTGGCATCGGTCAATGAAAGAATCGCATTTAATGCCCCAAAAGAGACAGATGTCGCTCCCGCACAAACGAGATCTTTTCCATGTTCAGCAAATTCAGCATGTCCTTCCATCGTGAAAGAAGAGATTCTTCCAGAAGGATTTCTGTTTACATTTACCCGAATCATTGGATCATCGCCTTACGCGTTGATTTTTTCAATTACAACTTTAGTGTATGGCTGACGATGGCCTTGTTTTCTGCGGTAGTTTTTCTTTGCTTTGAATTTGAAAACAGTAATCTTCTTTTGACGGCCTTGTTTTTCAACTTTAGCTGTAACTGTAGCGCCTTCAACAATTGGGCTTCCTACTTTTACATTATCGCCGCCAACGAATAATACTTGATCAAATGTTACAGAATCACCTTCTGCAGCATCTAATTTTTCGATGTAGATCGCTTGACCTTCTTCTACTTTTACTTGTTTACCGCCAGTTTCAATAATTGCGTACATTTCCTGCACCTCCTTGGTTACTCAGACTCGCCATTCGCAGGTGGTTTGCAAGAGCAAACACTTCCAACCTGTTATGAGCGGTTGTAGCACAGGTGCTACAAACAATAACATTAGAATCTTATCATTTCCCTGCTTTTATGTCAACTTTTTTCGAGGAGATTTCCTTTCGGCGATAACTCTGCAAAACTGCCTGTCCGGAGAATCCTTCCAACAGGCGCCGCTGCCTCAATAACCTGGTAAATAATCTTTTTATGGAGAAGATCTTCAAGCCTCTCATGATACTCATTATGTTTGCCGGCGAACACTGCCTGCACCTCAGAGGTCACTTCCACAAGTACAGCTTCCACTTCATGCCGGGCCAATTCCAACAGTTTTCTTTCCAGTTGAAAGGCTGCGCTTTCACTGCTGATCACCCGTCCGGTGCCCCGGCATACTCGGCACGGCTCGGTTACTGTCTCGATGAGGGAGGGCTTCGTTTTTTTGCGGGTCATTTGCATCAGCCCGAGAGAGGTAAAGCCGCGCACCGACACTTGCTTCGAATCCTTTTTCGTCTCTTTGACCAGTTCTCTCTCAACCTCTCGGCGGTCTGCTTCATTCGCCATATCGATAAAGTCGATCAGAATCATGCCGCTAATATCACGCAAACGCAATTGCCGGGCACTCTCTGCAGCTGCTTCTCTATTCGTTACGAGCACGGTCTGCCTCTGGCTGCTTTTTCCGGTAAACTTTCCTGTATTAACATCAATGACCGTCATCGCTTCTGTTCGGTCAATAACAATAAAGCCGCCGCTTGGCAGCCAGACCGTACGTTTTAAAGCCATCTCTGCTGACTCGCGCAACCCAAAGGCAGAAAATATCTCCTCATCCGCTGAATGAAAGGTAGTTGTCCATTGACCTTTCTTAAAACGGACATCTTCTTTTATGCTCACTAGAAAGTCAAGCTCGTCACCAATCAACTCGCCTTGCCCGAGCTCATTCATCCTTGCAAAAAGCTCCTCTTGCAATTGCTGCCGCTCAAGCAGCAAAACAGGCGCCTGCGCTTTTTCCGCCGCTTTTACCAGCTTTTCATGCCGGGCCCGAAGCTGCCTCCATTCGGCAAATAAGTCTTCCTTTGGCAGGAAGAATGCAGCTGTGCGGACAATCAGTCCTTCCTCTTCCCTTTTGTGCTCTTCAATCCACTCGCTCCATTCCCGGCGCTGCTGTTCATTTTCCGCCTTTTTTGATAAGGCGACATAACGGCCTGCGGGCAAATAAACAAGTAAGTCCCCGGGCCATTCAATCACGGCAGTCAACCGTGGTGCTTTCATTTCTGATCCATCCTTCATCACTTGGACGATGATCTTCTGCCCTTGATGAACCAAGTCTCCGATCGATTTATTTTGATGATCCGGAAAGTCGTTGCGATGCAAAAAGGCATTCTGTTCCAAGCCGATATTGACAAAGCAAGCATTCATCCCTTTTTCCACCTTTGAAACAATCCCGTAATAAATAAAACCAACATGGGAACGGTGGGCCGGCTGAAAAATATGAACTTGATCGGCCGTTCCATTTTTCATGACAGCCAGCCGCTTTTCCCTTCCCTTCGTACTGACAATCAGCGCATTCATATAAAACCCGCTTTCCTCTTTTTGTTCCACTTTACTGCCGCGGAGCACATCCGTCAATCGACAGGCAGCAAGTCTTTTAGGCGGGAATCTGTTTTCTTTTCCGAAAAGTACGCATACAGTAACTCATTTTCATCAAGCCTTCCTTGTTTTTCCCCTCCCTCTGTCACATAAACGATGTGCTTGGCATTGCGCTGGAACCGTTCAAGCACATTCATAACAGGCTCTTCTGAGGGGGCAGTCAGCGGCTTTAGAAAACCTGCCGCCCCTTTATTGCCATAGTGCCGTTCTAAAAGAAAACGCATAAAGGCATAACGCTTTTCTTTCCAAGCTCTCCAAAGGGTCCATCCTAAATAGAAAAATAATGACCAGGCCTGCAGATGAAAAGGAAAAAAGAAAAAGACCGTCATTTGCAGGCAAAACAATAAGCATGCCGAACAAAGAATAACGAGCCGGAAGGCAGATAAAAAGGGTCTGGCTGCCGAAAAGAGCAACATGAGCAGCTTGCCTCCATCCAGCGGATACACCGGCAGCAAATTAAAAAGCAAGATCGCCATGTTAATGTCCCAAAACGACTCATATAGGCCAGAAGACAAAAACCCACCCTCATGCGCCAGCCAGGCAGCTGCAAATAACCAAAGGTGCTGCAGCGGGCCAGCCAATACAACGAGCAGTTCCTCCCTTAATGGACGATTCCCGTGCTCGTCCACCTCCGCAACACCGCCAAACGGAAGAAGCACTACTTTTTTCACCCGCCAGCCTAGGGCATGTGCCACTAACACATGGCCTGATTCATGAACAACAATAACAGTAAAGGCAAGCAGCAAAGGTAAAAAGGTTCCTGTCAGTAGACAGACGCCAATGACTCCCCAGAGAAGCGGATGAATATGGACGTTTTTCATCCATTTATTCAAATGGAACCACCTCATTTGGATCAATAAACACATTGTCACGCTTAATAGCCAAGTAAAATTGCCCGCCGCTTGTATTTTTCCCTATTTCGGCCTTGGCCAGTGTGCTTCCGGCCTTTACCCGTTCATATTGCTGCACAGACAAGGCGGATAGATGTCCATACCACGACTCGCTATTATCAGCATGCTGCAGGATAACCGTTTTTCCTAACCCCTCCTTTTCCCCAGTGAAAATAACAGTTCCTTCTTTAATGGCCTTTACTTCTTCAGTTGGGCCTGTTTCCACAAGAATCCCTTGGCCATTTGTTTGGAAATCCTCTACAATGCGCCCGGCAGCCGGCAAGGCGATTTCAGGAGACGCGCCCGGGCTTTGTTCTTTCTCTGTCCACCCGTCTGCCGTAAAAGGCAGCGGTTCGCCAAATGCCTTTTCATACCATTGGGCTGCCCTCGAGAAAGGAAATTCTTTTTCCATCGTCTTCTCCATCCAGTGCCTCCCATCCTCTAGCATCGGAGAGGGATGCCGAAACAAAATAGCAGTAGCTAACACTAACGCCCCAGCTGCAAGCCATTTAAATAAAAAACGTTCCCAGCTGAATAGCGGATGCAGCTCTTCCTTCTCGTCTGCCAGCGGAAACAGATCTTTTTCTTCTTTCACACAGCTTTCCTCCTCTTCTACACAGGTTTGTACACTATATGAGTGACAAGACCGATTAAGAAGAAAGAATTCACGCCAAAAAGCCGTTTACCGGCTTACTAAGCGGATAAACGGCTTTTCTCTAAATAAACAAATTTATTTTGAACGGACACCAAAAAACTTCTTGAAGCGAGTGAAGAACCCTTCTTTGATATCATCAAGCTGCTGCAAAGGCACAGATTCACCAAGAATTCTTCTGGCAATATTGCGGTAAGCGATCGAGGCCCGGTTATTTGGGTTGTGAGCAACCGGTTCTCCATTATGAGAAGACTTAATTACCTCATCATCATCCGCCACAATGCCGAGCAGTTCAATAGACAAGTGTGCGGCCACTTCATCCACATCAAGCATATCTCCCTGCTGCATCATATGATTGCGTATCCGGTTAATAATCAGCTTTGGGGACTCCATGCCTTCTTCCTTCTCCAGCAGTCCGATGACCCGGTCTGCATCACGGACAGACGACTTTTCAGGAGTGGTGACAACAATGGCCTTATTAGCGCCGGCTACAGCATTCTTGTATCCTTGTTCAATCCCGGCTGGACAATCTATTAAAATATAATCGAATTCCTGCTTTAATTCTTCCATCAACTTTTTCAGCTGCTCCGGCTGAACAGCGGATTTGTCTGTTGTTTGAGCTGCTGGCAGCAAGTAAAGCAAGTCGTTAAAACGCTTATCTTTCACAAGTGCCTGATGGGTTTTGCAGCGTCCTTCAATCACGTCGACCAAATCGTAAATAATCCGGTTTTCCAGCCCCATCACAACATCTAAGTTTCTAAGACCAATATCTGTATCCACTAAACAAACTTTTTTCTCTTGCAATGCAAGTGCGGTGCCTAAGTTAGCGGTAGTGGTTGTTTTGCCGACTCCGCCTTTTCCAGATGTAATAACTATAGCCTCACCCACTGTGCTTTCCCCCTTTAAACGTAGAAATTCCCGGTCTCAGATGCTTAAGCACCTGTAAGCGGTCAACCACAATCTGGTTAGAATCATCTATGTACGCACACTCCGTCTCGCAACAGTCCTCTTCTTCATAACGGTCGGGTGCACGGTTAAAGTAATGGCTGATTCTAAGTTGAGATGGCATCATCCGGCTAGCCGCAATGACAGCCGCCTCGTCTCCATAACAGCCGGCATGGGCCATTCCTTTTAAAGCCCCCATAATAAAAATGTTTCTCCCGGCTCTTACTGTTCCTCCAGGATTCACATCGCCGATCAGCAGTAGATCTCCGGGAACCTCAAGTATCTGCCCTGAGCGGATTCGTCCTGTATAAGAAACAATCTCGCTTTCTTCTTTCCAGCGGATCGCCTCTTCCATTGTCATTACATTGGATTTGACAGACTCGACAGCGAGATGCTCGCGTTGATTAATGATTTTTTTTATTTCCTCGGTTTCTTCATCTAACAAATAGCGATTTCCTGCCTGAACAGTAACTGTAAGAACAGATCCGTGCTCCTGGCCATTGACGGCGTCCATTTTCTCTTTCAGCTCCTGCAGCAATTCATCATACGCACATTTATCGTTTAAATGCAGCGTCAGCCCATCCTTTGTTCCTTTAATGACAACGTTTTGTTTTGTCTTCATAGCACGAAATTCACCTCTGTTGTCCAATTAATTCGACAAGCCCTCTTCGATTCCTCTTTTTCCGTCCTTGGGGAGTTAATCATTGTAAATGCGCTGAAGCTTTTCAAAGGCGCTTTTCAACGGGAATGCAAAAAGAAGATAAAAGATCAGATTTAAGAGCAGTGTCGGTCCTAAACGAAGGGATACAAACTGCGCTAAATCTATTTCTGTACGCTCAATCAGCACATTTAATTGAAACATGATCAATTCCAGCAAAGCAACCCCGAACAAAAAAATAAAACTAAGAATGAACAGGTTGTTCTGCAATACCTTGACCAGCTTCGATACGACATACACGACAAAAGGCAAAAAGAACATATAAGCGCCCAGCACGCCTGTGTAGAAAATATCGAAGAGAAAGCCGAACAAAAAGCCGTATTTAATTGCCGTATTGCGGTCAAAGAAAACAGCCATAAACAACAAACCGATGGTGAAAAATCGTGGAATAATCATATATTTCCCATCAAACGCTGCTTCCGGAAAAATGGTTACAAACAGGTTATCGCTGTAAAAAAGAGCGATCATCAGGAGAGGAAGGTAAAGCCGTTTCACAAGTTCCCCTCCTCAATAAGAACCTGCTTGCGCTCTTCCTTTTCCGCGCGAACAGTCGTCATGCTGCGCTTTGCGACCATTACATGTTCAAGATCATTAAAGGAAGCGGCTGGTTCAATAAGGGCTGTTTGTGTTAAACCAAACTCATCCGGAACCATTTTCTTAATCTTGCCGATAATTAAGCCTTTAGGGAACACACCGCCTTTTCCAGACGTTGTCACAAGCATTCCTTTTTTCACTTTGGAATCGTAGGGAATTTTCGTCATCAGCAGCGTTTTCTTTTCCTTGTCGTAACCCTCGATCACTCCGTACACACTGTTTTTCCCCTGAATAACCGCTGACACGCGATTTCTTGAATCATGCGCACTTAGCAGTTGAACAGTGGACGTAAACTTTGATGTACTCTTTACTTTCCCGATCAATCCCTCCGCTGTAATAACAGCCATGTCAGGCTCAATACCAGTCGCCTCTCCCTGATCAATGGTGATCACATCAAACCAGCGATCCGGATTGCGGGCAATCACCGTTGCTTGCACCGGCTCGTAATCTGCTAAACTCTTCTTTTTGTCCAGCACTTTCCGCAGCTCCTGGTTATCTTTTTGCAAGCGGGCAACATCACTTTCCAGCTGGGCTGTCTTTTCGATTCTAGCCTTTAGCTCTTTGTTTTCTTCGTATGTATTCCGCAAATCTTTCACTTCATCAAAAAAACCTGCAAAGCCATTGGCAGGTTTAGATACTACCGCTTGCCCTAAACCGACAATATCTTTAACAAATTGCTCCGGCCAGGATAAGTTCTCCCTGTCGCGAAGAGAAAAACCAATTAAAGCGACAAGAACAATAATGCTCCCAAGTAGAACGATCAGACGCTTATTTGTAAAAAATTGTGGCATATACTCCACCTCTGTTTGTTTGCATTAAGTTAAAATCCGGCACTACCAGTTGCTGCCGAATCTATAAAAAGGAAAAGCGCCAGCCAGCGGCGGCAAGCATAAAACAGGCTGCTTGCAACGGCAGCTGAAGCGAAAATACAAAGCTGCTAAGCTGTCTCGGAGAAAGGAGCGCCATGCAAGACGGGCCGCATGGCGTGTTTCGCATAGCGCTCACCTAATAGATAAGGCGTCTCCAAAAGAGCAGCTGAACTTCAACTTCACAACGGCGCTTATTCAGCGGCGTCCAAAATTCACCTTTATTTTCGAACCGCACGCTGTTGAATAAACCTGTGTCTTACTTATTTTTATTTTTGAATAAATCGATATGATCTAGAGCCATACCGGTTCCGACCGCCACACAATCCAGCGGATTTTCCGCAATGATGACCGGCATATTTGTTTCTTTGCTGATCACTTTGTCCAGATTGCGCAGAAGGGCGCCGCCGCCTGTAAGAACAATACCGCGATCCATAATATCGGCAGCCAATTCCGGCGGCGTTTGCTCCAGTGTACTTTTCACTGTATCAACAATAGCAGTGACTGTATCTTTCAGGGCTTCAGCAATTTCCTCTCCGGTAATTTCAATTGTTTTTGGCAGTCCTGTCAATAAATCCCGGCCGCGAATTTCCATGCTTGGCAGCTGTTCAAAGTCACCAGCTGAGCCGATTTCCATTTTGATCGTTTCAGACGTTCTGTCCCCAATTAGTAAATTATATTGCTTGCGGATATAAGCCACGATGGCATCATCCATTTCATCTCCTGCTATGCGGAGGGACTGGCTTGTCACGATACCGCCCAGTGAAATAATGGCTACTTCAGTCGTTCCGCCGCCGATGTCGACTACCATGCTGCCCGTAGGTTCCCAAACAGGCAGGTTGGCACCAATGGCCGCAGCAAATGGTTCTTCAATTGTGTAAGCATCACGAGCGCCTGCCTGGCGAGTTGCATCAATCACTGCACGCTCCTCCACAGCTGTGATGCCGGATGGTACACACACCATTACATATGGCTTGCTTGTCAGCAAGCCTTTTCCATTTTTGGTTGCTTGTTTTAAATAATATTTAATCATTGTAGCTGTTGTTTCATAATCAGCAATTACCCCGTCTTTCATGGGACGAGTAGCTACTACGTTCCCCGGAGTACGTCCAATCATTTTTTTAGCATCATTTCCGACGGCGACAATTTGCTTCGTGTCCGTTTGCAAAGCAACCACAGACGGCTCACGAACAACAACACCTTTTCCTTTTGCATAAACGAGCGTATTAGCTGTTCCTAAGTCTATTCCAAGATCTCGGCTTCCAATTCCAAACATACAAGTATCTCCCTTTCTCGATCCATTACTTTTATCATGATTGATTTGACATTATTCTTTTATTTTTCGACAAAAACAACTAGGAAAAATCATAACTTATATTATAACCGAAGGAAAAAAAAAATCCTAGCGTTATAAATAGCCTTTTTCTTTCAAACTGACGAATTTCTTTTCACCTATAATTAAATGATCAAGCAATTCGATGCCAAGAATTTTTCCGCATTCCGCCAAACGCTTGGTCACATCAATATCCTCCCTGCTCGGCCTCGGGTCGTAGGGTAGAAACCATGCGCCTTGCTTCGTCTCCAAAAGCAGGTTTCACAGTTTCCCCCTCAGAACCGTACGTACACCTTTCAGCGTATACGGCTCGCCAGTTGACTAATCGGAATTTACTGCTCATGGTGGTCATGATGGCACTTATAGCATAAGACAATCGTTTTTTGTTTCTTTCTAGCCTCTTCCTGTCCAAGTACATGAAGTGTTTTTTCGTCTTTAAGTCCTTTAATTTACAGACAGGATGAACTTCCATCTGACCTTCTGTTGTCCCGCACACTTCGCATTGGTTTGCTAATAAACGTTGTTCACACTCCATCCCGCCCGAATATTTCCTTGCATTCATCAATATCAGGAGAGTCTGCTTTGATTGCACCTTTATGCTTTGGCAGGTCTTTCAGTTTTAAGAACGAGTGCAGTTTTTCATTTCCTTGTTGATCTCTTCTTACAAGACATGCTCCTCCTTGCTTGTTGGTTCGCATACTATTAGCGACCTTCCTAGAGGTGCTTTTTCTTTTATTCGCAATCGTCTTTATAAAACTACTTTCCGCTAAATAAAACAGCTTGTCTAAATGATGGTAATTATCAGCTAGCTTGTAGTAGTTGGCGATTCCTCGCAGTTCAGTGTTATAAGTGTGCAGGATTTCTAGCTCCGAATTGTTAAGCAGCTTTGCCCTATGCATAATTTTAAAGTTGTCTACATTACCATATCCGTTTTCACTTGCAAATACCCTGATTTTCTTTTCAGGAATTTCTAACTTTATCGCACCTGAGAGAGTTCGCTTTTTCAATAGGTGTTTTTGTTTTTTGTAAGAATCCTTTTTAACCTTCCTCTCATTCCACAGGTGGAATTCATATCCAAGAAAGGGGATGGAATTCTCTAGATGAGTGACAATTATTTTCTGGCCACCGAGCTCCAGACGGAGTTCCTTTTCAAGAAAATATCTGCTTGTTTCCTTCATCTTTACAGCATTTTGTTTAGAACCCGCCATTCCTATCACAAAATCATCAGCATAGCGGACATATTTCATCCTTTGATAATTTTTATCCATTGGGTGAACTTTAACTTGCTTAGCTTTAAGTTCCTGAATAGTAAGGACTAGTTCCTCCCTGCCTTGCCAATGACTATGCCTATTTCTTCCATCCAGCCTTTTAATCTTCTGTGATAATGTGCCGATCGTTGATCGAATCTTGAGGTCCTCCTCATGGCTCGCTCTAACCTTTCCTTTATCAAACTCCTTCATTTGTTTTTCCATAAACAGGTCAAACTCATGAAGATAAATATTGGCTAAGATAGGAGAAATGATGCCTCCTTGTGGTGTACCACTGCAGGTTTTATAATATGTCCAACCTTCCATTACACCACTGGCTAGGGCATTATGAATTAATAGCAGGAAACGGCGGTCATTGATTTTCTTGGAGATCAGTTTTAGCAGGACAGTGTGGTCAATATGGTCAAAGAAGCCTTTCGTGCTGCCTTTAATACACCACGTTAAGCCTTTCCATGTGTTTCTGATTTGAGAAAGTGCTGTATGACAGCTTCTCCCCTCCCTAAACCCATGGGAGTTTGTGGAGAATATAGGTTCATAAACGTTTTCCAATACCATTCCCATCACTTCCTGCACTAGCTTATCGTTGAAATTAGGAGTCCCTAATGGCCGCTTCTTTCCGTTTGACTTAGTAGGATAGACGTTTCTTACCGATGCAAAGCGGAATGTTCCGGCCTTTAATCGCTCTATGATGTCATCTATTCTTTGTAAACTGAAACCATCTATCGTTTCATTAGCTGTTCTCTTTGTGAGGTTTTCTGGGTTCGGGTATAATTTCGCATATGCTGTTATCCACAACTTTTTGTTATACATAAGACGGTAACAATCCGTAATGGTGTTTCCTTTTTGAGAAGCATTCCTTATAACGTCTAACTGTCGAAATGGATTGGTTGCCATATTCATGACTCCTTTCTAGTTAACGTTAACATCAACCTGTCTCCCTTCCCCCTGCTAAACTCATTACAAGCAAACGTTGGGTACTATGAAGACTCCGTTACCCTATGCAATTTCCATAGACCTTTGTCTAATAGCCTTTTATCACTTGCACTTAGGTAATCCCTGAATGATGACATAATTTTAGATGCGTGATGGTTAGGTATCCCTTTCGACGGTTTCCTCTAGCGGAGGATTGAAGGACAAGCCTTACTATGGACAGGAATCACAGGAATTCCACCGGACGCTCTGAAGATACGTCCCCATTTTGTCCTCATTGCCTGTTAGCTATCGTAGACAATGGCGCACCCATCGCTCATTCGTCTAGGATTCAAGCAGTTTAGCCTTTACCGTACATCACTTGGTCTGAAGAACTGACTCGACGTTAGATAGCTTTGTCGTCTTTTCTCCTTTTCACATCATGCTCTGTTCCCTCTGTAGGTTTCCCCTCAAGGTAAGATGCTGACCATAGAACATTATAAGGAGTTCTAGATTTCTAATAGAAACCGCTAAAATTACGCACCTTGCAGGCGCACTCCAGACGGGTGATTGTGGACACAAATGACCGAAGCAGCCGATCGGCGAAAAGCCTCTTTGAAGTAGGGTAAGGACCCGGCGCCTTGCTTAGTTGCCTAAGCAGGTTTCCAAGAGCTCCCCTCCAAACCGTACGTACTCCTCTCAGAGTATACGGCTTTCCCTTTATCCATCTAACTTCCCATGGCAATCATCATTTATCCCCATCTTTTCTTGCCTTTCAAGCTCTTGAATGTATGGATGTGATGCTTTTCCAATGGTACGTTTTTGCACCGCGCCACGCACATTTTTCAGCTTAACGGCGTTCAATGGGATGTAATCTGTCACTGTAAATGATCGTATTTTCAATTGTATCGCCTGAATGTTTCTTTATTTCCGAGTTTGTTCCATTCGTTGTTCCGTAAAATAGACAATTTTAGGGCCGTTCTTTGTTTGATAACGCACACCAAATGTTCCGTTTATCTTAAATTTTGCAATAATTTTACTGACGGTACTTTTATACTTACTGGCATACGTTTTTATCATGCTGTATTTCATTATTTGACGAAAAGCCTGCAGCGCATGCACATTGCTTGCTAAGCGATAATAGTGATACAAGCCTTCAATTTCAGCATTATACGTTTGGAGAATTTCAAGGTCATCCTTATGCACTAGATACGAACGATGAACTGGTTTCCATTCATTGTTGCTGCCTATTTTCAATGCACCTAAATCGATGAGTTTTTTGATATATTTTTCGTGAGGCACGAATAGCTTCGTTTGATACTTGAACTTTCGTTTCTTCGTGTCATCAGGCATCTTCATTCGATGCCAATCTCTTGCTGCCCGAATGTCATATCCTAGGAATCTAGTTTTTTTCCGATGATGAGCGATCGACGTTTTTTCAGCACTTAGTTCTAATTTTAGTTCTATCGCAAGAAAGTCTGTTAAATCTTTCTTGATTTGCTCGGCTTCTTTTTTACTCCCAATCACACCAATAATAAAACCATCAGCGTATCTTACATACTTCATCCGACGGTCATTCGGGTTGAAAAGGTCTTTACTGTCATGGCTTTGCAACTCTTTATATAAAACCTTCAATTCTCGGAGCCTTAAAGCCTTTTCTTCCTCAGTTAATTGCTCCCCATCACGTTTATTTTTACTTTGGCAATGATTAATCTTTGATGCCAGGCTATGATAGACAAGCTGGTGTCCGCCTTTTTCACCTTTATTAAAAGATCCCGCATATTTTTCTGCATATCTATCTAATTCATGCAGATAAATATTCGATAATAACGGACTAATGATGCCGCCCTGAGGGGTGCCACTGTATGTTTTATGAAAAGTCCAATCCTCTACATAACCTGCTCTTAGGAATTTCCAAATTAAATTAATTAATTTTTCATCCCTTATGCGTTTCCGTAAAAGTCCAACTAAAACATGATGGTTCATGCGATTAAAGAAACCTTTTATCTCCCCTTCAATCAACCATCTCATACCCGTGAAAGTGCTGCGTATTTCCTTTAGGGCTGTGTGGCAGCTGCGATTGGGTCGAAAAGCATGCGAATGATTTGAGAATTGCGGTTCATACATGCTTTCTAAAATTCGCCGAATAACTTCTTGCACTAATTTATCCTCAAAAGCTGGAATCTCCAAAGGTCGCGATTGGCCGTTTCTCTTTGAGATATAGATTTTGCGTGCTGGTTGTGGCTGAAATGTCTGTTCTCTTAATCTTTCAATCAAACGCTCGATTCGTTTCAAACTCATTCCATCGATTGTGTTGTTGTTAACGCTCTTTGTATGACTGCCTTTATTAGAGTAGAGTGTGGCATAGGCTTCTAAATAAAACTCGGGATTATAGAGGTTTCGATACAGTCTTTCAAATACATACGATTCATTTTGTGCTTTGGAAGCTAGAGTGCTTAATACTACTTTTGGATTTCTCATAGAGCCTCTCGCTCCTTCCCAATTTGGTATTAAACCCGATAAACTACTCTCCTTCGCCATGTAATAGGCTTTCCCCATCTCAGACTACTACGAGAGTTCCGTTGCCATATCAGATATTCAGCATCATCTTTCTTGCCTTTCGGCTTGAAATTTATCACCCTATCAGGCATTATGCATAGCTGGATGGACAGCCTTCTGACTTAGGCAATCCCCATTTAGACATTTAGAAACCTAGCATTCATAGTTTCGGATGTGACTTTCGCTCGTTTCTTCTATATAGAAGATGGACAAAGTAGTATCACGTCATCTTTCTCGAAATTTTTAAGAAACACGCATACTTCATACAGCGTAAATGGTTACCTCCCGCTGAAGGCCCTCGTAGTCCTCCTTGAGCTATCATTCAAGCAATGCAGCTTTCATCCTTGTCTATGAATTTCATCTCGCCATTCAGTCGTGCCTTGGTAACTAGACAACTTATGGCTTTTCCAACAGGCTACACTCCCCGTTTGGTTTCCCATTCGGATAAGTTGGCTGATGACAGGGTGAAGATTGTGATATTTCCCTGCTGCTTTGCCAGAGCAGATTTTCTAAATGACCTTATGGGCGCACGACTTCGCGAGGATGGACAATGGAAGTATTTAAGCTGCCGATAAACAAGGTCTGCTTGTGTAGAACTTGGTTTTTAGTATTTAAATACAGGCACACAAAATGCTCCTGTGTCAGGAATCTCATTTCTTCCATGACATAGTTGGCGCCATCTTCGGGTGAACGGATCACATAGCGGTCTTCAAACTTTAATTGGCTGATGCGCCTGCCAAGCTCAAGTGCAGATATAATTTGTACAGCTTTCGCTTCACCAATACCTTTAATGGAAGTAATTTCTTGAAGAGAGGCATCTTTCAATAAGCGGAGGCCTTCAAATGTTTGCAGGAGGCGATTAGCCAGCTGCAGAACCGAACTGTCTTTTGTGCCGGTTCGTAAAATAATAGCGAGGAGTTCGTGATTGGACAAGCTGGCTGCTCCATGTGCGACTAACCGTTCCCGCGGACGTTCCTCTGAAGGAACATCACGGATCATCAATGTTTCTTTCGACATGCTTTCTCCTTTCACAACCTCTCAGGAAGGAAAAAAGAAGGCGTTACCTTGCCAGCCGAGCCGTTTCAGTTGCCGATAAAGGGATGCGAGCGGCAGACCAACGACAGTAAAATAGTCGCCATCGATTTTTTTGACAAAAATGGCGCCTGCTCCTTGAATGCCATAGGCTCCAGCTTTATCAAACGGCTCGCCTGTATCCAAGTAGCTATTGATTTCTTCTTCCGCAAGCTCCCAAAAGGTTACATATGTTTTTTCGTAGAATGCACATTCATCTGCTCCATACCTTATGGATACACCTGTGCACACTGCATGTGTCCGGCCAGACAGACGCTGAAGCATTTCTTTTGCTTCCTGACGGCTCTTCGGTTTGCCTAATATTTCTCCGTCAAGAAGAACGATTGTATCTGCTCCAATAACGAAATCGTCCTGTTCATCAGCCGCGACGGCAGCGGCTTTCACGGAAGCCAAATGCATAACTGCTTGTTCCGGGGACATTCCAAAAGGGATGGTTTCATCAGCGTGGCTTACTTTGACTGTAAACGCCAAACCGATTTGTTCGAGGAGTTCTTTTCGTCTGGGGGAACCTGAAGCTAAAATTAATCTTGTCAAATCCAATCACCTATCTTTCGAGAATAAGGAAGATACATCGCTATCATATCAAAACTGCCATCGTACGACAAACTTTTCCATTCTCCTGTAAAATTAAATGAATATTGCTGTTAAAACAACGAATACAAATAAAATCCCATGCATTTTTCACATAACAGCCTCCTTTCCAAACTAAAAAGGATGCCGAAGCACCCTTATTGACTATAAGCAGATAAAAAAGCCAGAAGCTTCTCTTGCGCAGCTTTGGCGGCTTGCGGCTGATCGCTTTTGGCTTCGGTTAACGCTTCCGTCAGCAGTTTTTTTAGTTGAACAGCTGTACGGTCATTAGACTGCACGTCCATAGCTGTTAATGCTTTTTCCGCTTTTTGAAGTTCCGCCTGATCCCCCTTCCGGCCAGCCGCTTGTTTTCCGCTCTCTTCTGCCACTGCGGGAAATAAAGCAGCAATCTCACTCGCTGCCTCTCCTAAAGGCTGAGAAGGTGAAACGGTCACCTGTTTTGCATATGTGTCTGCCCCAGATGCCTTGTATAGCTCTCCGATCAATTTCGCCGTTTCAACGGTGGAAGCAGCCGCTAGCAGAACGATGTATTGACCATTTTGCTGCACTGCTTCCGCTGGCAGGCCCAATTCGTTTATTTGCCGCTTGACTGCTTCTGCTGCCTCTTTCGTCGAAAAAACGCCTCCTTGAACAACTGCTGGTTCTATAGAAGAAAGGGAGGCCCCTTTGCCTTTCGGGGCAGCAGGAGCAGCGGCCATATTTTCTTTCTCCTTCACCTTTTCCTGCTTCTCTTCTTGCAAAATCGCATGCCGCGCGGGTTCTTCCTTTTGTGTTACTACTTTGACTAGTGCATAGCCAAGCAGCACGCCGACGCACACAGCACTGATCACAATAATTAAAAGCTTTCCGGTTGCCTGTTTAGCGGCCGGCTGCTGCACGGAAGCATATTGCTGAATTGCCTCTTCTTTTTGCTCAGTCTTCTCGGGGAACAGCCATTGAAATTCCTCTTCTTCCTTCTTTGGCTCAATAGCGGCAGCACTCTCTTTTTTCCCATTGTCCCACTCCTGCCCAGCCAATTCCTTCTTCTGTTTGCTGCCAATTGTTACAAAGATGCTTGATTGTTTTTTCGGGTTCTCCTTGTCCATCATTTGTGATCATCCTTCCGCCTGCATTGAAGTTGTCCTCATGCTAACATAGCAGGTAAAAAAAAGAACAAGACTTTTGTCGTCCTGTCCTGGAAAAATTTCGGCAATGTTTTCAATTCATTCTTTTCTTAAGAAAAAAAGCGCAAATACCATGCGAGAAATGCCTCGCCATAAAAAAATGCGACCAGCGCAGCAAGCGCGATAAAGGGACCAAAAGGCATGGGTTCGCCCCTTTTAATGACCCCGCCTATCATCAAGACCACCCCTCCTAGAGCACCGAATATACACGACAGACAAAAAATAACTAAGGTCTTCTCCACTCCGGCAAGAAAGCCAATAACAGCAAGCAGCTTGATATCGCCTCCTCCCATTCCCCCTTTTGAAACTGCTGCAATGAGGAAAAAAACAATAAACCCGGCTGCTCCTCCAACAATGGAATCCCACCATGGATCAAGCGGATAGATAATCCGTCCAATGAGAAATAACGAGAAAAAGAAGAGCAGCACTTTATCCGGAATAATCATATAAGCAAGATCGGAAACCACAATAATCATTAGCATAGAAATCAACGCCAAAGCCAGAACAAAATCAGCTGTCAGCCCAAAACAAAAATAGGCATGCAAAAACAACAGAGCGGTAATCCATTCCATAAACGGGTAAATCCGCGAGATAGCTGACTGACAAGCACGGCACTTCCCCGCTTGCAGCACATAAGATAACACAGGAACTAGTTCTGTCATGCCCAACTCATGGCTGCATGCTGGACAAGTGCTGCGCGGCTGCATAATCGATTGCCCTTTCGGCACGCGCAAACCAATGACATTAAAAAACGAACCAAACACCAAGCCATAAAAGAAAATAAAAAGCGGGATCAATTCTTTCCTGCACCTGCTTTCACTTTTTTACCAAGCCTTCACTATTAACCGTGGAAGCCTCTTTCCTTCAGATAAATTTGTTGCTTGTGCGTTGCAGATTAAGGACTGGAGCGGCAGAAAAAAGTTAGTTAAGGAAGAAGCGGAATAGAAGGATAAACCTAAGCCGATCAGGAGAAGCGTAAATCGTGGATATTAATTTTCTCGGGAGGAAAAGGGGACTGACCTCAAGCATGACTATTGTACCACAACACATTGATTGTTGGTAGAATGTTCGGACTCTTTTTAATTGTATGTATGCTAACAGCGGAAAGCTGCCTGCATAGACAGCTTTCCAAAGAGCATCCTATGTTTCTTTTACAAATTTTTTCACTTCAGAAATGAAATAAAGGGAGCCTGTGACAACCAGCACTTCCTCTTGCGAAGCAGAATGTTTAAATTCAGAGATGGCTTCCCGCCAGTTCTCTTGCCAGCCATGTGCCGTTAAGAAAGGCTGAAATTCTTGCTTGCCGGCCGCGCGCGGAAAATCAAACGTTGTGAACATAATTCGCTGAGCTGCTTGCTCTAGCGCGGCAATCATTTCATCTAGCTGTTTGTCTTTCATTCCAGCAAACAGAGCGGTTAGTTTGTTGTCAGGAAAACGCTCTGCAAGCGAGCGGACAAGCGCCTTCATTCCCTCTGGGTTGTGGGCACCGTCGAGGAGAATAATAGGCTTTTCTGATATATATTCCATTCTTCCCGGCCAGTTTGCTGACCGCAATCCGGTGCGGATAGGCTCTTCCTCTACTAAAAAAGCATAAAAAGCGCGCAAGTATAAAACAGCCATCGTAGCGACTGCTGCATTTTCTGACTGGTGAAGGCCGTTTAAGCTGGTTTGCAATTGATCCATTTGGGCAAATACCGACTGAAAATCAAACACTTCCCCTTGAGGCAATGATTCTTGCCAATCAGCTTTAAATTGCTCTCCCAGCTGATAAACAGCCGATTTCATCTCTTTTGCACGCTTGTGAATAACCGCTAGCGCTTCCTCCTGCTGAACCCCTGTAATGACAGGAACGCCATTTTTGATAATTCCTGCTTTCTCAAAAGCAATATCCTCCAGCTTATCGCCTAGGAATTGCGTATGGTCCATACCGATTGTTGTTATAACAGAGAGCAGGGGATGAATAATATTTGTAGAATCAAGCCGTCCGCCCAGCCCTACTTCAAAGAGAACAATATCGACCGGGTGGATATAAGCAAAATAATAAATCGCCATCGCCGTAATCACTTCAAATTCACTCGGTCCGCCCAAATCTGTTTTTTCGAGCTCTTCTGCCAGCGGCTTAATACTAGCTGTCAGGTCAATAATCTCTTGATCACTAACAGGTATACCATTTATGCTGATTCGTTCGTTGAATTGTTCAATGTACGGCGAGGTGAACGTGCCGACCTCATATCCTCCTTCCTGCAGCATCGAGCGGATCATGGCGACCGTCGAGCCTTTGCCATTTGTCCCTCCGATATGAACCGCCCGCAGGCGCCGTTCGGGATGGTCCATCTTTTCCATCAGCCACTCCATCCGTTTTAGCCCTGGTTTAATGCCTAACTGCAGACGGCTGTGAATCCAATCGATCGCTTCTTCATATGTATTCATTTTTCTTCTCCCTTCATTATGATTTAAATATAACAGACACGCTGTGCCGGTTCTCAAAATCCGCTTTTAAAAAGACGAATCTGCCTCGGCAGATCCGTCTCTATTTCTTCCTTATCCTTGCATTTCCTTCATGCGAGCTTCGACTGCAGCACGTTTTTCAAGATAATCTTGTTCTTTTGCGCGCTCTTCGTCGACGACTTTTTGAGGAGCTTTGCTGACGAACCGCTCATTGCCGAGTTTCTTTTGAACACGTTCAACTTCGCTGTTCCATTTGTCCCATTCTTTTTTCAGACGGGCCATTTCCTCTTCCATATTAATTAATCCTTCAAGCGGCAGGAATAATTCTGCCCCTGTAACAACAGCTGTCATCGCCTTATCAGGAGCTGCTGCATCTGTTGATAAAACCAATTCGTCCGGATTGCAGAAACGCTCAATATAAGCCCGGTTAGTTTCAAGTGTAGCGAGCACAGCATCATCCTTCGCTTTAATGATTAGTTTAATTTTCTTGCTAAGCGGAGTATTGACTTCTGCGCGAATATTGCGTACAGAACGGATGATATCTACAAGCAGCTTCATTTCATCAGCCGCCTGCTGATCAGAAAGTTCCTCATTCACTTCCGGCCATTTAGCTGCAACGATGGTTTCCCCGTCATGCGGCAGGTTCTGCCATATTTCCTCGGTAATAAACGGCATGAACGGATGCAATAACCGCATCGTTTGATCTAATACATAAGCAAGAATAGAACGCGTCGTTTTCTTCGCTGCTTCGTCTTCTCCGTAAAGCGGCAGCTTAGCCATTTCAATATACCAGTCACAGAAATCGTCCCAAATGAAATTATAAAGGACGCGGCCCACTTCACCAAATTCGTAACGGTCAGCAAGCTTTGTCACGCTGGCAATCGTGTCATTCAATCGCGTTAAAATCCACTTATCGGCAACTGATTTTTCGCCGCTCAAGTCAATTTCCTCGTATTTCAGGCCATCCATGTTCATTAAGGCAAAGCGGGAAGCGTTCCAGATCTTGTTAGCAAAATTCCAGATGGATTCCACTTTTTCTACAGAGAAGCGCAGATCCTGGCCCGGCGAGCTGCCTGTTGATAGGAAATAGCGCAAAGAGTCCGCCCCATATTGGTCGATCACTTCCATCGGATCGACGCCGTTTCCTAACGATTTACTCATTTTCCGTCCTTCTGAATCGCGGACAAGCCCATGAATCAACACATCTTCAAATGGACGCTCTCCTGTAAACTCTAAGCCTTGGAAGATCATCCGGGATACCCAGAAGAAGATAATATCATAGCCGGTAACGAGCGCAGCCGTTGGATAATAGCGTTTAAAGTCTTTCGCTTCCTCATCCGGCCAGCCCATTGTGGAGAACGGCCACAAGGCCGAGCTGAACCATGTATCAAGCACATCGGTATCTTGTTCCCAATTTTCAGCGTCTGCTGGCGCTTCCTCGCCGACATAGACTTCTCCTGTTTCTTTGTGGTACCAAGCCGGAATGCGATGTCCCCACCAAAGCTGGCGAGAGATGCACCAGTCACGGATGTTTTCCATCCAATGAAGATACGTTTTCTCAAAACGGTCTGGCACGAAATTTACTTTCTCTTCCTTCGATTGCAGCTCAATCGCCTGATCGGCAAGCGGCTGCATTTTCACAAACCATTGCGTCGACAAGTATGGCTCGACAACCGCTCCGCTGCGCTCAGAGTGGCCGACAGAGTGCATATGATCTTCAATCTTGAATAGCACGCCTGCTTCCTGCAAGTCCTTTACAATTTGTTTGCGGCAATCGAAGCGGTCCATGCCATTATATTTACCGGCCTTTTCATTCATTGTGCCGTCTTCATTCATAACAAGAATGCGTTCTAAATCGTGGCGGTTGCCAATCTCAAAATCGTTCGGATCATGAGCTGGCGTGATTTTCACTGCTCCTGAACCAAATTCCATATCGACATAATCGTCACCCACAATTGGAATTTCGCGGCCGACGATTGGCAAAATCACCTTTTTGCCAATCAAGTTCTTATACCGCTCATCTTCGGGGTGAACAGCTACAGCTGTATCGCCTAGCATCGTCTCTGGACGGGTTGTGGCAATTTCAATATGTCCGCTTCCGTCTGCCAGCGGATACTTCATGTGATAGAAGGCGCCTTGTACGTCTTTGTAAATTACCTCGATGTCAGACAAAGCCGTTTTTGTCGCCGGGTCCCAGTTAATAATGTATTCCCCGCGATAAATTAAGCCTTTTTTGTATAGTGAAACAAAAACTTCACGAACCGCTTTTGATAAGCCTTCGTCTAATGTAAAGCGCTCGCGGCTGTAATCAAGGCCGAGACCAAGCTTCGCCCACTGCTGGCGGATAAATTCTGCATATTCCTCTTTCCATTTCCATGATTCTGCTAGAAACTTTTCGCGCCCAAGGTCGTAACGTGTTTTTCCTTCTTCACGAAGCTTTTGTTCGACCTTCGCCTGTGTAGCAATACCGGCATGATCCATCCCCGGCAGCCAAAGCACATCATAGCCCTGCATTCGCTTCATGCGTGTTAAAATGTCCTGTAATGTCGTATCCCAAGCATGGCCTAAATGAAGCTTTCCAGTCACGTTTGGCGGCGGGATAACAATTGTATAAGGGGTTTTTGTTTGGTCATCCTTTGCTTGGAAGTATTCACCCTTGACCCACCAGTCATAGCGTCCTTGTTCAATTGCTTTCGGATCATATTTTGTCGGCATTGACAATTCATTGTTTTCCATTGAATTTCCTCCTTCTTTCCAGAAAAAATGCGCAAGCACCTCAGCCAGCGACCCGCAATGTGATGTTTGTAAACAACAAAAAAACCCCTTACGTCAAAAGGACGAAGGAGTTATTCGCGGTACCACCTTTTTTCACGGACAGCTGCAGCCAAGGCAGATCTATCCGGCTCTCAATCCATTAACGGCTGGCAACCGGCTTCTACTACTAAACAGTTCGCAGAAGCAGCTCACGGGGGACTTTCCAAAGAGCTCTTGCGGAAAACCTTTCAGCCAGGAGTTTTCCTCTCTGCAGGCAAGCCTCATCTCTGTACTCTTCCCGATCTTCGCTTTTCATTATCATTCATAATATTAGCTGAAAACAGGCAAAGGCGTCAATCTTTACCGAATTATTTTTTTATGAAACCTTTTGACTGCAAAAACTCCAGCATGTATGCACGCCGCGGCTCAGATAAAAAGGCAGCCATGCCGCCTGTCCATGCGGCATCCTTCTTATTCGTTGTACGGGCAGCATAATAATTGTGCATCTGTTTGTCGTATTCCGCCAGCAGTTGATCGTATTTTGCTTCATTATAAGTATCTTCATGCAAAACGGCCTCCAGCGGCAAACGGGGTTTGACTTCATTCGATTCAGCCGGCACGCCGACAGTCAAACCGAATAGCGGAATAACATAATCCGGCAATTCCAGCAATTCGCTAATCGCCTGCGGGTTGTTGCGTACCCCGCCGATATAACAAATGCCATATCCTTTTGATTCGGCGGCGACCACAAAGTTCTGGGCAAATAAAGCCGTATCAATGACCGCAACGAGCAGGTTCTCTGCCGTGCTTCCTTCAAAGCTTTTGCCGTGAAGAGTCACCGCTTTTTCCAGCCGCTTTAAATCCGCGCAAAAAACGAGCGGCAAGGCTGCCGATTCAAATTGCTGCTTATTCTTTGAAAGCTCGCCAAGCTTTTGCCGCTTTTCTTCATCTTTCACGCGTACAACAGAATAAGCTTGTACGAAGTGAGAGCTCGCCGCGTGCTGGGCAGCCTCCAGCAATTGATGAAACCTATCATCAGAAATAGGTTCATTTGTGTACTTGCGCACAGAGGCATGGGACATTAATACGTCAATCATATGATCCTTCCTTTCTTATTTTGCCATAGCAACATATATGTAAATGTTCGCTGTGTTCTTCTTTTAAACGTAAATCACCTTGCTCCGCCTGTCAACGTTCCTGACTTCAACTTACCGAATCACCTTCTCCTGTTCTCTGGCATACAATAAAAAAGAATCTTCATGGCAGGCGATGAATCCATGCCCATGAACCACAGGCAGGTGTAACATAATGCGAAGAAGATATAATCCTTACTCTTTACCCCCGTGGCTGCGGACAGTGCGGGCCGTCTGCTGTCAGCTGGCCGTTCCCTTTTGTATTTTCCAGGGAATACGGACGATCTTTTTTCCAACGACATTTGATGTCATCTTGCTTTCGATTTTAGTGCTTCTTGCCGTGGCCCTTTATTTGGAATGGTTTTAAAAGACGTCTTATAGCAGGCGTCTTTTTTATTTAGACGGCGCTTGGCAGTACATGAGAAAACAGTTGAATACAATAATGGCCCGACCGGCTAATCAGCAGCCTCCAACATGAAAAGATAGCTGTTTCTTGGAATCGCCAACGGTAAATAAGGGAACTCTATCACCAAGACCGCTACAGCCGGAAGAGGACGATCAGCGGCTTGGGATTCTTTTTTTACCATCACAGTGACGCTAAGCATTCTCTATTCAGGTTCTTTCGTCTTTACCATCACTGATTTACTTTTGCGGAGGTCTGCTTCATGCGCTATTCAATTATGAAAAAAGCTTTGATCGGAAAACCCCTGAAAACGAGTGAACTCGGGGAACAAAAACTAAGCAAGCTAAAGGCGCTTGCGATTTTATCATCAGATGCTCTTTCTTCCGTCGCTTACGGACCGGAACAAATTTTAATTGTTTTGTCTGCGATTGGCCTGATTGCCTTTTGGTACTCCCTCCCCATTGGCATCGGCGTGTTAGTCCTCCTGACTGCCTTGATTCTTTCATATCGGCAGATCATCCATGCTTATCCTCATGGCGGAGGAGCTTATATCGTCTCCAGAAGCAATCTTGGAGAAAATGCCGGGCTCATTGCTGGAGGCTCCTTGTTAGTAGACTACATTTTAACTGTTGCTGTCAGTGTATCGGCCGGAACCGATGCTTTAACATCTGCTTTTCCGGAACTGCACGGCCACAATGTCATCATCGCGTCTTTATTAGTTGTTTTCATCACCGTTTTAAATTTAAGAGGAGTCACAGAATCCGCTTCTATTCTTGCTTACCCGGTGTATTTGTTCGTCTTGGCCTTGCTTATTCTATCAGCAGCAGGCGTATGGCAGATTATCAGCGGGCAAGTGCCGGCTGACTTGCACTCGCCGATCGGAACGGCCGTGCCGGGCATCAGTTTGTTTTTATTGCTCCGGGCTTTTTCATCCGGCTGTTCCGCCCTTACCGGCGTTGAGGCTGTGTCCAATGCAGTGCCTAATTTTAAAGAACCAGCCGCCAAAAACGCGGCTAATACTTTAGTAATGATGGGCGTGCTTTTAGCCATGCTTTTCTCGGGCATCATGTTTTTAGCCTATTGGCTGGGAATTACCCCAAAAGCTGAAGAAACCGTGGTCTCGCAAATTGCCTCTCAGGTATTTGGGAGAAATATTATGTATTACTTCGTCCAAGGAACGACAGCGCTCATTTTAGTGCTGGCTGCCAACACCGGTTTTTCCGCATTTCCCCTGCTTGCTGTTAATTTAGCAACGGATAAATACATTCCGCGCATGTTTCTGATGCGGGGGGACCGGCTCGGCTATTCAAACGGCATCGTCACCCTTGGAATCATGTCTATTTTGCTTATCATTGCCTTTGGCGGCGAAACAGAACAGCTTATTCCATTATATGCAGTCGGTGTCTTCATCCCTTTCACCCTGTCACAATCGGGAATGATTGTCCGCTGGCTGAGAGAAAGGCCTCCAGGGTGGACACGTAAATTAATCATTAATTTGATCGGCGCATTAATTAGTTTGACAGTGGTCATTATCTTCTTCTCCACTAAATTCTCTCAAGTGTGGCCGGTTCTTATTTTTTTGCCGATTATTATTTGGATGTTTCATCGAGTTAAAAAGCATTACGAGGCAACCGGAGAACAATTGAGGATGAAAGCCGGCGAGGAAGCTTTACGGTTCAAAGGAAACGTCGTCATTGTTCCAGTTGCGGGAATAACAAAAGTCGTTGAACAGTCGTTACACTATGCCGAACTAATCGGCGACACAGTGATTGCTGTTCATGTTGCCTTCGACCGTGAAAGCGAGAAGCGAATGGAGGAAAGGTGGGAAAAGTGGAAGCCCAACATCCGGCTTGTCACTCTTCACTCCCAATACAGAAGTTTAATGAGGCCTCTTGCACGATTCATTGACCTAGCTGTAGAGAAAGCAAATGAAAAGGAGCATACACTCACCGTGCTCATTCCCCAATTTATTACGAAAAAAAGATGGCAGGATATCCTTCATAATCAATCGGGGCTGCGCTTAAGGGTTTATCTTCTTTACCAGAAGAACGTGATTGTTACGACAGTTCCTTATCGGTTTAAGAAATGAGCCGCTGCATCATCTTTCAACCAGGCGGAACGGAGCGAACAGGGGAGCCTGTTCATTTCGTTCTGCCTGTTCCTTGCTCCAGGTGGACAAGCAGATACACAGGCTAAAAGCCTGGAGGAAAAATTAACCATTGCCAGATTGATAGGAATTGTCTATAATTTTAGTGTCAATTAAATATTCCCATTTACCGATGGGATAGAGGCTGCAGTTTATATGAGTAAAGCGGACGAGAAGCAATGACATCTGTGACTCCGCTCGAAAGGATACACTGCCGAAGTATGGACCGGTCATTGTCTGTTCATGCTGGGGATGTTTCCGAACAGGGGCATCACTGTCGCGTTATTTAACGTGGAGGGCTATCTTCGGAAGGATTAAACGGACTCGTTCACAGCCGTCGATCTTCTTCGACGGCTGTTTTTATTTGCCCTTAACTTGACTCAATCTTACATCACGAAAAGGAGTGCAGATTATTGAGTAATACAGAAACATCCAACCCGACTCAACTGAAAAGGACTTTGAAAGCGCGCCATTTAACGATGATTTCGCTTGGAGGATCAATCGGGACAGGCATATTTTTAGCGAGCGGCGGAGCGATTCACACTGCCGGTCCTGGAGGGGCGCTGCTCGCTTATGCCGCAATTGGGTTAATGGTTTATTTCTTAATGACGAGCTTGGCAGAAATGGCGGCTTATATGCCGGTAGCCGGTTCTTTTAAAGTCTATGCTTCAAAATTTGTAGATCCAGCTCTCGGCTTTGCCATTGGCTGGAATTATTGGTACAACTGGGCCATTACAATTGCGGCAGAGCTTGCTGCTGTTGTACTGATTATGAAGTTTTGGTTCCCTGACAGCCCTTCCGTGATTTGGAGCGGCCTTGCCCTTCTCATTATGTTCGGCTTAAATTACCTGTCTGTAAAAGGATTTGGAGAAGCAGAGTTTTGGTTTTCACTCATTAAAGTTGTTACAGTCATTATCTTTATTATCACAGGAATAATGATGATTTTCGGCATTATGGGAGGAGAAGCGATCGGCTTTAAAAACTTTACCCTGCAAGATGCTCCTTTCAATGGCGGATTCCTAGCTATTTTAGGTGTGTTCATGGCCGCCGGCTTTTCTTTTCAAGGTACGGAGCTCCTCGGAGTAGCCGCCGGAGAAAGCGAAGATCCGGAGAAAACTATCCCTAAAGCCATCAATACTGTGTTCTGGCGGATTTTACTCTTTTATATTCTGGCGATTCTTGTTATCGGATTGATTCTTCCCTATACAGATGAACGTCTGTTAAGTGATTCGGTGTCTGTCAGTCCATTTACACTTGTTTTTGAGCGGGCCGGCTTCGCATTTGCTGCTTCTGTTATGAATGCGATTATTCTTACCGCTGTTCTGTCCGCAGGAAACTCAGGTATGTATGCCTCTACCCGTATGCTGTGGGATTTAGCCCGCGACGGACAAGCTCCTAAGTTTTTGGCGCGTCTCGATAAGAGAGGGGTTCCGGTCAATGCGCTTATTTTTACTGCATTAGTCGGCTCCTTGGCATTCTTGACCACCTTTTTTGGAGACGGGGTTGTCTATGTCTGGCTGTTAAATGCTTCAGGAATGGCTGGATTTGTCACATGGCTGGGGATCGCTATTAGCCACTACCGTTTCCGCAGAGCCTTTATTGCTCAAGGCGGGGACATTCATACGCTTCCTTATCGTGCGAAGTGGTTTCCAATTGGGCCATTGCTAGCCTTGATTCTATGTACGTTCATTATCTTAGGACAAAATTTCCCGGCATTCATCGGTGGCAACATTGATTGGAACGGGGTGCTCGTTTCTTACATCGGCCTTCCTTTATTCCTTGCCTTTTGGCTCGTTTATAAAATCAAACACAAGACTAAGGTCATTCCTTTGGAAGAATGCGATCTTAGCAAAGAATAATGATCGGCACTTAAAGCATGGCAGCTGAAGAAAATCGTTTTCTTCAGCTGCTTATTTGTTTATTGGCATCGTCTGCATAAAGGCCAGCAGCCGGCAAGACCATTCAATACATATCTTCTCCATTTTCCTTCAGCTCTGTTACAAAATATTCAATATTCTTCAGCTGCCAATAATTTTGCTGAAGCCTGCGCGTATAGTGATATTCATTTTGCTTCCGCTGGCCTGAAAAGTAAGCCGCAGCCGTTTCATACGTTGCTCCTGGATAAGCGATATAACTCTGAAACAAGAGCCTCTCCCCCTTTTTCAACGGAAAAAAACTAGTGTAACGGTTGAACAAATCTTTCGCTAAAGCTGATCTTTCGGGATAGCCATCGAGCGTGTGTACAAAATACGGGATTAAATCATGAATGGGCGTTGCTCTCCGGGATTGCTCTAAATTAATAAAATACCCGCCTCCTTGATCCATAAGAAAGTGCCCTGGATCGAGCTTTCCGTGAATTTGGACGGTTCTCTCCTTCTCCTCTTCTTCCGTCGCCTCCTTCCAAGCTTTTAATTTTTCTTTGGCATAGAAGAAGGCCTGGCGGATATCCGTATAGTAAAGGCAGAATAACAATTGAAATGGCGACATATACACCTCTTTTTCCGAAAGCTCAAGAAATTGCTCTAAATGCTCTTCTTGTCTTTCCCACAAGTTCTTCGTCCGTTCATACTGCTCAATTCTGGCTTGCTTTGATACAGGCACGTCTGCGGACGAAACAAGATGCAGTCTGGCCGTCTCCCGCACCATTTTTTGTTCCATCTCTGTCACCTTTTGTCCGCCGCTTTCAATCCAGGGCATCAAGTAATAAATATATGAACCATCTAAAACCCCGTAGCGTCCATCCAAAGTAGGGTAAACCGGAACAAATCGGTGATATCCCGCCTGGTAAAGTTTTTGTATATGAAATAAGAAGTCCATCCCTTGGGCAGAAGGAATTCTTTTTAAAGCAAACGTCCCTTTATCCGTCAAACCTTTTTGCACATGGCCGATTGTCTCTATATGCACGGGGGTTAATCCATAGCTTTTCCAAATAGTTGAATAGGGCTGTTCCACTTTCTTCACCCGCTTTATAAAAAAATAAGGCTGTCCCAACTTTAATCGGGAACAGCCGGATCATCAACGAGTCTTCGGTATATAGAGCGCTTGACCTTCCTCAATGCTTTGGCTGGTCTCTAATTTATTTTCCCGGACTAAGTCAGCCACTGGCAATTCATATCGTTCAGCAATTTTCTGCAAGGTGTCCTCTCTTTGAACAAGACACACTTTCCATGTTACAGCCTCTTCGGACTCTTTCCTTGCGAAAAAGTCGGCTAGAGACATCGTTTCCGTTTTCTTTAGGCCAAATGGCTTCTTCTTTTTCTTCTCTTCCGGTTCTTTAGGCGGCGATTCATTCATGTGTGAGGATTCAGAGGAGGAAGACTCCATCGACTCAGACACATTCGGTGATTCATGAACAGGAGCCGGTTTCAGCTCAGACGATTCCATCAAGTGCTTGTTTTCTTCATTTGCTGCTGGATGATTCTTCATATTTACCGGTGCATTAGGAGGAGGCTCCTGTTGTTTTTCTTTTCTTTGCTCTTCTAACTGAATAAACGGATTTTCCTCTTCTTCCAGCACCCCCGGCTGCCTTTTCACTTCTACAGAAAAATCAGCCTCTCGTTCTTTTCCTTCCAGACCTTCTGCCGGCTGGACATCAAGCTTTAAAATCGAAAACTCCGGTTCTTCTTCTTTGTCCTTTTTCCTTATGCCTTCCGCTTGCTCTTCCTCTGCGGCTGGCCATTCTTCAACTTCTTCATTCACTGGCGTTCTTTCCACTTCTGCCTCTTCCTCCATCACCCCGGAGATAGATAAATCCACTGTTAATTTTAAGTTTGCTTTTTCAGGAAACTCATAATCAAACGAATCAATGTAAATTTCGACATCTTCCATTTTAGCGATTCGTGATTTCGGGATGGTTATATCAATTGGAAAGTGGTGAAAAAACTCACACTCATTATCGCCCCTCTCTAATACTTGCTGGACATATTTATAGGTATACGTATCCGCTTGTTCTGATTGATGTTGTCCCGAAGGTGAATATTCCCCAGAAAGTTCTAAGAAGCCATGCATTCGGATAAACTCATCTGCTTCCTCAGTTTGAATTTGAGGATCAAGAGAAATAGAATATAACTCTCCCACTTCCTGGCCATTAGTAAATCGTACGGTTTCTTCTAATGAAAATCGCAAATACGACAGATCTTGAGATGTCACTTTACTTCCTCCTTTCTAATCACTCGGCTTATACGATACAAGCAGGATAAATAAAGGCATGAAGCTGCCATTCATTTTCTTTCACAATTAATATGTATGACACTATTCATGAAAATATGAAAGATTGACTGATCAATTTAAAAGAGACGAAACACCTGTTGACTATGTACCGGTGAGGTTTAGCTGAATGACAAAAGGCGATTGGAAGGATCTTAGTCTGCCCCCTTTTTGATTTTCTTTGAATTGAACTGCTTTTCGAGAGCACACTCCTCCTCTGCAGGACAAAAAAGACGACAGGCAAACTCGAATTCTATCGAGTTTGCCTGTCGTCTGAAATCCGCCGGCTATGTGCCGGCGGGCTGGTCTCTCGCTTTTATTTCTTTAAGCGGCTGAACGCCTTTTCGGCAGCCGCAATCGTACGTTCGATATCCTCGTCTGTATGTGCGCTGGATAAGAACAATCCTTCAAACTGAGACGGCGGCAAAAAGACACCTTCATTAGCCATCTCCCGATAATAATCGGCAAACAGTTCAAGATCAGCTGTTTTGGCTTTTTCATAGTTAGTGACTCGTTCATTAGTGAAGAACAAACCAATCATCGAACCCGCTCGGTTAAATGTAACTGGGATGCCGTGCTTATGCGCCGCTTCGCTTAATCCTTCCTCTAGGCGATCCGCCTTGCGTCCAAACTCCTCATACATGTCCGGTGTCAATTGACGGAGCGTTTCCAATCCAGCCGCCATGGCCATTGGATTTCCGGAAAGTGTACCTGCTTGGTAAATCGGACCGCTTGGGGCAATTTGGTTCATAATGTCCGCTCGGCCGCCATAAGCGCCAACTGGCAGCCCGCCGCCAATTACCTTGCCAAGACAAGTAAGATCCGGCGTAATGCCAAAGAATCCTTGAGCGCAGTTATAGCCGACACGGAAGCCTGTCATGACCTCATCAAAAATAAGGAGGGCACCGTACTCGCTTGTTACTTCACGCAATCCTTCTAGGAAACCTGGCAGAGGCGGCACGACTCCCATATTGCCGGCAACAGGCTCGACAATCACACAAGCAATGTCATCGCCAAATTGCTCAAAAGCGTACTTTACGCCCTCAAGGTCATTATAAGGAACGGTAATTGTATTTTTCGCTACGCTCTCTGGCACACCTGGGCTATCAGGCAATCCAAGCGTGGCTACACCAGATCCTGCCTTGATCAGGAGCGAGTCTCCGTGGCCATGATAACAGCCTTCAAACTTCACTATTTTACTGCGCCCGGTAAATCCGCGTGCCAAGCGAAGAGCACTCATCGTTGCCTCTGTGCCGGATGATACCATCCGAACGACTTCAATAGACGGAACCCGTTCGATCACAAGCTTCGCTAATTCATTTTCAATCAAAGTGGAAGCACCAAAGCTTGTCCCGGTCTCTGCTGTCTTTTTTAAAGCTTCAACAACTTGATCATTCGCATGTCCTAAAATAAGCGGTCCCCATGACAAGACATAGTCGATGTATTCATTACCGTCAATGTCCCAAATTTTAGAGCCTTTTCCCCGCTCCATAAAGATAGGGTCCATGTTGACAGATTTAAAGGCACGAACCGGGCTGTTGACGCCCCCTGGCATTAACTGTACGGCTTCTTGAAAAGCCTGCTTTGATTTTTCGTAAGAACGCATAAAAAGACCTCCTTATTTTTCACTCAGCCAGCGGGCTGCATCTTTAGCAAAATACGTAATAATTAAGTCCGCTCCTGCCCGTTTCATGCTGATCAGCTTTTCCATAACAATGGCCTTTTCGTCGATCCAGCCATTTTGGGCTGCTGCTTTCACCATGGAATATTCGCCGCTTACGTTATAAGCCACAATCGGCAATGTAAATTCATTTCTCATATCACGGACAATATCTAAATAAGAAAGTGCTGGTTTCACAATAAGGAAATCTGCTCCTTCTTCCACATCAGACTCCGCCTCACGGAAGGCTTCCAGCCGGTTCGCAGGGTCCATCTGATACGTTTTGCGATCACCGAACTGCGGAGTGGATTCTGCTGCGTCACGGAAAGGCCCGTAAAAGCTGGAAGAATACTTCACTGCATAGGACATGATCGGCACATCTGTAAAGCCGGCTTCATCCAATCCGTGGCGGATCGCAGTAACAAATCCGTCCATCATGTTAGATGGAGCGATAATATCAGCGCCTGCTTCTGCTTGGCTCACCGCTGTTTGAACCAGCAAGTTCAATGATGGATCATTCAGCACCTTGCTGCCTTCTACAACCCCACAATGGCCGTGGTCGGTATACTCGCACAAACAGGTATCAGCAACAACGATCATTTCCGGATAATGGTCTTTAATAAAGCGGGTCGCTTGCTGCACAATGCCGTGATTATGATAAGCGCCCGTTCCTTCAGCATCTTTATCAGCCGGCAC
Source organism: Pseudobacillus badius (assembly GCF_002189605.1). NCBI lineage: Bacteria > Bacillati > Bacillota > Bacilli > Caryophanales > Bacillaceae > Pseudobacillus > Pseudobacillus badius. Next base: position 541,719 of record NZ_MWMM01000002.1, read on the forward strand.
GCCAAATAAAATGACCGACTTTAAACCAAGTGAGACAATTTCATCCATTTCTGCTTTTAAGCGGTCCATTGATAAGTGAAAGACACCTGGCATAGAAGGCACTTCATTTTTAATATTTTCCCCTTCTACAATAAACAACGGATAAATAAAGTCTTCCTTGTGAAGATAAGTTTCCCGCACAAGCGCGCGCATATTAGCAGATTGACGCAGGCGGCGATGACGTTTAAATTGCAGTTCCATTAGTCTTCTTCCTTTCTGAAATAGCGGGCAATCGCCTCTGCCAGCGATTCGCTCGTATAAACCTCCGGGCAAATCTGGGTATGAAGGCCAAAACGGTCCGCTTCTTTTTTCGTTACAGGACCAATACAGGCTACAACAGAGTCCTGTAATGTATGAATATTCGCTTCTTCTGCCGCTTTCATGAAGTGACGGACAGCTGAAGGGCTCGTAAAGGTAAGGACGTCTGTCTGATTGGATGTCAATAAATCCATTACGTGCCGTTTTTCCTCTTCAGGAAAATAGGTTTCGTATACTATCCATTCATCCGCCATCATTCCTTTTGCTCTCAAAGCATCAGCAATCGCTGTTCTGGCAAGATTCCCCTTAGGAATTAATACCTTCTCCGCCTTGAAATGACCGCGGCTGATTTCCTCCGCAAACTGATCAGCAGAGAACTTTTCCGGAATATACTCCGCATGAAATCCATAGCTTTGCAGCACCTCTGCCGTTTTCGTGCCGATGGCTGCAAAGCGGCTTTTTATGACAGTGTTGTAGTCGATCCCTTTTTCCTTCAACTGCTGAAAAAAGAAATCGACACCGTTTTTACTCGTTACAATAATCCAGTCGTATGTAGGCAATTGCTGCAGCCTTTTCGTTTCCTGCCCGTCAGAAAAGGAACGAAACGCAAGCATGGGAACGAAATGGACCATTCCTCCAGCTGCTTCTATTTTATCAATAAATGAGGCTGCTTGTCCTCTTGGACGGGTCACTACTATATGCTTGCCTGAAAGCGGCTGGCTGGACGTCATTGTCCATCCAGCTCCGCTTTCACCGTCTCAATTAATTCTTTTGCGCCGCGCTCTGAAAGCAATGCTGCTGCTTTCACACCTACAGCTTTCGGCTCTGTGCCTCTTACAGTTTCTTTATAAATCGTTTTTCCATCCGGTGAAGCAACGAGAGCAGTCAGTACCGTTTCTTCTCCGTCCGCTGCAGCGAATCCGGCGATAGGCACTTGGCAGCCGCCTTCCATTTGATGAAGAAAAGCCCGCTCTGCCGTTACCGTTTTCACCGTTTCCTCGTTGGAAAAAGCAGCAAGCAATTCAAGCAGCTCTTCATCGTCCTCCCGGCATTCAATAGCAAGCGCTCCCTGGCCTACTGCCGGCAAACAAAGCTCCGGCTCCAAAAACTCTGTGACAACGTCAGAAGCCCAGCCCATGCGTGATAATCCGGCAGCAGCCAAAATAATTGCATCGTATTCTTCAGTCTCCAGTTTTGCAAGCCGCGTATCAATGTTGCCGCGAATCCATTTAATCTCCAGATCCGGGCGAACAGCTAAAATTTGGGCGCTGCGGCGCAGACTGCTTGTGCCGACAACTGATCCGGCTGGCATATCCTTGAGTTTTACATGGTTTTTAGAAATAAACGCATCACGATGATCTTCCCGCACAGGGATACAGCCGATCGTTAACCCTTCTGGCAGCTCAGCAGGCATGTCTTTCATGCTGTGGACAGCCATATCGATTTCTTTATCATACATTGCCTGTTCAATTTCTTTCACAAACAAGCCTTTTCCGCCTACTTTAGACAGCGTAACATCCAAAATGCGGTCGCCTTTTGTGACAATCTCCTTGACTTCAAAATCATACTCTGGCTTGAGCTTTTTCAATTGGCTGATCACCCAGTTGGTTTGTGTTAAAGCCAATTTGCTTCGGCGGGAGCCGACAATAATTTTTCGCATAATATCCTCCTGCTTTGCTTTTAAGTGTACCAAAAGTGAAACGATGAAAATCGGCTCACCAAGAAAAAGTTAATTAAAATAATTAAAAAGGCAGCAGCATTTAACAATGCCAATGATTTGCCATAAAGCCCCTTGCGAACTTTCAAGTAAAGATAAATGCCGTAAATAATCAACAGAATAAAAGATGTGATAATTTTAGCGTCATACCAGCTGACATCCGGAAGTTTAATAAACTTCCAGATCACCCCAAGAATTAAGCTTAGCAACAGCATCGGCACGCCGACTGCATTTGATACATACGAGAATTTCGTCAGTTGCTCCAGATCACCAAGGCGCCATAGACGCTGGCTCCATTTCTTCATTTTCAGCAGCCGATACTGCAGCAAATAGAGTGCTGAAAAAATAAAAGAAAGAGAGAATGCTGCATACGACAAAATCGCCATCGTAATATGAATGAGCAGCAGTTCAGAAACAAGCCGTTCCGCCATCGCCTGCGATTCCATTTGTACGGGCGCAAAGGTGTGTATCGCCATAATCGCAAAGCCGATGATGTTGGTGAAGAAAACTGTAAAATCCATTCGCAGCAGCCGGTTAATGACCAATGACAGTGTAATTAAAATCCAAGCATAAAAATAAAGCCCTTCAAAAAGGGTGAGAACCGGAAACCGGCCGGTCTTGAACACATATAAAAACAAAAAAATTGTTTGAAGAACCCAAACAATCGATAAAGTCCAGAAGGCGACTTGATTCGCCTTCCGGTTCTGATTTAAAAAGTCGATAAAATACAGCATAACGCTGAGCGCATATAAAATTACCATCAATTCGTGGAGCCTGGCCATTCCTTGTTCAAACATCAAGTAACCCCGCTTACACTTGGAATAATGGCTTTGTCTGAACTTGCTGGATCGGACGTTCTGCTGTTTTCAGCTGCTTCTCTGCTTTCACTTCTTCTTCAATATTAAAAATTTGTGTAAACAAAGCCAGCTTTTCAGCCGAGCGTTTATCGCCAGCGAGTTCTTTCGCCTGTAAAATCGGATCCTTCAACAGCTGATTGATAATACTTTTTGTATGCTTATTCAATACTTTTCGTTCACGGTCCGTTAAGTTAGGCATTTTCCGCTCAATGCTGACCATCGTTTCCGCTTGAATAGCAAGTGCTTTTTGACGCAGAGCAGAAATCACCGGAACCACGCCAAGCATGTTGATCCACTCGTTAAAAGCGACAATCTCTGCTTCAATCATCAGTTCAATTTTTTCTGCAGCTTTCTGACGTTCGGCCAAATTCGCTTCTACAATGCCTTCTAAGTCGTCAATGTCATACAGAAACACACTTTCCAAATCGGAAATCGCTGGATCGAGATCGCGCGGCACAGCAATATCAACCATAAACAACGGTTTTCCTTTGCGCATTTTTTCAACGACTGCCATTCTTTCTTTTGTGATGACGTAATCGTTTGAACCTGTAGAGCTGATTAAAATGTCCGCTTCTACGAGAGCGCATTGCAGTTCAGCCAATGTTTTGGCATGGCCGTCAAATTTCTCGGCAAGCACCTCCGCTTTTTCAAACGTCCGGTTGACGACTGTCACCTTTGTTGCCCCGCTGCTATGAAGGTTCTGGATCGCCAGTTCCCCCATTTTTCCTGCACCGACAACGAGAACGTGCTTGCCGGCAAGATTCCCGAAAATCTTCTTGGCGAGCTCCACAGCGGCATAGCTGACAGACACTGCATTGGCTCCAATTTCTGTTTCCGCATGCGCTTTCTTAGCCAATGTGACAGCTTGCTTAAATAAATGGTTAAACACGGTGCCTGTAGCCCCGAGTTCCTGGCTTCTTAAAAAGCTTGAACGTACTTGTCCCAAAATTTGTGTTTCGCCCAGCACCATCGAATTTAAACCGCTTGTCACCTTTAATAAGTGCTCAACGGCCGCTTCCTGTTCATGAATAAATAGAAAAGGGGTGAACTCTTCCTTTTCCATTCCAAACCATTCAGCTAAAAAGTTTTTAATATAATAACGCCCTGTATGGAGCTGATCGACGACCGCATAAATTTCTGTCCGGTTGCAAGTGGAAAGAATCACATTTTCCAAAATGCTTTTTTGCTTACGGAGCTCTGACATGGCTTTTTCCAAGTCCGTGTCCTGAAAAGATAATCGTTCACGTATCTCCACTGGGGCTGTTTTGTAGTTTAGTCCCACCACAATAATATGCACGTTCTCAGCACCCCCATAAAAAATCTGTTACATTCATTATAACACGGAACAAATTTTCCTTATTCACAAATTGTGAACATATGCTAACATTAAAAACGATAAACCTGTTTAAACCCACTAGTTAGCGTATCAAAATAGGAACTAAGATTCAAGTTAGGAATATAGAAAGCGGGGAAACTATTTTATGAGGCAGCAGCGAATTTTTCCGGGAATTATTTTAATCGGATTTGGTTTATATTTCTTCTTGCAGCAAGCTGCTATCGTCTGGTTTCAGCCCTTCCTAAGCTGGCCAACGCTTTTCATTGTTATCGGCTTTGCCTTTTTGGCAGATGCCTACAGCGGCCGGGAAGGCAACAGTATCTTGCCCGGTGTTATTCTCACTGGATTCGGCATTCACTTTCATGTAGTCAACCATTTCGGCTTTTGGTCCAACGATACCGGGGTCTTTATTCTCATCATTGCATTAGGCTTCCTGCTTCAGTATCAAAAAACGAGAAACGGCCTGTTTCAAGGGTTGCTGTTTCTTATTCTTGCCATGATTACGCTGTTTTATGACAAAGTAATCGAATGGCTCGGCCTGCTTGAAAACCGGGCTCTTTCCCTTTGGCAGTTTTGGCCTGTCATTTTAATTGCCTTTGGCGGGTATTTGCTGTTTGTCAAAAAGAAATAAAGTGAGCGATTGTTATGATAAAGAAATTGAGCCGACAATTTAAATATATGCTGTTAAAATTTTTTAGAATTCGCAGCAGCGCCCATAGCATTTCTATCGGCTTTGCTTTGGGGGCTTCCATTAACTTTGTTCCCTCTTTCGGGATGGGGTTATTAATCTCTATTGCTTTTGCGAAGCTCTTTAGGGGAAATACGGTCGCTGCCTTTTTAGGCGGAGTGTCTTTAATGGGCATTTTCCCTTTTCTTTTTTACTTAAACTTGGTCACAGGACAGTTTGTGTATCCTTATGAACTTGGCGAAATGATTGAAAGTGCCGTGGAGGAGGCTGCTTCCTGGCAGGCAACTGCTGCGGCAGGGTTCTCAGTCGGGCGCACATTCATCATCGGCATGCTAATCAACATGATCTTGTTTATCGGGTCTTTTTACCTTGCTGTTTACGTCATTTTCAAACGTTATCAGAAGCAGATTTTACATCTTCTATATGTCAAATGGGTAAAGCAGTGATAAATAAAAAAACGGCCTCTTTCTCGCTAGAGCAGATCTAACGAGAAAGAGGCCGTTTTTGATGAATGGACATATAGGAACGTCTAGCATACTTCTAAGTTACTATACTTGCAGCCAACCGACATGGGACCGATGCCGCACCGGTCCCCGTCCTATAATTGGATCACCAGCTTTTTAATCAGCTGGCCAGCCATCCTCCTCTATTTCATTCTTTTGCGAATAACTCCCCAGGCTTCGTCTTTTCCTTGCCCTGTTTCGGAAGAGAAAACAACAATGTCATCTGCCGGGTTGAATTCAAGTTTTTCTTTCACTACTTTTAAGTGCTTCTGCCATTTGCCTTTCGGTATCTTATCCGCTTTAGTGGCAACGACAATGACCGGAATGTTGTAATGCTTTAAAAAGTGGTACATCATAACATCATCTTCCGTAGGAGGGTGTCTTAGGTCAACGATCAGCACACACGCTCGCAGCTGTTCTCTGGTCGTTAAATACGTTTCGATCATTTTGCCCCAAGATTCACGTTCTTTTTTGGACACTTTCGCAAAGCCATAACCGGGTACATCCACAAAATAAAGGGCTTCTTCAATTTTATAAAAATTAAGCGTCTGCGTCTTGCCCGGCTTGGAAGAGATGCGAGCCATGCTTTTGCGATGGATCATTTTATTAATAAAAGATGATTTTCCAACATTGGAGCGGCCGGCCAGCGCAAATTCCGGAAGAGAATCTTCCGGATATTGCGCCGGTTTGACCGCGCTAATAACGAGTTCTACTTGATTAACCTTCATAATTATCACCTGTCAGCGCTACTTTTAATACATCATCCATATGAGAAGCAAGAATAAATGTTAAATCGTTGCGCACGCTTTCTGGAACATCTTCAATATCTTTTTCATTATCCTCTGGTAAAATAATCGTTTTGAGCCCTGCTCGATGGGCGCCGAGTGATTTTTCCTTCACGCCGCCGATTGGCAGCACACGGCCGCGAAGAGTGATCTCTCCCGTCATCCCGACTTCCCGGCGAATCGGACGGGCTGTCAGTGCTGACACCAAAGCAGTAGCCATGGTAATGCCGGCAGATGGCCCGTCTTTCGGCACAGCGCCTTCCGGTACATGAATATGGATATCATATTTTTCGTGGAAATCTGATTCAATATCTAATTCTGCCGTCTTAGACCGGACATAACTGAAAGCAGCCTGAGCAGATTCTTTCATCACATCTCCAAGCTTCCCTGTTAAAATCAGCTTGCCTTTCCCCGGCGACAGCGACACTTCGATTTGCAGTGTGTCTCCGCCTGAAGCTGTATACGCAAGACCGTTCGCCACTCCGACCTGATCCACTGTTTCCGCTTGTCCATAGCGGAAAATGCGCTTGCCTAAAAACTCTTGCAGGTTCTTGCTTGTGATCACTACGCGCTTCTTCTCTGCAGAAACGATCATTTTGGCCGTCTTCCGGCAAACAGCTGCCAGTTGTCGTTCAAGACTGCGCACGCCAGCTTCCCGTGTATAATAACGGACAATATCCTGAATGGCATCGTCTCTTACTTGAAGCTGCGATTTTGTCAGCCCATGCTCCTTCACTTGCTTCGGCAGCAAATGAGATTTAGCAATATGAATCTTCTCCAGCTCTGTATAGCCGGCAATTGTAATAATTTCCATACGATCGCGCAGAGGACCTGGAATGGTGGCTAAATCATTAGCTGTTGCAATAAACATTACCTTCGACAAGTCGTATGTTTCTTCAATATAATGATCGCTGAAATTAAAATTTTGCTCCGGGTCGAGCACTTCCAGCATAGCTGAAGATGGATCTCCCCTGAAATCACTGGACATTTTGTCAATCTCGTCAAGCAAAAAGACGGGGTTCACCGTTCCTGCTTTTTTCATCCCTTGAATAATCCGTCCCGGCATTGCGCCGACATAGGTGCGCCGGTGTCCGCGAATCTCTGATTCATCACGCACGCCGCCGAGAGAAATCCGAACGAAATTCCTGCCAAGCGATTCAGCGATAGAACGTGCCAGCGATGTTTTCCCAACCCCTGGAGGTCCGGCAAGACATAAAATCGGACCTTTCAGTGATTCAGTCAGCTGCTGGACTGCTAAATATTCAAGCACACGCTCTTTTACTTTTTCCAATCCGTAATGGTCGCGATTCAAGATCGCCTCTGCTTTTTTAATGTTCAAGTCATCTTTGGTCGCGTTCGTCCATGGAAGCGTGACAAGCCATTCAAGATAATTGCGGATGACTGCGCTTTCTGCGGCGCTGGAAGGAATTTTTTCAAAGCGATTTAATTCTTTCAATGCCGTCTTTTTCACTTGTTCAGGCATGCCCGCTTCTTCAATTCGCTTGAGAAGCTCCTCAACCTCACCGGTCTTTCCTTCCTTTTCGCCCAGCTCCTGCTGAATGGCCTTCATTTGTTCGCGCAAAAAGTATTCTTTCTGTGTGCGCTCCATCGATGTTTTTACACGCTGGCCGATTTTCTTTTCCAAATTTAATACTTGCTTTTCATTGTTTAATAAATCAATGATGCGGTTCAGACGATCTTTAATATCAAAGGTTTCTAAAATCTCCTGCTTATCTTTCATTTTAATCGGCAGGTGAGAAGCAATGATATCAGCCAGCCTTCCCGGCTCATCAATATCTGCTACCGTGGAATAAGTTTCAGATGAAACCTTCTTGGACAGCTTGATATACTGTTCAAAATACTCTAAAAGCGTGCGCATCAGCGCTTCTGCTTCTAAATCTTTGACCGTATCGTCCTCCTGCACTTCCACTGTCGCTAAATAAAAGGTTTCCTTATCATCAAGCTGCTTCAGCACGGCCCGGTTCAGTCCCTCGACGAGCACGCGGATCGTTCCATTTGGCAGCTTCAGCATTTGCTTTACTTTCGTTAACGTTCCTGTTTCAAATAAATCCTCCTGCAAAGGATCGTCTATATTTGAATCTTTTTGCGTTGATAAAAAAATTAAATGGTTGTCCAGCATTGCTTGCTCCAATGCCTCAATTGAACGGTCGCGTCCGACGTCCAAATGCAGCACCATGGTAGGATACACTAACAATCCCCGCAGTGGCAGGAGGGGCACAGTGTGAACAGTTTGATTACTCATAAACATAACCTCCATCACTTCAAACATTAGGCGAACTCTCCGCCTGTTCTCTCTTTTTCGCTTTCTGCCGCAAAATAGGTGTTTTGTACAATCTTATCTTATTTAAATAGGAGTGTCCATTTTTGAACAGGCTATCGTTTCCCTGTCTTTGTACCTATTCCTCTTAGCGGCGGAAAACAAACAACGGGGCTGCCTCAAAAGTGAAAAATCGCCACTCTTTAAGGCAGCCTTCCTTTGGCTATATGGATTTTTTTTCTTGCGGCACTATGCTTCCCGGCTGAACGAGACCTTGAAGCTCCGCCTGCTTATCAAAAAAGTGGTCAAAGGCTTCTTTCAAATGAGAAACCGGGATTAATTCTATTCCTTCTACTTTCTCTAAAAGGAGTGTCTTATTTTCTGTCGGAAAAAGAATTTTTTTGGCCCCTGCTTCCTTTGCTGCGAGAGCTTTCTGCAAAACGCCTCCTACCGGCTTTATATGGCCGTGCAAGCTGATCTCTCCTGTAATAGCCACGGTTCGGTCAGCCGGATGACCATAGATGGCTGAATAAATGGCCAACGCGATCGCTGCCCCGGCAGAAGGCCCGTCTACTGGCATGCCGCCGGGAAAGTTAACGAAAATATCGAATTGCCCTACCGGCACACCCATTGACTTCAGCACTGTCACAGCATTTTCTACTGAACCTTTTGCCATGCTCTTGCGTTTCATTGACTTTGCCGGCTGATTAAATGTTTCCTCTTCCACAATCCCTGTGACAGTGACCATTCCCTTCTCTTTTGCGGGAAGCACAGCGGCTTCGATCCCAAGAAGCGCTCCGCTGTTCGGTCCAGTAACAGCCAGCCCATTCACCAGTCCGACTCTCGATTTTTCAGGAATTTGCGGCTCCCACTTCGGAGCCAGCCGGCTTGATTGGATGACCCATTCTATTTCCTCATTTAATATTTCCTGGCGCTGTTCCATCATCGCTGTGCCAGCCGCCATTTGCACAAGGTTCACAGCTTCGCGGCCGTTGCGGGTGTGCTTGGCAATCAAGGTTAGTGCTGTGTCGGACAAAGTCATTCCCGCCTTTTTAGCTGCTTTTCCGGCAATGTCTCTTAGATGATGATGATCCAATTCATTAAAATACACTTCTTGACAGCGGGAGCGGATAGCGGCCGGAATTTCCTCTGGCTGCCTCGTTGTAGCGCCAATCAGCCGGAAATCTGCCGGCAACCCTTTTTGGAAGATATCATGAATGTGTTTCGGTATATCCTCGTTTTCTTCGCTATAATACACACTCTCAAGGATTACTTTGCGATCTTCCAGCACTTTCAGCAGCTTATTCATTTGGATAGAATGCAGTTCCCCAATTTCATCAATAAATAAAATCCCGCCATGGGCGTTGCTGACTGCCCCTTTTTTCGGCTGGGGGATGCCAGCTTGCCCCATCGCGCCAGCACCTTGGTAAATGGGATCATGCACCGAGCCAATAAGCGGGTCAGCAATTCCTCTTTCATCAAAGCGGGCCGTCGTGGCATCCAGTTCTACAAATACAGCAGAGGAAGAAAAAGGAGAGCGCTTGTTTTTCTTCGCCTCTTCAAGCACAAGACGGGCTGCTGCTGTTTTTCCTACTCCCGGAGGTCCATAGATAATCACATGCTGCGGATGCGTGCCGCAAAGAGCGGCTCTTAAGGCCTTGATTCCTTCTTCTTGGCCTACAATGTCCGAAAAGCTTTGCGGACGGATCTTTTCGGCAAGCGGCTGCGTCAGCGAAATTTCCCTCATCTTCCGCATCGCTTCCATTTCTTTTTTCGATTCCTTATCAATTGTTATTCTGCTCGTATGCTGCTTCTTCAGCATCGTCAAAAAATAAAAACTGATAATCAAGCCAAATACCAGCTGTCCCGCGATTGCAATTGCTGTCCAATTCATATCGTATCCTCCCATACCAGCAAAGTGAAACGTGTATCGACGGCTAAACGTTCGAAAAGGCCAAAGTCGGCATTTTTTATGCAGCCAACAGCCTTTTTGGTTCACCATCCGTTGTCTTATTTGCCAGTATCGCCTCATTTTGATACTCATAAACAGCCATTCGCTTGGAAGTTCTGGCGATGACGGAAAAACAGGACAGCCGCATGATTTTAAGCTGTCCTGTTTTTGCATTTCTTATATTTTTCGTCTTTCGCAGGCATGAATGCTGACGCCGGCTGTCTTCTTGCTTACGCCGATGTTTTCGTCAGATCAATTTTTTGGCCGTTTTCTCCAAGCAGCTTTGGCGCTGCGTTGTTAAGAACGGTTTCTTTCGTTATCACACACGTTTTAATATCTTCGCGCGAAGGAAGATCATACATCACATCGAGCATAATACTTTCAATAATGGAACGGAGTCCGCGTGCACCTGTTTTCCGTTCGATCGCTTTTTTCGCGATCTCGCGCAGAGCCTCTTCTTCAAACTCAAGATTGACTTCATCCAGTTCCATCATTTTTTGATATTGTTTAACGAGCGCGTTCTTCGGCTTCGTTAAAATTTGGATGAGCGCTTCTTCATCCAGTTGCTCAAGGCTGGCGATGACTGGCAAGCGCCCGATAAATTCCGGAATGAGTCCAAATTTAAGCAGGTCTTCCGGCACTAGTTTGGATAATAACGAACCGGTTTCCACGTCTTCCTGCTTCGTCTCCATGCCAAAACCAATAACTTTTTGGCCAAGACGGCGTTTGATAATTTGTTCTACTCCATCAAAAGCTCCGCCGCAAATGAAGAGAATGTTTGTCGTATCAATTTGAATAAATTCCTGATGAGGGTGCTTACGGCCGCCTTGCGGAGGAACACTTGCTACTGTTCCTTCTAGAATTTTCAAGAGAGCCTGCTGTACGCCTTCACCAGATACATCGCGTGTAATAGATGGATTTTCTGATTTACGCGCTACCTTATCAATTTCATCAATGTAAATAATGCCTTTTTCGGCTTTTTCCACATCGTAATCAGCAGCTTGAATCAATTTAAGAAGAATGTTTTCTACGTCTTCTCCCACGTACCCTGCTTCTGTTAAAGAAGTAGCATCGGCAATAGCAAATGGCACATCGAGAATACGGGCAAGCGTCTGGGCAAGAAGCGTTTTTCCGCTTCCTGTCGGGCCAATTAAACAAATGTTACTCTTCGCTAATTCCACATCATCCACTTTGCTGTTGGAATTGATGCGCTTGTAATGGTTATAAACCGCAACAGCAAGCGACTTTTTAGCGCGCTCCTGGCCAATTACATAATCATCTAGAATATCGCGGATTTCCATTGGCTTCGGTACGTCTTTAAATTCTACCTCTTCCTCTGTGCCAAGCTCTTCCTCAACTATTTCCGTGCAAAGTTCGATGCACTCATCACATATATATACACCGGGCCCCGCTACAAGTTTGCGTACTTGATCCTGTGTTTTCCCACAGAAGGAACATTTAAGCTGCCCTTTTTCATCATTAAACTTGAACAATGACTTTCACCCCTTATGAATATTTAATCGCTTGTCCAGCTGCCAGCGTTGGCGGTCCTTAGCTAAACACCCTTCCCCTTTCGAGCTTAAAAGCGGCTCGCTCTGATGAAGAATAGTTGCCGATTGCCGCTGGACGAGCGCCGTTGGCTTTTCGTAAAAAAAGTATGTATTGCATTTTACCACATTTTGCTCGGTTCAAAAAACAAAAGGTCTTTTGTATATATAATGTGCTGTCAGTCTGACTATTACTAAAACATTTTTATATGCCCTCTTCGTCAAGGAGCAAATATTCAGGCTATAAGCAGCCTATGCCTCATTTCTATACAGCCTTTGGATATGTATGATGAATAAACAAGTAGGTAGAAAACAAGGCACGAGCAGTTCGCGCCTTGTCTATCTTATCTACTATTATGCACTAGTTTTGCTGTTTTCCACAAGAAATTCAACCGCTTTGCGGATTTTCAAGTCAGCTTGCATGCCGTCTAAGTTGCTGCCTAATGCTTTTTTAATATCTTCTACTGACAGGTTAAATTGCTCTGCCATTTTGTTTAATTCTTGTTCTGTATCTTCTTCAGTTGCTTCTAAGCCTTCTGCTTCTGCAATTGCTTCAAGCGTTAAGCTTGTGCGTACGCGAGTTTCCGCATTTTCTTTCATTTGCCCGCGAAGGTCTGCTTCGCTTTGGCCAGAGAATTGATAATATAGATCCAGGTTCATTCCCTGCATAGAAAGGTTTTGCGTAAATTCTTGAAGCATGCGGTCAATTTCATTCTCAACCATAACTTCCGGTACATCGATCTCCGCATTAGCTGCTGCCTTTTCTACAAGCGTGTCACGAAGTGTTTGTTCTGCAGCTGTTTTCTTTTGCTCTTCCAGACGAGTGCGGATTTGCGCTTTTAATTCATCAAGTGTTTCCGCTTCTTCATCTGTTTCTTTCGCAAAGTCATCATTCAGTTCAGGAAGCTCCTGAGCTTTGATTTCATGAAGCTTCACTTTGAATACAGCTGGTTTGCCTGCAAGTTCTTCTGCATGATACTCTTCAGGGAAAGAAACTTCTACGTCTTTCTCTTCGCCAGTTGCCATGCCGATCAATTGCTCTTCAAATCCAGGGATGAATGTGCCAGAGCCGATGACTAAAGAATAGTTTTCAGCTGTACCGCCTTCGAACACCTCTCCATTAACGGAGCCTTCAAAGTCAAGAACCACTGTGTCGCCGTCTTCTACTTTGCCGTCTTCCTTCACAACAAGCTCAGCATGACGCTTTTGCAGTGAAGTAAGCTCTTCTTGTACATCTTCATCTGTTACTTCTGTGCTTAATTTTTCCGCTTCAAGCCCTTTATACTCGCCAAGCTTTACTTCAGGCTTAACTGTTACAGTCGCTTTAAAAATAAGCTCTTTGCCTTTTTCCATTTGCTCAATATCGATTTCCGGACGGTCTACAGGATCAATTCCTGTTTCCTCAACCGCTTTTCCATATGCTTCTGGAAGAATAACATCCAGTGCGTCTTGATAAAGAGATTCTACACCGAAGCGCTTTTCAAATAAAGCACGCGGCATTTTTCCTTTGCGGAAACCAGGCACGTTAATGTTTTTTACTACTTTTTTAAATGCAGCATCTAAGCCATTGCTGACTGTTTCTGCATCTACTTCTACTGTTAGAACTCCTTGGTTCCCTTCTTGTTTTTCCCATTTAGCAGACATAAAGTTCCCTCCAAAAATCTATAAATTGATCATCATGAACAGTATAAGTTGTTCGGCCGCCCTATGTATATTTTTCTTACACAAAAAGGACACATTATGACCTTTACATTATAACATACGTTTTTTCTCTTTCAACCAAAAGCCTACATGATCGGCGAAGAAATTTCATCTAATTCCTTCATAAAATGAAGGCTCTTTTCAACATTCTTATCCAGCTCTTCTTCTGCTTGAAGGGCAGCTCCTTCATAATATACCCGCAGCTGGAGACGAACGGCTTGCGCCCATCCTGCAGCCGAAATTTGCTCAGGTTCAAAAGGATACAGAAGGAAAAAATGGCGCTTGACCATTTCTTTTGCCTGCTCAAGCTGGACAGGATCCTTATCGGCCAGGTCTTCTTCCAAAAAGTGAATCACTGTCCGAAAGTAGTTTTGTTCAAACGCATCTGCTAACTGGACAGGAATGACCGTCCTGCTGAAAGAAAACTTTTTTACTGTTACCTCTTTATCGATCCCGTGCTCCTTTAAGACATTTAAGGCAAGCGTTTGCAAAAAAGGATGAGCCGTTTCTTGTGCAAGCATTGCCGTCAGTTCATCATAATAGGGACGGATATTCACTTGGGCAAGTTCCATTAATTTTAATGTTTGCTCACGCAAAGTTTCTTTGCCGGTAAACAGCTGTTTCCCCTGCGGTTCCGGGGACTCTATCATCTTCTGGCTCAGTTCTAACAGCCGCCCGAAATAGTCGCGCTTTTCTTCCGGCAGCTGCTTCTCCTCCATCAGGGCCGATAATGTAGAGAAGATCGCTTCATACTCTTTTTGCTGCATTAAAATAAGCACGTAAATATCAAGGACGTCATAGTACTCTCCAAGGCCCTTATGCAGCATATCGCTGCACAATGCCAACGCCCTTTCATACTGGCCGCTTTCATACAAAGCCAGCAAAAGAGCCGTCTTTACATCTTCCTCCTCGGCAAGGGGATACTCCAGCGCCTCCGATAAGAAAGAAGCCGCCATATCGTACTCCTTCTTTTCAAGCGCCGCTCTGCCTTTTTGAATAAGCGCTTGGCCAGTTCCCGGAAAAATAAATATATTTCCTTTTCTATCCCACTTTTTCTTCTTCATAATAAGTCACCTGATTGTCTCTGTTCGGATGAAAACAACGGCTGTTTTCATTCCTTTTTCTGTATTTCTGTAAGTGTAGCATGTCTGTTTCAAAAAAAAAAGCAAAGAAAAAGCGAGAGGCAGATTCTTTCCCGCAATTGAAAAGCAGATAGAAACCTGCAGATGGATGTCAAAAAAACCTTCCAGGCGATTGCCTGAAAGGTTAGTTGAATTATGTATGGCGTCCCAGGAGAGATTCGAACTCCCGACCGACGGCTTAGAAGGCCGTTGCTCTATCCAGCTGAGCTACTGGGACATATTGCTTATCTACTCGCAAAAAGCAGTTATGTAAGACATTTACTATAATAACAACTTACTTAAATATTGTCAATGCATTTTTGAGATTTTTTTCTTTTACTGTATAAAAAGAACGGCTCTTTTTACTTTAGCAGAAGAGCAGCCTGAAAAACAACTAGCCAGCGTTTTTCAGGCTATCCTCCTTTAGGACACCGAATCGAATGAAAACGTACAGCTTAACTCCGTTAATTCACGGTGCTCGTCATCGAAAAAACGAATCGCAGCTTGCTGCTTATTTGCTTCTACGATTGCATATGTTTTGTCCCGCCGTCCAATTGGCATCGCGATGCTTCCGGGATTTAAGAAAATGGTTTCACCTATTTTTTCTGCGCCGACCATATGGGTATGGCCAAAAAAGACGAAATCAGCCTCATACTCCTGTGCTTTATACGTCAACTTCATCAGCGACGTCTTTACATTGTAGCGATGTCCGTGAGTAATAAATATCCTTCTGCCGCCGACACCTTCCACGACATCGTAAGGAAACTCCTCTTCTACATCACAGTTCCCTCTCACAATGAAATACTCTTGGATTGCCGGATCATCGGCCCGCAATTCCGAGTCCCCGCAGTGAATCAACGCATCCATATCTCCCTCATAACGCTCCCGCAATTCAGTCAAAATATCGCCCCAGCCGTGATTATCGCTCACTACCAACACCTTCATCCTGCCTCACCGCCAATCAATTCCGATAACATGCAGCCCAACTTTCTCATCGCCTTCCCCCGGTGACTGATGCTGTGCTTCTCTTCCGGTTTCAGCTCGGCCATTGTTTTGTTGAACTCTTCTGCAAAGAAGATCGGATCATAGCCAAAGCCGTTTGTTCCTTGCTTCGCTAACGTAATTTTGCCCTCGCATACGCCCGTAACTGTGACTGTTTTCTCACCGGGGCGGGCAACAGCCAGTACACAATGAAAGCGGGCGGTCCGCTTGTCTGCCGGCACTCCCTTAAGCTCAGCAAGCACTTTTTCAATATTGGCTTCATCACTTTTTTCAGCACCTGCATACCGAGCTGAGTAGACGCCTGGCCGGCCGTCAAGCGCATCAATGCTTAACCCTGAATCGTCAGCAATGACAAGCTTTCCGGTCTTCTCCGCTATCGTTTCTGCTTTTAATATCGCATTTTCTTCAAATGTCTTGCCTGTTTCCTCTACATCCGGCAACAGCGGATAATCAAGGAGCGTCTTCACTTCGATTCCGTAATCAGCAAACAAGCTCGAAAACTCTTTGGCTTTCCCTTTGTTTTTTGTTGCGATAATAACCGTCTTCATTCCGCCTCTCCTTCTGGCTTTCTGCCGATTCTTCCAGCGATTTCGCCAAGGGCTGCCGATTGAACAGCGAACAAGCTGGTGATTCCAGTTTGCGCGAGCTCAAGAAGCTGCTGCAGCTCAGCAATGGAAAAGGTAGCTTCCTCTCCTGTTCCTTGCAGTTCTACAAATTCATTGCTGCCAGTCATAACAACATTCATATCGACTTCAGCCTGGCTATCCTCCATGTAGTTTAAGTCTAACACAGGCCCATGCTCCGGGACGATTCCCACGCTTGTCGCTGCCAGAAAGTCAGTAACCGGGAAGGTTGCCCATTCTTTTTCTTCATACAGCTTATTCAATGCAATGGCAAGAGCAACAAACGCTCCGCTGATTGAAGCTGTGCGCGTGCCGCCATCTGCCTGGATAACATCGCAATCAATCCAGACTGTCCGCTCACCGATCACTTCCAAGTCCACAACAGCTCTTAAGGCACGGCCGATTAAACGTTGAATCTCCATCGTTCTCCCGGATACTTTTCCTTTGGAGGACTCGCGAATATTTCTTTGACCTGTTGCTCTTGGCAGCATGGAATATTCTGCTGAAATCCACCCTTTTCCGCTCCCTCTCATAAACGGAGGCACCCGATCCTCAATACTGGCTGTACAAATCACTTTTGTATCGCCAACTTGAATCAGCACCGAACCTTCCGGATGTTTCAAATAATCGGTTTCAATATGTACACTTCTAAGCTCATCGGCTTGTCTTCCATCAAATCTCATGATAATTCCCTCCGTGGTTTCATTTGCTTAGCATCTTCTTATAGTAGCATTTTTTCTTTCAGACATAAAAAAGAAATCATTCATCTAAGCCTCCTGCCAGCAGACGGTTAGATAGATGATTATAAGGGAATTTACTTACATATACGCTCTGTCGAATATAACGGGGTTGTTCATAAATCAACCGGATTTACCACGTCCGGACGCGTCACCGAACTGCTTAACGGTTTGCCTTGTTCTGTCGTGATATTAGAGTTGCCCCCCACCTGAATAGCAAGGCTCTCTACTTCTGTTCCTTCAGTAAGCGACAAAGCCAGCGATTTCAAGATATGCTCGGACACCATTTTATTTTCAAAGCTTCCAAGGATCGCCTCATTAAAATTAAGCGTGACTCGTCCTTCTTTCATAACCGGCTTTTCCAGCAGCTCCGCCTCCGGCAAAAACTCTGTCACAAGACCCGAACCGGCACGAGGCCCTTTGGCCAGTTCTTTAACAATTGCAGTAATTTGATCTTGCTCCTCGTTGCTTACACGCTTGGTAACCGGAACATAATAATATCCTTCTCCCTCTTGAGCCATATAATAAACAGTTACCGCCCTTGTGTCAGCAAGATCAACGACACCGGAGGCATCCACGTTAATCCCTGCTTGCCGCGTCGTTCCGTCCTCAGCCAGCGCCATCTTGCCAACGGGCATTTCCGAAAGCGTTTGTCCGTTCACTTGCATCTTTACCCGTTTCACAGAGTCAAATTGAGTGAGCGTCCAAGTAAGTGCCTGAACAATCCTGCCTTCATCTGCCTTCTCGTATTCTTTAAATTCAGGCGAAAAATCGACGGTTGCCGTTCCTTTTTTAATATCCACACTTTTAACTTGGGTACCAGCTGGCAATACAGCACGGAAACCATTTGGAATGAGATTAGATACGGGTCCCTCAGCTACCAGATATTCGACGGCCTGCTTGGCCAGGCTTTTGGTATTTGGAAGCGGCATTGTTTGAGAAACAACATAACCGTTTTTATCAATTAAATACAGTTCCGTCATAACCATATCTTTATTTTGCGCTGTTTTTTGTCCTTCTTCTCCGGATAGATTGTCCGTATAAACGACGGATTGCGGAGGATCAATTTTTTCTTTTTTCTCCTCAGGCCATAATCCGCAGCCTGCTGTATAAACAGAAGAAATTAAGATCACTGCCGCTGCTGCCGTTTTCTTCTTTCGCATAACTACCCCTCCTAAAACTGTTTGTACTAAATATACGGGTGTTTCGGAAAGTTAGAACCAGCTTGGACAAATCTTCTTATCTTGCAGCTCTACTTGCCAATAACCGCGCTTTCTTTGCATGGCAGCAGGAGCTTGCTTTACATCTCTCCTTGAGAAGTAAGCAACGCAAAAAAACCGCTTAGTTGCCTAAGCGGATCGCTTCAATGTGTAACTCTTTTTCGTTTAGCCAATCAGAAGCAATTTCGTAAAACAACTCCTGTGAACCAGTCATATAAAAAACATGCGGCAGACGGGCCGTTTCTTTCGCCAATAGCTTTTTATAATCAAGAATAGCGCTGACTTCGCGGGCAGTCTCTTCTCCTGAACTAATAATCTGCACCTGCTCTCCAAGAACTTTAGCTATAATAGGCTCCAGCAGCGGATAGTGCGTACACCCTAAAATGACCGTATCTACTTTTGTACCCTTCAGCGGAGTGAGCGTTTCTTTCACAATTTTTTCCGCCATTGAGCCTTTATATTCTCCACTCTCGACAAGCGGAACAAATTTAGGGCATGCCAAAGAAGTAACAACGGCTTTTTTATTAATAGAGGTAAGCGCCTTTTCATAGGCTCCGCTTCGAACCGTACCAATCGTGCCAAGCACGCCAATTTGATCATTTTTTGTCTGCTTAATTGCCGCTCTCGCTCCTGGATGAATCACTCCGAGCACCGGGATGGGTAACGCTGCTTGAATTTCTTCCAGTACAACGGCGGTAGCTGTATTGCACGCGATAACGAGCATCTTAATCTCTTTCTCTATTAAAAAACGGGTCATCTCCCATGTAAATGCTTTTACTTCCTCGGCCGGTCTTGGGCCATATGGGCACCGGGCAGTGTCTCCCGTATAGTAAATCGTTTCGTTCGGGAGCTGGCGCATAATCTCTTTAGCTACCGTCAGCCCCCCGACGCCCGAATCAATTACACCGATCGGTCTATTCACTTTTCTCGCCTCATTTTACTTTCATTTCCTGATGCATTTTCTCCAGGTTGCTTTTTAAAGATAATATTTCCGTTTCACTGAAATTTTGTAAAATCTGCTCGACGTACAGCTGGCGCTTCTTTATCACTTCTTCAATCATGCTCGCTCCTTCTTTCAGCAAATGAATGCGCACAATCCGGCGATCATTCGTATCTCTTACCCGCTCAACAAGCTGATTTCGTTCCATTCTGTCAATTAGGTCTGTTGTTGTGCTGAAAGCTAGAAACATTTTTGTCGATAGCTCGCCAATGGTCATATCTCCTTCTTCAAATAGCCACTGCAAGGCAATAAACTGGGGTGGAGTAATTTTATAATCGCTCAATATCTCCCGGCCTTTTTGTTTAATAATGCCGTTTATGTACCGTAATTCTTTTTCGATATCCGCCACCACGTCGAGCGATTCTCCAAAATCTGCTGCCATGTTTTGCACTCCTTACTTCATCGTTCCTTTTTCATAAAACATCCGTTATTAATTCATCACCTGTTTATTTTCACCTTTTTCCTTATAAAATGCAAGGCAAAGCGCATCTAAGGACTTGAAGACACAATAAAACAGATGGCGATCTCTCGGCCGCCATCTGTTCTGTCAGAGCTTTAGTTCACCCATTCTGAGCAACTCCACAATTGCTTGCGCCCGCCCTTTCACACCGAGCTTTTGGATGGAATTGGAGATATGGTTGCGGACCGTCTTTTCACTGATAAATAGTTCCTCCGCAATTTCTCTCGTTGTTCGATCCTGCACGAGTAATTCAAACACTTCTTTTTCTCTCTTTGTTAATAGCGGTTTACGATCAAAGCGATGCTCCCTCACTTGACATGTACCCTCCTCGCTTCCGCCAGCTTCTCAACACTTAATCAACGGAACGGCCGTTACGCTATCATATGTGAGGGAGTAAGGAATTGACAGCAAAGTTGTAAAATTCCTTGTCATTTTTATTTTGGAGTCAAACTTTTGATGAACCGAGCAACTTCTCTCTTGCCGCCTCTGTAAACGGCACCGACTTTCCTGTTATCGCGGAAACTTGGACAAGTGTTCCTCTGCCGACAAAGCAAACGCTTCCATCTTGCTTTGTTCCTTTATAATGTATGTCGCAAGAGGAGCGGGCAAAGCTGTCTACTTTTACGCCAATTGACAGTATGTCCCCAAAGAAAACTTGTTCGAGGAAGTCACATTGCAAATCAGCGACAACCGGTATCACTTCACTCGCCTCGCTTAACCATTCCTGCTGCAAGCCTCTCGCGCCTAAAAACTCAATCCGGGCTTCTTCAAAATAAACAAATGGAACTGTATTATTTAAATGCCCAAACATATCGGTCTCTGAAAAACGGACCTTTATTGAATGAAAAAAGTCGAATTCTTTCTCCCACAGCTTAAAATCGTGAATATACGAAAGCTTTTTCATCACTCGCTCCCCCTTTATCCTATAAAAAAACAGCCTCCAGCTAAAGCAGCTGAAGGCTGGAAACAATTAATCTACTTGATGGTCGCTTCCGAAGAAGTTACGGAATGATTGAACCGTAGCTGCGCGATTCATCGCTGCAATAGATGTCGTTAAAGGAATTCCTTTCGGACATGCTTGCACACAGTTTTGAGAGTTTCCGCAATCTTGCAGACCGCCGTCACCCATCAACGCATTTAGTCGTTCGTCTCTATTCATTGAACCTGTCGGATGAGCATTAAATAAGCGAACTAGAGAAATGAACGCAGGTCCAATAAAGTCTGATTTGCTGTTTACATTTGGACACGCTTCAAGACAAACACCGCAAGTCATACATTTAGATAACTCATAAGCCCATTGGCGTTTTCTTTCCGGCATGCGCGGACCAGGTCCTAGTTCGTACGTACCGTCAATTGGAATCCACGCTTTAATGCGCTTCATTGAATCAAACATGCGCTCCCGGTCAATCTGCAAATCACGGACAACCGGGAATGTGCTCATTGGTGCCAAGCGAATCGGCTGCTCCAATTTGTCAACCAGAGCAGTACAAGCCTGGCGCGGCTTGCCATTGATAACCATCGAACAAGCACCGCACACTTCTTCAAGACAGTTCATATCCCAAGAAATTGGTGTTGTTTTTTCACCTTTCGCATTCACTGGGTTACGCTGGATTTCCATGAGCGCTGAAATAACGTTCATATTCGGACGATATGGGAGAACGAATTCTTCTTCATACGGAGCCGAATCCATTGTGTCTTGACGAGTAATCATAAAGCGAACTGTTTTATTCTCACTCATCTTTATTTCTCCTCCTTCTTCTTCGTATAATCACGCTTACGCGGAGGGATCAAGGAAACATCTACATCTTCATAATGGAAGCCAGGAGCTTGGTTCTCCCCTTTAAACGTTGCCATTGTTGTTTTCAGGAAGTCCTCATCATTACGATCTGGGAATTCCGGTTTATAGTGAGCTCCACGGCTCTCATTACGGTTCAGAGCGCCGATTGTAATTACACGGGCAAGATGAAGCATGTTTTTCAACTGGCGCGTAAAGGCAGCTCCTTGGTTGCTCCATTTGGCTGTATCGTTGATGTTAATGTTGTTATAACGCTCCAATAATTCAACGATTTTATTGTCTGTTTCTTTTAACTTCTCGTTGTAGCGAACAACTGTTACGTTGGCTGTCATCCACTCGCCAAGCTCTTTATGAATCAAGTAGGCATTTTCCTTGCCATCCAACGATATAATATTGTTCCATTTTGCTTCTTCTTGTTTCACATGTTTATCAAAAACAGAGGAAGAAATCGCATCCGCTGATTTTTCTAATCCGTGAATGTATTTTACCGCATTCGGGCCGGCAACCATTCCTCCGTAAATAGCAGATAGAAGAGAGTTAGCTCCTAAGCGGTTCGCGCCATGCTGTGAATAATCACACTCACCAGCGGCAAACAATCCAGGAATGTTTGTTTGCTGTTCATAATCTACCCATAGTCCACCCATTGAATAGTGAACAGCAGGGAAGATTTTCATTGGTACTTTGCGAGGGTCTTCACCCATGAATTTCTCATAAATTTCGATGATGCCGCCAAGTTTAACATCCAGCTCATGCGGATCTTTATGAGAAAGATCAAGGTATACCATGTTCTCGCCATTAATGCCGAGCTTCTGATTTACGCACACATCAAAAATCTCACGTGTAGCGATATCACGTGGTACAAGGTTTCCGTATGCCGGATATTTTTCTTCAAGGAAGTACCAAGGCTTCCCATCTTTATACGTCCAAACACGTCCGCCTTCTCCACGCGCTGATTCACTCATCAGACGAAGCTTATCGTCTCCAGGAATCGCTGTCGGGTGAATTTGAATAAATTCTCCGTTTGCATAATTAACACCTTGCTGATAAACGATAGAAGCAGCTGAACCAGTGTTAATGATCGAGTTTGTCGATTTACCGAAAATGATACCAGGGCCTCCGCTTGCCATGATTACGGCATCTCCAGGGAAAGACTGGATATGCATATCGCGCAAGTTTTGTGCTACAATCCCGCGGCAAACATTTTCGTCATCAAGAACAGCACCGAGGAATTCCCAGCCCTCATACTTAGTAACGAGTCCTGCTACCTCAAAGCGGCGAACTTGCTCGTCCAACGCATATAACAGCTGCTGGCCTGTTGTTGCTCCGGCAAACGCTGTCCGGTGATGCTGTGTACCGCCAAAACGACGGAAATCAAGCAAACCTTCTGGAGTACGGTTAAACATAACCCCCATCCGGTCCATCAAATTAATGATGCCAGGTGCTGCTTCTGTCATCGCTTTAACTGGCGGCTGGTTCGCTAGGAAGTCCCCGCCGTACACTGTGTCATCAAAGTGAATATAAGGTGAATCTCCTTCACCTTTCGTGTTAACCGCACCATTAATGCCGCCTTGCGCGCACACAGAGTGGGAGCGTTTAACCGGAACTAGAGAAAACAAGTCAACTTGTGTTCCTGCTTCTGCCGCTTTAATTGTAGCCATTAACCCGGCTAATCCGCCGCCGACTACAATAATTTTTCCATTACTCATTGAGACTCACTCCTTTTTCTCCCAAATCCAAACTGAACTGATTTCAACTACTTACTTATACGAACGCAAGAATTGCGCGAATTCCTACAACAGAAAGCGCAACGAAAACAACCATTGTGATGTACGTCATAATGCGTTGTGAGCGAGGAGAAATTGTAATTCCCCAGCTTACACTGAAAGACCATAGACCATTAGCAAAGTGGAAGACAGTGGAAACGATACCTACTATGTAAAAACCAACCATTAACGGATTAGAAAGTATATCCGCCATCATATGGAAGTCTACTTCGGCACCAAGCGCCGCTTGGATTCTCGTTTCCCATACATGCCATGCAACAAACACAAGCGTGATCACACCGGACACGCGTTGCAGGAAGAACATTACGTTACGGAAATGACCGAATCTGCCAACGTTGTTTTTTGCTGTAAAAGCAATATACAATCCGTAAATAGCATGGAATAACAATGGTAGAAAGATAACAAAAGTTTCCAATAAATAACGGAATGGCAATCCTTCCATCACGCCAGCGGCTCTGTTAAATGCCTCCTCGCCTTTTGTTGCAAAGTGGTTTACGACTAAGTGTTGTGTTAAAAACAACCCTACAGGTATGACACCAAGCAATGAGTGCAGCCTGCGATAAAAAAATTCTCGGTTGTCAGCCATGTTTTACCCCCCTTAATCTTGAAGCATCCGACAAATTATCGTTTCTTTCGGCAAAGCTTCATACTTATAACTATTTTGTGACAAGACCATTTTACT
The DNA here is from genome assembly GCF_002189605.1 of Pseudobacillus badius. NCBI lineage: Bacteria > Bacillati > Bacillota > Bacilli > Caryophanales > Bacillaceae > Pseudobacillus > Pseudobacillus badius. The sequence continues at coordinate 565,803 of NZ_MWMM01000002.1, forward strand.
CCCATCCCTATAAAGCGTCAAGGATGCGGCGGCTCTTTTTCAGCCGCTGGTCCTGTGAAAATGCGGCTTTCATTTCTGATTTATTTCACTTTTATTATATCACAATATCTTTTGAATAAATTCCTTTTTTCTCTTCCAACTGTTGTATATAATGGATATCAGAAAGTGGGGATGAAATTGACAAAGCAACTTGACCAACAAGAAATACAAGGCCTCTCTGTGCCTATTTTTGGTTATGAATTAATCAGGGACTCCCTGTTAACAGACGTTCTCGGAAAAGAAGCCGAATCGATTCTCTACTGGGCAGGCAAGTCGCTGGCCAGAAAATTTCCTTGCCAAAGCTTTGAGGAGCTTGTTTCTTTTTTTGAAGAAGCCGGCTGGGGAACGCTCACTCTTTCGAAAGAGGCCAAACGGGAAAAGACTTTTGAAATAAGCGGTCCTTTTATCGAAAGAAGATTCTCTGTTCAATCCGAGCCTTTCTTCTCTCTTGAGAGCGGGTTCTTAGCTGAACAAATTTCCTCCCATGAACAGACGGAAGCCGAATCTATAGTAGATATTCAAAAACGGGCAAAAAAAGTGATGCTGACTGTAAAGTGGGAATAAAACTCAAGAAGAGCTAAAAGAGGCTGTCCTTTACCGCATGAGTTCCCTTCATTCGGACAGCCTCTTTTTTATTTCTCCTGCAGCCTCTCCAAAATTTCGGCAGCTGTATTCTCTGGAATACCGATTGCTTTTAATTCCTCTTTTGTCGCTTCTCTTATTTTCTTGACAGAACCAAAATGCTTTAACAGCTGCTTTTTACGCTTTGGCCCTACCCCGGCAATATTATCTAAAATTGATTGAAAGGTCCCCTTCCCTCGCAACTGGCGGTGAAAAGTAATGGCGAAGCGATGAACCTCATCCTGAATGCGCTGCAGCAAATAAAACTCCTGACTATTATGCAAAAGCGGCACCACAGCAAGAGGGGTCCCATACAAAAGCTGCGACGTCCGATGCTTTTCATCTTTGGCAAGACCGGCGATAGGGATATCCAAATCTAATTCATTGAGCAAGACATCTTTGGCCGTCTCCACCTGTCCCTTCCCGCCGTCGATGATAATCAAATCCGGAAGCGGCAGCCCTTCTTTTAGAGCGCGGCTATAGCGGCGGCGAATCACTTCCCGCATGGAGCCATAATCATCCGGGCCTTGTACGGACTTAATTTTAAATTTGCGGTATTCTTTTTTAGCCGGCTTTCCATCAATGAATACGACCATTGCTGACACCGGGTCTGTTCCTTGGATATTAGAATTATCGAAGGCTTCAATCCTGAGCGGCGCATGGATATTCATTGCCCGGCCAAGCTGTTCAACCGCTTTAATGGTTCTTTGTTCATCACGCTCGATCAAAGCAAACTTTTCTGCCAAAGCGGCTTGGGCATTGCTGACGGCTAAATTTACAAGCTCCTTTTTTTTGCCTTTTTGCGGCTTGAGCATTTTCACTTCAATGAGCTGTTCAGCCAGAACTTCATCCACTTTCCCCGGCAATAAAATTTCTTTTGGCTTAAAATGGTTGGGCTGATCGTAAAATTGGCCTAAATAGGTTAAAAATTCTTCTTCCGGCTCATCATAGATTGGAAACAAAGACACATCACGCTCAATCAATTTCCCTTGGCGAATGAAAAACACCTGCACACACATCCAGCCCTTATCCACCGCGTAGCCGAATACGTCCCGGTCAGTGAAATCGGTGGTATTGATTTTTTGTTTTTCCATCGTTGCCTCTATATGAGCAATTTGATCACGATACTCTTTTGCCCGTTCGAACTCTAGCTTTTCCGCCGCTTCAAGCATCTTTGCCGTCAATTGTTCTTTTACTTGGTGATGCCCCCCGTTGAGGAACCGGGCAATTTCATGCGTCATTTCCTTATATTGCTCCTCTGTGACTTCATTTACACAAGGTGCCAAGCATTGACCCATATGGTAATAAAGGCACGCTCGATCCGGCAAGTTTATACACTTTCTAAGCGGATACAAACGGTCAAGCAGCTTTTTCGTCTCGTTAGCGGCATAGGCGTTCGGGTACGGGCCAAAATATTTGGCTTTATCTTTTTTTACTTTCCTCGTAATGATCAGCCGCGGATGCCTGTCTGCTGTCAGCTTAATAAACGGATAGCTCTTGTCGTCCTTCAGCATGATGTTGTACTTTGGATCATGCTTTTTAATTAAATTTAATTCCAGAATGAGCGCTTCGAGATCAGATGAGGTAATGATATATTCAAAATCCTCAATTTCTCCGACGAGCCGTTGTGTCTTTGCATCATGCGAACCGGAAAAGTAGGAGCGAACCCGGTTCTTCAATACTTTTGCCTTGCCAACGTAAATGACTGTTCCCTGCCGGTCTTTCATCAAATAGCAGCCCGGCTGATCCGGAAGCAGGGCCAGCTTATGTTTAATCGTTGAATTCATTTTTCCACCTCCTTGACGGACTCAGCCTGCAAAACCATTGCTTTCTGACAAAAAACCGCCTTCTGCCTGAGACAGAAGACGGTTTTTTTGTCATTCAATTAAGCATGTTTGTTTACTAATTCAGCTAATGCTTCTTTCGGTTGGAAACCGATTACTTTATCAACAGGCTGGCCGTCTTTAAACAAGATAAGCGTCGGGATGCTCATTACGCCATATTTTCCAGCTGTTTCTTGGTTTTCATCTACATCAATTTTAACAATCTTTACTTTGTCTGCTAACTCTGCATCAAGTTCTTCCAGTACAGGAGCAATCATCTTACAAGGACCGCACCACGGTGCCCAGAAGTCTGCCAGCACAAGACCGCTAGCTGTTTCATCGTTAAAGTTTTGATCAGTCGCTTTTACAATCGCCATAAAAAAACCTCCTAAAGTTACATATACTATGGTCAGTATAGCATCGATCAGAATCGGATGCTAATTTTTTGCTTCACATTTTGTTTTTCCCGTTTACAAGACATTTACTCTTCAATTTCCATTCTTTTTCAATCGTTGTTATAGGTGAATAAGCAGCAAATAAAAAAGCCGGTGCTATTCACAGCACCGGCTTTTCTTCCTCTGTCAAGAAGTAGCTACTTTCAGCTTTTTAAACTCCTCTGTCAGCATTGGAACGACTTCAAACAAATCGCCGACAATTCCATAATCAGCGACACTGAAAATGCTTGCCTCCGGATCTTTGTTAATGGCCACAATCACCTTAGAGTTAGACATGCCGGCTAAGTGTTGAATCGCCCCAGAAATTCCGCAGGCAATATATAAATCCGGTGTTACCACTTTTCCTGTCTGTCCAATTTGCAGTGAGTAATCACAGTAATCAGCATCACACGCACCGCGGGAGGCACCGACCGCTCCGCCTAGGACATCAGCCAGCTCCTGCAGCGGCTTGAAACCCTCTTCGCTTTTCACGCCGCGTCCGCCGGCCACAATCACTTTTGCTTCTGACAAATCCACACCCTCCGCTGTTTTGCGAACAACTTCCTGAATGATCGTGCGGATATCTTTAATATCTGTATTTACCGGATAGACATCCCCCGAACGAGACTCATCTTTTTCAAGCGGTGCGATGTTGTTCGGGCGTACAGAGGCCAATACAAGACCTGCGCTCACCTTTTTCTTTTCAAATGCTTTTCCCGAATAAATCGGACGAGTAAACACAATGTCCCCGCCGTCTTCTTCAATAGCTGTTGCATCGGAAATTAGTCCCGCCTGAAGCCTCGACGCAATTTTTGGAGATAAGTCTTTGCCAAGTGCGGTATGGCCAAAAATAATGGCCTCCGGATTTTCTCGGTCAACAACGGCAAGCAGTGCTTGAGAATAGCCGTCAGAAGTATATTGCGCCAGCTTTTCATTCTCCACTACCGCCACGCGGTCAGCTCCGTAATGAATCATTTGGTCCGCCAGCCCGCTGATGGATTCTCCGATAAGCACCCCGATTACTTCACCGCCCTCAGCTACTTTCTTTCCTGCAGCTACGGCCTCAAAAGAAACATTTCTTAACGCTCCGTCACGTACTTCTCCCAATACTAATACTTTTTTTGACATGTAAATCCCCTCCTGTCCTGTTTACCCTTTAAATGACCTTTGCTTCACTGTGCAGTAAACTCACCAGTTCCTGTACTTGATCGCTCAATTCTCCTTCGAGAATACGGCCCGCTTCTTTTTTCGGCGGCAAGAATACGGCAATCGTTTCTGTTTTTGCCTCCACTTCATCCTCATCAAGATCAAGATCATCTAGCTCTAATTCATCAAGCGGCTTCTTTTTCGCTTTCATAATCCCTGGAAGCGATGGATAGCGCGGGTCGTTCAACCCTTGCTGGGCTGTAACGAGAAGCGGCAGCTTTGTTTCAATTTTTTCTGAATCTCCTTCTACATCGCGGACGATGTGAACGCTTTCACCTTCAATTTTAATCTCCGTAATGGTTGTGACATAAGGCATTCCGAGCAAATCGGCCACACGCGGGCCAACCTGTCCGCTGCCGCCGTCAATGGCTACGTTGCCAGCGATAATTAGATCCGCTTCCTTATCTTTTAAAAACTCAGCCAAAATCTTCGCTGTTGTATATTGATCTCCATTTTCGACATCGTCTTCAGTGTTAATTAACACTGCTTTATCCGCTCCCATAGCAAGGGCTGTCCGAAGCTGTTTTTCTGCTTCTTCGTTGCCGACAGAAACAACTGTCACTTCTCCGCCTTTGTCGTCACGAATTTGGATCGCTTCCTCGACGGCATACTCATCATAAGGATTAATGATAAATTCCGCGCCATCTTCCTGAATTTGGCCGTTTGCCACGCTAATTTTTTCCTCGGTATCGAATGTTCTTTTCAGAAGTACATAAATATTCATAATTTCCCCTCCTGCTTTGCTCTTTTCTGTCCATTTGAAAGATTGCAAATATTTTTTACAAAAATAATTTACCCCTTGAATACCGGCTGCCGCTTCTCAATAAATGCGCCGATGCCTTCTTTGGCATCTTGAGAATCAAATACTTCTCCGAACAGCTCCGCCTCTCTTTCTACCCCTCTGTAATACTCCGCATGCTTTGAAAAATTCAGCAACTCAATGGCTGCTTTCATGCTGATTGGGCTTTTGAGAGCAATTTTAGCCGCCATTTCACGGGCTTTAGAAAGCAGTTCTTCCTCCGGATAGGCATGATTAGCGAGCCCCCACTGTACCGCTTCAGCTCCAGTAATCGGTTCGCTTGTCAGCAGCAATTCCGCTGCCTTTGCTGTGCCCACATAACGAGAAAGACGCTGCGACCCTGCAAATCCAGGAACAAGTCCAAGAGAAAGTTCTGGCAAACCAAGCTTAGCTTGTTCTGAAACCAGGCGGATATGGCAGCTCATCGCCAATTCCAGCCCGCCGCCAAGCGCTGCTCCATGGATCGCCGCGATCACCGGCTTCGAAAAATTCTCAATCCTCTCAAAGACCCGCTGTCCGCGGGCAGCAAGCTTCGAGAACTCTTCTCCGCTCTGTACCGTCGTAAACTCTTTAATATCAGCGCCGGCTGAAAAAAATCTTCCCTCGCCGCTGATCAATACGACTCGCACCTCGTTATCCTGCTCAATCTCGTTGAACGCTTGCTCAATGTCAGCGATCAGCGAACTCGAAAGAGCATTAGCCGGAGGCCGTTGAATCAGCACTTCCGCCGTCCGGCCTTCTCTTTTCCATGATATGTATCCCATTGTTCACCATCCCCCTTGTGCCGAATATCAATCAGCGAATAGAAAATCCATTTAGCAGCATTTCCCCTACTTCAGAAGAAAGCGCTGGAAGATCGTATTTTTGATCATTCATCACCCAGGTCGTAACCGTCTCATCAATCGTACCGAAAATCATTTGTCTTGCAAGCTGAATGTTGAGTGAAGGCCTGAATTCCCCTTTTTCGACACCTTCCTTCAACACCTCGTCAATTAACTGGAGGTAGTCTTTCAGCACTCCATTAATTTTCAAGCGAAGCTCTTTGTTTGACTGCCTGAGCTCCAGCTGGGTAACAACGGCTAAATGGCGGTCTTCCGCCAATATGGAAAAATGATGATCGACCAATAATAATAACTTCTCCGCCGCTTCCGTTTTTCCTGCTAAAGCTTCTTGAATTTTCTTGACGAAACTTCCCATTTTTTCTTCAAATAACGAAATTAATATGTCTTCTTTGTTTTTAAAGTATAAATAGATGGTGCCATCTGCTACTCCCGCTTGCTTGGCTATCTTTGCAACCTGGGCTTGATGATAGCCGTTCTCTGCAATCGTTACAACAGCGGCATCAATGATCTGGTGATATTTTGGTTTATTTCGTTTCACAGGCTGCCCCCTCCTACTGTCTCTGTATCAACAAAATGAATGACTATTCATTCATGTTTTTATATTACCGTTTTATGCTGAAGGAGTCAAGAGGGGACAAGCTGTTTTTTTATTCCATTTAACTTGTTTTTTCTTGTTTTCTCTTTTCCTCATCGATCAGCGCACGTCTTAAAATTTTTCCAACGGCTGTCTTTGGAAGTTCTGTTCTGAATTCATAAATTCTCGGTACTTTGTAGGCCGCTAACTGGGCTCTGGCAAATAGGTTTAATTCTTCTTCGGTTACGGAATGTCCTTCTTTTAAGACGATGTATGCCTTGACCGTTTCCCCCCGGTAAGCATCAGGGACACCTACGACTACTGCTTCTTGAATGGACGGGTGCTCATACAATACTTCCTCTACTTCACGCGGGTAAATGTTATAACCGCCTGCAAGAATCATATCCTTCTTGCGGTCCACCACAAAGAAATATCCATTTTCGTCCATATAACCGACATCACCGGTCAACAGCCAGCCGTCTTTAAACGTCATCTCTGTTTCTTCAGGCCGGTTCCAATAACCTTTCATTACCTGAGGCCCTTTCACAACCACTTCTCCAACTTCTCCTGGAGGCAGCACCTCTCCTGTATCGAGAGATAAAATGGCTGCTTCTGTATCCGGCCATGGAACGCCAACGCTGCCCTTTACCCGTTCAGAATCCCACAAAAAGTTTGCATGAGTAACAGGGGAGGTTTCCGATAGCCCATACCCTTCCACAAGCTTTCCGCCGGTGACTTTCTCAAACTTTTGCTGTACTTCGGCTGGTAAAGGTGCAGAGCCGCTTAGACATGAACGAATGGAGGATAGGTCATACTTTCTTAAATCCGGGTCGTTCAACAAAGCGATGTAAATAGTAGGAGCGCCTGGGAACAAGGTAGGCCGCTGCTTTTCAATCGCTTTCAAGGTCGTTTTGACATCAAATTTAGGAAGAAGCACCATTTTATACGCTTGCATCACAGAGAGAATCATTACCGCCGTCATGCCGTACACATGGAAAAAGGGAAGCACCCCGAGAATCACTTCTTCTCCTTTTTTGCACTTGTACATCCATGCAGCGCACATTGACGTGTTGGCTATAAGGTTTTTGTGCGTCAGCATAACTCCTTTCGGAAAACCAGTCGTTCCTCCTGTATATTGAAGAAGTGCAAGGTCTTCATCAAAGTGAAAGGGAAGGTCTATTTCTTTCGCCGGCTCGGTTTCAATAATGCGCTTAAATTCATGATTTGTTCCGCGCTCCTCCACGTGGACTTTTAACCCTGTTTGCTTAGTTTGTATAAAAGGGTAAATGATGTTTTTTGGAAAAGGAAGATAGTCTTTGACAGCGGTTACAATAATATGCTGCAAGGGTGTATTCTTTATGACTTGCCGTACGCGAGGGTACAAAACATCCAGTGTAATAATGACGATGGAGCCAGAATCTTTCATTTGATATTCAATTTCTCTTTCTGTATACAGCGGGTTCGTTTGGACAACGACTGCTCCTGCATATAACACCCCGAAATAACTGATGACTGCCTGAGGACCATTAGGAAGCATGATAGCTACCCGGTCTCCTTTTTTCACCCCGAGTTTCCTTAAATAATTGCCAACCTTCAAAGAAGATTCATACACTTCCTGAAAAGTTAGCTCTTTCCCCATGAAGTGGATCGCTGTTTTATTAGGGTACTGTTGGGCTGTCTTCGTTAAATATGATTGCACCGGCTGTTCTTCATAGGTAAGTGAAGCGGGTATTTCCTCTGGATAATTCGCAAGCCAAGGCCGAATACTCATTTCCATCCCTCCCCGTTCGTTTTGAATATTATAAATATTCTCCTCAATTATAAACTATGTAAGAAGGCTTTGCCAAATGGAAAAGCAAAGCCTTGCCAGCAGCTGTTCCTCCAGTAAAAGGAGAATAGAAAATCGAACTTGAAACTTTTTTTATTTTCCGCTTCTCCTTATTTTTGCACTTTCCGATGATAATACCCGAATGATCATTTTCCCGTCGTAGGATGCTGCCCGAATAATGATTGGATGATCATATTCGTTTTTAAATACAAAATCCGGTCCCCACCAGCTGACAGTCGCGTCTTTTCCCGGCGGCACATACGGTACTTTTCTGCTATGCGAGTAGCGCTCAACAATCTCTATGCCCTCTAAGTTAACCGCATTAAACAATGTTGACGACACTTGGCAGATACCGCCCCCAATATCTTCTGCCATCTCTCCCTTAATGATCACAGGGGCGCGCTTGTATCCTTTTTTCTCTGTACGCTCGCCGACCACCTTATTGAAAGAAAACTTTTCTCCCGGGAAAACAATATGATTATTGATCGCTTTCGCCGCCAAAAGGATGTTATAGGAACGCTCTTTATTGCGTTTCGAGAAGTAGGTGGTAAAACGGCCGATTTCCTTTGAACTGATCTCCGCCAAAAGCTCGCTATTCACCCGCGGGTGAACCTCCTTCATTGGGAGCGTTATGGAGGCAGATTTCTTCCCATAGAAAAATGCATAAAATTGCTTGACGAATGCTTCTTGATCGAGAGCTGCCCCCGCTTTTTCGGGCACAATCTCTCTTCTTTCATTGAGCGTTGCATTCACGGGGTGTTTATACACCTGCTTATTTAAACGGTTAACCAGCTCTTGCACCTTATTCAAGTCAACAAAGGACTCATCTGCCGGAGAGAGCAGAAATTGATTGCGCGCAATGGTTTCACTTGAATTTTCACCTGTAATAGTAAGGGTTTGTGCTCCAGAGATAACAGGAAAAGTTGATAAAAATAAAAAGAGCATGCATGTTGCTTTTTTAATCATCTCATCACCTCCTCTTCTTAGTATTGGTTGAAGAGAAGGTTTCATGCGCTGTAAAAAGAACCGTTCGCCTTACACCGCACTTTTTTCAACGCACCTTCATTGATACACAGTCGCATTTTTCTTTTCTTATCATAATTTGTTAATGATAACTAGCAGGAAGGAGAGTTACAAATGGGATTTGAAAAAAACAATCTGCCAGGGCTTTTTAACGGCTCATTTCATCATTTCGTAAAATCTATTGACTCGTTTTTCGATGAATCGTTGAAGCATTTAGACTCTTTTCTTAGCCAGAATGTTTTCCCTGTTGAATGGTATGAAACGGAATCTGACATGATTATTGAAGCAGACCTCCCTGGACATAAGCGGGAGCATATTCAAGTGGAAGTTCTCGGCAACCAGCTGCGGATTGCAGTAGAGCACTCTGATATGACAACGATCCATCATGAACAGGTTTACTCTCACAGGAAACAATCTCTTCAGAAAATCGAACGGTGCCTCACACTGCCATTTTCTATTTCCGAAAAGGATACACACGCCACCTATAAAAACGGGCTGTTGCGAATTATTACTCCGAAACAACCTCATGATAAGCGGTTTGTGGATATCGAGTAAGCGCCGCCCGGCAACTGTTGGCCTAACCTTCTTACAAAGAAGATTTGCACCTATCTCTTAAAAGAAGAATACAATTCATTATTAATCCTTTTTTATATTGAGGTGGATGGATCATGCACCACTTTTCGCACACTGAATTAGCGAACACGGCCTGGTCGCTGTATCAGACAGCACTGAACGAAGCTGCTGCTGTTTCAGCTTCATATCCGCGTGCCCGCCACACATTCAGCGCACAAAACCTGAAAGCCTATCTTGCTTACAAAAATAATGTTCACGCCGAATTTACAGCCGCTCTCCGCCATAAAGGGCTTTGTATAAGTTCGAATCAGCATATGATCCAAAGCTTGCACACGCTCTGTTCAAATCTAGGCATCCTTCTTCCCCGTTATCCAGCCTACCGGGAAGCACCTTTACAGCTTGCCAAGAAGCGGAAGGAGATTGTCTTAGGAAAAAAACACCGCACAGAATCTCCGCATATCATGGTCACTTTAGACACCCAAATGACCGCTTCTGTGATTGAACGTTTTTTGTTGAACGGGATGTCCATTGCCCGAATCAACTGCGCCTATGGCGAAGCAGCAGCATGGGAAAAGCTGATCAGAGCCATTCGCGGCGCTGAAGACCGTTTAAGAAGGAAAGGGCTATACGAGGGAGAAAGATGTCAAATTTACATGGACCTGGCGGGACCGAAAATTAGAATCGGACCGCTCAAAAAAGTAGCCTATCCCCTAAAGATAGGCATTAAAAAGAATCAATACGGGCAGCCTTTAAGGGCAAAAAAAGGCTTTATAAGCTGGAACCCAACAGCGGGCAGCCACTTGATGAACGAAGAACATGATTTTATTATTTACGCCTCTTCTCATCAGGAGTGGCATTCTTTTCAGCAAGGGGAGCCTCTTTATTTTATAGATAGCCGCCATAAGAAAAGACAATTTCTTATTACGGATGTTTCTTCTGCCGGTTTAGCCGTCACTCTTGAGGAAACAGCCTATATCAATGAGCAGACGACATTCAAGAGTGCAGATGGACAAGTGGAGCTGCTGGTAAGACACCTTGAGACATCACCTGTCCAGATCGAGGTGAAAAAGGGCGATTTTGTCAGGCTTTATTTGCGTGATGATATAGAAGGACATCCCGCTACTGAATCCACAACAGCGGGTATTCCAGTGACGCTTCCAGAAGCATTTGCTGCTATTCAACAAGGAGACCGGGTATTGATTGATGATGGAAAAATCCAGGCAGCAGTAAGGGAACGAAACAATGAGTTTATCGACATCGAAATTTTATTCCCCGATACGCAGGCTTCTCTTAAAGAAAACAAAGGGATCAATCTTCCTGACTGCCAGGTGAACGAAAACGTTGCTGCCCTGACGCAAAAAGACAAACAAGATTTGGTGTTTATTTGTGAGCATGCGGATATGGTCGGAATCTCCTTTGTACATAGTCCCGGCGATTTGCGGCAGCTGCAGCAGCTGATGCACAGCTTTTCGGAAAAAGACTTGGCTGTTATCGCAAAAATTGAAACAAGAGAAGCTGTCCGTAACTTCTCAAACATCCTATTAGAGGGACTGACCTTTTCAAAGTTCGGCGTAATGGTCGCGAGAGGAGATTTGGCGATTGAAATAGGATTTGAGCAATTGCCCGTTGTCCAGAAAGAGATTTTAACGCTATGCCGCGCTGCCCATGTTCCCGTTATTCTGGCGACGCAGGTGCTGGAGTCTCTGGCAAAAAAAGGAACTCCGTCTCGATCGGAGCTGGCGGACCTGTCTTTTGGCAGTGAATTTGACGGCATTATGCTAAATAAAGGCCCTTTTATGGAAGAAACCATTGAATTTTTGACAGATTCCCTTTCCCTTCTGTCACAGGTAAAAGACGGCAAGCAAATGATCACGCGTTCTTCACCGTTTAAAATGCCGACTGACTAGCTGTGAAGAAAAAACACTTCCCCGGCGGACGCCAGGGAAGTGTTTTTTTAAGCAATAAATAATAAATAAATGACACCAATGGCAAGAAAAATGCCACAGAAAACGAGCAGTACCTTTGCTAGTGTTTCCATCATCTCATGCTCCTTATTAATTTAAGGCTGCGCCAATTACATACGACAGCCCTACAGAAATAACCATAGAAATAAAGCCAACGGCACGATTATCATTTTCAATTTCCTCATCGATCCGGAAACGGGGAGTTAAAAACTCAAAGATGAAATAACCGGCCAGTAATAAAATAAAGCCAAATGCTCCCCAGCCAATCATGGTTAAGAGATTATCGTTGTGGGCAATGGAATGGCGGAAAATATTTGAAAGGCCAAAGATTTTTCCGCCTGTTGCCATTGCCACAGCCATATTTCCTTTTTTAATTTCTTCCCAATTGCGATATTTAGTTACCAGTTCAAATACGGCTAACGACAGTGTAATACAGACAACCACAACGCTGTAATAACCGGCAAGCTGTATAAATTCATTTTCCCAAAACTGGTTCATACACACAAAGCCCCTCTTATTTTAATTCAACGACCGTCACGCCGCTGCCGCCTTCTCCGGCCTCGCCGAAACGAGTCCGTTTCACTGACCGGTGATTCTTCAAATAATCTTGGACACCTTTTCGAAGCGCCCCTGTCCCTTTACCGTGAATGATGGATACACGCGGATAGCCAGCAAGCAACGCATCATCGATATACTTTTCTACCCTTGCCAATGCATCATCATAACGCTCGCCGCGCAAGTCAAGCTCAAGACTGACGTGGTAGTCTCTGCCTTTTACTGTAGCGAGCGGCTTCGGATCTGCTTTTTTCTCTGACTTCATAAATTGCAGGTCACTTTCTTTCACCTTCATCTTCATGATGCCAATTTGCACATGCCATTCTTTGTCTCCGGCTTTTTCAAGCAGCGTGCCTTTTTGGTCAAAACTGAGCACCTTCACTTCATCCCCAGGCTTCCATACCCGCTCGGAAGACGCTGCCTGCTTCTTCACTGGTTTCTTTGCTTCAGCAGGCACCGCTTCCGTGAGACGGCGTTTTGCCTCAATCAGTTCATGCTCCTTTACATCAGCTTGTTTCTCTAATCTCATTGTCCGCAAATCGCGAATCACTTCTTCAGCTTCAGCCTTGGCTTTTTCTACAATCTCCGCTGCCTGCTTGCGTGCTTTTTCAGCCAATTCCTCTTTATGAGCATAATACTCTTGCATTTGCTTTTGCAGCTCTTTATGGAACTGTTCCGCGTGCTGTAAATATTCACGCGCCTCCTGTTCCTCTTCTTCTGCTTTTCGGCGGGCCTGCTCAAGGGAAGCGATCATTTGATCGACTTCATTTGTGTCAGCCCCAATCAAACCGCGAGCCTGTTCAATAACACTGTCATTCAAGCCGAGTCTGCTGGAGATTTCAAAAGCATTGCTTCGGCCAGGCACACCTATTAACAGCCGATATGTTGGGCTGAGCGTTTCCACGTTAAATTCTACACTCGCATTTATTACACCTTCACGATTATAGCCGTATGCCTTTAGCTCAGGATAGTGAGTAGTAGCGATCACCCGGGCGCCGCGGCTATGCACGTCATCCAGAATGGCCATCGCCAGCGCTGCTCCTTCTTGGGGGTCCGTGCCGGCGCCAAGCTCATCAAACAGCACAAGACTGTCATGATCGACTTGCTTTAAAATGTCCACAATGTTGACCATATGAGATGAAAAGGTACTCAAGCTTTGTTCAATGGATTGCTCGTCTCCAATATCGGCAAACACGGAACCGAACACAGCCGTTTCCGACCCGTCAAGTGCCGGAATCGGAAGGCCTGCCTGCGCCATTAATGTCGTTAATCCGACTGTTTTCAGCGTCACGGTTTTCCCGCCGGTATTCGGCCCGGTAATTAAGATTGTGGTATACTCTCTTCCGAATTCAATATCATTTGCAACCGCCTCTTCTATCGGCAAAAGCGGGTGGCGCGCTTTATTTAAGCGGATATAACCGTCCTTATTTACGAGCGGCTTCGTTCCTTTAATTGTCCGGCCGAATTTCGCTTTCATAAACATGAAGTCAAGCTCTCCAAGCAAGCCGGTCAAATAGTACAGCTCTTCTCCGTGCTGTTCCACCTCTACTGTCAGCTCGGTGAAAATCCGCTCAATTTCCAATTGCTCCTTTAATTTAAACTCACGGATTTGATTATTCATTTGCACAATCGACTCCGGCTCAATAAACAATGTCTGGCCGGAAGAAGATTGGTCATGAACAATGCCGCCATAATGGCCGCGATACTCCTGTTTCACAGGAATCACATACCGGTCATTTCTAATAGTAATAATTGCATCAGATAACATCTTTTGTGCATTGCTTCCGCGGATTAAACTCTCCAGCTTACTGCGAATCCGGCTTTCATTGGCGCGCAATTGCTGGCGGATGTGCCGAAGCGCTTCGCTTGCTGAATCAAGAACCCCGCCATGCTCATCCACTGTATGCTTAATACGGTGTTCAAGCGGCGTCAGTACAGGAAGCTGTTCCGCTTTTTCAGACAGGATCGGCAATTCCTCTCCTTCTTCCACTAAATCATGAATAAATTGCTTCATCATGCGGCCGGCATAAATGGTGCTGGCGACTTGAACAAATTCCATCCCATTCAGCATGCCGCCGATTTGCGCCCGCTTGACTTGCGGACGAACATTGTAAATACCGCCCAGCGGTGCATGTCCCTTCAGCCGAAGTACACGAGAGGCTTCATCGGTTTCCTCCTGCAGTCGCACCACTTCTTCATAAGAAACGGACGGCTCCAGCTTTTCCGCCTGCTCCCTTCCCAAGCCGGAAGCCGCATGTTCGGCAAGCTGCTGCTTAATTTTGTCAAACTCGAGGGTTTTTAATACTTTTTTATTCACGTAACAGGATTCCTCCCTATTTGTTTCGATTAATAAAAGCCAAAAAATCTTCTTTATTGTAGGTGTTCACAACCGTTTCCGGACGAAGCCACCCTTTTCTGGCTGCTTTGGCCCCAACTTCCATAAAGTCGAGATGCTCGATCGCATGGGCGTCTGTATTAATAAAGATTTTCACTCCGGCCTCCTGGGCTTTTTTCAAGTGATCGGCACATAAATCCAGACGATGCGGGTTAGCATTTAATTCCAAGGCGGTATTGGTTTCTTTAGCGAGCTGGATAAGCTGATCCATATCCACCGCATAGCCGTCACGGCGGCCAATCAGCCGTCCAGTCGGATGAGCAATTAAATCAACGTAAGGATTTTCAAGAGCCGTTTTCAGCCGCGCCATAATCGTTTCTTGAGGCTGCGAAAAGCTGGAATGGATAGAAGCGATGACAAAATCCAATTGGCTCAATATATCATCTTCATAATCCAATGTCCCGTCCGGCAAAATATCCATTTCAATTCCAGAAAGGATTTCAATATCGTTATATCGGGCATTCAGCTGGCGGATCTCCTCAATTTGCTTTAAAAGCCGTTCAACTGACAAGCCGTTAGCAACCTTTAAAAAACGTGAATGATCCGTAATTGCCATATAGTCGTATCCTCTAGCCCGACAAGCCTCAATCATTTCTTCCAGGGAATAAGCGCCATCCGACCAAGTCGTGTGCATATGGACATCTCCCTTAATGTCGCTCAGCTGAATCAGCCGGCCGAAGCCCGGGAACTGTTCAACTTCCGTTCCGTCCTCACGAATTTCCGGTGGAATCCAAGGCAGCTGAAAATGGTGATAAAAATCTTCCTCCGTTTGGAACGTCGTTGTTTTCCCTGTTTCAGCAGATTCAACACCGTATTCACTGATCTTTTCTCTGCGTTCCTTTGCGAGCTGGCGCATTCGGACATTATGGTCTTTTGAACCGGTGAAATGGTGAAGCGTAGACGCGAACTCTTCAGCCGTCACAATCCGAAAATCCACTGATACATCCCAGTCGCCGGAAATCACAACGGAAACTTTCGTGTCACCCGCTGCAATGACTTCTTTAATTCCGGTCATTTTCAGCAGATGTTCCTTTACGGCAGCCGCATTCTCGGTCGCAATAATAAAATCAAGATCTTTAATTGTTTCCCGCAGGCGGCGCAAACTGCCTGCCCGAGAAAACTGCTGCACCGCTTTCATCTCAGCAAGCTGCTGTTCGATTGACTCCGCAAGCGGCAGCATATAAGCAATCGGCAGCCGTTCCGGGCGGCTGCCTGCTTCTTTGATGGCGGCCAAAATTTTCTCTTCGGTTTTGGCGCCGAAGCCCGGCAATTCGCGCACTTTTTTCGCTTCGCAAACCTGCTGCAAATCTTCTATGCTTTCCACATTTAACTCTTTATATAGCTTGGCAATCTTTTTGCCGCCAAGTCCCGGCAGCTGGAGCAAAGGAACGAGACCGGCAGGCACTTCCTCCTGCAGCTCTTTCAATACAGCAGATTCACCGGTTTGAATATAGTCTTCGATAACTGCTCCTGTTCCCTTGCCGATACCGGCAATTTTGGTCATATCATCAATTTCCGCCAGGCTGCGATCGTCTGTTTCAAGGGCGGCGGCAGCCTTTCGAAACGCGGAAACTTTAAATGGATTTTCCCCCTTCAGTTCCATATATATCGCTATCTTCTCCAGTAAACGGATAATGTCTTTTTTATTGATCATTGTCGTCACCATACTTTCAAAATCGATCATTTTCTCCATTATTAATAGTAACAGAAAAGCCAGACAAAACAAAAACTTCTCTTTTAAAAAGAGAAGCGGTTTAATTGAGTAAGCGGATCAAAATTTTTCAGCGCATCTGATAAATAAGGTGTATGATGGATCATATAATCGGCGATTAGTGAATCAGCTATCATGGACGAGATTCCGGAAGGCAGCAGCATGCCAAGATACACAAGCACAAATAGCACAAGGTAGATCTCAACAAATCCAAAAATTCCCCCGCCGACTTTATTCACTTCCCTTAGTACCGGGATATGTGCAATAGTATTTATGAAAGAACCGAGCACCGATAAAACTATTTTCACTAAAATAAAAATAATAATGAAGGCGATCGCTCCGTAGTAAAAAGCTTCAAAGCTGTCTGCCACTAGACTAAATGATATATTTTCATTAAGCGGCGGCATCGGAATCCAGCCTTTGAGAAGAGGGGCTACTTGCTCCCGCAAGGCTAGAGCAGCAATAATGGCAATAATCGAGCCCGCTATGTGGAAAAACTGCAAAATAAATCCGCGCTTTAAGCCAATGATAATGCCTGCGCACAGCAAAACCAGCAAGATGATGTCGATCATATCAGTCAGTCCTTCAATTCTTTTAATTCTGCTTTCAGCAATTCAATTTCTTCCTGCAATTTTACATAATCATGAACTGTATTGACGGCCGTTAATACAGCAATTTTGTTCAGGTCAAGCACAGGATTCTTCCGTTTAATGTCCCGCATTTTTTCGTCGACCAAACGGGCCACATGCCGGATATGACTGTTCGATTCCGTGCCGACAATTGTATAATGATGTCCGTATATGTCAACCGTAATCCGGTTTTTCTCTTCATTCGACAATGGAATGCCCCCATTCGTAAAGAATCCTATCTGTTATCATACCATGAGCAGGAAGCCATGAAAAGCCGCAAGCGTAAAGGAGAGTTTATCTATGAGCCATACCGTGTTAACCGTTTCCACTACTACCCTTTCAGAGATGAAAAAGCATTATGCCAGCCAGTCCGCTGCCAAACTGCCAACGGGAGCCGTCTTCGCAGCCAAAACCGCGGACTGTGCCATTACGGGCTATCGTTCAGGAAAAGTCCTGTTCCAAGGAAAAGGCGCCGCAAGCGAAGCCGCGAAATGGCAGGGAGAAACCGCCCAAGCCGCTCCTGCAAGAAAAAAGAAACCGGCACCGGCTCTGTTGCCGCCTGGCTTCTCTGAGCTGTCTGTCATCGGCAGCGATGAAGTCGGCACCGGGGATTATTTTGGCCCAATCACCGTCGTCAGCGCTTTTGTGAAAAAGGAACAGCTGCGCGAATTGCAGGACATAGGGGTTCGCGATTCTAAGGATTTAACCGATCCGCAAATTGTGGCGATTGCCAAAAAAATTGCTCGATTGATCCCCTACAGCCTGCTCATTTTAAAAAACGAAAAATATAATGAGCTTCAGCAAAAAGGAATGTCACAAGGAAAAATAAAAGCCTTGCTTCATAATCAAGCACTCATCAATTTGCATAAAAAAATCTTTCCGGAGCGGCCCGATGCGGTGCTGATTGATCAATTTGCGGAAAAAGATACCTATTACCGCTATTTAAAAGGGCAAAAGGAAATTTTTCAAGAAAATGTATTTTTCAGCACAAAAGGAGAAAGCATTCACCTGTCTGTTGCCGCCGCCTCTATTATCGCCCGCTACGCTTTTGTGAAACAAATGGATCAATTAAGTAGCGAATCCGGGTTCCCTATTCCTAAAGGGGCGGGCAGCCAGGTCGATACAGCGGCCGCACGGCTCATCCGCGAAAAAGGAGAAGGCGCCCTTCTCCACTTCACAAAGAAACACTTTGCCAATACAGAAAAAGCACGGAGACTTCTCAATAAACAATAAAAGAGTAAAGCCAGATCCGGAAATTCAGATCTGGCTTTACACGGCAGGCAAACTCAAATAGATTGAGCTTGCCTGCCGTCTTTTTTTTGTTTGTGGTCGGACAGGGACGGTTGGTTGCCATTCCAGGCGCTTCGCGTTTCGCAGGGCGAGCGGTGAATCCCGTAGGCGTTGCAAAGTTAGGCCAACCGGAAATGGACAGATGCCGGGAACAAGTTACATCATGAGCTCGGGGAGATCGGCTATTCTCCCTCAGTTTCCGAGATCAAACAAACATCAAGAGGAGGCACGGAATAAGCTCATCCCGAACCCTTTTGCCGGCAAACTGAAACACGCCCGCTAATTAGCGGGCGTGTTTGGATCAGTGATCAGCTTCTTAATTCAGCATTGACTTTTTCTTTTAACGCGTCCAGTACGCCGTTATGAACCTTGACGACTTCTTCATCCGTTAATGTTTTTTCTGGATCGAAATATTTCAAGGAGAAAGCGATCGACTTTTTGCCTGCCTCCACGTGCTCTCCTTCGTACAGGTCAAATACATGGGCGTCTTTCAGGAGCTTTCCGCCCGCCTCTTCAATAATTGCTTTTAATTGGCCAGCTTCAACGTTCGTATCCACAACGAGGGCAATGTCACGAGTAATGGATGGGAAACGCGGAATCGGCTGATAAGCAACCGGAGCTGTTTCAGCAGCGAACAGCGGGCTGAGCTTTAACTCAAATACGTATACTTCTTTGATATCAAGCTCCTTGGCTTGCTGCGGATGCACCTGGCCGACAAAGCCAATTACTTGGCCGTCCAGTTCAACAGCAGCTGTCCGCCCAGGATGCATGCCGGCTACTTCTGCTTTTTTAAATGTGATGCGCTCTAAAAGCCCAAGCTTGGCAAATAACCCTTCGAGAATGCCTTTTGCCACGAAGAAATCAACCGGTTTCTTTTCGCCTTGCCATAAATTTTCTTCCCATAAACCAGTGATCGCTCCTGCCACATGTTCTTGTTCTTCTGGCAGCTCGCCATCTGCTGTCTTCAAGAAGATGTTTCCTACCTCATAAAGAGCAATCGAATCCATTTGACGGGCATTGTTATATGCAACCGCACCAAGCAGCTGGGGAATCATGCTTAGACGCAAGTAAGCGTGCTCTTCACTCATAGGCATCGCCAGCTTGATGGGCTCGCGTGAGTCGAGTGCGTATTCTTTCGCTTTTTTCCCGCTCGTCAATGTATAGGTGATGGCTTGATTGAGACCGGCACCTTCCAGAAACTGACGGACTGCCCGGCGTTTCTTTTGATAATCCGTTAGGCCGCCCGGATAAGTGGCGCCCACAGGAACAGTTGTCGGCAAACGATCGTATCCGTATAGACGGGCTACTTCTTCCACCAGGTCTTCAGGAATCGTAATGTCGCCCCGGCGCGTTGGCACAGTAACGATGAACGCTCCATTATCCGTTTTCACTTCGAATTTCAAGCGGCGGAAAATACCCTCCACTTCTGGCGCTTCCAAGCTTGTGCCAAGAACGCGATTTAACTTCTCTAATGTGACCGCAACAACCTTTGGCTCAAGGTTGATTTCACCAGCGACTACGCTGCCAGCCAGCACCTCGCCTCCGGCATATTGGGCCATTAACTGCGCCGCACGGTCTGCAGCTGCCTGCAGGCGGTTCGGGTCCACCCCTTTTTCAAAGCGGGCGCTTGCTTCCGAACGCAGCCCGTGGTCCTTTGATGCTTGGCGGACGCGCTGGCCGTCGAAATAAGCAGATTCAATCAGCACAGTCGTTGTATCGTCTTCCACCTCGGAATTTGCGCCGCCCATGACACCCGCTAGAGCGACTCCTTCTGTGCCATTTGTGATCAGCAAATGCTCGGAGGATAAAGTCCGTTCTGCATCGTCCAGTGTCACAAATTTTTCTCCGTCCTGCGCACGGCGAACGACAATTTCTTTAGAGCCTAACCGGTCATAGTCAAAAGCATGCAGCGGCTGGCCGTATTCAAGCAGAATATAGTTAGTAATATCAACGACATTGTTATGCGGCCGGATTCCCTCTGCCATTAAGCGCGTCTGCATCCACAGCGGCGAAGGGCCGATCTTCACGTTTTTAACAATGCGGGCGATATAGATAGGATTATCTTCTTTTGCTTCAATGCTCACTGTAATCCAATCTTCCGCACGCTCTGCTGTTTCTTCCACTTCAACATTTGGAAGTTTGACTTCTTTATCAAGAAGAGCGGCTACTTCATAAGCGACCCCCAGCATGCTTAAGCAATCCGAACGATTAGGCGTCAAGCCCAATTCCAGCACTTCGTCATCCAAGTTCAATTGCAAAAGCGCATCTTCTCCTGGTGTCACTTCGTTTGGAAAGACAAAAATCCCTTCCGCATACTCTTTCGCCACAAGCTTGCTTTCGATACCAAGCTCCTGCAAAG
Source organism: Pseudobacillus badius (assembly GCF_002189605.1). Classification (NCBI taxonomy): domain Bacteria; kingdom Bacillati; phylum Bacillota; class Bacilli; order Caryophanales; family Bacillaceae; genus Pseudobacillus; species Pseudobacillus badius. The sequence continues at coordinate 586,468 of NZ_MWMM01000002.1, forward strand.
AACAAATCATGCCATTTGACGCTTCACCGCGCAATTTCGCTTTTTTAATTTTAAAATTGCCCGGAAGCACGGCGCCGACTTTCGCCACAGCCACTTTTTGACCTTTATCTACGTTTGGCGCTCCGCAGACGATTTGCACCGGCTCTTCTTCGCCAATGTCCACTTGGCACACATTTAGCTTATCTGCATTTGGATGCTGCTCTTTTTCCAGCACATGGCCGATAACCACACCTTTAATGCCTTCGCCAAGAACCTCTACACCCTCGACTTCGATTCCGCTGCGCGTAATTTTTTCTGCTAATTCCTTGGCCGGCATGCCATCTAAGTCGACATACTCGCTTAGCCATTTATATGAAACAAACATTCTTATCCCTCCAGTTATTCATGTTCTGCAAATTGCTTTAAGAAACGAATATCGTCTGTATAGAAGTGCCGAATATCATCTATTCCGTATTTCAGCATGGCAATCCGGTCAGGTCCCATTCCGAAAGCGAAGCCGGTATATTTTTTGGAATCAAATCCAGCCATTTCGAGAACATTCGGATGCACCATGCCGGCTCCCAAAATTTCAATCCAACCCGTTTCCTTGCAAATCCGGCAGCCTTTTCCGCCGCACATGCAGCTAACATCGACTTCAACCGACGGCTCCGTGAACGGGAAAAAGCTTGGGCGCAAGCGGATTTCCCGGTCTTCTCCAAACAGCTTTTTCGCGAATACTTCAAGCGTTCCTTTCAAATCGCCCATGCTGATGTTTTCATCAACAACAAGCCCTTCAATTTGTGTAAACTGATGGGAATGCGTGGCGTCATCATTGTCGCGGCGGTATACTTTTCCCGGGCAAATGATTTTCACTGGTCCCTGGCCTTTATGCTTTTCCATTGTGCGCGCCTGCACAGGTGATGTGTGCGTGCGCAGCAAAATATCTTCCGTAATATAGAAGGAATCCTGCATATCGCGTGCTGGATGCCCTTTTGGCAAATTCAGCGCTTCAAAGTTGTAGTAGTCCATTTCTACTTCCGGACCTTCTGCGATGGAATACCCCATGCCGATAAATAAATCTTCAATTTCCTCCACTACTTTTGTAAGCGGATGGGCATTGCCTGTTCTTGCCGGGCGGCCCGGAAGCGTCACATCGACTGTTTCTTTTTCCAGTTGCGCCTGGATCGCTTGCTGTTCTAAAGCGGACTGCTTTCCTTCAATGGCTGCTGAAACGGCTGCGCGCACTTCATTCGCGAGCGCTCCCATTTTCGGACGCTCTTCTGCCGATAATTTCCCCATGCCTTTCAGCACTTCTGTAATCGGCCCCTTCTTTCCCAGATAAGCGACCCGAATGTCATTCAGCTGCTTTAAATCTGCGGCTGCTTCCACTTTGGCAAGTGCCTCTGTTTGTAACTCTTTTAATTGCTGCTCCACTGGAACATCCTCCTTTATTTTTAGAACGACCGCCTGCAAGCCATCTCTTGCGGCAGAAGCTCATCAATAGTGTTTTTGCCAACAAAAAAAGCCCCGTCTCCCGGAAAGGGACGAGGCTTTGGTCGCGGTACCACCCTTTTTAACATGCTAAGCATGTTCACTTCATTGAAGTAACGGTTCTTCACCGGGGCATCTTTACGCAGGAGCGGTCCTGATGCCGGCTCGAGAGGTGAACTTCACCCACCATTTCTTAAAAGTGCTTCCAGTCTTCGGCACTTTCTCCCTGAAAGAAATTCGATGAGCTACTCTTCTCTGTCATTGCCTTTGCTATTATGTAATTACCGTTATTATAGTCAACGTCTGGAGAAAATTCAAACGTTTTTCAAAGATTGTTTGAAATGATACAACAAAATCCCTGCGGCAACCGCTACATTCAGTGATTCGCTCTGCCCGTAAATAGGAATGTACACATTCCGGTCTGTTCTATCGAGCAATGCTTTGTCCACACCGCCGCCTTCATTGCCGACAACAAGAGCAAATGAATCCATGATGGACACTTCCCGGTAGTCAGAGGCGCCTTGCAGCGAAGTCCCAAACACCGGCACTTTCTTTTCTCTTAATTGCTCTATTGCCCTGAGAAGGGGCATTTGTATAATTGGCAAGTGAAAGTGGCTGCCTTGGGCAGAGCGGAGCACTTTTGGATTGTACGGATCAGCACATCCCGTCCCAAGGATCACTCCATCCAACCCAGCAGCGTCTGCTGTTCGGATCATTGTACCCATATTGCCTGGGTCCTGGACTGTATCTACTAATAAATATGTACGGCCCCCCAGTATATCCGCCAGCTCCTGCTTGCGGCAGATAGCAAACACTCCTTGTCCTGCTTCTGTATCCGATAAAGTTTTTGCTATTTCCGGTGTCACCATCGTCATGTCCAAATCATCCACATTCCAGTGGGGCGGCAGAATGGCTTCTTCTGAAACCATCAGTTCAATGATCTGTTCCTTATAATTTAACGCCGTTTCCACCAGGTGAAAACCTTCGATAAGATACTGTCCTGTTTTTTCCCGTTCTTTCTTTGTCAGCAGCTTTTTCCATTGTTTCACTTGCGGATTCTTCATGGATTGGATAAATTTCACGCCACTCACTCCTTTTCCTATTCGCCGCTTCATTATAGCTTAAATTTCCCGCATAATGAATCGCAAGAGCGGTGAAAATAAAAAAGATCACCGTGAAAAGGAGCGATCTAGATGAATTTCAACTTGCGCAACGCTGTATTGTCCAACGTGTCAGGAAGTTCACAAGAACAGCTGGAACACACAATCGTCGACGCTATTCAGCGTAATGAAGAGAAAATGCTTCCTGGTCTTGGCGTCTTGTTTGAAGTATTTTGGAAAAATGCCGATGAGCAGGAAAAGCAACACATGCTGCAAACCTTGGAAACAGGACTGAAGTAAACACCAGGAGTGATCCAAAGCTGCTTTGGATCACTCTTTTATCTTTACTTTGTATATAGAGGATGTGAGCAAGCAATGGACTTTGTCTATGCCCAAGATATGTTAACGCCCGTTCAATGGCTTTTGCGGGCTGTTGTCGGTTTTTTCTTTCTGCTTTTTGCCGTTAAACTTATCGGACGTCACTCTATTTCTCAATTGCGTTTGCTTGATTTTACCATGGCCCTTATACTCGGTAACATTATTTCCAATCCCTTATCCGATAAACGCTTGGAATTGCAAGGCCCTATCATTGCGATCGGCGTGTTAGTCACGCTCTATACAATTGGCACCTTCCTCACTTTAAAATTGCCTGCGCTCAAACACTGGTTTGAGCCCGCCCCCTTGAGCCTGATCGAAAACGGGCAAATTCTCGATAAAAATTTAACCCAAGCCAAGATATCCATCGACTTTTTGTTATCGCAGCTGAGAAAAGAGAAAATTACCGATATACAAACCGTGGCACTGGCTTTATGGGAGCCGGATGGCAATATCTCTGTGTTTTTAGACCCAAAGCATCAGCCGGTTACTTTATCTGATTTGCAACTGCAGCCCCCTCTCTTTTCATTTCCGTATGCCGTTATCAAAGACGGAAAAATTGATGGCGCTCAGCTAAAAAAACTCGGAAAAGATGAGCGCTGGCTCAAAGACAGCCTTCAGGTGAACAACCGTACGGCCATCGAAGAGGTTTTATTGGCGACAATTGACGAAGACGAACAATTGAAAATCTGGCTGTACAGATAATCCGGCTCTAACGGTTTAGACAAGCGAAAAAACAGAATAAACTTTTGTCCATTTTCCTTTAAATTAAGTAAGCCACCCACGCCATTTTGTCCATTCTTCATATTCTATTAAGGACAACATGTCAAATAAATAACAAAGGGGGGAAAATGAATGGGTTGTGGAGAACATTTTCATACAGGCCACTGCGTGTGTGATATTTTAGCAGAAATTGCAGAATATCAACAAGATACTGCGTCAGATGACTGTGTAAGCAGCTGTTCTGAATCTATACGTGAACTCGTAGGCGGAACAACTCCATCAAACTTCAATACAGTGCCACTTCAATTAATTTGCAGCTCAGTAAATCCAACTTCAGAAAATGCCGGTCCTGAACGCGGCGGACTATGCGGAAACGTATTTGTCGCTCAAGGCTTCCGGAGAAATACTTCTGCTGGAGCCGCACCTGGAGACCTTCAAGCGATTACAACTACTTTCTTTAGAGTTTCATCAGTTGATACAGAGAATTGCTGTGCTGTATTAGAATTGTTATGTGCAGAAGATATTACGTTTGGACCAGCCGCTAATGATTTGATCGTGCCGCCTGGGCAAGGTGATGACTGTCTGCGAACTATCACTGGACCTACATTTAGCCGTACAAGAGTTTGTATCACTGTCGATTTGAATTGCTTCTGTGGAGTTTCATGTTTACCAGCTGTATTTGCGCCAAGCATCTAACAATTGTCCTCGAACGGTGAAAGCCCTTCAGCTAAAAGAAAAATACACCCGGATCGCGGATCTGGGTGTATTTTTCTTTTTATCTACTTACTTTTACGATTAATGCCCTGCTTGTAAACATACATATTAAGAAGAAAAATTTTAAAAACTAAAGCTGAAGGAGAGGATCAGTTTGCGGATGATAAACCAGCTGCAGCAAATTCACTTCCTGCAGCAAGCGATTGAACAGCCTAGGTTGGTGTCAAAACTATTCCTTGCTGCTCCGCCTAAAGACAGAGTTCCATTGCTGTTCTATTTAATGGATGGAACCCCCTTCAAGGCTTACGGAGACATTGGGAAAACAGCAAAAGGCGCTTGCTTTACAACCTCGTTCTTCAGCATTGAAGATATCTCTAAAGACCTGCGGGTGACTCTGCAGCTGCTGAAGCCCTATGATATACACAAGATGCTGGCGGCTGACATTGAGAGCACAAGCTTTCTGGAGAAATCTTCCTCGCGTGTAGAAGTATGCGCTGAGCTTTTTGATGGCATGCAGATTTTAGATCCTCGTCTCATTAACTGAAATTATAAGCTGATTACCTTCATATCCGTAATCTCGCTAAGGGCAATCTTATGGCCTTTGAACGTATGTGTACTCATTAAGATTAATGCATTTGCTTCTGGATCAAATTGATGAATAAACCCAACATAATATTGTTTTGTTGTATTCACTTCAATAATTACCCGGTTTAACTGAATAGGAAGGGAGGTTAAGAAAGCCAGCTTTTCCACTGGGCTTTTTTCTTTGAAAGGTGTCAATCGCACGTCCTGCTTCACTCCCGGGTCATCCTGCTGGAAGACGGGCTCAGTTTCTCCATCCCCCTCTTTTTTTGGATCTGCCTGCGCCGATTCATCAGGAAGGTCAACTGTTGAAATAAAAGGGTTCTGTTCAGCCTCGCTGCTTTTCATTTTAGTAATCTGGCGCTTTAAAAGGTTGACAACTGCAAGTAATTGGTCAGTTGCTTCGGATGAACGGGACCTCCCTTTTTCATGTATAGCCATGTCAACTCCGGAATTTTTTTCCTTTATAAAAAGATTTGCAGGAGTTTCTTCCGCCTTTGCCGGACTGATCTCATTCCTTAAAGATGCAACTGCCTCTATCACCTCTTCTTCCTCAGCAACCAAATCGCTTTTCTTCCCATCTTCCGCTAGACTTTCTGCTGTCTCTTCTGGCAGATAGCTTAGTTCATCAATCTTTTCATTCGCTTGTGCCTCGCTGGCTAACTCATTTTTCGCAGCTGGATTTTTTTCTGTCAGCTTATTTTTTTCTTCCAAAGCCAGTTCGTCCGCTCCTTTTCCCCGATAATATGTCTGCATCGGCTTGTGAGACTCTGCAGCGGACGGTTGGCCCGTATATATCAACGGGCTTCCAGACGGCTCCCTTCGCTTGCTCCTTAGCCTTTTCTTCACCTTTTCTCCCTCCTCTTTTGTTTGTAAAATATATATGCCTGCCGTTGTTAAGCTTGTGCCGGAAAAGTCTATTTAAAAAAGCTGCCCGACATTCAGGCAGCTCCTACTCTCAGCGTTACCGCCCCCATCCCCCCTGGTAATACGGGTATGGCTGCGGATAATGTGGATAGTGATGATAATAAGGGTAGTGATGATGGTAATAAGGATATTGCGAATAAGGAGAATAAGGCATTGGCGGTCTTGGCCCCGGCGTTGGGTATGGATACGGGTAAGACTGTTGATATTGCGGATACATTTGCATTGGATAAGGCTGCTGTCTGCCATCCTCTAAATCAACATTGCTAAATTCCTCTTGCGCAAAAAATGGTTCCTCTTCAAAGTTATAATTTTGGAAATGCAAAGTAATAGCCCCCTTTGATTTTGCTTGCCCTTTACTGTATGTGATCAACTTGAATTGTGTGTCCGTCCTAGAAAAAACAAAATGGGCGGCATGATTTTGTTGATAAAGCAGGAATATGAGCAAGCTGCCGATGATTTTTTCCGAAAGGTTCACAGTGACTTTGATATACAGGTACGTCCAGAAAAACAGGAGATGGAGTCATGTCACGAAACTAGAATCGCCTCCATATACTACGTCATATGAAGTATATTAAGGAGGATCTTAATCTATGAGTATGCCCAGCATTCCCCCTGCCCCCCATCGGCCGAATAAAAAAGAAGTAGCGATTGATCTATTAGAATCCATCGCTCTGGAGGAAATTGCCCTTTCGCATTTAATGAATGCAGAAGCTGAAAAAATCCAAGCGTTTGTCGGCGAATGTCTTGACTTTCCCACAAACCCTTCAAATAAGGAGATCGTCAAATTTAACAAAGCGGTCAATCAGCTTTTAGAAACCATCGTTATGAAAGAATGGCTGCTGTTGAAAAAACTGGAAAATGTCATTGAACTGCAAGATCACCCAAGCGGACATTGCCACGAACATCCGCCCAAAAAATGCAAGGATCATTGCAATTGCTCACCATGTCATTCTTGCCACTTGCCGATATGCAGCTGCTGCTGCCCGGACAGGAACAAACACGATTGCTAGCGGGGTGACCTTCATGAACCGCCCGAATATAGAGGAAAAAATGCTCTCCTCCCTTAAGTCCTCTTTTACTTTTGAAGCATCATTGCTGCATTATTTAGACCGCCTATCTTTATTGTTAAAAGGCAGGGCAAAAACAGGCCATGACGAATCAATAGGACGAACTATTTTCTCGACACTAAAGCATGTAAATGAGCTGCAGAGACTTATTTACTTAAGACTGGTTATTTACGCTGACCACTTTTCGGAATCAGAGATGTATTCTGTTTTCTGCGAGCATGAACAGTTTGATGATCTCAACACAAATACTTTCCTTGATACCCTTCATCTGTTATATAGTTTTTCACATGCTTGTTTTTTAAAACAATGGAAAAGAGAGGAAATCCGAGATGAACTGGCTCACGGATTGCATCTTTACAAAAAGCGGATGGAGCTAATGAAAGCTTTTCGCGCCCATCAAAACAATACCGAAACTGTTTGGCTTGCCGACTCTCCCTAATTCTTAATGAACGAAGCACCTCCTTTGATGTGCAGGCGTCATACTAGACACCTGCACATTTTTTAAACCATGATAAACTGTGGGACGAACGCACTTGCTTCTCCTTTCTTATTGAATACTCTATAGTAACCCTAAAATAAGAAAGGAGATGAAATGAATGGGTTACCCAAATATTCCTGATATTACCCCGGACATTACGATTGATCGAGTTGAGGTGATCAACTTATTATTGGCCTCCATTGGCTTGGAGGAACTGAGCTTGGCTCATTTAGTGAACGCCGAAGCAGAAAAGCTGCAAGCAGCCTTAGGAACACTGATTCTGCCGGATGATACAGCAGCAGCCCCTCTAGCTACAACTCTTGAAGACTTGTTAACGGTAAACCGCGATGTTACAAGAATGTTGAAATTTGCCATGCACAAAGAATTTATCTTATTGGCCAAGCTAGAGGATGTGATTGACTTTGCCGAGGAGTTTACACCTCCAACGCCCCCTGTAGCCTGTGCCTGTTCCGTCGCTCTTCCTGATACCGCTATTGCTGCCACTCTTGAACTGCCGATTGGCGGCGGCGTTACAGTAGACGTGCCAGGAATGTTAGTATTAGGCTTTACTCTTTGCGATTGTGACACAGGGGCAAGCACTTTAGCTGCACTCTTCCTGCCGACAACTCCAGGAGGTCCTATCCCGGCATTGATCACCGCTTCTTTAGTTCCAGGATCTGTTGCAGTAGCTAACTGTGATGGGACTACGGCCACTGTCACTCTGCAAATTACTGCTCCGCCGTTCTTCCCTGCTCCGCTTGAAGTTACTTTAATTGCCAATGAAACAGCCGGAACCGTGACGATCATTATCCCTGAATTAGGCGTAGAAGAAACAGTAGCTAATCTCCCTGTAACTGTGACTGAATGCGGCGCTTAGATCTTAAGGAAAAGAATGACAAGTAGAAATTGCGAGATCCACAGAATAATAGAAAGAAATCAGAAGGGGCATTCAGCTGGAGACTTAAATGTCTCCAGCTAGCTATGCACAGGTTGATCAAATCGTTTCTTAAAGGCTTTCGCACAAGCCGTCTGACTCAAGCCGCATAGTATACAGTGTATTTATAAAAGAAAGGAGATGAAATCAATGGGATACCCAAATATTCCCGATATCAATCCTACTATTGATATCGATCGCGAAGAAGTCATTAATCTATTATTAGCTTCTATTGGTCTTGAAGAGTTGGGCTTGGCTCATTTAGTGAACGCTGAAGCAGAGAAGCTGCAGAGGGCTTTAGGAACGCTTGCTTTACCGGGATCTACTACACCAATTGGTGACCCCTTAGCTACGACTCTTGAAGATTTGCTTCGTATAAACCGGGACGTGACGAAAATGCTCAAGTTTGCGATGCATAAAGAGTTTATTTTGCTCGCAAAGCTTCAGGATGTCATTGAATTTGCCCAAGAATTTACACCGCCGACTCCACCGCCCCCTCCTTTGGCAGAATGTCCATGTACCATTACAGGAGAAAGAGGCCGAGGCCCGGGGATAAGTCCAGAAGCAGTGATTACCATTAACGGGCAACCAGGTCCTGCCGCAACAAATGTAACTTACAATATTAACCTATGTCGCGCATGTAACCCCAATGTTAACAATATCAACTTTAGCTTCGACCTTGCCAATCCAGTTCCTCCTCCTAATGAAATTACGGTGAACTTTACACAAGGGCGCGCCGAACGAATTGTTGCGTGTGATCCGGAAGCCAATACCGCGACGATCGTTGGAACGATCCGCCGGGGCGGAAGTATCTATAACTTCACACTAATTATTTCAAACAATGGCAGCACCCTTACCTTTACGGCAACCAATCAGCAAGCACCTTTTGACGTATTTAGTGCTGTAATCACTCCTGGGCCAGGTGACGTAAATCCTTTAGTAACCATTGACCCTTGTAACGGATAAAGCTGAAATAACTGCTTCACTGGCTGTCGAAACCATTTCGATGGCCTTTTCTGCTGAAGCCGCCAGCTTGACCTCTCCATAAAATAAAAACATCCCGCTTAGCTGTGCGGGATGCTGCTATATAGAAAGCTGTTAAAAAGAACCTTTTGATTAGTCTCACAACGGCAGATTTACTTTTTCCCGTTTTCTTCATCATAAGCAATCAGCACTATGTTTTCGCCACGTTGCTGGCGCAATTCCTTCTCAAGCGACTGCACTTTTTGAAGATCTTGTTCATCAAGGTCGGCAACTGGAAAACGCTCATATACGCTCATAGTTAGGGGCTCCTTTCATGTAACTGCCCTTTATTGTGCACGGTCCGGCAGAGAACTATACGCCTTTCACTGCTTATTTGGTTATGACATAAAGGGCAGCTAAACGGCTCCCTTTTCACTGACTAGCGGACGGCCTCAAACAACACAGCTGTGCCAACTCCGCCGCCGCTTCCTAAGGCGGCTAATACATAGCGAACTCCCGGTCTTCTTTGTGTCTCATAAAACAGCCTTGTAACCAGGATTGCCCCTGAAGCCGCGTACGGATGCCCGAGTGCGAGCGCCCCTCCGCGTACATTTAATTTATCGCCGGGAATGCAAAGTTCCCGGGCACAAGCAGCTATTTTCACGGCAAAGGCTTCATTGATTTCGATCAGGTCTACCTCATCGATTGAAAGCTGGCGGCGAGCCAGCAGTCTGCTGACCGCTGGAACCGGAGCAATAGCAGGGTGATGCGGATGAACAGCAGCAACCTCACTATCAACAAAACGAAGAATCGGTTCAAATTGATGGATCTGTGCGGTTCTCTCCTCCATAATAAGTACAGCACTGGCTCCATCATGGATGCCGCAGCTATTTACCGCCGTAACCGTCCCTTCCTCTGTTTGAAAGACTGCTTTCGCTCTTTTAGCAAGTCTCTCAATATCCCGCTTCTTATGAAATTCTTCATCTGTCTCCAAGGAGCCGACAGGCACAATCTCCTGTTCATATAGGCCTTGTTCAAAGGCGGTCCAGCTTCGTTCATAGCTGACTCTTGTCCATTCATCCTGTTGTTCTCTCGAAACTGCATAATCTCGGGCTACATATTCGGCCGCAACCCCCATATCCGGATCCCCAATGCTCTCAGGAGCAAAACGGGCGCGGGCCGGATACGGGGAGGTGCTTGCACTTTCTGTTCCACCGGCTAAATAGACCTTCCCGGCACCCCCCTTGATCAAACAGCAGGCCAGCCGGATCGCTTCCAGTCCTGCACTGCATTGGCGGTCAATGGTTAATCCGGGAACATGAAGCGGCAAACCCGCCTCTAAAGCAGCCAGTCGGGCTATATTTCCTCCCGGACCAACGATATTTCCTAAAATCACGTCATCGATTTCAGATGCTACTCGTTCTCCAAGATGACGGAGTACAGGAGCAGCAAGCTCATGAGGGGGCCGTTTGTTAAATATCCCATTCTTCTTTCCAACCGGCGTCCGCTTGGCTTGAACAATTACTGCATTATACATGGGAATCTTCCTTTTTTTCGAGCTCTTCCCTTAATTGGGCTCTTGCAATCTTTCCCCCGGCTGTCATCGGCAGCTCCTCTCTAAAAAACCATTTACGCGGCACTTTATAAGAAGCTACTCTTTCTCTGCACAACTGCCTCAGTTCCTGCTTTGCAGCACTCCCTTTAATAACGGCGGCAATGACTTCCCCCCAATAAGGGTCTTTCATCCCTATCACCACAGCTGCTTCAACCTTAGGGTGCAGCGACAGGACAGCTTCCACTTCCTCCGGAAAAACATTGATGCCCCCATATAAAATCATATTTTTCTCCCGTCCTTTGATGTAAAGAAACCCCTCATTATCTAAATAACCAATGTCATCGACGGTGCTCCAGCCCTGGCCGTCCTGCAAAGGCTGGATTCCTCTGGCTGTTAGATAGCCGGTACACACTAATTCGCTTTTGACATATATTTTTCCGCTCTCATACGGAGCCGCGACTTCCCCGTTTTCCCTTCGAATTTGAATGGCAACACCTGAACAAGGCCTGCCAACTGAATCAGGCTTTTCCCCATTTTCATTGTTGGACAAAAACGTGACAAAGCTTAGCTCCCCCGCCCCGTAGAACTCGAACATTTTCAAACGCGGGAACTGCATGCGTATTCGTCTTTTTGAATCTTTTTCCCATTTAGCGCCGGAGGAAATAACAGTGAACCGTTTCTCCACGATTGTGTTTGTTTTTAAAAGGGCTTCAATCATTGTTGGAACAAGATAAACAACCGTCACCGGCTCCTTCTCCATTACATGCAGGACAGCGGCAGGAGAAAATTTCTCCAATAAATGTACAGTGCCGCCCAAAAATAATGTACTGACTGCCCCGTAAAGAAAATGAGAGTGAATCAGCGCTCCAGGCACAAGCACATATTCATGTTCATTCAGAGAAAAATCATGCCTGCTGCAGGCAAAGCTGGCTAGCCAAGACTGCTGGGAACGAATAAATGCCTTTGGTTCCCCAGTAGACCCTGATGTAAATCCCATATAAAACGGCAAATCCTCCTGCGCTTCTTCCACCGGATCAGCTGGAAGGAGCTGCATTTCTTCTGAGGCTTGCTTCCAAGAGAAAACTTCTGCCTTCGAGAGGAAAGGGCCCTCAGCCAGATTGTCTGCCCTCACAATAATAGCTGGAGAACAAATGTGAAGCCGTTTATCCAATTCATCCCGGCTCCACTTCGGATGCAACGGAACGGCGGTCCAGCCTGCGGCAGCTGCCCCGGTAAACAACTGCAAAAAAGGCAGGCCATTTTCCATAAAAATGCCTACCGTCTTATTGTGTTTCCTTTTAGAATGAAGCCAGCCGGCCGTCTGCAAAACGAGCCGGTGCCACTGGCGCCATGTCACTTCCCGATCCGGTGTTTTGACTGCCAGCTGCTCAGGACGGCGGGCAGCGTGCTCGGCATATATAGAAGTCATCGAAGCCATGATCATTCTCCCTTTCTTAATCAGGAAGCCCCTGCTTCCAAGAGTTATCCTGCTTTCGCAAACTGTCTGGCGATCACCGCCGACTTTCTCAACTTAAACACTAGGTAGGAAGCGACTGCCGCTTTAAGCAAGTCCCCCGGAATATAAACGAGGCTGATTTTGATCGTATGAATAAGCGGCAAGTCCATCACGAGCGCCTGAACCGGGACGCCGAACAAATAAAGCGTAAATACCCCGGCAGTTAAATTAACGAGCAATATTTTTTTGAATGTTACGACTTGAAAACGGGAAAGCAAAAAGCCCAGCAAAGCAGCAACAATTGGATAACTAAACAAATAGCCGGCGCTTGGACCAACAAATACGCCGATGCCTCCCCGTCCGCCGGATAAAAGCGGCAGTCCCGCAGCTACAAGCAATAAAAATGTTACCTGGCTCATAAAACCAAGCCGGGCCCCCAGCACTCCTCCTGCAAGAATCACTCCCAATGTTTGCAGTACGATCGGTACCGGAGTAAATGACAGCATAATCGGAGGCACCATCCCTAATACAGCCATAACAGCCGCAAAGAGGGCCACATACGTAATATCTTTTGCTTTCATCTCCATTCCTCCCCATTTTACTTATGTAATCACCAGAAAACACTGTCAGTTTATTAGATAAATAGTTATTTTGTCAACTATATCTTAAATAGGTTAACATTTAAATCCAGCTAGACTATCTAGTTAAAAGCAAAAAAACTTCGTTATACGAAGCTTTTTTAATGTAAATAAACTAAAATTGTGTTAACCTTAGATACTCCTAAGAAGAACGTGTGATAGAGCATATCAGGGGCAATGAACGGATACTGTCCACTAATAAGGAAAGAGAGTGAAAAGAAAGCAGGTTGATAAAATGGCACAAAAAAGTGCACGACAATTCCCCCTCTTTATTTTGATGGCCAATATGTTTATTGTGATGACAGGGATCGGGCTTGTCATTCCGATCATGCCAACGATTATTCAAGACTTTGGTGCCGGCGGAAAAACCTTTGGCCTATTAATAGCTACATTTGCTTTTGCACAATTTATCGTCTCTCCGATTGCCGGGGACCTGTCCGACCGGCTCGGGCGCAAAAAAGCGATTGTATTTGGATTGATCCTTTTTTCTTTCTCCCAATTTTTATTCGCTTTTTCCCAGCAGCTCGCCCTGCTTTACCTATCGCGCGTGTTTGGAGGCATCGGAGCCGCTTTTATGATCCCTTCCATGATGGCGTTTGTCGCTGATATTACCACTGTGGATACCCGCGCAAAAGGGATGGGCTGGCTTGGCGCCTCCATGTCGTTCGGGTTTGTTGTCGGCCCGGGAATCGGCGGCTTTCTTTCAGCGCTTGGCTTGCGTGCGCCTTTCTTTATTGCCGGAGCTGCCGCAGCTTTGGCGGCCGCTTTATCCATTCTGTTTTTGAAAGAACCGGCACGCACCGGCGCACCAATCCAATCAAAAAAGCGCGAGCCATTGTTTAAACAGCTCGCCCTTTCGGCCAAAAAACCGTACTTTATTCTTTTAGTGATGATGTTCACGCTTTCATTTGGCCTTGCTAATTATCAGTCAACCATCAGCTTATACACGAATATAAAATTTGGGTTTAGTCCATCTGATATTTCCATGCTGATGGTGGTCGGCGGCCTAATCGGCGTCATCGTGCAAGCCTTTGTGCTAGACTGGGCATTGCGGACCTTCGGGGAGATAAGGGTCATGAATACAATGCTAATTGTCGCGGCAGCAGCGATGGTCGGCCTGCTCTTTGCCAAAGGATTTGCTTCAGTCCTTATCGTATCGGCTTTTTTCTTTACGGCTGCTTCCTTGCTTCGCCCCACCATCAACACAACCGTGTCAAAAATGGCTGGAAGTGAACAAGGCTTTGCCGCCGGAATGAATAATGCCTATATGAGCATCGGGAACATGGTCGGTCCGGCACTGGCAGGTGCTTTGTTTGATGTGAATATGGCCCTTCCTTATCTATTCGGAACCATTATTATTTTGATTACGCTGCTGATCTGTATCAAATGGGCACGGAGCCTGAAGAAAAAACGAAGCTCCTCTTCTGCCTCCCACTCTACCATCAGATAAAAAACACGAGGCCATTCCAAAGTGTCTGACACTTATGGAGTGGCCTCGCTTTGATTTTCCCCAGCCATCGCAAATCGGATAAAAAAGGTGGTTCCTTGCTCGCTTGTTTTCAAGTCAATCACAGCTTGATGCCTTTCAGCCACGCTATAGCAAATAGCAAGCCCGAGACCTGTTCCGGTATCTTTCGTAGTAAAAAATGGTGTTCCGATGGTTTCAAGAAATTCCGGTTTAATTCCATCCCCTTCATCCTTTACTTCCAGCACGACCGCCCCTTTTTCTGTGTATGTTTTTAATGTCAGCTTGCCTCCCGAACTCATCGCTTCAAGGCCGTTCAGTGATAAATTTAAAATGAGCTGGCTGATTTCTTTTTCATCTAAATACAGCTCTGGACATTCATCGAGCTGCAAGGAAACGAACTTGTCGTTCATCAGCGCCTCCGCTTGTATTAACGGGTACAGCCCTTCAATGACCGGGTTAAGATACTGCCTTTTTTTGTCACTTACCTTATTTTTTGCCAGGTTAAGAAATTCTGTGATAATAGAATTGGCCCTATCCAGCTCACCGAGCATTAAATCGACATATTTAATCATCAGATGCTCCGGATCGCTTTTGGACAGCTCCAAAAATCCTCTAACAGTCGTCATCGGATTTCTAATTTCATGAGCGATGCCGGCTGCCATTTCTCCGACTAAATACAAACGATCAAGCCGGGCAACCTCGCTCTCAAGCCTTACCCGTTCAGTGATATCCGTAATGGCGCTCAAAATACATTTTTCTCCTTGAATATCAAGGATCTCTGTCGATAATAACCCGTGCCTGATAACACCTGATTTCGTTTCATATTGAATTTCTGCATTACGAACACATTCTTCTTCCAAATGGTCACTGCCGGCAAGCTTTAAAACGGGAGCCGTCTGGTTCACTACCTCTTCATATGTATAGCCCGTATGATTCAGCCAGCTCGCATTAACATCAATGTACTTCCCTTCCTTCAACGTTCGAAGTTCAATTAAACATGGGCTAGACTGAAAAATTTTGTAGAAGTGCTCTCTTGATAGCCGGAGAGCTTCCGCCATTTTTTTGCGCTCTTCAATTTCTTTTCTCAGCTTTTCATTCGCATGAGACAGCTCCTGCGTTCTTTCTTCGACTAGCTTTTCGAGAAGATCATATTGCCGCTTTCGCTCGTTTTCCATCTTTTTGCGCTCTTCAATATTGCGAATGGAACAAACAAAAAGATAGTCCTCCTCCACTTGAGCCTCACCAATCTGAATTTCAACCGGTATCTCCCGCCCATCTTTATTTCTTACAATGGCTTCAAATAATTGGCCGGTCATTTCTTTGACATAATCCATCAAGGATGGCGAGAAGCCCGGCATAAGATGAAACATCGGCTTTCCAAGAAGATCATCTTCTGAGTAGCCGAACATGCGTGCCATTGCAGGATTTACCGATAAAATGCAGCCTTGTTCATCAAATGTAACAATCGTATCGAGCAGCGTCTCGCCAATGACTCTCGCTAATTCTTCATTCTTCCGCAGGTGAAACCTGGTACGCTTTAGCTTTTCATTCACTTCTTTCAATTCATGTTGACGCCGCAATTCGCTTTGCTGCTTCATTTTATTATGGTTTTGATAAATCTTTACGAATTGCTGGACTTTGAGCTTCAATGTTTCCGGATGAAACGGCTTAAATATATAGTCGACTGCACCGAGGTTGTATCCTTGAAGGACATTTTCCATCGTTTGATTGATTGCTGTGATGAAAATAATGGGGATGTGCTTGGACCGCTCTCTGGACTTAATCAGATTTGCAGTCTCAAATCCATTTAACCCCGGCATTTGCACATCGAGTAAAATCACCGCGAAGTCCTGTTTCAACACATGCTTTAACGCTTCTTCACCCGAGCCTGCACATACAAGGTGATAGTCTGGAGAAGCAAGCACAGCTTTCAAGGCCAATAAATTCTCCGGGTGGTCATCGACCATTAAAATGTTGACTTTTTGGCGGGGGATTTCCTCTTCACTTTCCTGCTCTGCTGTGTGGCTGTTTGCCGGCATCACTTCAGTAAATAAAGAGCTATTGGATCTTTCTATATAGTCTTTCAAACGGATCCACTTCCTCATAAAAATTTGTAATGCTCATAAATTTAATTCCCTCTTTGCTGCCAATTCCCAGAATGCCGGATTGGACTAAACTTTCATGAAAAAGATGATGAACGCGATTTTGAAGCAGCTTGTTAAAATAAATCATGACATTACGGCAAATGATCACATGAAATTCATTAAAGGAGCGGTCAACGGCCAAATTATGTTTCGAAAAAACAATATTTCGAGCTAAAAAAGAATGAAAAGCCGCCTTTTTCTGCCTAGCGGTATAATACTCGGAAAAAGCCCTTGCTCCTCCCGCTGCCAAATAGTTTTTTGTATATAACTGCATTTTCCGCAAAGGAAACTCACCGTTTTGAGCATACCCCAACACATTAGTATTCATATCGGTTGCATAAATGGTCGTTCTCTCATACAACCCCTCTTCATGAAGAAGGATTGCCATCGAATACACTTCTTCACCCGTCGAACAGCCTGCATGCCATATTTTTATCGATGGACAGTTTCTTAAAAATGGCACCACTTTTGTGCGAAAAGCCAAAAAAAAGCTTGGATCCCGGAACATCTCCGTGACATTAATAGAAAAGTCTTCAAATAACCTGTCCATAATCGCAGGGCAACGCAAAACCAGCTCCTGCAGCCCGGAAATGGTTTTGACCTGTTCCGCCTGCATTCTGTTCCAAATTCTCCGTTTGATAAACGGAAGCGCATAATTTCTGAAGTCAACTCCGTAGTAGCGATAAATTCCCTCAAGCAGTAAAGTTAATTCTACTGTCTCCAGTTCTTTATGCGGCAGGCATTGATTCTGTTCATCCTGTCCTAGCGCTTTACTCACCTGCATCCCCCCGCCTATTTGTATAGCCATACTTGAATAATGGAAAATAATTGTTCTAGATTAATCGGCTTGCTTATATAATCCGAGGCGCCTGCATCAATGCATTGCTTGCGATCTTCTTTCATGGCCTTGGCTGTCAGAGCGATAATTGGCAAGTTCTCAAATCCAGCCATTTGGCGGATAGCTTGAATGGCTTCCAAGCCGTTCATTTCCGGCATCATAATATCCATGAAAACTAAATCGGCCTTCGGATTTTCTTTCAGCAATTCAATGCCTTCTCTGCCATTCTCTGCAAATTTCACTTCCGCTCCATAATTTTCAAGTGCCGCTGTCAATGCAAAAATATTGCGCATATCATCATCGACAATGAATATTTTCTTACTTTTGAGCATGATGCTCCTTTCCATCATTTCTTCTTTCTCTTCATAGGATAACGATGGAAAAGCAAGATCATCAGCAGGCGCTTCATTTGTGCCTTCACTCTTTCCGGCTGCTGCCTCCAACGGATAGCTAAGATACTCTGCTTGTTCCGCTTTATGGCAATCGGGCAAGTACAGGATGAAGGTGCTGCCATCATCCACGATGCTTTCCACCTCAATAAAGCCTCCCAATAGATGAGCCATTTCCTTGCTGATGGAAAGCCCTAATCCAGTTCCCCCGTATTTCCGGCTGATCGTCCCATCCGCTTGCCGAAAGGCCTCAAAGATAAAGGTCAAATTTTCTTCTGATATGCCAATTCCTGTATCCTTCACCGCAAAAGACACTTCCATACCGGAGTGTTTGTCGTCCGCTTTTTGAATAAGCAGAGACACAGCCCCATGCTCGGTAAATTTAAACGCATTGGACAGCAAATTTTTCAAAATTTGCTGGAGCCGCTGCTTATCTGTACGGATAACTTCCGGCAGACCGGCCGCCACTTCAATATTAAATTGAACTTTTTTCTTTCGGGCCACAGGAAGAAATTGCGCCTCGGCAAAATCTTTGATATCGCTTACTTTTACATCCTCAAAAACTACTTCCATTTTTCCGGCTTCCACTTTTGCAATATCTAAAATATCGTTAATCATGTTCAACAAATCCTTGCCGGAAGAAAAAATTGTCGTTGCATACTCTATTTGTTCGGGAGTCAGATTGTTTTCAGCATTATCGGCCAGCATCTGGGCCAAAATCAGCAGGCTATTAAGAGGAGTGCGCAATTCATGAGACATGTTGGCAAGAAACTCGGATTTGTATTGAGAGCTAATGGTTAGTTGCTGCGCTTTTTCTTCAAGCGCCTGTCTGATTTGCTCCAGCTCTCTTGTCTTTTGTTCAGACTGTTCATATTGCTCTTCCAGCTGCTCATTTACTGTTCTCAGTTCTTCCTGCTGCAGTTGAAGTTCTTCAGACTGCGTTTGCAGCTCCTCGTTTACCGCTTGAAATTCCTCAAGCAGCTTCTCCACCTTCATATGATTTAATGTCCGGTTAATGTTCATCCCGGCATTTCCAACAACTTCTTGAAGAAATAATTGCTGAAGCCGGTCAAACGGCTGAAACGAGGCCAGCTCAATCACAGCCAGCACTTTCCCCTGAAACTCAGCCGGCATAACCAGCACATGAGCGGGTGGTGCCGAGCCAAGCCCTGACTGGATTTTGATATAGTCGGCAGGTACCGGGTCCATGGATATGATCCGATTCTCCATTGCACACTGGCCAACGATGCCCTCGCCTAATTTAAAGCTCTGACCTTCTGAAGAGGATTGAGCATCCGCATAACCGGCGATCTTTCTCAGCCTTTCCTCGGTGCCTTCTTGTTCTCTTATATAAAAAACCCCATAATCAGCGCCTGAAATCGCTGCTACCTTATTGATAAACCACTGAGCCAATGCATCTAAATGATCCATTCCTGGATACATATGAACGACTTCCGCAATTTTCGTGCTTAACCAGCTGCGTTCCTCGGCTTCATGCTTTAATTGTTTTTCTTGCAAGGCATGCTCTTCCAAGGATTGAGCCATGGCGTTAAATGCGAGGGCAATCTCTCCCATTTCATCTTTGGTTGTTACTTCTATGCGGGGAAGATAATCAGGATGATCGAAAGCCACCTCGGTCATGACAGAGGTTACCTTTTTAAGACTTCCTGTTATACTGCGCACAATCCAGGTCATAACAATCAAAACGATGAGAAACACTGCCACTATATAGGCAAAAATAATATGGATGGTCTGCTTAGATGTTTTAGCGGATTTTTTCAGCTCCTGATCGATCGTCTTCTGTTGAATAGTCTGAAGCTTTTTGGAAATTTCCGTCATTTCCTCTCTGACTTCCCGGCTGTCGTACCAGAACATCTTAATAAGCTTTTTGTCTTCCCCCATCTTGGCCAATGCATCTGTTTTTTTCTCAAGCGCACTATACTCTTTTCCCAGGCGCTTCAATTCCTGAATCAATTGCTGGGATTGCCTCCGGTTGTCCAATTTTTCAAGAGAAGCGATCGCTGCCCGGACATTGACCAGCGCCTCTTCCCTATTCTTCTCTAACTCTCCTATTAATTCCTCTGGCGGGTTGGACAAAAGTCCTCTTGATTCCCGGCTGAATATATTCAGTTCATCTTGAATTGTGTTGGCCAGATTCATCATTTGGTGATTTTTCATGGCAACGCCTGTATTTTGACCGAGCTGATTCATCATTGCCGTGAGAATGAAATACGAAAGGACAAATAGCCCAAAAAGAAAAGCAAATCCGATATAAAGCTTGGTTCTAAGTTTCATTGTTTTTCCTTTCTTCATCAGTCCATTATTATGAACATGCACAGTAATAAAGAAAAAGCCGGTTGATCTTGGAAAATGATTCAATAGTAGATAACATCTATATCATAAATCCACCGGTCACAATTTTCAAACAGATTTTTCCAAAAATGAGTAATTGCCTATTTACAAGCTTTTCATTGAACAGGAGCAAAACAATATTAAACGGGGTGGCAAGCAAGGAGTGTACCCCTTTCCATTCTAATCACCCACGACTAATTTCTTATGAACAATGGACTGCGGTTAAATGCAGCAAACAATTGATTAACACGTTCTTTTATATTGACTCCCATTTCCTCTTCCATATGGATCGTCAGCTGACGGACGATCCTATTTGCTTCTATTTCTCTGTCTTTCTTCAACAAAGCTTTAATATAAGCAAAGTAAACCTCTTCCTGATAAGGATCTTTACTGATTAGCTTGTCAAAGTAGGCAAAGCATTTTTCATATTCTCCTGCCTGTTCATAATAGAAGGCCAATAGGCGGCATACCTTCAGAAACAAAGTGCGAATACGTTCTTTATCCGGTTCTAAAGCAGGCTCATACGGATACTCTTCCAAGTAGTCTCCCTTGTATAATGCTTCCGCTGCCAGCAGCTTCTGTATCTTTTCCGGCGAGTCCCCTTCCCCGCCAGCGATCGCTAATCGTTCAAACTTCTCTATATCCAAATCAATCTCTGCTGGATGAAAAATATAATGCTGATCCGTACGGCGAATGAAACGGGAACGAGCCCCTGCTTGTAAATCCGGCTCAAGTGCTTTTCTCAGTGTCGATATGGCTACATGGAATTGATTTTGCACAGCTTCTAGCGCTCCCTCAGGAAACAGGAAGTCCAGGAGAATATCCTTTTCTATTTTTTTATTGCGATGGGTAATAAAAAACTGCAGCAATCGCAGGCTGGCCTTTCTCTTTATGACTACCGGCTCTCCTTTGCGGAAAACTTGAAACGCGCCAAGTGCTTGAATGTGGAGCAGGGCCTTGCCTTCTCCTTTAGCCGTGTCGTTCTCTGCTGACTCTAAGCTGCTTGCTTCCCAATAAAAATGGTGCTCCTTGCAAACTTGAACAAACTCCTCAAGCTTTTTCTTTTCTTGCAGCTGATCCTGCTTTCTGCGGTAGAGCTCAATCTGGGATTTAATCACTTTGCTGCGGTAATAAGCAAATAATTGAAAGGCGCTGTACGCTTTTGCCAAGCAGGATTCAGCCTTTTGCCATTGTCTTTTTTCCATGTAGCTGATTCCCAGCTCGCTGTAAGACCAGCCCATATCAAAATCAATATTGTACTCCTCAGCCACAGCAGCCGCTCTCTCCCCCCATTGAATCGATCGGTCAATCTGGCCTTTCAGACGAAACAAGCGGCCCATCGTCGTATAAATAAAAAATAAGGATGAGCAGTCATGCTGCCTGGCAATGGCCAAAGCCTGCTGAATATGAACCTCTGCTTCACCCAGCTGTTGGTTATCCAGGCAAATGGTTGCCAATGTATCAAGCGCATGCAGCTGTGTGTGCTTCTGTCCATACTTTTCAGAAATAAAAAGAGAATTCTTCACATGTTGAACTGCTTCTTCATGCCGCCCAAAATATCTTTCAATTTCAGCCAGCAAATTGAAATTCAAAGCGGTCATTGACATATCCTGAAAGCGCTGAGCCCCCCTTAAGGAGTCCAAAAACAATTGCTTTGCCTTTTCCAGTTCCCCATTCATTAGAGAAATGGTTGCCAGCCTATGCTGCAGGCTGCATAGCCATAGCTTGCTGTTTTTCTCTTTTAAAAGAGAAATATTCTTTTCGAATTCAGAAGTGAGCTGCTTGATAATTGAACGGGGCACACATCGAATAAGAAAGAGTGTATTATTCGCAAAGTTCTCTTCCAGTGTCATTTCCTCCAGCCAGCCGTCCAGAAATACCATCGATTCAATTGGATTATAGCGGTGACTGATCATCTCCATCAGCCGGACAGCTGCTGGATAATCTTTGCCAACCACCGCATAAACAAAGGCATAGAGAAATTGATATCTCGCTTCGTAAATGGACGATAGTTTCAACTGCTGCTCCTGAAGTAAATGCACAGACACCCGTTCTTTATATTTTTGGTAAAGAAACTGGCGGAATAGCCGATGGTACCGGAGCATGCCCCCGCTATCGCTTGTTATGAACAGCTGCTCACGCTGCAGCCGCTCCAAAACAAGCGTGGCATCCTCCCTCCCTAGTAACTGGTCAATCACCTCTGGATCGAGTTCAGGCAGCAAGCTCGTCTGGCACAGAAATTCTCTTATTTCCTCCGGCTGGGCCTCAAACACTTCTGAAGACAAATAGTCATAAATATCCTGCACATGGGGGAAATCCGTCCAAAAACGGGTTCGTTCTTCCACCGTCATCTTGTCAATGATTCCTAATATCAACTGACAGCTCGCTACCCATCCCTCTGTTTTTTTGTAAATCAAATCCAATTCATGTGCCTCAAGCTTCAGCTGGTGCAGCGAATGGAAAAATTCTTTTATCTCGGAAAAGGTAAAAGCGATATCAGCTGTAGTGAACTCTCGATATTTTCCTTCTGTTTTCAGACGGGAAACAGAAAGATGAGGCCGAACGCGGCTAATAATGATAAAAGTCACAAAGGGAGAGCTGTAATCCAATAGCTGCTTCATAATACTTTGAATTTCCGGGCTTTGATTGACCAGCTGATAATCATCTAAAACAATATAGAGACGCTCTTTTTGGACAGCCAATAATGAGAGAAGTTCTTCAAGCTCCTCTTCTGCATCTTCAGGTGAAGCCATGGAAGATAGACGCTTGTTAGCGGTTTTTTCCATAATGCCCGCCTTTAAATAACTAATGAATACATGACTGTAACGGTCCGATCCTGTCAGGTTATACCAGACAGCCGGGTGTTGTTGTTTATGAATATAACTAGCCACAAATGTTGTTTTTCCGTAGCCTCCATCACCGATAACTGAAATAAGCGACAGCTGCTTCTGGGTATCGAGCTCGGAAAATAAGCGTCGGCGCTGAATGGCCGGAGCACATGCAGGCATTCTTAACTTCGTCTCTATCCTCTTCATTCGAATACCTCCCCTTTGAAGGCTTATTTATAACCGCTCTTATTTTTATGATTGTAAGAAAAATACGCTGATTTGTAAGAATACAGTAAGTGATCTGTTTTAATATTCAGTTTATAGTAAATTTTTTTAATTTACAATCTACTTTACAGGAGGTAACTAAGATGACAACTCAAACGGCCAAAAACAAGGTGATGACCGAAAGATTAGTTGAATGGGACAAAAAACATTATTTTCATCCGACTACCCCGCTCAAAGAGCAGCAGGCCAAGGGACCCGCACACATTTTTACACACGGGAAAGGCATTCACGTCACAGATGTTTATGGGAAAGAATTTCTCGACGGAGTGTCTTCCTTATGGAATGTGAACGTTGGGTATGGACGCCAAGAACTTGCTGATGCCGCCCGCGAACAAATGATGACACTCGCTTACGGTTCCTCATTTTTCAATAATTCTCATGACGTTGTCATCCGTTTATCTCAAAAGCTCGCAAGCATGGCGCCGGGAGACTTGAATGTCAGCTTTTTCACATCAGGCGGTTCTGAATCAAATGAAAGCGCCATCAAAATTGTCCGGCATTATTGGAAGATGAAAGGCCAGCCAGAACGAAAGAAAATCATTGCCTTAGAAAGAAGCTACCACGGCGTGACGATGGGAGCAACAAGCGCTACGGGTGTACCTGAATTTAAACATATGATCACTGCCATTGCTCCTGACTTTCTGCACGCCCTTCCCCACCAGACTGAATGTGAGCTTGGCGACAGCTCTGCTTCAGGGTATGAACGCAGTATTAGAGGCATCATTGAAAAAGAGGGGCCGGAGACCATTGCCGGCGTGATTCTTGAACCTGTCCAGGGAGTAGGCGGCATTCAAATTCCTCCTGAAGGTTATTTGCAGGCGGTGCGTCAGCTGTGCGATGAATACGGCATTTTGATGATGACAGACGAAGTCATTACCGGCTTCGGAAGAACCGGGAAAATGTTCGGTGTCGAACACTGGGAGGTTGTGCCTGATTTAATGTCTGTCGCTAAAGGAATCACAAGCGGCTATATTCAATTAGGGGCTGTCATGATGACGGATCGCTTAAGAGATGAGCTTGCAGATCTGTCCGACAACGTATTTTTCCATGGCTTCACCTATAGCGGCCATCCGACTGCTTGTGCCGTTGCGTTGAAAAATATCGAGATTATTGAGAATGAGAGATTGGTTGACAATGCCAAGCAAATGGAGCAAGAACTTTGGAAAGGATTGAACTACCTGCAAGATACCCATAAAATCGCCGCGAAGCCGAGAGCGATCGGCTTGATGGGAGGCATTGAACTTCTCGCTGATCCGGATAGCGGGACAGCGTTTGAACCGTCTGCATTTGCTGCTCCAGCTGTCGTGGAGGAATGTGCAAAACGCAACCTCATTCTTCGCCCGCTCATTTTCGGCGGCTTAAATGTGATAGCTATTGCGCCGCCGCTGATTGTGGATAAACAAGATATCGAGACAATCATTGCCACACTATCTGACTCTATCCAGGCTTTTGAGCAACGAGTCATGTAAATGAATATGGCTTAGGCGCGCCAGCTTGCAGATGATTTATTTTCAGCCGGTTGCCTGGCTGCGGCCAGCATACGAGCTTGCTGGCCGGTATTTTTTAGAGGGGAGTGCATGGAATGAATGAAGTGAACTCTTCAGCCGCTGTTCTTCAGCCTGAAGCATCTGTCCAGTCTTTGAAAAAGGTGTTAAAAACACGGGATCTTGTCATTTTTGGAATGGTATTTATGGCGCCTGTTTCGGCACAAACACTCTTTGGGGAGCTGACACAACTGTCAAATGGACATGCCGTGCTCTCTTATCTTGTCGGTCTCATCGCTATGATTTTCACCGCTTTTTGCTACGGAAAAATGGCCGGGGCTTTTCCCGCAGCAGGATCTACTTACAGCTACACCTCTCAAGCCATCCATCCGCGGCTGGGCTTTTTAGCTGGATGGGCCATTTTACTTGATTACTTGCTGATTCCGATGCTTTTGTATAAAATCAGCGCTATTTTTCTCATGGAACTCCTTCCATCGGCTCCTTTGTGGATCTTGTTATTGTTATTTGTTGTTCCCGTTACATTAAGCAACTATCTTGGAGCGCAGGTTACCTCACGGGTCAACCTCTATATGATGCTGTTCATGTTTTTCAGTCTCGTATTATTTATCGTCTTCGCCGCCAAAAGCCTGGTTTCCGCTGGCGGAATGACCAGCCTCTTTTCCCTGCAAGGCATATACAACCCGGATACGTTCTCGATGAATGCACTTATTACCGGAGCCTCGATCGCCGTCCTCTCTTATTTAGGGTTCGATGCGGTTACTACGATGGCTGAGGACTCCAAGGTGACAGGGAAGATGGTTGGCCGCGCGGCTATTTTTTCTTTGTTAATCAGCTCTTTCTTCTATATATGCCAAGTGTATTTCGCTACACTTATCATGCCAGATTTCACATCATTTGCTTCCCAAGAAACGGCTTTCTTTGAAATTGCTGCAGCTGTAGGCGGAAGCGGTCTTGCCGCGGTCTGCACACTGATTATTGCTGTTTCAGGAATATCAACGGCACTGGCCGGACAAGCTTCTTCCTCCCGAATCTTATTCAGCATGGGAAAGGACCGAATGCTGCCACAGTTCTTTGCCCGCCTGCACCCGAAGTATAGAACGCCCGCTAACAGCATTGTTGCTTTAGCCATCGCCGGCTATATAGGAGCCGTTGTGATCCCTCTGCCGGTTTTATTTCAGCTTATTGTTATTGGTGCTCTCTTTGGGTTTATTTGTGTAAATCTGTCTGTTATGACGGAATTCTACTTTCGGCGGAGAGAACGGCAGGGATGGCTGTTCGTTACAAATCTGCTATTCCCGCTGCTCGGACTTTTTGTATGCGGTTACATTCTTCTTGGCATTAGTCCGATCGGCAAACTAGTTGGGTTGATTTGGCTGTCTTTAGGGCTTTGCTTGCTAACGTATACGGTAAAAATAGCCAAAAGGGAGGTTTCTGCATTTAATCATTTGTAAAGCATAATAAAAGCTGCCTCTAGGAGAAGAGGCAGCTTCTTGTTTTCTTATAGCCAGACGATTTTCTCTGATTCTGGCTTTTCACTTGTTACATACGTACCGGCAATAAAATCATGAATTGCACGCTTATCCTCACGCAAACCGACCATGAAGGCGCTGATAATCAAGCCGATTCCTAAAGTCAGCAGGTATACAAGCCCAGCTACTACTGTCCGCATGAACATCGCTCCGATTCCCAGTTTCTCCCCATTCATCTTCACAATGCGAATGCCCATAATCTTCTTTCCAATCGTATAACCAGACCAAACAACAGGGGTAATTAAAGCATAAACAAAATTCAATGAATTCGTAAATGCATCTCCATCCCAATCACCCGCAATAAAATAGCTAATAATAGACAAAGGAACTCCAATAATCAGTCCATCTAATAAGTTGGCTACTAGCCTTATCCAAAACCCTGCCGGTTGTGTCATCATATCATTTCTCTCCTTTTCTGATCATTCACTTGCTTTCTTTAATGATTCAATTATATGACGATTGCCTGTCTCAATTGCATGCATTAAAATCGTCATATTTTCGCTATCCTTGTGCTCCGCATCTGCCCCAAGCTTCAAGAGTGCCGAGACTGTCGCTGGATCTTCGCTGAGAACCGCATAGAATAAAGGCGTTGTTTCAGCCTCCTTACTTTGATAGTTTGGATCGCCTCCTGCTCTTCCCAGACGTTTCACCATTTCGGCATTTCCCTGCTCAGCGGCTTTGGCCAATGGAGTCATTCCATAATAATCTTCCTCATTTGGATTGGCTCCTGCTTTCAACAGCAACTCTACCATTTTCGGATTATTATCAAGCACCGCCCAATGAAGCGGCGTATACCCTTGATTATCGATCGCATGAACATTCTCGCCTTTTTCAATAAAGGCGGCTACTTTTTCTGTATTTCCGGCCACAGCTGCTTCAATGATTGGAGGGATTGGCTCTGCCGCCCCTTCCTCTTCGCCGTAATCTTCATACTCTTCATAGCCTTCTCCAGCTGTCCATTCGGCGATTTTTTCAAAAGCGTAAACTCCCGCCGCTACAAACAAGGCAAAAATAGCTGCAGTTGTCGGCACCCACAGCCAGATAAGCTTAGATGCTTTTTTCTCAATGACGGTTTGTTCCGGTTCACCGAAGAATACAGCAATCTCATTAATTCTTTTTGGCAAAGGCGGGTGTGTGGACAGCATTTCGCTTAGCCAGACAAAAAAACCTTTTTCCTTATTCATCTGTTCTAAATACTCTGCTCTGTTCACCTGCTGATAAAGTTCCTTGCCCACGGCAAGAATGGTTAAACTTCTCTTGGCAGCTTCCCTATTATTAATGTAATAAGCAGCGTACCTGTCGCACGTATACTCACAAGCCCGCAAATACAATTCGGCAATGCCGGGAATCCACATAGCCGGCAGGATAAACATCATTTTAGTGAGATGATTCCGCTTTATATGAGCTAACTCATGTGCAATGACAAACGCTAATTCATCTTTGGCCTCGTGATGAGCCAGTTCAAAAATCTCTGAATATAGCACAACCATATTCCGGCCGAAAAAGCGCGTGGCAAAAGCATTTAGTATGCCTTGCGATTCCATCACATACACATCCGGCACCTGTTTAATTTCCATTGCCTCACATAGTTTTTTGACCTGTCCATACACTTCTGGAAATTGCTTCTCTGTCAGCTTGACTGCATTTGCACGAATATGCCCAAGCGACAGTGCATGCAAAAACAATGAAAGAGCAAACAGCCCTAAAATAATAAAAATACCTATAATCGAAGCTATTAAACCCACATAAGTAACAAGACTTATGATAAGAACAAGCCAAAAGTATTTTTTCTCGTTTTTGTGAACGAGACTCTGAAGAGGAATTTCTTGATTCATTTTACTTATCTTAGCTCCTTTTTTAATCATCATCTTAGAATAACAGCGAAACGTAAAACATGCTATAGGAATAGAGCAGAAAAGTGAGTTTCTGCCTAAAGTGACGACTATTTATTTCAATGGATTTGCATTTAAAGGAAGAAATACAAAAAACCTAGGGACTCTAGAAGAAGAAGGTTCCCGAGGAGAGGAGCGATTCATCGGAAAAGCCTGAGGAAGATTGCTGTAAAAAGTTCACCAAGCCAATGAACGCTGTCTTTTCATCTAACTTTCTCTTCATTGCTATGCGCAAGGCAGATAAAGCTGCCAGACTGTCTGCCTTGCTAAATTAAGGCTTTTGTTTCCATAACATCCATCCGCTGATCACATACACGATCGAAGCCAGATAGAAGATCGTTCCGATTGTGAGAAAGTCAACAATATAGCCGGTTAGAATAACCGCAATGGCCGCTGCGATAGATGTCCATGTATGATAATGACCGATTTGCCTTCCGGCCGTTTCCTTCGCAACATAGCGGGCGAGTGACGTTTTTTCAGTATTTTTCTGCAAGGCGCCCAAAAGCCCCATAACGATTTGCAATATGTACACTTGCCATACTTGATCAACCAGCGGGAAAAACAACAGAATGACAGCCGTCCCCCACGTATACGTAACAAGCAGCACTTTGTCGCCCAAATGATCAGCCATCTTTCCGATCATTGGATAGGCTAGTGCAGATGTTAACGCAAATAAACCGTATGCCCATCCAAATTGCGCATAACTATCGCCTGCGTTTCGCAACAGCAGGACGTAAAAGGGAAAAATCATGCTGCCGGCCATCATAATTAAGCTTTGTCCCCATATAAACTGGCGGAAATTCATCTTCCATACTCCTCATAGAAAAAATTCATAAAGCGTTCATCCGGATCGTACCTTCTTTTCATCTGAAAAAATTCTTTGCTGCGCGGATATGCACGGTGCAATTGTCTTTTATCCGGATAAGAATAATAGGGCAAATAGTAGCTGCCATCGTGTGCAAGCGTGACATCAATCATTTTTCTAATGACCGTTTCTGTATGCCGTCTGTCCGCTGGCGACGTTCCTTGATTAATCAGCAAAACCAGCGCAAACATGTCTGCTTTGGCATAGGACAACAAAGCCTGTTCATCTTTCTCCACATAACGGACTGTAATATTCAGCAAGTTAAACTTCTCTTCCTGCTGCAGCACTTCCCGCAGGTCATCAATGTAGTCAGTAAATTCATTGACGGGAACAAAATATTCCTGCAGCACCTCGGTCCGGCTGCTGCTCTCGTATTCCATGAATGCTGTTTCCGATCTCATGACATTGTTTCTGGTCTCAAGCTTGCCATTTCCCCGCTCCATATACATTCGCTGCAGCTCCCAAAACTTATCCTTTCCCCAATCACTATAACGCGACAGGCCCAGCAGCAGCTTAGGCGCAGCAATGATTCGATCTTTTTTCAACTGACTGTAGCCGGTCCGGTCATGCTTGCTGGCCGCCTTTGTCCAATTTGTTACATACATCTCCCGCAAAAAACTATCAGGCGCTACCGAGATCCGGGCAAGATGCATTTTAACCTGCGGCTGATCGGCTGCTTTACGAAAGTAGGACGTATATTCCTTGTAATCTATCACTCTCGTATGCGTTTCATATAATTCATCCTCTGCCAATGTAAGGGTGATGTCCAGAATGATCCCGAACAGGCCGTAACCCCCGATGACGAGCGGAAACAGCTCTTTATTCTCTTCTCTGCTGACGTTAATGATTTTGCCCTCAGGCGTTAACAGCCGAAAAGATTCAACCGTGTCAATTAACGAACCGTAGCGAATGTCCCGTCCATGGACGTTGACGCTGAGCGAGCCGCCGACAGTGAAGATATTCTGTGATTGCATCACTTTGACAGCGAGCCCATAAGGATTAATCCGCTGCTGAATATCGTCCCAGGTCGCTCCGCTTTGTACAGTAATCGTCCGCTGTTTAGGATCAAAACGCAGAATTTTATTGTACTTCTTCATATCAATCATGATCGCATTCGGATAATATGTATGGCCTCCCTGGCTATGCTGCATGCCGGCAATGGACAGCTTGCTGTCTGTGTCATTTGCCTTGCGGACAATTTTTTGCAGCTGTTCTTCTCCTTCTGCCTGTTGGATGCTTTTTACCGCTGTAGGCAGCAGCCGGCCGGCATCATTGGCGAGCGGGCGGGAAAAGTGCTGGTTATGCATATAGGCAGAGCTTGCAAACAGCACACTATATCCAATTAAAAAAGAAATGATTGCTTTTTTTCCCATAAGCCCTCCGGAAAAAATTGTCTGTTTTTGTCCCATCTATCATTTAACACTATTTTACTTTTTAATTAAAATTTGGTTATTTCCCTTATTATGCATGAATCCGGCAAGTTTTTCTATCATTATTTTTCAGGAAATAAAGTCGAGAAACGGCTGATCACCTTATAAAAAAAGAAGCTGCTCAACGAGCCGGCATCTTGCCGCTGTTGAATAGCTTCTTGATTTTAGATTATTTTGCTGCGCTATAAAGGGAGTCCACTTGATAGCCTTTAGCTTTATAGTAGTCTAGAATTCCAAGATAAAGCGCTTTGGCCGCTTGTGTACGCCAGTAATCTGACTTCAGCTTTTCATTGTCCTTTGCATTATCAATGAATCCAAGCTCAGCAAGCGCAGCCGGCATGCTGTTGTATTTGATTACATAATAACCGTATGGTTTGACTCCGCGGTTTTTCAACTGTAAAGCATCAAGCATCCGCTGTTGAATTTTTGTGGCTAGCAGTTTGCTGTCAGACACATAAGGGTTAGCGGCTGCTGATGAATAATAATAGGTTTCTGTGCCGTTGCCCGCTCCGTTGCTGGCATTTGCATGAATGCTGACAAAGACATTGCCGTTTTTGCTTTTAGCAAACTTCGTGCGGTCTGATAAGGACGGGAACGTATCGCCGGTACGGGTCATATACACTTTAAATGGTGTTTTCTTGAATAATTCATTTGTTTTTAATCCAGTATCCAGCACAACATCCTTTTCGCGCAAGTTAAAGCCTGAGGCGCCAGGATCAGTGCCGCCGTGTCCAGGATCAAGAATGATTACTTGATTGGCAAGCCGCGGATCGGCATTGCCGATGGTGCCTGGGTTACTGCCACTGTCATCCCCGCCCGGCCGGCTGTTACTGGCTTCTTCTGTATTTCGCAAATAGCTTTTATGGACAAAACCAGTGCCATTAGCTGATTGAATATAAACCCAGCTGCCAACTTCATGGCTGCTTACTACTTTTACATCTTTTTGCAGAGAAGCACTTTTGCTGTACTTCGTAGACGGGCCTGTACGGACATTTAAATTGTTTGTATTCACCCAAAATGTTTGTTTGAAGCTTGCCGTATGCTTCGCGCGAAATTCAGGATTGATTGCACGGGCAAGAAACACAGAAAAGTCTACACGAGTAATTTGTTTGTCCGATCCAAATGTGCCATCTTCCATTCCGCTTGCAATTCCGCGGGATGTTAACGCTTTGGCTGCCCCGGACAGGCTGCCTCCAAACTCATAGCCGAACGCTCTTGACATCATGACAGCCATTTCGCCGCGTGTGACGTCTTTATTAGGAAGAAATCTTCCGCCGCTGTAGCCTGACAGAATTCCTTTATCAACTGCTGATTGAATATAACCGGAGGAAGGATTGCTTGCTGCTACATCCTTAAAAACCGTCTGCTTCTGTTTTCCATCTAATTGCAGGGCACGCGCAATAAACGTCGCTGCTTCCGCTCTTGTCACGATTGTATCAGGGGCAAAGATTGTTGCAGATGAACCAGTGGCAATTCCCCCTTCCGCCAGATAATTTACTTCTTTTAATGCCCGCTTAGGCACATCGGTGAAACCGCTTGCCTGGGCTGTCGTATGAAATCCAAATAGAGGAAGAATAAAGCAAAACGCCAGCGTCAAAATAATTGAACTCTTTCTCACAAGTGTATCTCCCTTCACAAAATTTACCATTTATATTCTAGCATATAATATGTCTGCTAAACATACAAAATTCGACTCTTATTGTATTCTTCGGTAAAAAAGGCTAAATATATAGGTTTCTCGACTTCTTGTAATGATAAAAATATTTTTGTAATGTTTTTGTAATAAAATATCCTGAAGTGACGCCGGTATAAATATTTCCTCCTGTTTTGGCAAAGCTATCATCGAAAGGAGGGATAGACAATGACTAAGCCGAGAACAAGCAGAAATCAATTTGCCTCAAACCGCACTGGTTCTCCTCCTACTTCCTTCGAAGGAAACAAAGGAAAAAAGATGCAGGATACATCAGGAAAGCATGCGCAAGTGATCCAGACGAAAGGCGAGTAATCTCTTGGTTCACAAAAAAAGACAGGAAGCTGCCGTAACAGCCTCCTGTCTTTTTTTCATTTTTCTATTACTTGGCTCACCATCTCTGTGACCTCTGCTCTGCTCATTTTTTCTTTTCCTTTTTCCAAAGCAGACAGTGTGCCGTGAGCAAGGGCCAAAGGGATTTTGCAGAAGTTAAGAATCGATCCCGGCTGGATATCTTCTATGTAACGATCAGCCATGGCCAAGTTGCGTTTTGCGTAGCTGAACATGTCCTCTAATTCCCAGCCTTCAGGAAAAAAGCTGACACCCCGCTCGCGATCCTCCACATGATTGCGGAGAATATTAACCGACTGCAAGCCGCGCCCGTAAGCAATCGCTAATTGTTTATCGGTTTCAGTGCCATCATGCCACTTCCAAATATCAGAAAGCATAACACCCACGAGCCCGGCAACATAATACGTATAATCATCTAAGTCTTGCTCGTCCTTCACTTCCCAGCCTTTCATCGCCCAGTCAGCCATGCCTTTTGCCATAATTGATGTCGCCTGTAAAACCGTATCGGCTGCTGTCTCTGGACAATACTCAATCCAATCCGCCAGCCGCAAAGTCACCTCCGGCAAAAAGGCCCGATGCGGCGCAACAATAGACTCAAAGCTTTCCCGGCTGAACGGTCCT
Organism: Pseudobacillus badius; assembly: GCF_002189605.1. Lineage (NCBI taxonomy): Bacteria > Bacillati > Bacillota > Bacilli > Caryophanales > Bacillaceae > Pseudobacillus > Pseudobacillus badius. The sequence goes on from NZ_MWMM01000002.1 coordinate 619,637, forward strand.
TCCAAGATCTCGCTGATAGAATTCAGCAGCTCGCTTTTCAACGCTGGCTGAAGTTCCGGATGGTCTTCAATTTCGTCGATCGCTCTCATGCATAAATAAGCTGCTGCTACCGCTTCCTGTACGCCCGGATCAAGTTGGCTGATCGGAATAAAAAACGTTCTGCTCGTTTCTTTCAGTACATTGATCGCATCTCTTTGTAATTCATTTCTTTCGCTCATCTGTTGATGCCTCCTACTATTTTCACGGTCACCCACTAAATGTTTTTAGAAACCTGATAGTATTTTCACTGATAACAGTATTTTAACATAAAAGAACCGCTTCTCCTTATATTTGATTTTCAAATCCTCAATCTGTTAATTTATAGGACAGTTTCTGTCCTCCTTCAAAAGAATGCTTTGCACATTTGCTTGCAGAACTCCAGAAAAACGCGTGATTGATCATGCAGCAGAATTTATTTCTTTGTCATTCTTAGAAAAACTTCCTTAAGTACTTGTAAACTTTTGATGGCAAGTTAATAATAAAAATAAAGAAGAACAAATGTATGAACAGATAAGAAACTTGCTAAGGAGTCGTAGTGGAATGGATGAGATCAAGGGGTTTTTTCAAAGAACAGGAGTTAAGCGCTTTCTTATTGCCGCTTTAATTATACTGATTTTATATTTAATGAGAAGCATGATTAATTTAATCTTATTTACGTTTATTTTTGCTTTTTTAATGGACCGTCTCGTAGAGTTTACAGCTAAGCACATCCCGTTGAACCGCAAGCTTCTTGTTTTATGCATGTATTCCCTCATTGTTACTTTATTAACATTTGGGCTCGTGAAATACCTGCCTATTATTACTGTAGAAATTGGCCAGCTGATCAAGCGTATTACCGCGTTTTATGCCCAGCCGCACGACAATGTTTTTATGAACTATATTGAAGAGGTCATCTCCAGCGACCAAATTGCTGCTTATTTAGAAAATGGCGTATCTTTTCTGATTAAATCTTTTAGTGACATCAGCAAAACGAGCATCAATATCCTCATATCGCTAATCCTGAGCTTGTTTTTCCTGCTAGAAAAACCGCGCTTGCAGGAGTTCACACAGAAATTTAAGCATAGTAAAGTTGCCCCCTTTTATTATGAAATTGAGTATTTCGGAAGAAAGTTTACTCGCACATTCGGCAAAGTTATTGAAGCACAATTTATTATCGCCTTTATTAATTGCATACTGTCGGTTATTGCATTGATGATTTTAGGTTTTCAGCAAATCTTCGGATTGGCCATTATGATTTTCTTTTTGGGGCTCATTCCTGTTGCTGGAGTGATTCTTTCACTCGTCCCGCTTTGCTTGATTGCTTATACGATTGGCGGGTTCATTAAAGTCATCTATGTTATCATTGCGATCGCCATTATCCATGCGATTGAAGCGTATATTTTAAATCCGAAGCTGATGTCTTCAAAAACAGATCTGCCCGTCTTCTATACGTTTGTCGTGCTGATCTTCTCTGAGCATTTCTTCGGCGTCTGGGGACTGATCATCGGTATCCCGGTATTTGTCTTCCTGCTGGATGTACTAGAAGTGACCAATAAAGACACAGCGCCTCTTCCTCCATACTAACAGCAGCTTTGCAGCCTGTCCTGAAGACAGGCTGCTTTTTTTAAGCGACTAAGTCTTTACTCCAAGTCTTTTGATTGCGCTGCTGCTTTGATCAATTCCCCAAGCTTCTCGTTTCTCTCTCGGTCGAGCTTGATTTTCGTGTTCATAAACTGGAGCGTCTTCATCACAAAATAGATGCCGAGACTCATAAAAATAATATTTATAATAATCGGCCAGAATGTGAAGAAAACGATCAGTCCATCTGATGCAAACAATGTGTCATTAAGCATGAATATTCCTCCTGTCCTACTAGTCGATCCTGTTTACAAGAAAGAGCAGCGCGGCTAGACTCTTTTCCTGCTGATTTTATAATTCCGGTAAAGAAAAACACCCATTGTGCCAAAAACAACGATGAGAAAGACAGGAAGCTCAAAATATCCTAACCCTGCTTCATTGCCGCGCGACCATTGCACACTTTGCCAGCTAGTATACACAAGAAAAATAATAATTTCGCTTTTCATTACATTAAGCATAGCCCGTGTATTCATAAACAGCTGTTCTTTATTTTCTTCCGTTAAGTTAGGAATATTATAAAGGTGCGGCATTCTTTCCAGTGCGGTCATCACCCCCCATAACAGAAAAGCGATGAAAGGAAGAAACCAGACCATTCCCTTGCCTCCCCAGCCATCTGCTTCTCCTTTCGCATTAAAATGAATCGGTACTTGCCCGGGGAGTTCCTTCCATTGAACAAGTAAATAAATGATATTAATGATAATGAAAGCGAACGACACAAACGTAGACACTTTCTCAAATGTTCTTTTTTCCTGCTGACTATCTGTATTCACTCAATCGCTCCTTCATAACTGTTCTTTCTTAACAAGCGCTTCTTAATTCTAAGGGCTCTGTAAACCCATCATATCCTTTGTCTTCACTGATCTGATTACCTGCTTTTTCATTCAGCCTCTGTCATCCTCAAAATGAACTCTTCGATGATTGGCCAGTTCCTTATCCAGATAAGCATTCGGACAATATGAAACGGAGCGGCCAGTACGATTACAAACAGAATAAGAAAAAACAAGGCAATGCCGACAAACTTCATCTTGCCCGCTTCCTTGTAAAGGATGGCCTTATAACCGGCGAGCACTCCTCCAAGCATAAAGAGCAGGCTGACAGCAAACAAATACTCCACAAAATCGGTAAGGAGAAAAGAAAGTCCGGCAAATACCGCTCCAATTAAGGTAAAGAGGACTGACGACAAACTATAGATTTGCATATGTTCACCTTTTTTCTTAATTATACCAATTATTCCTCCCTTTGGGTATTGCTGCAAATAAAAACCACCCGCAGCATGAACTGCACCCCAATTGTTAGACACAGCTAACAATTGGAGGTGCAGTTTTTCTATGACCAAATATTCATTACAAACTAAATTAAATGCCGTCCA
>NZ_MWMM01000030.1:0-7879 GCF_002189605.1 Pseudobacillus badius
GTTTATAGAAGGCTGGTATAACCGAAAGAGAATTCACAGCAGTATTGGCTATCAAACACCTCAAGCCATTGAGGATCAAATTAGAAGAACAGCCTAAGACTTAACTTTTTTGTGTCCAAATTATTGACTCAAATCCACTCTTGCACTACCCCAATTCGATAAACAAGCCATAACATTTGAGATACCATTATCTAGCTCATTATAGAGCCTGAAAGGTACTACTTTTTTATTTAATTGAGGAATGAACTTATTACCTCCGCCAAATAAATCTAGAAAGCCATTAATCTCATAGTTTCTGACGGCATAATTAATAATAGGAAGTAATACTTTCAATAGGCGGGTTTTACCGCCTATTGTTTTGAGTACTTTTATATATTTAACGTCAAACATTTTACATACCTCCCTTAGTTAATACTGATTCATCAATTTTAAAGATATAACAGTGTGGTGCATAACCTGTTCGCAAGGTAATTTTCTTTCTATTTTCCGATGAGCCTGGGAAAAATACTCCTTTCTTTGCTAAATCCCCTAATATTGCATTAAATTTTTTAGTGTTGGTAACTTCTAAAAGATCACGTAATTTTGATGCCTCAAATGCAATAGCATATTCACCATATTTAGCTACTTCTTTAGGTTGGTCTAATCGAACTCCGTCATGCTCATCTCTATAACCACCTAAGTCCTTAGATGGGAATACAGATTCATTTTCTAATGCATGTTCAACAATAGCTCGATAAACTTTTTCAGCTTCATCAATATTTGTAAGTTCTGTTGTTCCCAAAATATGTTGCTTATACCCCTCATCATTAGAAATAGTTTGCTCAGTCACTTTTAAACAATCTAAATACTGTATAAAGGCCTGAAGTTCATCTGGGTGGAATCTCCCTCTGTTTACCAATTCCTTTGTCAACTCTCTTTGTTTTTTCTTATCAAACAAGTCAGAGAAAACGCAGTAAATAGTATCTGTGTTCCCCCATTTGCTTGTAAACTTTGCAATGTAAACCTTACCTGTGAAATCAGGATGTTCTTCAAGCAGAAGAGCTACTTTCCAGTCAGTCTCTACAACTTCTTTGATACTTGCTGGGAACTGAATATCCTTAGGTGGCAATGCTCCATTCTTTACTTTTACTTGTTGCTTTTCCGATTGATTTTTGCCCATTACGACCATTCCTCTCTTGTAGAATTTTTTCGTTTCTACTTAGAGAGAAAAAATCTCTTGAAAATTTACCCCAAATATACTTAACTTACAGTCTGAAAAAGTAAATATGTTGCAAAACCTGCTGTATATCGTAATTTATTTTCAAAGTCCCCATAAAAATGGCGATGTTCATAAAAACAAAGTTATTTCATGAACTTTTTGATTTGATGACTGCTACCTTTCAATGAAAGCGGGTGACTGGGTGTCTGGGTATTCCGTTATTGTGAGGAATGTTAAGGAAGGGAACAAATGATGCTCAAACTGGATGAGAAAATTTGAAAATTGGATGAGTTACTTGGGCTTGTGTGGTGTGGGGTAAAATTTTTATGCACTCTGGTTTTCGTGTGATTTTTTACAATCTTTCTCTAGTTATAATATTTCTAATCACCAACTAAATCTTCATTTATTTTTTCTCTGAAAACACTTTTTTCAGTTGTCTTAAAAACAAGTAGGATGGTGCTCGGTAGCTCGGCAGAAAAGAGAGAAGTAAGTTGAGATGGAGAAGAAGAACATAAGAAAGAATACAAATTCTAAGTTGCTTGGATTTGTGTGATGTGAGTGAAATGTTATTTTATATTCAGTTTTTTGCTGATTTTTATTTAGACTCTCTCTATCTAATGTGTTTTAGCTGAGCCAGTGCCTCATGATTGATTTTATTCTCACAAACATTCTTTTAAAAAATGACAATTGATGTTTTGAATATTCAAGTCAAATATACCTCCTGATTAACCAGTAAAAACATTGATTTTTTGTTTGCACAACCATCAAAGGTGTGGATATTAAAATAAACATCCACTTTTTTAATAAAGATTATCGAGTTATAAAAATATCCCCCACAATAATTAATTTGTGGGGTGTCAACGCCGATCTAAAATTCCCTAATTTCGCCGGAATAAAAATCCCCTTTTTTGCCGGTTACTTGGGTTTAGAGACGGGAAAAACTCCCGCCTTTTTCTTTTCCCTCAAACGATAAGATTCCCCTTTAATATTAAAGGTAACGGCATGATGCAATAGGCGGTCCAGTATGGCCGTAGCCAGTACGTCATCCCCAAATACTTTTCCCCACTCAATATAAGACTTATTGGAAGTCAGAATAATAGCTCCCTTTTCATACCTTCGGGATACTACTTGGAAAAACACATTTGCTGCTAATTCATCAAATGGAAAGTATCCAACTTCGTCAATAATAAGCAGATCCGGACGACTCCATTTGCTGACAAGACGGGAAAGAGTGCCTTTGACTTCGGCTTTTTGACATTCTGCTGCCACATCATCGGCCGTCAGAAATAATGCTGTGGCTCCCTGAGTGATCGCTTCCAAGGCGAAGGATACGGCCAAGTGAGTTTTTCCAACACCTGGCGGTCCCAGAAGAATTCTATTTTCTCCATTGGCAATATACCGGCAGGTAAGCGTTTCTTTCACTCGCTGCTCACTAATACTGGGCTGAAAGGAAAAGTCAAAATCGTGTATGGTCTTCGTGTAAGGAAGCTTTGCCCGTTTCACCCTTTTGGCCAACTGGCCGGATTGTCGGCTTTCCCATTCTAAAGAAACAAGCGTGTGAAAGAACTCCAAATATGATACATTATGTTTAGATGCATCCTCTGTTAAACCATCCAGCTGATGGGCAGTCAGATGCCATCCCAGCTGATGCAGGCGTTCTTCAAGAGGGTATTTCATACAGGATCACCTTCTTCTAATGCCGCATAGGCAGCCAGAGGACGTATCTCGACTTCTGGGGCAGGCGGAGAATCGTGGGTCGCCAAACCGTTGTGATTCTTCTTTTCCTGTCCTTTTTCTTTATTTTGAAGCCCTTCATAATGTTCCTTCTTCGCAATCATCTGCGCTTTTTCAGTTAAAATCGGATGCTTCGCCATACATTCCTGTTCATCATAAATTTCTATCTCCCGATCCAGCGTGATTTTTATTTTTACTTTTTGCCCTGCGTACCGGAAGGGAACGGAATACTTTTTTCCTTGATAAGAAACGAAACAGTCACGGCTGACTTCCCTCATTTCCCAATGACTCGTTGGAAAAAGAGGCTTGATTCCCCACGGCTGTAAAAACGACTGTTCCTTCTGGAACCTTTGAACCGGCGGTTCATTTGTGGTCTCATTTTTCTTTTTATTAGCTGTCTGATCCAGCCACCTTCGAATATCTTCGTTTAACGCATAAAGGGTAGGTTCATGCTTTCTTTGAAAGAAATTATTCTTTAAATAATGAACCGTTCTTTCCACTTTTCCTTTGGTCTGGGGGCGATTGGGCTTGCATGCTTTAGGAACAATGCCATAGTAGGCCAGAAAGTCTTCAAATGTCCGGTTGAAACGGATCTCTATGGGGCTATGTTTGATGACCACCGTTTTCATATTGTCATAAAGAATATGGTGGGGCAGACCGTTAAAATAAGAAAAAGCATTCATATGGCATTTCATTAAGGTTTCCAGTTTCATATCTGTCGTAAATTCAATATACTTCATCCGCGAGTACCCCAGAATCATAATGAAGGCGTAGACCTTTTGAATCCTGCCGTTCACTTCATACATTCCGACCTCTGCCCAGTCCATCTGTGCCTGTTTCCCCGGAGGGGTTTCAAACCGGAGAGTGGCCTGCTTTTTGGGCTGAACGCGATAAGGTTTTACGAAATCCCTTAGAATAGTGGACTTTCCTTCATACCCCATTGCTTGAATCTCCTCCAGCAGTACCACACAATTAGTTGTCCCTTCCTGAATCCTTTGAAGAATATAAGGCTTAAAGGGATCCAGTTTGCTTAGCTTTGGCTGCCGGCTTTTTACTTCTGGCACCTTGTCACTGTTGATATACTTACGTATTGTTTTCGGGTCAAAGCCAGTTAGCTCGGCAATCGCCGTTTTCGTCCAGCCCTTTTGAAACAACTCTCTAATCATAAAAAATTCCCCTGTCTTCAGCACCGTCTCATCCACTCCTAAACTAGTAAGCTATGAGACGATTATCTGTTAATAATGGGGAATTTTAAACCGTTGTTATTAGGGATTTTAGCACCGATTCTGACATGGGGGACATTTTGTTCAAAATCAACAGTTTCTTCAAGAGATTATTTATACCATATAGGCAGTAATAAAAAGCTGTCAATATATTTATAAGGTGTTGGTAATTATGCTATTTTCTAATTCTTATTTATCTCTAAGTTTATTATCTGAATTAAAGATCTCTAAATCAGATATTTACACAAAAATGCTTAAATGTAATTCGGAGAGAAGTTAAATGCAAACTTTAAATTTAATTGCAACTGTTACCATTCCCGATGAATTTGTAATTATTACGAAAGTTGAATTAGAGGATTTAGAAAAGCAGACATTGTTAGGGAAATATTGGAGTATGAAGGATTTAGAAAAACAGATTAACAAAAAGCATGAATGGATTAAAGAAAATATCCTTTACCCAAATAGATTTCGAAAAATCCTTGATATCGAAAACGGTGGCTTTGTTTATTATCCAAAATCAAAAGGACAAACTTGGTCATTTCATGCACTAAAAATGGCTGAATTTCTAGACAAGCATTTCACTACTATTTTTTCAGAAAATCAATAACAGTCAAGTAAGCATAGCTATACATTTTCTTTCATTTCCTTTATCATACGAGTGAACCGTTATTTCACTCGTCTAACCGTAAATTCAGAAAACAGGTGATAAAATGGCGAGTTATCAAAAAAGAGGAAACTCTTGGCAATACGTTATTAGTAATGTAGTAAATGGTAAAGCAAAACCTATTAGAAAATCAGGTTTTCGAACTAAAAAAGAAGCTCAAATTGCTGCTGCCGAAGTTGAGGCTCAATTATCCAAAGGTGTAGTGCCCTCATTAAAAAAGATGCCATTTGATGAATACTTCGAGAATTGGATAAAAATTTACAAGGAACCAAAAGTTAGTCTTGTAACACTTGAACATTATAAGTATTCATTAAAAGCTGTTAAAGAGTATTTCCAAAATAAAGAAATCAAAGATATCAAGAGACAGCATTATCAAATCTTCTTAAACTGGCTCGGCAAAGAAAAAGCAAAAGAAACAGTTGCAAAAATCAATGGGCATATTAAAGCATGTGTAAAAGATGCCATTGAAGAGCAATTAATACAAATCGACTTCACTAGAAAAACAGAGCTCACTTGGACAGTACAAGCAAAAAAATCAACAGAAAAACATTTAAATTATGAAGAAAGTGAACGATTATTACAGAGCTTATGGGACAAACTTGATAAAGGATTAGGCTATTCACTACTGCTGCTAGCAATTACTTCAGGTATGCGTTACGAAGAACTTATTGGGCTCACAAGAACAGACTTTGACTTTGTTAATAATACAATAACTATAAATAAAACATGGGGTTACAAAAAGAACTCTCCAAAAGGATTTGGTCCAACTAAAAACGAGCAATCCATTCGGACTATTAAAATGGATAAAAAAACAATGAGTCATTTTAGAGAGTTGTTTAAATCAACACCTACAAATATTAAGCAATTGGTGTTTTACAGTCCATCTTCAATGTACAAAGTCATTAGCAATACAAATGCAAATAAGTTACTTAAAAAATTATTAGCTGAGCTAAAAATTCATTCAATTACCGTTCATGGATTAAGACATACGCATGGAAGTGTATTACTCTATAAAAAAGCATCCATTCAATATGTAAGTGAGCGTTTAGGTCATGGGGATATCGAAACAACATTAAAAGTGTATACGCATGTTCTAAAAGAACTGCGGATTGAAGATGAACAATTAAGTACAAATACTTTTGAGCAGATGATTGTGTGAATCCATGTGTAAAAAATGTGTAAAACAAATTAAAATCTTATCGTTTTCTAACGAATACTCTGAAATAAAAAAAAGCTCATAAACCCCTTTACATCAAGGTTTATGAGCTATCTGAAATTTCTTATCGAAACTTAAATCTTCTTAAAAATACCGGTGGTCGGGGTCGAACCGACACTCCTCACGGAACACGATTTTGAGTCGTGCGCGTCTGCCAATTCCGCCACACCGGCATATATGGAGGCGGCAACCGGATTTGAACCGGTGATAAAGGTTTTGCAGACCTCTGCCTTACCACTTGGCTATGCCGCCAAAATAATTGGAGCGGAAGACGGGATTCGAACCCGCGACCCCCACCTTGGCAAGGTGGTGTTCTACCACTGAACTACTTCCGCATACTGGGCTAGCTGGATTCGAACCAGCGCATGACGGAGTCAAAGTCCGTTGCCTTACCGCTTGGCTATAGCCCATCAATAGAGAAATTATGGGGCGATCGAGGGGAATCGAACCCCCGAGTGTCGGAGCCACAATCCGATGCGTTAACCACTTCGCCACGACCGCCACAACATTATTTAAATTTGGCAGGGGCAGTAGGAATCGAACCCACACTGGAGGTTTTGGAGACCTCTGTTCTACCGTTAAACTATGCCCCTATAAAACTGGTGGAGGGGGACGGATTCGAACCGCCGAACCCAGAGGGAGCGGATTTACAGTCCGCCGCGTTTAGCCACTTCGCTACCCCTCCACGAATATATTGATTTAAGAATGGTGCCGGCAAGAGGACTTGAACCCCCAACCTACTGATTACAAGTCAGTTGCTCTACCAGTTGAGCTACACCGGCACAGTGGTGGCTCAGGACGGAATCGAACCGCCGACACATGGATTTTCAGTCCATTGCTCTACCGACTGAGCTACTGAGCCAACATTTGTTGTATGTATAATGGCGGTCCGGACGGGACTCGAACCCGCGACCTCCTGCGTGACAGGCAGGCATTCTAACCAACTGAACTACCGGACCAAAATTGCGGGGGCAGGATTTGAACCTGCGACCTTCGGGTTATGAGCCCGACGAGCTACCGGGCTGCTCCACCCCGCGTCGATATGAAAGTATTTCTTATGGTGGAGGATGACGGGATCGAACCGCCGACCCCCTGCTTGTAAGGCAGGTGCTCTCCCAGCTGAGCTAATCCTCCGTATAATGGTGACCCCTACGGGATTCGAACCCGTGTTACCGCCGTGAAAGGGCGGTGTCTTAACCGCTTGACCAAGGGGCCGTCGTATGTAAATGATCGGTGCTGTTGAAAATGGCGGAGAGCAAGGGATTCGAACCCTTGAGACAGCGGTAACCGTCTACACGATTTCCAATCGTGCTCCTTCGGCCAGCTCGGACAGCTCTCCATTTATGGCTCCGCAGGCAAGATTCGAACTTGCGACCGATCGGTTAACAGCCGATTGCTCTACCACTGAGCTACTGCGGAATGATTAATTTCCAGCTCAAACGCCGGCAATAAATTTATTGAGAATCTTTTTTAGCCTGGCAACGTCCTACTCTCACAAGGGGAAGCCCCTCACTACCATTGGCGCTGAAGAGCTTAACTTCCGTGTTCGGGATGGGAACGGGTGTGACCTCTTCGCTATCGCCACCAGACTATTCAAGACATTTACTATTATAACAAAAAATTCTTGTTTGGCAAGCTTTTTTTGTTCTTTCAAAACTGGATAATATGTGTCAGTAACCGGCAATACCGTGCCATTAGATAAAACAGAATCTGCTTAAGCGCTTGGCGCTTGTGCATTTCAAATTAGGATAAGTCCTCGATCGATTAGTATTCGTCAGCTCCACGTGTCGCCACGCTTCCACCTCGAACCTATCTACCTGATCATCTTTCAGGGATCTTACTAG
>NZ_MWMM01000031.1:0-7546 GCF_002189605.1 Pseudobacillus badius
ATATCCCCCTAACTCTTACAAGCTAGGATTATTTTCATATAAGGTGGCTCACTTTTCAATTGCGATGGTGGTTCACTTTTAGGTTAACAAATACAAAGGATTGGAACGATAGAACTTTCGAGAGTTTTAGATGATCATTTAGAAGATATTGAGATATTACTAACAATTCTAATTGGTGTATCAGTGCTATTGATCGTTTTGGCAGTCTTCTTTGGAAAAATAACTTCTAGAATATTTTTAAGACCCGTATCTGTCATAGGAACTACTATGGATAACATTCAAAAATATGGGCTATTCGAGAAGATACAACTTCCTCAAAAGAAACATGATGAGATATTTCAGTTAGCAGATAATTTTAATCGTATGATTGATTATTTAGAAGAAATCTTTCAAAAGCAAGAGCAATTTATTAGCGATGCGTCTCATGAGTTAAAAACTCCATTAACGGTGATTGAAAACTATGCCTCTATGTTAAATCGCTGGGGCAAGGATAATCCGGATCTACTTAACGAAGGGATTGAAACTATACAGGATGAATCTAAACGCATAAAGAATATGGTGGAACAACTCCTTGACCTGGCTGCAATCAATAAACAACCGTTTGAGATAGAGGTTATTAACATTACAGAGCTATGTAAACAAACAGCCAAGCGTCTTGAAGTTGCAACTAACCGGTCTATTCGAGTTATCAATGATTCTAAATCCATCTTGGGTCTTTCGAATAAGGAAAAATTTGTACAGATTTTATTTATTTTATTAGATAATGCTTTGAAATATAGCCAGAAAGAAGTTACAGTGAAAGTTTCTCAAAATGAAGATAGGGCTGTGATACAAATTATGGATCAAGGAATTGGTATTCCTGAAAATGATATCCCTAGATTATTTGAGCGCTTTTACAGAGTAGATAAATCTAGAACACGAGCCACTGGAGGCAGGGGCTTAGGTCTTGCAATTGCGTACTCACTCATAAAACAAAGTGATGGTTTTATTTCTATTGAAAGTGAACTAAACAAAGGAACAATAGTAACCGTTACACTGAAGGCTAGTATGTAACTATTTAAGAAAAAACCTAGTATTTTCTAATGAAATTCTTACCATTATCCAATAGTCATCTTAAATTCCCTTGCTACACTATCCATATAGAATATTTGTGGAGGGATATAGATGAAATCTGGGAAGAAAATAACTATACTTGTTGGATTAACACTATTGATTGGAATCGGGGCTGTAGTGCTGTTTTATAACTTTAAGGATGACACAAGAGGGTATCAAAATTACCAAACAGAAGCGGACCTTAAAACGACTACTTCTAATAGTACGACTTTAAATCAGAATTCGACAACTCCTAGTAGTTCAAACTCACCGTTTATTGGAGTTGAGGGAAAAGTCATGGAATTAACAGAAGACAATATCACTATTGGTGTGCCCCTTCAAGGAACAAAAACCTTTACCATCAATAAAAGTACAAAAGTCGAGGATTTATTTTCACCTCTAAAAAAAGGTGTGCTAGCAGATATCAATGCAAATGGTGAGTTAGCCTACCATATTGAAACAGAGAATACTGTGGATGCTTATGGAATGATTGTTAAGATTACAGATAAAGATGTAACGATTGATTATAATGGCAATCAAGAAACCTTTGTAAAAGCTTCCAATTTTCGAATGGATACAGAGGGATATAGAGGTACATTAGAAGGCCTCACGGCTGAAATTACTCTTAATAGTCAATTTCAAATAATAGATCTTGAGACAGATTTAGACTATGAGGACGATGATGATTAATTATCAAAATTATGTCTTAAACTATCTTTACCCCGAATCGGCTTTGTTAGTGATTGGACCGTGTATTTTTTATTGATACACATTTATCTGCTAATCAGAAAAGATATCTTAGGTTATACTTGATCACTACATTATTTCACTTATCCAATCGTATATTACATCGACCAAAAAGTCTGATTTGCTTTTAAAAGAAAGTAAAAAACTGCTTCTATACAAATCGTGACAAGGAGTGGTTCAAGCGAATATGCCGAATGGATTCTAAACCGCTCTCTTCCAGTTGGTCAGATTAGCGACCGGTGGTATTTGTTTCATAGCCTAATAAAAAGAGTGATTTTTTATTTTTATAAAAAGAATGGCTGTAACCCTTTAATTTTAAACAACTTTAATAGCCTTCCATCAGTTGAATGATGGAAGGCTATTAAAGTTAATAAGGTAACATTAGATGATTTTATTCTTTAGTGATAGCCCCTATTCATGGGTGTAGACTTCCCTGTCGTTACAGCGACAGAGGTTAGTAATGTGCGTTTCTCACGAGGGTTCTCTTTTTTCTCATCAGAAGCTTTTCTGCTGATTCGTTACTCTATCTTAGACTGTTTTTTATTGCGTTTTTTTAGTTTCGTAAAGGATATAATCGAAAAAGTGCGCTTCTTTTAAAATACCGTTCTTAACCAGCTGGGTGGATCGCTCGTGAACTTCTTCAGCAAGCTGTCCATCACCTGTTGTGCGAAAATATTCTTCTAAGTAAGCGTAGACAGCAAGGGATTCATATTCCACTGCAGGTTCAGCTGTCTTTCTGAAATACTGCCCCGCAATACGACCTTCTGCTTTCCACTCTTCTATAATCCATTTATGAAAAGCCCGGGACGGTTCATGCACGTTTTCCCGATTGATTGCTATAAGCAGTTGGTCAATCATATGGATTTTCGCCCCATAACTGTACGTTCTTTTGGTCAGATCATAATACTCTGGAAAGAACACCTTCTTTTCATCAAGAGAAGTTAAAATTTCCTTGGATGGAACGGTTTTTTTTAATACATAAAAAAAGTCAGGCGTTAAATAGCTTAGAGTCACCCGTCGTGCTGACTCATTATATGCCCAATCTACATAATCAACATAAATTCCATCTGCAGTTTGTTGTCGCTCAATTGTTCGGGCCAGCTTATTCGCCAGCTCAGCATATTCATTCTCTCCAAACTGGGAGGCCCCTTTTCGAAGTGCTGCAATAATACGTACATCATCAATAAGTGCATTGGTATTTGCATTTTCCTTTAACACCCAGCTAATATACAAAGCGTTTTCTTTTTTTACAAAGAAATGATTTTTCAGCTGTTGCACCAGTACATTAAATGTCTTTTGATCATCGATAAGCAGCAAATAATTCATATACAAACCTATACTTTCCGATAAATATTGCGAATGAGGATTATTGGGATAAGCATAAATAAGATGATCGTCGTCTGTATATGTTTTCTTTATATATTTTTGCACGTCATTGTCCTCTGCACTCTGCCATACTACTGCAGCTGCCAAACCAATCAGGCACAACGAAACAGCGAGAACAACTGTTATGACAGCCTTTTTCATCATCTGCCGCCTTTCTGTTTAAATCGAGTTGTTTTGTCCCAAGCAATTGTCGTGCCGCGCAGCCGGTTAACGGTATACGAGAAGGCACTCCGAATGAGTAGGACCAAAAACAGCTGTGCGTACGTAAAATACATAATTAAAATAAATATAACATTGATAAATGATACATTACGGTCAATAACAATAGCGCTCAGCAATTGTGCTGTGTAAATGATATAACTCATAAACCAAAGCATTAAAAGTGGTGCTGCAATATGCGGCAGTTCCATTCCGAGCAGGCTCATAACAAAGAAAGTATCTGAAAAAGCCAGCAATACGACAAAGATAAGGTACGTCAGCAAATGCTGAATCGTTAAAATAAATGTTTTGCCTTTCCAATGAATAAGTTCACGGAAAGACTTTTCAAGCAAATATAAGTTTCCTGTCAGCCAGCGAGTCCGCTGTCTGATAAAAACAGAAATTTTTTCAGGTTCCTGTTCCCATGTTCGTGATTCAGGTACTACAGGAAGCACCCAGCCTGCTGCCGTTATCCGGATCGTCAACTCCGCATCTTCTGCCAGTGCATATGAATCGTAATAACCAAGCTCCTCCAGTACTGAACGACGAAGCAGCATGTTGGTGCCAGCCAAAGAACCTAGTTTAAAAAGAGCCCATCGGCCGCATTGCATAAGAAGCTGGAATACTTGAAACTCCAAGCTGATCATTCGTGTTAAATAGTTTTTCTCTGAATTTATGGTTTTTACATAGCCAACCGCACCCGCTGCGTTTTTGGTTGTTTCTGCTACTTCCATTAGTTTTTGAAGTGCATCCGGTTCTGGCTGATTATCAGCATCATAAACAATAAAGTATTCCGACTCAGAAATGCTTAATCCATAATTCAATACACGTGACTTTCCCTTTGGTTCCCCTTCCGGCACAGTGATGTAATGAATATGTGAAAAGAGATCAGAAAAGCTTTTGGCTATCTCTGCTGTTTCATCACGGGACTGATCATCCAGTAAGTAAATGTCAAGCTTACCTGGATAATGAAGCCGGGCCATAGCACTCATTGTCTGTGCTAGTACAACCCCTTCGTTATGAGCCGGAATCAATACAGCTGTACTCGGATAATACTCCAGCCGGCCAGGCAGTTGATGACGAATACGATACCACAATCCCCCGATCGTAGTTAGTGAATAATACATGAGCAACAGCCAGAAAAAAAGCATGATCACCATTAAAATACTACTCATCTGTTTTCTCCTCAAGAGACTCAGCTGCCTGCTGTACGTTATCAATCAGTTGTTCTTTAAAAAGAAAGGGCTGCTTCGTTTTATTAAAAATAGTATTTGCTCGTTCAATCATCCGCTTTTTTACAATCTCTACACCTTGTCTATTTGTATTTTGAAGTAGAACCATTACTGAAGAGGGAGAGGATGTGACGATATCATATTCCACTCTAATTGAATGAAGTGCGAGTTTCTCCAATGTTTCGCGAACACTCTGTTTTGTGTAGTCGCTTATGGGTAAAAAACAAAGCTGCAACAGCCACGCCTGTTCGTTGCGGCGTTCTGTCCCTTTAAGAATTATTTTCGCCTGATCTAAAAATTCATGGTTCGTTAAAATGTTAGAATGAGGCATATACTTCTCAAGAGCTTTGACCTTTGCGATTAAATCGCGATTTTTAGTCCCAATTGATTTAATATAATACAAGAGAATCCAATATAAGAGTAAGAAGGTTGTTACAAGCAAGTGAAGAAACATAAAAGAAATCTGCTGATCTTCTGAATTATGTCTCCAAAAAGCAATGCCAGTCAAAAAAGCGCCAAACCCGATTGTTACAGTAATTGCATATAAAAAAAGAAATTTTTCATGCAAAAGAGCCATCACAACAAGAGAAATAGCAATCAAACCTAAAGCTTCCGTGTAAAACGGAAAAGAGTTGGATAAGATAGCAACAAGACATGCCATCATACCAACCATCATAATAGAAACTGTGGAAGAATTGATCATATTTGTAACCTTCTCCTTTTGTAAAATGGACACAAAAAAACCGTCCACAAAAATTAAGGACGGTTGCGCCACTCGCTCCCAATCTACCAGGCGCCCAAATAAGGTAAATTGTTCCTAGCATCCACTTTTTATATTAAAAAATAAAGGTTATGTGGTCAACATTAATTGTCAATAAATTGATCATATTTTTTTATGATATATCTTGAGACGTTATACCTTCTTAAGAGCTGTCTATCTTTCTTACAAGGAGATTATGGAAGTATCAAATAAATTAGCACTATAAAAACTGTAGATCCTTAACTTATTTTAAGAGTATCACTAGAAAATAGAGGAAGGATTTTCCCTAATGTTCAAGAATTTACAAGTATGAAAAACAGTCTGGAATCCTGTAGTGTATGCTGACCCTAATGGTAAAGCGGCTGCAGCAGTAGTAATTTATTTTATACCCGGAATAGGAGAAATGGCATTACTGGCAACTTGAGCTGTTGTATTAGATGGAGTAATATACACAGCAGACTCATGGCTTTCTAAAAAAGTTGCGGAAAAAGCTGCTAAAATAATCCTGAAAAATTGAAAGAAGAATTAGGTACAGGATTTGCTCTGGAAAAAATGTTTTGGTCTTGTGGATATCATATTTTATTAGATGAAAAGAAAATAATCGTGGTAGATCCAGGAAATTCAGAAGAATAATTATTGCTGTATTAGTTCAAGATCAACACATAAAGTGTCATGTTGCTTGGATTGACTTTGTTTTTATATGCTTTAATATATGGAGGGTTATTAGCCTGATTGGAATTTAATATGTAGACAAGGGTCGCCTTAAGGCGGTTCTTTTTCTTAAGGAAATGTTTATTTTTAGTATACCCTAGAGAAACATCCGGAAATGTAGTAATATCAAGGAGTTGGAGTGTTTCCTATGGGTTGTTTCCTAACTATTTTAAAAAAAGAGCATGAAAATAACCAATGTGTAAACATGGAGGGTAACGTATGAGATTTATCGTAAAAGCCTTTGATAGTGAAGGCTCGGAAATGGAATTTGAAAACACAGCTATTGGAGAAGAAAAAGAAGTGAGCTTTGAGAATGAAGAAGCAGCTAAAGCCTTCATTGAGGGAATCAAAATTAGTTTGCCCAATACCTGGCAATATCGAATTATTCCAAAAGAAGATGAAAAGAGATGATTTTTGGTTATGCACGGGTAAGTTTCACTGATCAGAATTTAGATCGCCAGTTGAAGGAGTTAGAAGCATTCGGGTGTGAGAAGATTTATTCAGAAAAGCAATCTGGAAAGGATTTTTCACGACCTGTCTACCGTGAAATGAGATCCAAAATGAGGTTTGGAGACGTGCTGGTTGTTCATGACCTCAGCCGTTTTGGAAGGAACAAAGAAGAAATAAGAAGCGAGTGGAAGGCGATGATCGATGAGGATATAGACATTGTGGTCCTCAATATGCCGATTCTGGACACAAGAAAATACAAGGAACTTGAGGGAGTTGGCCAGTTGGTTTCCGACCTTGTTTTAACACTCTTATCATGGATGGTGGATGAAGAACGAGACCGAAGCAGAACGGCACAGCGTGAAGGCATTGAAATTGCAAAGAAAAAAGGGGTTTATACAGGCAGAAAAAGAAAGTATCATGCTGGCGCGGTCGGTAAGGATAAAATTGTTTATGATAAAGTGGTCCAATTATTGGACGCCGGTGAAAGCGTCATGGACATTCACCGTGAAACAGGTCTTTCGCGAAAAAACATTTATGCTATTAAGAAAGAGATCGAAGCATGTACATCTAGTTAATATTCGAATGTTTTTGTATTAAAAAAAGCAAGAGACCTTATAAGAAAACATAAAAAGCCGTCCGGAGTGCCTGGACGGCTTTTTACAAGAAGAAGGTAGGTAACGTGTTGTGATGGTCCTGTAGTTTCCTCTATGTGTTTTTTAAATTACCCTTTCTCATTACTGTAAACCTTTTTGTTTTTTTCTTCTGCCAGTGTGCAGCTCACTTGCGAATATGTTTTTTAATTAAGCTGCTCCGAGTTCACCTAAAAGTCTATTTCTTAAAAGGTATGTTTTTACTTTTGGAGCTAGTATAGATGTATGGACACAGTTTAATTAAGTCCTTACAATTATTTTGAGAGGATGTGTCCGAAATGGAACGTAAGCCTGCAGGCAAAAAATATAATGATGACTTT
>NZ_MWMM01000032.1:0-7221 GCF_002189605.1 Pseudobacillus badius
AAAGTCATCATTATATTTTTTGCCTGCAGGCTTACGTTCCATTTCGGACACATCCTCTCAAAATAATTGTAAGGACTTAATTAAACTGTGTCCATGAAACTATACTAACTCCACCTACTTTATATTACCTTGTTTTAAGTTACTTTAATATTTTATAAAAAACTCCAGCATTAACAGTAATGGATTCACTTGTGAGGTGCAAAACGATAAAAAAACACATACCAAATCACAAGAAAAAATCACCTAGTACCCGCAATTAGATTCACTGTGTATAATTCAGTCAAAAAGGCTTAGAGAAAATTTTTCTCTAAGCCTCAGTTTGTCGACAAACTGAAAGGGTTGCCGTAGCAACACTTTTTCATCTCAAGCAACTGTTAGATAATTATAAAGCAAAAAAATTATCAATAATTGAAGTGTTTTTATTCAAAATTACAAATACAAAAAAGAGTGCAATAATGGTTATTTTCGCATTCTAATAAAATATCAATTAAAATTATCCCCTTTTAATACCAATACTTCATATTGTAGTAATCTCTAAAGATTAAATTCTGTGCATTTTTTATGTAAGGTTATTTATACTTCTATAAATATCACTCATAAACTTAGCAAGGGGACGCTTATGAAAATCATTCTCATTTAAATAATTCCCAAAAATTGTTCTCTTCAACTCATCTTCATTAATAAACAGTTCATTGAAATCAGTTCGAATTTCATTCAATTTTGTTTCAGGATATATCAGCATTTTTTTGATAAGTTCTTGAGCAATATCGTTATGAATTTGATATTGGGACTCAAGCTTAAAAGTACCAATATTGCTGTTTATTCTTTTGTTCAAAGATGTTAAAGTGATTTCTAATTGGCTCTCATCCTGAATAAAATCTATCGATTTTATTCTAAAATTAAAATTAACTAAATCACTGGGATTAAAACGTGTATCATAAGGCGATAAGTATACACGTTTATTGCTTTTAATATGGTTACAACTAGGACATGAGGGAATGAGATTATAAAAAGACATTGCCAAAAAAGGGTACTTCTCCTTACAAAAATAATGATCCATCTGACTTGTCCTTTTCAGACCCCGGTTTGAATATGTAACATTATTAATAAAATTTCTATTACAGTAAGGACAGACTACTATGCCAAGCTTTTGTACTAATTTAGCTGCATTATATTCTGTATCAATTAAAAATTTAGAAGAGTTAGCGAAATAGGCACTATAAAGGTTGTCCCTTATGTACTTAATCTCATCCGTAATACTGCTAGCCTGATACGCATTTTTAATTTTAGGAAGTTGTCCCATATCTGCAAGAATAACTTCCTGAAAAGATAATTTAGAACCATTTGATCTAAACCATTGATTAATATCATCATATGTAAATTTAGTGCGTGAGTTATTTAAATGCTGATTTATTGCTTCTAAATGTTCGTTTGCGAGAATTTGCAAATCACTATTCCTTATCGGTATCATTGTTTTCCAACTCCAAAATTCTCTCCCTTAGTTGTTTTATTCTTTCTTCTTTCCAAAAAGATGTTTCAGCCATATACTTTAATTTATTTTTTATAAGAGGTTCACCAATAATGCTAATAATATAGTCTATTTCCTCTTTCTTTTGTTCTAACAAATGTAAATCAGAGCTATTCAATAAATCGATAACCTTATTAATTTTATATTTCGCAAACTCTCCTATAGTACTCGACATAAAAAAATCTTGTGCAAGTAAAGTGTGAATATTGGATGCGAATGTTTCCACTATGGGTACTATTTTACACTTGCCAGTTTCTAAGTCTTTATCAAGTGAAATTACATTCTCTTTTGGCAGGTCAGATATAATAAAAGGTGAATGCGTAGTGATCACAATTTGATAGGATTGATATCCATTTTCCAATCTATTCAAAAACGAGCATAATTCCTTTACTAACAATCTACTCCATTCAGGATGCATAAAATTATCTGGTTCGTCTAGCAGAATAATCGCTTTATCTCTTGTTTGATGATATTCTAACTTCAAAGCGTAATGGAGAGCGGCAAATAAAGACATAAGCGCTTCCTCTCCTGCACTGAATGGATGAAAATTAATCGAAAAGACTTTAATTAATGATTGTACTTCTTCATCGATAAAATTTAAATTATCTAATATTTTAAGAAAGTTATTTATGGATTCATCATGATTGTCTTGCAAGGGAATGTTTATTCTATTGTTGCTGAACCACTCTTGATCAAATTTTAAGATGTTTTTGATCAAATCACCCATGAAATCTAAAATTTGCTGTTTGTGCTTGAAATATTTATCAATTTCTTCTTGATAGCCTAATATTGTACTAATGACTTGGAGATAATAACTATAATAGTTTTCTTGTTCAACGGTAAATTCTTGAGTTACATTTCTTATTTTAGATAGTTGTTTTTCCATCTGCTGTGATGAAAAAAATTGTGAAGCTAAGGAATGACAAAAATCGTATAAAAAACGATTAATAAAGTCAACTTTTGGATTGAATTTAAATTGAGGATCATTTGGTTTTAGTAGGTTTATTTTTTCTTCAAATCCTTCTTTTAATTTTAAATCTAAACTGTCAATTAGATGCATATTTGGTGAAATTGTAAGATAAATGTTATTTTTAAATGCGAACATAAAAGAATCTTCTTGATTAGTCAATTTCTTTTTATTAAGATCAATAATCATCTCATATATAGCTGAATTACCAGTATTTTTATTGTTTAAGTTTATCCGATTAAATAAATGTGAAGGTTCATTTTCAATGGTCATGCTTTGATAATGTCGATAGGCATCGCCATTATACCTATGGCGAAAACTGAAGAAATTGATATTATCCTTATAGGCAACACCACTACCAAATTGTAAGAAACCTTTATACGACAGTTGTTCTTCCTCTAGTTCAACAATAATGCTGTATGGTTCAGTGATATGATTTATATTTTCACCGTTTGCGTATTCTTTAATATTATTTTTTATAAACTCAAAGTTACTGCCTTCAATTGCAAATAGATTACTTTCTAAATGGTAAATAATAAAGTACTTCAGATCTCTATAGTTACCAAGACTCTGACGGTCATAGCGCTTCGCTCCAAGAATATCTAATATATTTGTTTTGCCACTTCCGTTTTTTCCTATAATAGCTGTTATTTGGTCTACTTTTTGATCAAACAGCTTAGGGACTGTATAATTTTTTTCAATTTTAAGTATCGGATATTCTTTTCCTAATTCCATCTTATAATGAACATTAAACCTTGATGAAAAATTAAAACCAACGTTTTGAATATTACGATAATTATCCACCCATAAATAAATAAGTTCCATAAAGGCACCTCTAATTTAATTAGTTTTATAAGGGTCGTATCTTCCCCTGAAGTAATTAGTTAGTAAACAAAGAATGCTATTATGGTAATTTCCGCACTCTTTTTCCATTTTAGAAAAATAGTTAAAATTTATTAACCGTCAACCTTACATCATGACCTATGCTTATAAGGTTTTAAAGTGTAATACCTTTACAGTATTTATCAAGAATGGATTAAACTAAGTATGTCAATCATTAATACTGTAACTTGTTGAATTGCTTTGAAATGCTCTTCGGCATTTAACCGTGTATTTCCATAATCTACATAGAAATTAAGTGCCTCTGATGTCTTACTTAGAGATCTTAAAACATAGCTAAAATTATAGTAAACCCTTGCTTTAGATCATGATCTCTTACCTTTAATACTTCATGATAATGAAACTCTACAGCTTTAATAACTTCTGTGAAGAAGTGCATTACCCGATGCTAAACGCACAGTAAAGATAGCATCTACAGATAATAAAGAGTCTTGCTGCTCTAAAAGCCAAAGCATATTATTCAACCTTTTATTCATTTGGTAAATAAAATGTATTATGCAATATATTTTTCTTCAATCATATAATCCATGAGGTAATCACCTTTGGATCCTCACTCATAGGAGTAGGAGATGCTGTATCAATTTTAATAATATCTGAATGACCAAACGCTTCACCAAAAACTATGGCATATTGTCGCTCAAGACCAGATAAGTATTTAATTAAATCCTGATTATTTGAATTTAAACATCTTTGAATAAATTCAATATCGTTTTTGTTAGTAATTCGATGCACTATAAATGAATTGCATTGTGAGATAACAGTTTTAGATAACTCAGATGGACGTTGACTAGATATAATTAAACTTATTCCAAACTTCCTACCCTCTCGAGCTAATCGGTCAATGTAATAGGAGCCTAACTTGTATTCATGAGTATCTGCCTGATTAATATATCTGTGAGCTTCTTCAAATAATATTACTACGTTATTCACAACATTATTTTCTCTATTTGTTATTGCCTGTGCATACATTAGTTTTGCAAATAAAAAAATAATTACATCGGATTCATCTTTATCAAAATCAGCGTTGACTAAGATAATCTCTTCTGAGCAATTTAGTATCTCTTCAACGGAATTTCTGTTTTCGTTGTCAATAATATTTATAATTCTTTCATCTTCAATTATATTTTGAATACGATTAATCATGGTTGAACACCAGCTATACCACTGATTGTACTTAAACATATCTAATCCACTAGATTGATCCGGCTTTTGAGACTTACTCGCTATCCATTTGTTTATGGTTTTGGGTAAATCCTTAAATGAAAATTCTTTATTTGACCCATTCTGTTCACGTAATTGATCAATACATGATTTTAAAACTGGAGCTTGAACTCCTTGACTGGCACCTAAAAATTTATAATACTCATTGTAGCTTAAATAATAATGTGGTAAACGTAATTCTTCTTTAGTAATTTTTTTTACAGTAAACTCTGTATTAACAAAGGCTCTTTCATATTCATTGTTTGCATCAAAGATAATTATCTTTGGTTTTAGTTTTATTGCATTTTCACTTGCATCTTTAATTCTTCTTTTTAAACCTTGGATTATTGAGGCAACTGTACAACTTTTTCCTGTTCCAGTATTTCCAAAAACACCTAAATGCTTACCGAACAATATATCAGGATTGGCGCAAACTTCTAAGCTTTCATCGTTATAACTTCTACCTATGTTGATTTTAAAGAAAGAATTAACTCTAGTTATAGCTTGATAAATGTCCTTATTAATAGAATAAATCTCGCTTCCGATAATGGGAAACGTATTGATACCAGTATCAAATATTTTAAGAAAGCTATCATAAATTCCTAAAAAAGCTGCTTCGACAACATATTCGTCTTTGCTTCTTATATATATGTCTTCAGTTGCAAACGCATTTTTATCATATATTTTAGTTATTCTTGCAATAATTTGTTTCCCATTAGGAAGATAACAGTAGATTAATTTATTGATAGAAACTATAAAATCGTTTATCCCATTCTTTAAAATTAGTTTATTGGCTATATCTCTTTCAATTACTTCAATCTGTATAGTTAAGCCTTCAATTTTTATTATTTTTCCAATTTTTATATCCTGATCAATCATTTACTTTTCCATCCCTTAGTTGCTTTAATGTTTCAAGGATTACTTTATCCACTTGGTTATCGAATGGATAAGGAATTAAATACCGCACAATAAATTCAAAATCGGCTAAAACATTTCCAAAGAAGATCGAAATTCGAGAATCCTCTCTGCTCCTATCAATAAGACTTTTTAAATAAGGAGCTAAATCATCACTATCGCTTGTCTGAAAAGAAAAAACAATAAGGTTAAAGTTAGGACTAGAAAGCGCATTGGTTATAATATCATTTACATGCTCGTCCAAGAAACTGTATCCCATTACAATTAAACTAGAATTTTCTTTGTTGACAAACTCAATGAACTGTCTAAACATTTCACTATATGGCAAATCAAGAGAATATGTTTTTTTGGATTGTACAGGGTATATTATACATTCGGGGATATTTTCCAATTCGCCCTCATTTCCTCCTGATAAATTTGCAAAATTCTGTTGTTTTTCGGTTATTCCATATGGTGGCTTTGAATCATCAAACTCCCATGAAAGAGAGCCATGAAGTTTGAATAAATTTATTCCTTTTGTATTAATTTTCTCTCCATCTTGATAATTTAAATGAGTTCCTAAGTGGAAGGAAGAGGGTATAAAAGTTCTAAAGTGAAAACCCGCGAAACCATTATTTACATGTAACCCCAGTTCCTCTGCCGTTTTTTCAATCATTAAATCGTAATTCAAGGTGAAAATATTTACCTTTTTTAACTTTTCATTACGAGAAATTATTTTCTTTAAAAAAGACTTATGCAAATAGTTAGTATCATAATTTATCGTTAATACAAAGTTTTTTATAAATATGTATTTGAACTTATTAATAAATTCTTCTAACTCTTTAAAAACTTGACTCCCCAGATCCGTATTAAACACATTTTGATAGAAAGCCAGTAATTGATATAAGACATCTAGGGCTTGTTCAGGGCGCTTATATGCTAAAGCTCTAACAGTCTCTTCTATCTCATCTTTATTAGATAACGGCGTTTCTAACATAAAACCCTCTAAAAGCATACTATGCTCTTGTTTATCAGTAGTGTTTATTGCTTTTGATCCGGCGTACATAGAGCAGCCGTTACTCATAAGAATATGTAAATTTTCACTTTGAAGATACTTATTTAATATATCATTTCGAATTAATTGAGTTTTCCTCTTCCAAACCTCTTCCAAGTTTGATAAGAATTTATCATAAGATTTAAAAATATTCTGGCCCAATAATGTACATCTCTGTCCCCTAAGTATAGTGCCTAAATCTTTATTTATAGACACAATAAGTTCTTCATTTAGTTCGCTATATGTATCTTGATCTATCAATTGTTTAACATCATCAGCACTAAATGAGATATCGAATTCTGATTGTTTATGAATATAGGTATGCATTCCCTTCTCTCCTTCCATGACAATATTACCACACGCGTGGAAAAATGTAACAAAATAATTTTCCTGCTTTTCTTACTATTTGATACAGAACATGATTTCAAAAGTCACTAACTTATCAGGATATATTCACCTTGATAAAAAGATCTAACTATGCAAAGAGCATAATATTATTATACCTACGTTAAATAAAAACACAGGAGCAAACATTAAATGATGGATTTGAGTCAATAATTTGGACACAAAAAAGTTAAGTCTTAGGCTGTTCTTCTAATTTGATCCTCAATGGCTTGAGGTGTTTGATAGCCAATACTGCTGTGAATTCTCTTTCGGTTATACCAGCCTTCTATAAAC
>NZ_MWMM01000033.1:0-6925 GCF_002189605.1 Pseudobacillus badius
ATATCCCCCTAACTCTTACAAGCTAGGATTATTTTCATATAAGGTGGCTCACTTTTCAATTGCGATGGTGGTTCACTTTTAGGTTAACAAATACAACAGCCTAAGACTTAACTTTTTTGTGTCCAAATTATTGACTCAAATCCATCCTATTAATAATTAAATTAGTTTATGATATAAAATTTCCCTCTATTGAAAATAGAGTAGTTAAAAACAAAAAGAACCACCAATAAATATGCTCTTTTGATGGTCCACTAACACAAATTAATATTATATTGTACTTACTCTTCTTCATCTATTTCTTGAAACTCATTTTTTTCCTCGTCAATTAACCCTTTTTCTCCCTTATAAAAAGTGTATTTTGCATATAAAAGACCAAACTTATCTGGTGGTGTGTTTTCTACTAAGATAATTTGGTGGTCAGTACTTAATTCAATCAATATTTTATAGAATTCTTCGTACACTTCCGGGTCTTTAATCTTATCTTTTTCTTCAATCTCATCTTGTTCGTCTACCGGCTTTTGTGAATCATTACTTCTCTGTTTTAGAGTACCTACATACTTACTAATCGAATCTAACATCAAAAGGCCTGGATGTCCGGAAGCATAGCCCTTCTTTTTACTTTTTAAAATTGCTCCTAAATATGATAGTTGCATACATTCTAATAGACCACCACTATCATGAGCATAGACACTTGAACCTTCATAAAAAGGAATATATTGCTCTCTATGAATAAATGTGTCGCCATCTGTTTCATATTTCAATCTTTCCATAAAGCCCTTATACTCATCATCTAGAAAATCAAAAATCTTTTTACGTTCTCTATCGCTTATTTGCAGTGCTTTTATTTCCTTTTCTAGCCGTGTAACAGTGACATCTAAATTTTCAATTTCTTTTTTCTTCTCATCAATTTTCCGATGAATACGTAATCCCTCTTTTATTATTTCATTCTCTTTAATTAAGCGGTTTATTATACTATTTATGCTATTAATTTGTGAAAGAAAAGGTACATCTGTTTCTTTCGCAAACTCGGTAATAGCTTCAGTAAAAATCTCTTGCTTCCTAGATAATCTTTCTATTAACTTATCTAACTCTTCAATATTCTTAAGTTCACGACCAATCAAACCTGTAACCAAGTTTATTTTATTGGTAATTTCTTTTTTTACTTTATGTAACATTTTCTCTGCTTCCATACTACTTTGGTTAACTGCTTCATGCGTATGAGTTGAAACAGTCGAGTTACATAGAGGACATTCTATGTCTTGGTCTGGGATTACTAATTTATAATTAATCTCTAATGTTGCATTTACTTCCGCTTGTTCAACCTTATATTCTTCTAATAACAGTTTCTTCGAATTAATTGAAAGCTGAAGATTTTTCTTTTCACTTTGATAATTAAATATTTCATTGGTTATTTGTTCCAAGTCTTTTTTTAACTTGATATACAATTTATTCTCATTATTATTATTCGACTTGCTATTCTCTATAACTGTTTTCTTAGCTTGTTTTTGCTTTTCAATATCACTATTAAGCTTATCCCATCTGGCAATTAGATCATTAAAATCTTCTGCATCCTTATCTTGTAAATACGATTGCAACCCCGTTATGACTCTACTTGCCTCTTGAATCTTATTCTGTGTATTAACCAATTCCTCTTTTAACGCCTCTTTATCGGTCTCTACCAAATTGAACATCATTTTAAAAGCATGGGGATTTTTATTACTTTTGAACGTAGTTTTCTTCTCTAGAAAATCATTTGTTCCTAACGCATGTTGATTTGTATAGACATATCTAAAAATATCTCTAAAAGATACTGTTTGTAATTCTTTCTCATTACTATGTTTTTTATGCTTGATCACTTTGTACTCACTAATGTTTAATTTTGTCATAATGAAGTGCATAGCTTCACTTATATTAACTGTCTTTGGAGTATATCCTTCTATATCTTTAAAAGAACAAAAATATATACCAATATTGTTCGTCTTCTTCTTTAAGGCTCTGTTTAAAGTTAATAATTCATTGTTAATTTCTATTTCCACAAAGACTTGATCACACTTTACATTCAACTCTTTTTGAACTTTTAAATCAATTTTTTCACTCTTCCCTAAGCAATAGTCAATCAAGCTTAAAACTAAAGATTTACCTGAAGTTTTTTCACCACTAATAATAGTAAAGCTATCATTAAAATGGATAGTTCTTCTGTACGTTGCTCCTTGAACGATTAATTTTTTAATAATCATACGACTCACTGTTGCACCCCCTTTAATATCTTCTCATTACCAGGTGAAAACTTCACTTTATCTAGTGTGCTTATATATACTCCTACTAAATCAGAGAAATATTCTGATTCTATTTCTTCAAAAAATTCTTTACCCTTTGGAGTCAAACTAACTTTTATTCCTTCTAATTTTTTTGTTACGTCTCCTTGCAAAGTTACAAACTGCAGATGTGCCATATTAAGTAGGATTTTATTAATTTTAGCCTGAAAACGAAAATACAAATTAAGTGATGGTTTTGTTCCCATTCTACTTTCTACAATTGGTTCAAATAACTTAATTAAATCAAAATGGACAAGACTATAATAAAAAAGGATTTCTGACACCGGTCTGTGTTTCTTTCTGCCTTTTGAAAAAGCGTATAAAAGTGACAATGTCTTCATAAAATCAAGCTTTTCATTATTAAATAACAATTCAATAGAAAGGGGAAGAGCGTTATCTTTATTATTCAGGCTGCTCATTAAACCGCTCCTTTCCCCACCAAACGTTCATTGTCTCATCTTCTGCTAACAGATGGATTAAACCCTTGTTTTCACTTTTACTTGACTTTTTGTCTTCAAATAAAACGGCATATCTCCCAAAGTCATACTCCGCTAAGCTCTCATGAACAACCTTTAACAGTTGCTTGCTATCGCCAAAACTCTCGTATGTTTCAACATAACTCTCTTTATATTTAGTAAATACCTCGAACAAAATAGCTTCGATAACCTCTAAAGATAAACCCGCTTGTTTTAAAGCTCGAATATATTTTTCAGAAGCTACGTAAAACATTGAACTTAGCTCAATCATAGATTCACCTATATTTTCCAGTTTCAGTTTTTTATAAAACAAATTACTACTTAAATCTTGTCTACAATCTGATAATCCAGCACCCAGTATAACAGTATTGTTAGCATCAACAGGTTTACCACCCGATCCACTTAATTTTCCATTTTCATTATCAACATATGGTTCAGATATTTGCTTTAGTATTTTTCTTATTTCCATTACATGAGAAGAATCTTTTGTCTCATATGGAATAGTAATTAACCCATATTCCTCTCGCAATTCTCTGATTCTATCTTTAGTGGGGTTAGCCAAAAGGATATAATGAATGCCTTCAAGATAACGCTTGTAATCCTTGATCAAGTTACTCACAAATTTATCGTCAAAAGAAAAACCCATGAACAGTAGATGCTTACTACTCGCAACCGATTTTAACAATTCTCCATATTTCTCATTACTGTACAGGTTTTCATAGCTACTTCTACTAATAACAATCGTTCCTGGATCTGCAGTATATCCATGAAGATGACAAACCCTTTTTTCGTCAAATATATCTTGAGAACTGAATTGTATATTTTTCAATAAAATTGGAAGTTCATCACACTTTATGTGCTCATGTAGAATATTTTCATAATTTGTTGTCAAGTAAAGTTTAAAGCTCATCTTTGCAAGATCGGAGTAATTGTGTAAGCTAGAATCTTCTATGTTTACCTTACTTTGTTTGATTAATCTCGCAATCTGTTTTTGAATATCTTGATCGGCTAAGTTAGCAAACTTTTTTATTGCATCAATTGCCCCCCAATAATCATTACTTTCAAGATGCCAATCAACTGTATCTCTTATCAATTTTCCTATTTTATCATTAGCATATTTTTTAGTGATTTCTAATATTAATTCTCCCCATGTCGGTACTTTAAAAGGAGCGGATAGTCCCGCACCAATAAAAGGGACTACTTTATTTTGATTATAAGCATCTCTTAATTCCTGTAAATTACCGTTCATTCGATCTCCTCTTCCTGTATGCAGGTCTATAAGACTACATCCCTTCAAGCTTTTGAGTATATTTTATTCATATTCTAACAAATTGTACCATTTCCATCTATAGGCTTTAATTTTTATATGCTCTATCAATTGTATAAAAACAAAAGGAGCTATGATGTAGCTCCTTTTTTTAATTCTTTATAAGTTGGATGAAACTTTGTTCTATATTTGTTTATATGCTTCTATAATCATATCTTTAAGGATTACTAATGGTGAATATTTAGGTAAACTAATAATTATAGCTATTAGTCATCTCCTACCTTTTACGTCAAAATCATGCTTCCATCCAAAACTCTGAGTACCACCTTCTTAATAGTTTAAGAAGAAAAAGAACATCTTATGAACCTTAATAAAGTACTCCTAATGGATATGCTTCAAGAAAAACTCGATACCCTTTTATTTTTCCTTCTTCCTCCTGCCTAATAAATCCCACATGCCCTTTGTAGCGCTGGTCCATCATTACCTCCTTTTCATAATCATAATAAGGCATTCCCCCATCCTTACCATTTTTCAGATTACAGAGATACCCTTTCGCTTCTCTCAATGTGTCAGCATAAAGCACATCCATTAATATGTTCGTTTCATAATCATAAATTTCCAGAAGAAACATAATTACGCCCTCCGATTGTTCACTTATACAAGTATAATTCGATAATTACATAGGGTTCTCTGTTTATTAATGAAGAAGCTCCCTATATTTAAATCCGTATTGTATGGTATTAAACTTTCACCCTATTACGTTTTAATGCATAGCAAACAAAAACAGATGCCAGAAAGCACCTGCATTGTTTAACTGTCTATTACTTTGCTTCGACTATCGATGTATATCCCAGTGCATCTTCAATTTTCGCTGTTACCTTTACAGTCCTTGTCTTAGAGTCATACACCGAACTTACACCCATCGTGGCGTTTAAGAAACTTAAAGGTACATATAGGTTTCCATTCACTACAATTGGTTTTTGAGTGACCTTGATTGTCTTACCATTCACCGTTGCTGTTGTAGTATTCGCCTTGTAAACAACCGTTTTGGTACGTGATTTGAAGGTGTATGCTTTTGCCTTGTTGTCATACTTAACAATAGCATGCAGCCTCTCATAGGTATAAACAGCAGGCACATAGGCTATGTTGTTTTTGACTACTGGTGAGTAGTTATGAGAGTACGATTCACTACCACGAACCATTTTTGAAGGCACATACTTGTTATTCACCGCTAAGTTTACTTCTTCCTTAGCTAAAGAAACATTAGGCTTTTGCTTTGTCTCAAACATGGACTCCTTCTTAGTAGGTTTTCCTGTATCAGGATCAACATACATTACTACTGCCTTGTATTTCTCTCCGTATGCTAATTCATACTTGGGATAGAAGAACCAAGTATCATACTCCTGTGAGTACTCACTGTAGAATGGTATGGATGCTCCTGAACTATCCGTTAATTGAAAATCTAACTTATCAAGTCCAAAGTAATTTGAGAAAGAAATGATAAAACCTGTCTTCTTAACCCCAAACTTAGCAATAGGGTTAGGGGTTTCAAAACCATAGAAACCCACATCTACGCCCTTTTGACCATTGTAAGGATACATTACGTCTCCAAAGTTCTCTGTGGCTTTATCCTCCGAATTAGAAAAGTTAAGTGCTAATATGGAACCATAAGCCCCAACTCCGACTTCACTCTGCACTCTAGTAAGCAAGAGCGCCCTGTGATAAGCAGAGTTTAAAAATGGCTCCAAAGGATCAGTTCCTTTTCTGTTGATATACTGAATTACTTCTGCGGCATACTCTCGAAGAGTTTCAGAACCACCCACAGCCGAGACTCTATCTTCAACCGTTGCCCCTGTGAAACCACGTAGACCTTTTTTCTCGGTGTGTCCATAGTTCTCACCATTGATTGCTAAAAAGTTTGCATGGTTCAACGCTGATTTGTTTAAAAATGGGTTTAGTTGCATAGCAGTTAATCCAGACCATAGTCGAATTTCATTTATTCTGTTTAAGATATTTGTCTGCTCCGCAGTAAAGGAGTAAGCAGATTGTTTTACGACAGGTGCGTTCTTTACTTCACTTGCCTCAACAGTCTCCTGACTCCCAATCCCTAACAGCATTGATAAAACTAAACTGGTTGCTACAATATTTCTCTTGTTTGTCTTCATCATACACCTCGTGACTTTATCCTCTTATATTTTCTTCTTCATTTCCATAATATAAGTCTTTCGACACCTATCGAGATACCCCTTTAATTATTAACTTGAGATTTCCATTTCTACACTAAAAAAATAAATTTCCTAGTGATACCATTAAGAATATTAAGGAACTGCCAAAGTAGTTTTTACTGCACAGAATGAAAGAGAAAAACAAAGGACCGGGCGGTTTATATTAAAAAATGCAGAAAAATAATTTTCACTTGATTTTGAAAAACCCTAATGAATTGAGTTCAACTGCAGTTGATAAATATAGAAAGTCGTGTACTACGTTTTACCCTCACTGTCAAAGAAGACAAAAAAAGAAGAACAAAATATGTTCTTCGCCGGTCGAATTAATCTGTTTATATAAAGCTTATTTCTTGAATTAACCTAAGTTATTGAAGTGTTTGCTGCATCTCTTGTTTGACAATCCTTTTTATTTGCTTTCTTTCTATTTAATATATTTTATTTTAAGCGCGTCCTCCTGAAACATGCTTTTTCTCTAAAGAATTACTAAAATTGTTCCCCTTCTATTAAGCATTAACATTCTTATCCTCTTTGGAGTTAGTATAGTTTCATGGACACAGTTTAATTAAGTCCTTACAATTATTTTGAGAGGATGTGTCCGAAATGGAACGTAAGCCTGCAGGCAAAAAATATAATGATGACTTT
>NZ_MWMM01000034.1:0-6713 GCF_002189605.1 Pseudobacillus badius
GAAGGCGCAGCCTACGGAATTCTGGCCTTCTTTTTAATGATTTTTGCTATAGCTTCGTTTGTTATGGCGAAAGCAAGGAAATGAGATGCATAAAATCCCCCTTTTTTATGCAAAAATCCAGCTGGATAGGAAGCTGAAAACCTTGATAAATCAAGGATGTATATATAAAAGGCTGCATAGAAATAACTTTGGAAATAAATAAAAAACCCTTATAAAACCCTTATAAAACAAGGGTTTGAAGGGAACAAGAACTTCCTTCTTCTTGTAGTGTTATGTGAACTAGGGATGTATGGCTTATTCATAGATCAGCGTCTCTTTTTTTCATTCTCTTTTTGAGTATCCTTTATAGTTTTAGCCATGGCTAGAAGGATAATAATCACAAAAGCCACGGACAATATAATGATTCCAGACACTACATTTCATCCTTTCTCATTTTTTATAATTGTTGTCACATTATTTGTTATAATTAACAAAAATTGGTTTTGTATGGGATGTTTGGATGGAGAATGAAACTTTAATGGGAACAGGAAATTGGTTAAGCATACTTTCTACTTTACTGATTGTATTATGCTTTTATTTCAGCCTTACTTTCTTTCAGCACTTAAAATTAGGTGATGAGCGCCTTATAAAACAGTCTAAATTATAAATTAGCAGAGGTCTTATTCAATTAAAGGGCTAGGTCTAATGGAGGGATTACACTGAAAAAACAATTTATTTACTTTTTTGTAAGTTTAACGTCATTGTTGTTGATAGGATGTATTAATAAAGATCCTGAAAAAGTCAATTTAAATCAGCTTACTAGAGTGGATGTTCAAGTTGTAAAAACTGATGAGAGTTACGGAGAAACTGTGACAATCACGGATAAGAAAACGGTAGATAATTTAAAAAAAGTATTTAAAAAGGTCAAATGGGAACCAAATATAGAGCCTAAAATAGTTAGAAAAGAAGATGTAAAAGCAACTTTATTTTTCGAATATGATCAGAATATGCCAGAAAGACTGTTCGAATATGAAATTTGGTTTAATCAAGACAATAATACTGCAATGATTATAAGTAACAATGAAAAAGAGGGCTTTGGAAC
The DNA here is from genome assembly GCF_002189605.1 of Pseudobacillus badius. NCBI lineage: Bacteria > Bacillati > Bacillota > Bacilli > Caryophanales > Bacillaceae > Pseudobacillus > Pseudobacillus badius. Next base: position 1,082 of record NZ_MWMM01000034.1, read on the forward strand.
ATTAGATAAAAATAATGCAAAAAAGTTAAAAAATATCCTTTTAAAATAACAGGATCTTTGATTGAACAAGCGGCAAAAATGATCTTCCAGCCGATGTCCTTTTTTAGTACCGATATCGAGAAATATGTAAAGAAGAAGAACTTCCTGATCGGGAAGCTCTTCTTCTTTACTCTTCTACATCAAATTCTTTTAATTGTTTCACTAATATCTTGGCAATCTGGGGACTGATAACTAGCTTTCCATCAAATAAAGAAATATTTTCACTCGAAATGTTTCCAGTTATCATACAAGCCGCATCCGGTCTATATTTTTGTAAAACAATTGCATCTTCTGTTTTAAAAATTTCTAATGGATCTTTTTCTTGGATATCCATTACGTTTCTTAATTCTTTAGGAATAACGATTCTACCTAATTCATCCACTCTGCGAACCACACCTGTAGCTCTCACTATTTTCACCTCATTTCTTCTTTTGTTTTATTCTAACTCTAAATAAATTAAATTTATATCGTTAGGGTGTAATAAGCTGCAAGAGAAAACCAAGAAAGAAAAAAACGGATTTTAACCATTAAGAATAATGTCGTTAAAATCCGTTTTTCTGTATGTTTTTACCTAATTGATGAGGTATTGTTTTAGTATTTTTTTGCTGTTTTTTACGTACCCATGAAAAAGTTAGGCTCTGCCTAACCCCACACACCAGGTGGGGGCATTTTTCCCTTATGCTCTTTCTTTTGTTGTTGTTCGTTGTCTCTATTTGAAATTAGACTTTATTGAAAACAAAAAAGCTGAGTACTTCCTAGATACTCAGCTTTTTTATTACCTTACTTAGAACATGCCCCTTAGGGAACTACTTAGACTCTTTACTTCTTCTTAGAGATTCCAATAAGTAAAAGGAGAACACTAAAAATCCATATTAAAGTCGCTGTAATTACTTTGTTAGAAACTTCTGCAGAAGCTAATTCCGGTTCAAGGATAATTGGCTCAATCAACCATGTTGTCCAAATGACTAAACTTATTATGACAGCTACAAAAGAGCTTAAAAACCATAAATAGATGCGAGGAAATTTCTGTTTATACCACACATATAAAGTGAAAAAAATAGCGATCCCCAGTGTGAGATAGGAGCTTATTAGAAGCAAATTAAGAGTGCTTTCTTCTATCCACATAATATAGCATCTCCTAAAAATATTTTAATTGATACTTTATAATAAAGAGCTCTCCAAAACTAGGCAGCTCTATGATTTACATAAAACTCGAAATAGGAAGTTCTAAGCAGGCCTACATATTTTCATTCATTCTTATTTAACTATTTCAAAAGGTGCAGCAAGTGTAGGAGAATTTATTGGTTTCTTTTCTGATTTTTCCTCTTCAAGATAATAATTTTCTGGATTATTAAAAGTTTTAACAATCCGGTATTTACCTGGTGAAGGTTTGTTTTTTAGGCGACCTAGAGAAACGATTTGAGTAGTAGAACTTTTAGACTTTACGGTGTAAACAGTTTCTTCAAATATGTCCATACCATCTTTGAAAGGAAGTTCATACCAAGTGCTACTAACATTTTTTTCAATTGAAAATTGTTTTCCATAGGTAAAATGAGTGTCATTTTCATTTTGAATATTGACTATGATTTCTTTATCCCCTGTTGTATATTTTTCTTTTTCAGTTGTGATTGTGATTCCATTTTCTGAATTAGAACGCTCTTGCATAAGAGCTTTCTCACCCGGCTTTTCCTCCATTGTGTTTACTGTTTTATCATTCTTTTGTTGAGTAGATTGACAGGTTGCCAGTAAAAAAAATGCTGATATAAAACAAAGAAACAGTACAGAGTTTTTCTTCATTAAAATCCCTCCTTTAACCAAGTGTAAAAGAAATTCACTTTTAGGTAAATATTTCCTGAAAAGGATTAAAAACAAAGAAAAATTTGTGTACGATGGGATTAGAGGTAAAAATCATTAAAGGAGTAACAAAACATGTCTCCAACTACAATCATTGAATTAGGAATGCTAATTAGCGTTGTCCTGGTACTCAGTTTATTGGCACACTTATTTCCTAAGAAAAGTCGTAAAGTGATATGGATCATTGCAGGTTTATTGCTTGTTGGAGGAATAACCTTTTATAGTACAAGACCATTTATTGTACAGTACCAAACGCATGAAGCTATAGAAGAATTAAATAAGTACTTAACGAAAAAGTATCCCAATGATAATTGGAGAATTACCGACAAAGATGAAGTAGAAATACGCCCCGTTGTTTACCTGCATGTGATATTCGAGAGTGAACCAAAGGTAGTGTATGAATACGGAGTGAAAGATAGCAATATTGAGCAGGTTTATATATTAGCTGCTAACAGTAAAATTATGCCACAACACAATGAAGGTGGAGAAAAAAACTATTAAGTGGTAGTAAACTAACTGTATTTTATATACATCCCTAGTTCACATAACATTACAACAAGAAAGCAACCGTGCCTAAATTACTCTTGCCTCGTTAGAGGCTCTTTTTTATGCGCCTAATCTTCTGAATATGTGTATCATTTCAGAAATCAGTGTATATACTATGTGTATACAAATAGGAGGGAGGATGATATAATGGACTGGCAGGAGTCGAAAGACGAAAGGGTGGAAGCTATGGCAATGCCAACGACTGTGCAGAAATGGGGAAACAGCTTGGCTGTTCGCATCCCTAAAGATATTGCTAAACGAGTTGAAATCGAACAAGGCTCTGAGATGGAAATAAGAGTGGTAGGAAAAGACGGGATTCAACTGGTGCCGAAAAAGAAAAAATATACGTTGCAAGAACTTTTAGCCCAATGCAAACCCGAAAACCGCCATGATGAAATCGATTTTGGTTCAGAAGGAAAGGAATTGATCTAATGCCAGTACCAGACCGTGGGGATTTAGTTTATATCAGTTTTAACCCACAATCTGGACACGAACAAAGAGGTCGTCGCCCAGGTATTGTACTATCCCCGAAAGAATTTAACGAAGTCACAGGGTTTGCTATGATTTGCCCGATTACCAATACAGTCAAGGGATGGCCTTTTGAAGTCGAGCTTCCAATGGGCTTGGCTTTTCAAGGGGCTATTTTGACGGATCAAATCAAAAGCTTAGATTGGAACTCCAGACGAATTCAAATCGTTGACCAAGCGCCTTCAGAGGTCATAACGGAGTGTTTGAACAAGATACATACCTTTTTGTAAAAGAAAGCCCTCCGAGATCTCGGAGGGCTTTCTTTACTTTCCAAATAAGCGTGCGAGAAAGCTTTTTTTCTGGCCGGGTTCTTCTTTTTCTGCGGCCAATTGTTTTATGGATTCTGCTTGTTCTTTCTTTTGTTCTTGCAGCAAATTCATACTTTCTAGTAATTTTTTATCGCGCTCTTTTAAAGAGTTGTCTATATAGTGGTTTTGCTTCTGAACTTCGTTTTGTAAAGATTGAATCATTTTATTTTGATTTTCGATCAATTCTTGTTGTTTTTGGAAAGCCAGCATAAGCATATCTAATTTCTCTTCTATAACGGTGTTGTAACGCTCATTTTCAGTAGGAAAAGTTATAACGGTATCAGTTATGGACTTCTCTTTATATATTGCTGTTACCGACTTTGCAGCCGATTCAAGAGTTATACCCGGCTTGTTTCTTTGGGTGATTAAGTCCTTGAACATCATAACGTTTATATCGGTGTATCCTCTATTCCCTTTTTCGTCTTTATGAAAGACAAATCCTGCTGTTTCAAACAGTCGAGCGTACTTAGTAAGAGTTTGTCTTTCAACGTTTAGTTGTAACGCTACTTCTCCTGGAGAATAGAGCCTTTTAATCGATTGCTGTAACTCGTCCATAACGCTACATCCTTTCTGCAACGGGTTATAAGCACCATTATAACATCTTCCATATAGTGTGGTGTTTTTAGCTATAAGCACGGCTAACAGGAAGCCGATAAGTCTGGTAGATAGGTGTGGTAATATTTGAACATTATAGAAAGAAATTTGAGAGGTAGTCTTATTGAGGACATTCATTCAAGCGTTGTTCGGATCGTTCTTTATTCACGTGATATATATACTTGTCCCTATCTTAATAGGTTATATAAAAACTAGATTATATAAACCAGATGTAACGAATGCCTTCGACAATGTTCAGTATCTTCAAAACGAAGTGGCGTTTGGAGGAATTATGAAAGTTAGTCCGTGGTTTTTATTTATTTCTTATTTAGGCGTGGCCATAATATGTGGAATTGTTATTATTTTATATAAAAAATTCGTGAGTAAGAAACTTTAATACAACATAAAGGACAGTATGTTGTGTTTACAAAAAAGCCTAGAAAATTTTCTAGGCTTTTTTATTTGCACTATATAATATATCTTGTAGTTATTTATTGTAATAGACAAACCATAGCATATGCTCCTAAACAGCTAGCACATACTGTAGCACCGATTGCATTTCCGCCAAATACTACAGAACTGCAAGCTCCTGTGCATACGGTTTTAGTAAAAGAATTTGCGGTCTTCCATTTTGTTTTTAGGCATTTAACCACATCACTACCATATCCTGCAGAGGCTTTATTCATTGAAAGAATTGTGCTTTCCTGCTCATTGTATATACTCTTATCTTCTATTTCGTTTGTCTGAGCATTTATATCCAACCCAACTATTTTTTCACCATTCAAAGTCGTATAAACAACATTCATTTCATTATCTTCCAATGTTGACACCATCAAGATGAAGCTATCGACTTTGCCAGTTTTCTTTTCATAAGCTGTAATTAATCGAATATCTTCTTTAGAACTGTTTTTCTTAGATGGTATTAGTAAACCGTCTTTACCTTGTCCAAAGCTTACGAATTCACTACTCTTCCAATCGAAATCATTCTTTTTGTATGTACTTTTATTATTTTTATATTCTTTGTCAAGAGTGCTCTTTACACTATTTAAAACCTTGTTGTTTTTAAATTTCCCGGAGCTTTTGACTTTCAATTCTGATTTATTTGAGCAGCTACAGTCATCCGTTTGGGTAGCTAAAGCCGAATTATCGTCACCAGAACTTAAAGAGAAAGGTTGTATAGACAAAAATAAAACCATAAAAAGCATTATAGTCTTTTTCACTATTATCCCCCTATACTAGTTTTTTTTTTTTTGAAATTCAACCCTTTGTACCAGGGATCCCCTATAAAGAAAAAAGGCAACAACAACAACGCCCAAACAGTATTACTTTTTAATCCCCCTGCTAAAGCGATTCCCAAGATTATAGCAATGCCAAAAAGTCGCAATAAAACTTTTTTCTTCATAGAATCCCCTTTCTACAAATTTAATTAGAGTACAATTTGATATTAACATATTTTTACTTTTATATAACTAATTGGTTTTCATTAAGAAATAAAGAAAATTAAGTTATCAAGGAATTTATCGTAACATAGGGTTGTATGTGGAATAATGAGGCAGATAAAGTAGAATATTTTTGCAGAAACGATAAGGATCTTTATCTATTCAAATCCCAAATGGTATCATATTTTGTTTTTCGTGAATAAAAAACAAGAATAACTTCTAAAAACCGAATGCAACATAATGATGATTATGTTGCATTCAAAAAGCAACCCGTAGCACACGAAAAACCCCTTGGAAACCAAGGGGTTTTTCGTTATAGCAACT
>NZ_MWMM01000035.1:0-6235 GCF_002189605.1 Pseudobacillus badius
CTATCCAGAAAATGTGCGAAGTACTGGCCGTGCCAAGAAGCAGCTACTATGATTCCCTTGAAAAAACAACTTCAAAGCGTGCAATAGAAAACCGGGAACTCACGAAGGAAATCCGACGGATTCACCTGGAAAGTAAGGCTCGTTATGGCGCTCCAAAAATTCATAAAACCTTATTAAACAGAGGGTTTTTCCTAAGCCTAAAGCGCGTCCAGCGCCTAATGAAAAAGGCCGGCATCCGTTCGATTATCAAGAAGAAGTATCGTCCCTATCCCTCAAAGGAAAAGGTCGTGCAGCTGGACAACCTTTTAAAGCGAGACTTCTCTACCTGCACAATCAATGAAAAATGGGTGGCGGATATTACCTATATCCCTACGGTAAGAGATGGCTGGTGCTATTTGGCCTCTGTATTGGATCTGCATTCGAAAAAAATCGTTGGCTATTCTTTTTCTCGTTCTATGACATCCGACTTGGTGATCGAAGCACTTCAAAATGCCTGTTTTTCTCAAAAGCCCCGAAAGGGCTTAATTCTTCATACCGATCTTGGCTCACAATATACCAGCAGTGAATTTACTCAGCATGTTCAAAAACAAGGAATCAAGCAATCTTTCAGCCAGAAAGGCTGTCCTTATGATAATGCCTGTATAGAGTCATTTCACGCTATATTAAAGAAAGAAGAAGTTTATCATACGCAATATACAGACTATCTAGCTGCAAAGTTAGCCATATTTCAATGTACAGAAGACTGGTATAACCGAAAGAGAATTCACAGTATTATTGGCTATCAAATACCTCAAGCTATGGAGGATCAAGTTAGAAGAAAAGCTTAAGACTTAACTTTTTTGTGTCCAAATTATTGACTCAAATCCAGTCTATATATGGGATACTTAGTCCACATCAAAAATAAAAAAGCTTTTAATAAATTATACAACTCCTTTTGCGATCATTTTCTTATTACTCAAAAAGGAGAGACTTATGTTCAGTGGGATTTTAATGATAAAACCAACACTAATGCGCTAATTGATGACGTTCGGATTATAACAGCACTCCAAGAAGCAGCCCAGATTTTTAGAGAACCGAAATATGAACAACTGGCTGAAAACATACAAAAAACAATATTACACAAACAAAAAAATAAAGGTTATTATGTCGACTTTTATGACTGGTCGCTGGAAAAGCCATCAACAAGAGTTACCTTAAGTTATTTGACTCCTGATTTTATTTCTCTTTTTCCGGATATCGAGCAATCGAAGCAATTACTGATCCTTTTAAATGATGATAAAAACATTTTCTTTCCAGAGTATTTTGATATTGAAAAAGAAATCTATGTATAAAATAAAAAGATCCATATGATTGACCAGTTGTTAATTGCCGTTAATCGAAAAAATATTGGATATGACTCAGATCAATTAAATAAATGGCTTTTAAAAGAATGGAAAGATAAGCACAAAATTTTTGGTCAATATGACCGTCGTTCTCTACAACCCGTTGTCTCTTATGAGTCACTATCTGTGTACTATTATTTACAAGCTTATTTGAATCAAATTGGAGAACAAGAGATAGCCAAGGAAGTTATTGATCGAACTAAACAGTTAGAGAATAATTTGATTCGTCATAACGCCCACTTTTTTGATTATATTCATTATCAGTATCAGTATCTTTTTTCTTAACCATAAAAGCTGCTTAACAGTCAAGGGACTACTTAGCTTTTTGCACACTTTTTTATTTCTTGAATAGACTGTGTTAGATAAAAAACTCCAAGTCCCTTTACGTAGAATGTCTTGAATATCTATAGCCAGGCAAATGCCTATCCTCTTTGTACACTTTTTCTGAATGGTGCCTCCTATGAAATGTACAAAGACGTTTGCATAATCAGGAGTTTTCCTGGCTTTTTTTGTATGCTTTTTTCTGTAATTGGGTACAATGATAAAAGAAAGGTTTGGTAATCTACCTCCAAGTGTATGATTTATTCGACGACCGGGATTTTTCCTGGTCTTTTTTGTATACCATATATATCGTTTGGATATACTGTCTATAATCAAGGTCCTTTCATACCACCTGACTATACAAAAACATACACCTTGATTGGCTGGGCGAAAGCCTGGCTTTTTCTTTTTAAAGCTCTACTTCTACTTTAAGTTTCATTGGTATTTCTTGAGCGATCATTATGTCTCTTTTACCGATTGCGACCAAATCCTTTACTATCTCTTTAGCTGGGTATAAACGCTAGAATAAAATGGCTCTTACGCTTTTTAGTAAAAACCCATCTCTACTCCTTCGCCAACGACAATTATTTTTTTATATAACTTATGAGTCGGCTAAAGTTCGAATTCTTAAAGGAGAAAACTTTACTTGTCCATACATCATTCGCTTGATCATTTTTAAATGATTCACATGGCCTTCAGTGATACCATTGCTCTATGATCTTCTCCTTCACCACCTATGTTCATAATGCATTTTCGTTTTGAGAGCTTCTTTCTAAACCAAGCTAAAAGAGAGATACAATCTTTTTTGTTAACGTGTCACGATAATCTTAGATAGTAGAATAAAGGCTGTCTAATTGTGGATAAAGTTGACAGTACTTTTGTAAAAGTTTCTTTTCTTCTTCAGAAAGGTCAACAGTGAGCTTCCGCAACCAGGAACTTAACTTCTTCTGCGCAAGATGAAAAGTTTTCTTGTGCAAGTGCTTCTTTCCACTTTTATGTTCTTCTCTCGCTTTGGAAGAGGCTCACGTATCATTCAATGAAAACTTTGATCAGACAGGCTACATTTTCGAAAAACCACTGTCTTGTCAGGATAAGAAGCTGAATCAGCTATCCGCTAATGGAGAGATCTTATACTTTTCGAGTATACCAGCTGTGAGGCTGGGAATTGTGGGCTACACATTGGGGGCAAGGGGCGAAAGCACCGTTGCTTTTTACAATTAATAACAGAGCATTATTAACAGATGAACGATGGATAGACTCCAAGCAAGGATCAGGAAAAGCCTAGAAAGAGTTTCTATATAATGGAACAAGGATAATAGTTGATTAGTAGTTGTATGAAGAGTCTGTATGTCAGAACTTTATGTTTCACAGAAAAAAGACAAAACAAAGAGGCATCACTCAGCCTCGGTAGGTTCCGTAAAGGAACGTCTACTGGTCATGTCCCTTTCATTTTTTCTTGGTAAGCCGGTTTGTAAAATATCACTTGACGTTCTACCCGCTTCTGCCCTATGTTTACGAACTGGAAGACCGCTTAGCGGGGTAAGCATAAATCACATTTTGATTGAAAGGTTGCATCAAATGATTCAGCACGGATCACAGAGAAGTATTTTCTCAAAGCAACCAATTGTTTTTCCAAGGTATTCTTTTTACCTTCCCCTCTAACATGGAGATATACAAATAATCAAGCAGAACGTCCAGAGATTCTTCTTGAGCTGCTTTCAAGCAATAGTCCGTAAAATTTTTGATTTCACTTTTATAACCGCTTGGTATTTCCTTACTTTTTCCTCCATGTGTTTTTCTCTTTCCAGGTGCCTTCTCCGATTTTTCAAAATCCTCTTTAAAAACAATCTTTCCATAGTTAGTCATTTTTTTCGTTATCCAAAACATTCTAATTACTCCCTCTTATGATACTATAACTTACGATAATGATGATTATAGTAATGAATATAGATATCCAATTCTTTTTCAAAATGCTCTATACTTTCAAACTCTTGCAGGTAAAACAACTCCGACTTTAATAAGCCAAAGAAATTCTCCATGACCGCGTTGTCCAAACAATTCCCCTTGCAAGACATGCTTTGCGTGATACTATGCTCCTCTAATGTATTCTGATACCTGTTCATTTGGTAATGTGAGCCTTGATCTTCCGATTTTAATCGCTTTACTGCTTGTTTTAACATGTCGTCTACAAGCTGATAAACAGGTCGCTTCATCACCTTATAGGTAATGATCTCGCCATTGCATAAATCTAGGATGTACGATAAATAACGCTTCTCTCCAAATAAATGAAATTCGGTGACATCGGTTACCTATTTTTGATGCATATTTTTTCTTGAAAATCGTGCTGAATGACGTTTGAGGCAATGCACCCAACTCTTCCTTTGTAAGAGCAGTATTTTTTTCAATCGAACCAGGCATTTTAAGTCCATTTCATTCATTAGGCGGTTAATGGTCTTAGGGTTGTGGGAAAATCCGCGTTTCTCTAATTCTTTTATGATACGATGATACCCATAACGCCCTTTATGTCGATAATGAATGGATTGGATCGCTATCTTTACTGAAGAATATTTATCCTTTCGACTTCAACAACTTTGATCAGGGACACAACAGAATAAATCACCTTTAGTTCAAAAATTACTTGCGCTTTGATTTTGGATGGAATTTTTCCTTTTTCGCTTTCTTTTTCATGGATGTTTGTCCTTTTTCTTAGAAATGAGAGCATAGAATTCGCCGGCTAGAAAATTTACTTGCCATGTTCGCACTAATTATAAAAAGAAATACTAAAGATAACCGCTGTATCGTAAAAGGACGTGCCCGTTTCAATCGTATAATTAAGTACATCCATTTTAAATCCTGCAGAGTAGCTTGTTTAGGATTTTTTAAATCCTTCTTCTTGTATCTAAAAGAAATGAATCCCTCCTTGAATCGTTGGATAAAATACTTTTTGAAGCTCCACATAACTATATTTATCCTCAAGTACAGACGATCCTCAATAGTAAATGAGTCATAAAAAGCCCTAAATCGTTAGATTTGGTGTCTAACAATTTAGCAATAGTTCAGTTTTTATAGACTTTCTTTACTCTAAAGCACAGACTTCTTCTATTTTTATATAAATTCAAGTGTTGTGTATAATTCTTACACTTTTGAGAATACTATAGCTATTCCAAATAGTTTGCGGGTGGTTCTCATAAATAAATCAGATACTATTACTCCCATTCAATTAATTTTATTATCAATGACAGCTATAGGTTTAAAAAATCATGTGTTTGCTATTTCTCCGTTAGTAGAGGTTTCAGGGCGCGATGCATGGCTAGCAGTATTGTTTACATTACTATTAGTGCTACTCTGGATTCCTTTATTGCTCTATATCCAAAACCAAACTAATCGACAACCACTATTAGTTTGGTTATCAAGCATCATTGGCTCTGTACCTACTAAGATCATAGCAATTACTTTTATTTGTTACTTAATTTTGATGTCCAGCATTTCCTTACGGGAAACAACGATTTGGACAAATATTGCTTATTTGCCGACTACGCCTCCTGTAATTCTAGCTATAGCATTTCTTGGAGCATGCTGTTTAATGGTTAAGGCAAATTTGCGCGCTTTAAATATGCTGAATGTATTTCTTTTATTTTTTATTGTTATTCTAGGCTTCTTCGTAGCTATCACTAATATTCAGCATAAAAACTTTTATTTACTGCTGCCAGTTTTGGAGAATGGTTATAAACCCGTTTTTGACGGGATGATTTACCAGGCTTCCGGGATGACAGAGTTGTTTGTATTCCTTCTATTGCAACATAAAGTTAATGTTCCACTTCGTTTTCGGCATTTTTTTGCAGCTGCTTTAATTTTGACTCTTTTAACCATGGGACCTCTTATCGGAGCTATTATCGAATTTGGACCCACGGAAGCATCTTTGCAAAGGTTTCCACCGTTTGAGCAATGGACACTTGTCTCTATCGGCAGGTTTATTGAACACCTTGACTTTCTATCTATTTATCAATGGTTAGCAGGTGTTTTCATCCGGCTTTGTTTATTACTGCTACTGATTAAGGATTTATTTACACTAAATACCACAATAAATTGGATATTATTTTTCACATCAACTGCAATAGTGATATTAACGCTAAGTCCAATTGCTGACTTTCAATTTCATTATTTATTAAAAACTTATTTACTGCCAGCCACCTTTTGGTTTTTCTTTAGTTCTTCAATTTTCCTAACTATTGTGGCAGTAATCCAATCAATCAGAAAAAGGAGGGCTGCCTAATGAAATTTAAGAAGTTATCTTTCAAAAAAGTCCAAAAGTTAAAAACAGCAACCAAGAAAAGTAAGAGAGAAAAAAATTCTTCCGTTAATGAACAAGCTTTGCGGAAAGCATTCGCAGATTGCTCTGATGTAGTTTTTTCTTCTCTGAAATTTCAGCAACATGTTGTGGATTGTCAACACTAAATCAGACAACTTTTTTAAGGGACGCCCGTTTGTATTCAATCGGGCTTAAATAGCCTAGCGTCCCATGAATTCGCAGC
>NZ_MWMM01000036.1:0-5761 GCF_002189605.1 Pseudobacillus badius
AAAGTCATCATTATATTTTTTGCCTGCAGGCTTACGTTCCATTTCGGACACATCCTCTCAAAATAATTGTAAGGACTTAATTAAACTGTGTCCATGAAACTATACTAACTCCAATTTCTTTCTCAGTGCTGTTTCTATTCAGTATCTTAAGTTTTGAGGCAAATAATGGAACAGCCTATGCGCATTTAAACGATACGCCGCCTCTTGAGGAAGTATATACTCAAATTGGATTTACAACTGTTCACGAGGCAGTGACTGAATTTGAAAATCACTTTAAGAACGATGTAAAGCTGCCATTTAAAATGCCTTCTATTCCTTTCACCCATATGTTCGGACGGTTTTGGGAAGATAAGGAATATAATATCAATGACTCTTTAGAAATAGAGTTTATTAATGAAAAATCACCGATAAATCATTATAAAATTGATATTCGCCCTCTGAAAAATAAAGTGGTATCTACAAATAGAAGTCATCAAACAGTCTACACATTAAAAGACGGACAAAAAGCGATTTATATTGCTGAAAGACATTTCCGTTTCCTTGTGTTCGAAAAAGACAATTGGTAATATATACTGGGAATCAATAAAGAACTAGCAAACAAGGTGACACCAAAAGTATTAGTGGAAATTGCCGATTCAATCGATTAGTAAGTAAAAAATAATAGGCAAGTCGTTACTATATTATCCGTTGGTAAAAATATTTAAGTGGTCATATTGTGGAGGGATGATTTTGAGAGAAAAGTTAAAACTATTAGAGTGGATTGGTTTTATAACGTTAATTCTTACATTTATTTCCTTTATAACTTTGCAATCAAGAGGCAGTGAGATTGATTTGTATTCCAGCTCGATACGCTTATGTGTTAATATAGCAGCCTGTATTACTATTGGAGCTTTTGGTATTAGAAAATTATTTGTCGAGCGCTAATGAGCTTTTTATGTGTAAACATAGGGTGGAGAAAAGGACAGGACGGCCCCCATTTTTGAGGCAGGGATCAAAACACCTTTAAGCAGCCAGCTGCCGGTACTTGATCAGTGACTGGTTGTTGAGTTTCGCTTGAATATGGGGATGTTTTCGATAGCTTGCTCTAAAAAGGGCGATCATAGTGCTTTGAAGCTTGTCGAGATGGAAGGAAATGGTTCGATGGAGGCATGATCAGTCCCGGGCATGCTCATGATACTGCCTTTCTCTTGGCTTGCCTGCTGATAAGTATAAGATGTGTAGACTAATCCCTAGTCGCTGTGCACGATGCATCGGATGGCAGCTGGTTATGAGAAGGTCCAGCTGGATAAGAAACTCAAAATCTTGATAAATCAACGATGTGTAAAAGGATGAAATAGAGAATCTGGAAAGAAGAACTTGACAGGTAATTTTCAAGTTGCCGATTGTTTTCATAGATTTTCAACATCCGTTTTGTTGAAATTGAGGATGCCTAACATATATTGCTCCTCACCCATTCTGAAGGTTTATATCGGGAAATCACTGTTTTTATGGGGGATGGGAGTTAAAATGCCACGTACATTCGAAGAGAACGACCGTATTCGCCAAGCATCCAAAGAAAAAATTCGAGTTGCAGCTATGGAGTTATTTATAAACAGGGATATTATTCTACTTTTGTATGTGGTATAGTCAAAAAACCGGGTGCTATTATGATTTAAAATTCTCTTGGTAATTAAAGCGAAACCCCACTGGATTTTTGTGTCTTCAGTAGGGTTTTTTCAAATCGGCTATTTATCTTTCACAAGCCTAACCGTCTTTATCATGATCATGCTTGGGATCATATACAGGGTGTTCTCTAGCAATATTTTTTGGGTATTTCTCTCTAAGAGTCATACAATTTTTAAATGATTCCTTTTTAGCTGTTCAATAGTCACTAAAGTCTTATCCATCTGTTTCTCATTGGCTTTAACTTCATGGCTATTCACCTCACATCATCAACGCCGCTATACGTATATTCTGTGTTTTGTCAAAAATCAAAAGTGAGGAGAACTATCAGTGTTTTATCCTATACTCGTTGATAAATTATAATTAAGGACGATTGAAAGTCCTATTTTTTTAAGCCTTGTTCTTTATTCTTTAGCTATAAATACAGATTAGGTAAAGAACGAGATTTCTTTTAAGGAGGCTTGAGCAACAATATCAATTCTGCAACTTATATTAGACTTTATTTAGCTAATTAAGTATTCTTTTAGTGCTTGCTGCAACGTGCCCAGTGTTTTGGTCGTATGATCAAATGAGAGTCCCTGATGTATCATTTTTCTTACGACTTCTGCTCTTAATCCGGTAATAACCGTTTTACATCCCATCAGGGAAGCTCCGTCGATAACTTTCATTAAATGGTCGATGACTTGTGGTTCCATATCTGCAATTCCTGATAAATCCATAATTAAGGTTTGAATATGAGATACATCAATCTCAGTTAGAGCCTTTTCCTCAAGAATTGAAATTCGAAAAGCATCAAGCGAACCAATCAAAGGCAAAATACAGACCGAAGTATTGATTGGAATGATAGGAACCGATAGACTTCCGACTAACTCTCTCTGGGCTATGATCAGGGAATCCTTATATGTAGAATAATTAATAAAAAAAGTATTTAAAAATGTATCAACCCGGTTATTAATTTCCTTTTCCAGGCGGAAAAAATTCAAAGTCGTCTGTTTATCCGATAACTCGTTATACTGTTCAATAAAAATCCATAAAGTCCTGCGGATGGCTTGCACCCACTCCAATTTGAAGGATAGGGTTAGGGAGTGAGCAGCCCACGCTATTCCTTCTTGTTTCGCAAATAATTTAAGTTCTTCTTCTTCCCCTTTAATAATGTATACAATTAAGTTATGTGCATTTTTTATAAGATCGATATTCCCTATTGCCAGAATCTCATTAATTTTATCTTTTACATTGACAGCCTCAGATAATAATTTCTCTTCAAATTCCTTACTGTTTTTCTCGAAGAAATCTTTTAGTTTGGATGAATGTTGAAACTCTTTTTCCATTTCATTTTCCTCCTTTGTGTATAACTCTATAAAAACTTATATCACTTTTCCTTATTAAACCACATTATTTAAAAAGGTTAAAATTTGAGGTTTAAATAAATTACATAATTATATTGAAAGGTCGCCTTTAAAATGGTTCTTATGGGAGTTTAGGGAACATGGAGATCGAACATCTTTGAAAGGTATTTTCCTTTTTAAAAATAATATTTAAAGACGATATAAAATTTTCTTCTCAAAAAGGTTTAAACTCGCACGGCCATAAGTCATTCGTTTGATCGTTTTCAGACGATTAATTTGTCCTTCTAAAAGACCATTACTGTAAGACATAGTAAAGGCATTTTTTACAGCCTGAAGGTCACTTCGCAATCGAAAAGCGTAATAATAAAGCGGCCGGTCACGGTTTGATAACTGACCTTTAAGTCATAATAAAAGAGATTCATAATCTCTCTGATTAATCGCTTCGTGATAAGCTTGAATAGTAGAATGAAGGCTGTCTAATAGAGGATAAAGCTGACAGCATTTTTGAGGAGCTTTTTTTCTTCTTCAGAAAGGTCAACAGCGAGCTTCCATAACCAAGAACTTAATTTCTTGTACGAAAGACGAAAAGTGTTTTCTTGTGACAGATGATGCTTTCGCTTTTTGCGTATAGATTCCTCAATTGTGCGCATAGATGAAAAGGTTCCCTTGTAATTCTGTTTCTGGAGGATACGATAAATTTTTTTACTGTATCTCCTTCCTGCTCCAGCTTAAAGATTTGATCATAATAGGGATTGACAGTTTTCTTCCGCTTTCTTGTGAAAGACGGCGGCCCGCTCATATTTATATACTTTCGCACCGTCCTTCTGTCTAGTTCGTATTCTTTTGCGAGTCTTGATATATTTTTTCCTTTCTGATAAGCCTGTTTGATTTCCTGAATAAACAGCCATTTCTGTTCTTGTCGATTTTTTATTCGCTGTTCTAGCCGGGTCAATGGAGGAGGGTCCTTCATAGGGGTCTTAGGCTGTTCCGTCCAGCGAACGGATGAAGGCACCATAATCGCTAGAAAAGAATCCAGCTGTTTCCTTGCATTTTGAATAAAGTGCCACTGGTCATACACTTGAAGAATCGAGCGATTCGCTTCTGTAATTGCCTGTCAGTATCCGGTAAATCCATCGCGACTGACTATCTCAATAGATGGATATTTCTTTATCCAGGATGTGAACGTTTCCGGTAAACGATGGGGAAGAATAGCCAAAGGATTGTTCGTTTGAAGGTCACAAATCAGTGTTCCATAAGTATTTCCTTTGCGGAAAGCAAAATCATCAAGTCCGATAAAAGGGAGACACCTCTGATGATATATTCTTTCGATGAATCAATGTCAGGAGTGTATCATGACTGATTGGAATGTGGGCAGCTTTCGCTACTTTTTCAGCAGCCAGGCAGCTGGTGGAAAAAGCGATTTTCTCCAGAATCATTTCTGTTCTTTGCGTTCTTCTCCCGCTTTGCGAGAGGCCTTCGTATCTTTCAGTAAAAACTTTAACCGGACAGGTTACGTTTTCGCAAAACCACTTTCTTGTCAGGATGAGAAGCTGGACAGGCTGTCCGTTGATTGGGAGGTCTTGTACTTTTCGGTATATCGGCTGTGAGGGTGGGAGCTATGTGTTACACAATTAGGACAAGGGGGCGGAAGCACGAGTGCTTTTGGCAGTTAATAGCAGAGTATTGTCGACAGAAGAAATATGGACAAGATCCAAACAAGGATCGGGAGAAGGCCAGGAAAGAGCTTTCATATAAAGCACACTCCTTTGGTTATTATACTTAACCTAGTAACCCAAGTGCCTTCTCCCCAAATCCCCGTAAGAACCTTTAAATTGGACAATATAGACGGCTAAAAACATACAAAATTGTCTTCTTAAATTGCAACATGCTTCATAATTAAATCGATTCCTGAAAGGAGGAGATTTGATTCAATGAAGCAGGAAGGAGAGCGACGGAAAGTGAAAGAACTTCTTAAACGGGGCTGCCCCATTCGGACATCGCGAGGGATTATATATCTAGCAGTGTTATCGAAGAGTTGGAGCGGGGGTAAAAAAACGTCTTCTGAAAAAACAGAATATATCATCTAGATATGACTTCTTGTTACTTGCTGTATATGATGAAGTACCATTTAACCTAGAGAGTAAGGATCAGAAATTTATAATTGAACAAGTTAGAAATCTTGACTTGAAATATAAAAATGAAAGCTTTCGTTCACATAGTATCAACTACCTAATTGATAAGCTCGTATCTTCTTTATAACCTCTTAACGTTGTTTTAAAGCCACATTTCGAAAGAAAAGCGGCTTTTATTTTGTCAGTTAATACACTTTTTCTTACTTTTCAATCATTATGAATTTTAAATTTTTCATTTGTTTTTCTCTTTTCAATTGTCACTTACTCTCTGCTCCAAGCTTTCCCTTTGGTTATGACGATTATGAGTATTTTTACTTTTTGATAACTTTGCTTTCTTCAGCTTTAACATAGCAACTAGTTATCACTCTCATATTTTTTAATATTTTTTTCGATTTTCTCACTCTATATCAACTGCTTTCCTACTTTTTCCTTTACATTATCTGTTTGTCCAGCTACTCATTGAAATCGACCTTTAAATTTTTAACCTTACGTTTCATGTCATACAATTATTGATACTTTTGTTATAACTGACTTTCCGCATGTCTAATTTTTACAATTAGGAATTTAAGAAGGAGTCCATTTTCTTTTCTCGAATACAAATGATAAATCATGATACGTTTT
>NZ_MWMM01000037.1:0-5309 GCF_002189605.1 Pseudobacillus badius
TATAATGATGAAAAATGAAGAGAATAGGAAGTGATTTAATGAAGATATGGAGAAATGAACCCGATGACATGTACAAATTACGAGATTTGAATGAAGCAGATATTAAACAAGCAGAACAATTTTTTTCTGTAAAGCTTCCAAAAGAATACATAGATATTCTTCGTGTACAAAATGGTGGCCTTATTATTTACAATGCTTTTCCAACAACGTTTGAAACATCATGGGATGATGACTCCGTTTACATCGACCATATTATGGGTATTGGACAAAAGTATGGAATTTTGGAAAATAATCACTACTTGAATGAATGGGATATGCCTAAAGGTTTGATACTAATCAGTGGCGACGGCCACTCATGGATTGCTTTTGATTATAGAAACACAAAAAAGAACCCAGAGGTTGTTTATGTCGACAATGAAGAAGAAAAAATATTTACTTTAGCTTCTTCATTTAAAGAATTTTTGAGTAAACTTTATTTAGACGAAGACAAAACTCCTACTGGATACGAAGATTTAACAGTATCGAAAGAGGAAATGGAAAAACATATAAAAGAAAATAACATTGAAAACATTGTTGAATCAATTGATATTCTTGCGCAAAATTTATCGACAGATATTGAATGGTTTAGCAAGAAGCTATTAGAGTTAAGCAAACATGAAAATAACGATGTAAGAGTTAGTGTAGCTTCCTCAACTCTTTATTTACTTCAAATAGGTGAACTAGACGCAAATCAAGAAATAGTGAAACAGCTTTTCATAAGCATTAAAGCTGATTCCAACGATGATGTTAATTACTATGCACAAGAAATCAAAGATGAATTAGCGACTAAATAAAAATATTATCAATAAACACATACAAGAAGGAAACTCCTGCTGAATCAATATGTTATCCGGCAAGGGGTTTTTTTCTGTCCTTATTTTTTGCTACAAATGATTTCATACATCATTGATTCCAAAATGTTGCTCGCCTTTTAATCAGCCTAGTATCTGCATAAAAAAGTAGGTTTATATGCAGCCATCCCTTATAAATTGTTATCACCTTTCCGTTCCTAATGCTTTTAGGCAAAAGTTAATTCAGAGCTATTTAACTTCCAAACAGTCTTGCCCAAAAACCTTTCTTTTTCTCTTCTTCCTGCTTACCGCTTGCAAGCTCTTTTCTTATTTCTAAACTGTGGTTTAATGCTTCCATAAGCTTCTGATCCCTGGCTTCTAGTTTTTGATCTATGTATTCTTGCTGAAGCTTAAAAGCTTTCATCAGTTCATCATACTTTTCGTTCATTTCAGCCATGCTCTTTTTCATGTCCTGTAAGGTTTCAGCTACATTTACAGTCACTACTTCTTCTTCATCAGTCACAGTAACAGTCATGGGTATGCCTGCTTTAGCCAAATTTTCTTCAACTTGTTCTGCCTGTTTACCCCCAGCATACCATTCCCTTATTTGCTTCATGATCTCTACTGATTCAGAAGTTACCAGATAGCTCTTTCCCTTTTTCTTTAGTTGAAAGTTATGTCCATGATTCCTTATATATCTTCTTACTGTAGCATCCGGTATGCCTGTTTCTTTCTCTATCTCTGCAACTGTGAACCATTTATCAGTCATCAGTCATCCACACCTTTCATCATGCAGTCACACTCCTTTAATTCTAGCATTATCAATAGATTCCTGCAGTCATAGTCATGAACACAGTCATCTATTCAGTCATGAAAAATAAAAAAATCAAAGTGTTGGTTTACAAACTTTCTGCCCCTATTTCTAAGGAAGGTATGGGGTGAAAAATGCCCATACTAAAGTTAAAAATTACCCAAGTATAGAAACTGAAGTGCCAAGGAAAAGCAGGAGGTAGCAGATTTTTTTGAGGTTGCAGGTCTTATTCATTTCAAAGATCAATCAATAGCAAGTCGACTGAATGTAAGAAAATAGATAAAAACATACATTCATTTTCTTTATTCTGTTGAACTTAACCATTTTTAACTGATATAATAAAAACAAATAGAAAAACATACATTCAAAACATTGATTTTACTGATCTGGAAGGAAAGATACATAATGACAACTACTAATCAAATAAAAGATGTGCAACCTATTAGAAGCAAGCAGAAACTTGAGGACATGAAGTGGTCTTTAAAGAAATGGTGTGGAGAAAGAGACTATATTTTATTCCTTATTGGCATTAATACAGGTCTCAGAATAGGGGATTTACTGAAGTTAAAAGTAAATGATGTAAAGAAGAAAAAGAAGTTTGTTATTCAAGAGGGAAAAACAAAGAAGCCAAGAACCATTAACCTTACTAATATCTATGAAGAGGTACAGGAGTACATTAAAACAGTGGATTCAGAGTGGCTGTTCCCTTCCAGAAAAGGGGATAAGGCCATAACCACTACACAAGCCTATAGACAGTTCAATAAGGCTGCTAGCATGGTAGACATTGAAGAAGGAATAGGTACTCATACCATGAGAAAAACTTTTGGTTACTGGTTCTATAAGCAATCAAAAGATGTGGCCAAGCTGCAGCAAATATTGAACCATTCACACCCAGAAATAACTTTAAGTTATATTGGCATCACTGCAGAAGAGATTGAGGAAGAGCTAAATAACTTTGTTTTGTAAGAGGGGCTATTACAGCCCCTTTTTTTATTTTAAATTGATCTCTATGGGGTATGTTTCTAAACAAGAAGCTGCTGCCTTTGTCTGGCAGGTTTGGGTCTTGAATTTAATACTCCCTAACTATTTTAAAATCTAATGTTGAAATATCATTAGCCATATTTAAAGGGGGATAGGTAGCCCCATAATCAGTATTATCTAAGACTATGTGATACTTGCCCTCATCCACCTTAAATGTTTTATTGCTTTCAGAAGTGCCAAAAGAAGAAAGGTTTCCATTGTAAAGAACTTCTTTTTCAGTTACTCCCTGCTTCATAAGTGTTTCAAAAGTAGCAAAATTAGATGAGTCCATGAAATAAACATCAACATTTGGGCCGGACTTTTTAAAATACTCAATAGTTACATTTGCAGGCTTATCTAGTTCAAGAAGTATAGGGTAGTATTGATCTTCATGCACTTGTATTTCTTTTTCATAGACAGTCACTTCACTATCTAAGGAAAAATACACACAAATAGCTAATATAACCCCAATAGCTAACCAAAATAGCTTTCTATGCTTTATGTTCATGTCTTTTCCTCTTCTTTCACTTTTCCTTAAACTCTTTGCTGCTCTTTAACTTTTTAACCTTTAAACCATTTTCAAATTTTATTATTTCAGAGTTTTTTATGGACTCAATTTTCATTAGTTTAAAATTCGGGGTCATAGTTTCTTTTTCTATATCTAATGGAGCAATTACTACACTGTCTTTATATTGAGTAACTGCTACATACAATTCTTCTTTTTGTTCTATTACCATGTATTGTTCTTTTATAGAAGCCGTTTTTCCACCTAGAAATGTTGCACCTAAAAATAGCAAAATGACTATAAACCCAATGATGATGTAGATATTTAATACCTCTTTGATCAGGATAAAAAAACCACTAAACCATTTATATCCAAAGTGGTAAAAAACCCAAATTATCATAAATACAATCATAAACATCAAAAATGTGGCTCTGGTTACTGTGTTTATAGTTAGATCAACGAATATACTTGGTAAATAATAATAGGCTTGATAATTAAACTCATAAACATAAGAAAGTCCATAACCTAAAGCTGTCGAAATACCTATCAATAAAGCAGCATCTATTTTTGATAGCTCTTCTCTATTCATATTTCTCCCATCCTCACCGTTTAAAAGCCCTAGAATGGCTCATATCTAGCTTTAATGTTTAAGTAATACAAAAATAAACAATTAATCTTTAAAAGCTCTGTAAGAGAAGGATAGAAGGGTTATTCTTCAAGCCAGTTGTAAAAGGGGACTGGTTTTATAGAAATTTCTTCATAACCACTGTTTAGGAACTCTTCAAAAGCCTTTAATTTTGCTCTGCTGTTTACCTTTTTTACTGCATTACTAAAACAAGTTTCAAAGTATTTCATAGGGTTTCCATATCTGGCTACATTGTTTTTCATAGATTCCAAGACTTCAAAGAAGGCTTCCCAGTCTCTAGTTTTCATTTTTTTAGGAAGAGAAGCAGCACAAACTTCAGCATGATCCTTCCATTCTGAAAAAATCAGCTTATTGCTTTTAATCATTTCGGAAGCCTTTTTTTGATCTGCTGACAATACCTTTTTATTAATAATTAAATCTCTTAATTTATTTAGGTATGTATTGGTAGAATTTTTTTTGTCCTCTTCAGCCCTTTTATAATAAGGAGTTTCCTTGTTTTCTTCGTGGAAATCTTCATGGAAATCTTCACACTCTGAAAGGTTAAGTAGCTCTTTCCAGTATGAAAAATATTTATGCTTTGTGAACAGATAGACCGGTTTACCTTTTGCATTTGTACCTTTTGCTCTTCTATGTACCTTTACAACAAGACCTGCTCCTTCTAGCTGCTTCATAATGTTCCTAATAGTTCTGTCTGTTATACCATGTCTTTCAGCTAAATAAAGCTGACTAGCAAAGATAAATCCTCTCTCAGAGGAAAGCCATGCAATAAAATCAATGGCTTCTCTTGTGGCTTTCTTCAATCTATAAAATTTGTCTGCAAAAAACTCCTTAATGCTTTCTAAAAGCTGAAGCTTGATCTTTTGCTGCCCTGCATGATTTTCAGCTAAAGGCTTGTAAGAAAGCATTTGTTTAAGCTGCTCTGATTCAATAAAAATAGTCACAATAAAAACCCCTTCCAGAATGGTAAGGAGCTGCCACTTCTTAAATTTTCCTATAAGAAAAAAACACATATGTATTGATTAGCCCAATTTGATTTTATATAATGGGCTTAACATTTGTTAACACATATGGTTTTCACTTTGTGGTAGAAGTGAGAGCCCTGAAGGGTTTAGTGTTGGTAGCACTAAGCCCTTTTTCTTTTTCTATTATTCTATCTTTTAGAGCTAGCATTTTCAATGCAATAATGATTTTTCATCATTACAATACTATCATCTTTTTTCTTCTCACTTTTCAACTAGAAGAGAGAGAAGAGCATAAGAGAAAAATGCCCCCACTTGGTGTGTGGGGTTAGGCAGAGCCTAACTTTTTCATGGGGACGTAAAAAACAACAAAAAAATACTAAAACAATACTTCATCAATTAGGTGAAAACATACAAAAAAAGCGATTTTAACCACACTATCATTAGTGATCAAAATCGCTTTTTATAATTTAGGGAACTTAGAATACAAGTTCAATGTTTTAACTCATTAAAGAGATCCCCAAATAGCCTTTCCACC
>NZ_MWMM01000038.1:1961-3256 GCF_002189605.1 Pseudobacillus badius
GTAAACTTGTTCTTTGAAAACTGGATAATATCGTATAAAAGTAACCAAGCAATAACCGAGTAATCGCCATTTTAGGTTAAGTTAGAAAGGGCGCACGGTGGATGCCTTGGCACTAGGAGCCGAAGAAGGACGGGACTAACTCCGATATGCTCCGGGGAGCTGTAAGTAAGCATTGATCCGGAGATTTCCGAATGGGGAAACCCACTGTTCGTAATGGAACAGTATCCCTGCTTGAATTCATAGGGCAGGAGAAGGCACACCCGGGGAACTGAAACATCTAAGTACCTGGAGGAAGAGAAAGCAAACGCGATTCCCCGAGTAGCGGCGAGCGAAACGGGAACAGCCCAAACCAGAAGGCTTGCCTTCTGGGGTTGTAGGACACTCTATACGGAGTTACAAAAGAACGGAGTAGGTGAAGAGGTCTGGAAAGGCCCATCAGAGAAGGTAACAATCCTGTAGCCGAAACTTCGTTCTCTCCAGAGTGGATCCTGAGTACGGCGGAACACGTGAAATTCCGTCGGAATCCGGGAGGACCATCTCCCAAGGCTAAATACTCCCTAGTGACCGATAGTGAACCAGTACCGTGAGGGAAAGGTGAAAAGCACCCCGGAAGGGGAGTGAAAGAGAACCTGAAACCGTGTGCCTACAAGTAGTCAGAGCCCGTTTATGGGTGATGGCGTGCCTTTTGTAGAATGAACCGGCGAGTTGCGATTTCATGCGAGGTTAAGCCGAAAAGGCGGAGCCGCAGCGAAAGCGAGTCTGAATAGGGCGCATGAGTATGAGGTCGCAGACCCGAAACCAGGTGATCTACCCATGTCCAGGGTGAAGGTAAGGTAACACTTACTGGAGGCCCGAACCCACGCACGTTGAAAAGTGCGGGGATGAGGTGTGGGTAGCGGTGAAATTCCAATCGAACCTGGAGATAGCTGGTTCTCTCCGAAATAGCTTTAGGGCTAGCCTCAAGGGAAGAGTCTTGGAGGTAGAGCACTGTTTGGACTAGGGGCCCCTCTCGGGTTACCGAATTCAGACAAACTCCGAATGCCAAAGACTTATCCTTGGGAGTCAGACTGCGAGTGATAAGATCCGTAGTCAAGAGGGAAACAGCCCAGACCACCAGCTAAGGTCCCCAAGTATACGTTAAGTGGAAAAGGATGTGGAGTTGCTTAGACAACCAGGATGTTGGCTTAGAAGCAGCCACCATTTAAAGAGTGCGTAATAGCTCACTGGTCGAGTGACTCTGCGCCGAAAATGTACCGGGGCTAAACGTATCACCGAAGCTGTGGATGGACACCGTA
>NZ_MWMM01000038.1:3349-5057 GCF_002189605.1 Pseudobacillus badius
TATGGTGTCCGTGGTAGGAGAGCGTTCTAAGGGCGGTGAAGCAAGACCGGAAGGACTTGTGGAGCGCTTAGAAGTGAGAATGCCGGTATGAGTAGCGAAAGAAGGGTGAGAATCCCTTCCACCGAATGCCTAAGGTTTCCTGAGGAAGGCTCGTCCTCTCAGGGTTAGTCGGGACCTAAGCCGAGGCCGACAGGCGTAGGCGATGGACAACAGGTTGATATTCCTGTACCACCTCTTCACCATTTGAGCAATGGGGGGACGCAGGAGGATAGGGCAAGCGCACAGTTGGTTGTGCGTCCAAGCAGTTAGGCCGGTGACGAGGCAAATCCCGTCACCATCAAGGCGGAGCTGTGACGGCGAGGGAAATTTAGTACCGAAGTTCCTGATTCCACACTGCCAAGAAAAGCCTCTAGCGAGGTGAAAGGTGCCCGTACCGCAAACCGACACAGGTAGGCGAGGAGAGAATCCTAAGGTGAGCGAGTGAACTCTCGTTAAGGAACTCGGCAAAATGACCCCGTAACTTCGGGAGAAGGGGTGCTCTTTGGGGTGCATAGCCCTGAGGAGCCGCAGTGAATAGGCCCAGGCGACTGTTTAGCAAAAACACAGGTCTCTGCGAAGCCGCAAGGCGAAGTATAGGGGCTGACGCCTGCCCGGTGCTGGAAGGTTAAGAGGAGGGGTTAGCTCACGCGAAGCTCTGAATTGAAGCCCCAGTAAACGGCGGCCGTAACTATAACGGTCCTAAGGTAGCGAAATTCCTTGTCGGGTAAGTTCCGACCCGCACGAAAGGCGTAACGATCTGGGCACTGTCTCAACGAGAGACTCGGTGAAATTATAGTACCTGTGAAGATGCAGGTTACCCGCGACAGGACGGAAAGACCCCGTGGAGCTTTACTGCAGCCTGATATTGAATTTCGGCACAGCTTGTACAGGATAGGTAGGAGCCTTTGAACCCGGAGCGCCAGCTTCGGGGGAGGCGTCGGTGGGATACTACCCTGGCTGTGTTGAACTTCTAACCCGCACCCGTGATCCGGGTGGGAGACAGTGTCAGGCGGGCAGTTTGACTGGGGCGGTCGCCTCCTAAAAAGTAACGGAGGCGCCCAAAGGTTCCCTCAGAATGGTTGGAAATCATTCGCAGAGTGTAAAGGCACAAGGGAGCTTGACTGCGAGACCTACAAGTCGAGCAGGGACGAAAGTCGGGCTTAGTGATCCGGTGGTTCCGCATGGAAGGGCCATCGCTCAACGGATAAAAGCTACCCCGGGGATAACAGGCTTATCTCCCCCAAGAGTCCACATCGACGGGGAGGTTTGGCACCTCGATGTCGGCTCATCGCATCCTGGGGCTGTAGTCGGTCCCAAGGGTTGGGCTGTTCGCCCATTAAAGCGGTACGCGAGCTGGGTTCAGAACGTCGTGAGACAGTTCGGTCCCTATCCGTCGCGGGCGCAGGAAATTTGAGAGGAGCTGTCCTTAGTACGAGAGGACCGGGATGGACGCACCGCTGGTGTACCAGTTGTCTTGCCAAAGGCATCGCTGGGTAGCTATGTGCGGACGGGATAAGTGCTGAAAGCATCTAAGCATGAAGCCCCCCTCAAGATGAGATTTCCCATAGCGCAAGCTAGTAAGATCCCTGAAAGATGATCAGGTAGATAGGTTCGAGGTGGAAGCGTGGCGACACGTGGAGCTGACGAATACTAATCGATCGAGGACTTA
>NZ_MWMM01000039.1:0-3993 GCF_002189605.1 Pseudobacillus badius
TGGTCTATCGAATTAGAGAAAGCTGGTTATCTGTTTGAACGCAATGACAAAGGACAACGTATTTACTTTGAACGCGACTTTCAATCATTAAAAAAATTGAAGGAATTACTCGCTCATTCATTCACTTTAAAAAACGCTATAAATGCTGTTACATCAATGGATTTAGAAGAAAAAAATACTTTGCAAACGCCTAGCGTTCATGAGGAAGAAATACGTTTATCCAAACATGAATTACAGGCTCTTATTCAAGAAGAAGTGAAGAAAGCTGTAGAGCAGGAGAGAGCAACTTTAATAGAGGTATTCGAACATAAACTAAACAATGCAATTGAAGCCAGGGATCAGATGTTCATGCAGCAACTAAAAATTTCACAGGAAGAAAAACAAAAAGAGAGAACTAAAGGAAAAGAAAAAGTGTCTTGGTGGAGAAACATATTTTCCAAATAACAACAGAGATAGGACCATGAAAAGTTAGAAAGAGCATAAGGGAAAAATGTCCCCATAGATCGAGGGGAGTTAGGCAGAGCCTAACTTTTTCATGGGTATATAAAAATGAGCAAAACAATACAAAAGCAATACATTATTTTGCAAAAGACCAGCATAAATTTCAGCGTTTTCTTGACTGAACTCTGTCTATAAAAAAAGACCCCTAGGGGTCTTTTTTTATAGGACGGCCTCGCATCAAATAAGACTATGATTTATTTGATGCAAGAGGGAGGACCTCAATAAATGGGTTGAACAAACTTTCAATGCCACTTATTTAATATATGCTTCTAAACATTAATATGAATTTGGCAAATGACCTACATTTTAAAAAACGAAGAAAAATAAAAAGCCCATTTCAAATTATTCGAGACATACGAACAAGCATAAAGCCACATTGATACGTATACTACCCCAGATACTCAGTAAAGGGGGGGAAATAATGAACGAGAGAAAAGATAATCTAGAAAAATTAGAGAATTCCCTTGAAGTTATGAAACAACAAGGTCATTCATCAGAAGTTACTAACCTAGTAGAAAAAGCTCAATTACAACAGCCAGCACCATGTAGCCCAGTTATTTTTGATTGTTGCACCATTACTCTAGCTCCAGAATCTATTTTAGAATTTCCATTTGGATTGATTAACATTGGCGCAGACTTCTTTTTTCTAGACTGCTGCATCACAGAAGTAAGTTCTGATGCTTTGACACCGTGTGGAATTATTCCAGACGCTTGTACAGTAAACGAAGTAAGAGCAACTGGCCATATCAATTACGTTGCATCTTTCACCATTCCAACTTTTTACAACAACGGGGCGGGAGACTGTAACGAAGTTGTTGAACAAACTTTTTCTTGCAGTGGAACAACATGTGTCAATAATGTCATTTGCTATGCTCCAGTCACCGAAGATAACCCATGTCCAGATTTCTGTAATGGAAATACTCAAGCATTTGCTTATATTCAGGATATTGACTATTGCAGTGGTCAGAAAGCAATTGTCACAGTTGGCATTGTTTTTGTTCTTCCTGAATGCATCTAATAGTACACCTTGTGCTGTCAAGACAAATAAAAGCATGCAGTCTGTAGACTGCATGTTTTTTCTTTAGTGAGAGTTCTCTTTTTCACCTGTATACTCTATGCATACCTAGTTCACATAACACCACAAGAAGGAAGTAGCGGCTAGTCACAATCCCTTACGGGCTCTAATTTCTTCTTTCTTATCTAGATTTTTCTCTATGCAAAATTTTATGCATTGTTGATATACCAGTATTTTTAGTTTTTAAAAGGGCCTTCTGGCTGCATAAAAAAATGGGGTTTTATACAATTTTCTTCAACGAAAAATACACAAAATTAGTCTTGCAATTCAAAGGGCGACTTGTTATTTAATATAGAGTGAGAAGGGAAAAAGATAAGAATGTTATTATATCAAGGTTTATAGAGGATAAGGTGTGATAAAAAAATCACACCTGTGTGATAAAAAAATCACACCTTCTTATACTAAAAAGAAATCCGTAGTTATCAAAAATAATAACTACGGATTTAAAATCGGTATTCAAAATAAATAGATCGGTAAGTTATGTTTTTTCTTATCATCTTTTACTCTGAAATTGCGAAGTGACCTCTTAAAAATATGTTGAGTTGCTTTATCCACTCCATCTTTTGGAGAGCAGCAGATAATATTAGGATTAACAAACCAAGTACGAGAAGTACAAATACGTCCCTCTTCTGTTGTCATTCCTGCTTCTGCAACACCTAAAATTCCTTTTTTCAAAAGGCTATTCATAGTTCTAGAAATACTTTCTCTTGTCTTTCCAAATTGTTCAGCTAAATAACTTGGAGTAGCAGAATTTTCTATTTCTGTTTCTTCCATTGCTTTTTCAATAAGAACATTCGTTTTAAATTCTAAGAAAGCTGAAATCTTAAATAAAAAGGCTTGCTCAGCGTCCGTTATGTATCCAATCCTCACTAAATACTCAATGTTTTCAATAATCATTTGAGCAAACCTCACTTTATCAGCAGGTTTTTTCCTTTTCCCAAAAAAGTAATCATCCCCTGTAATCTGCTTCATCATGGTTAATACTTGATCAATCTGATCTTGAGAAAATCCCTTTAATTGCTCCATTTGCCTTTTTTCAATTTCAAAATCTCTTTGTCTAGCATTTCTCTCAGCTTTCTGGAAATCTACAACAGTTTTTTTCTTTTCCATCTTTGATTCCTCCCTATTTTGTGGCAGGAATTAGCTTTTGTATGGTAAAATACATATCATATGAGGAACAAAAACTAATGCCTGTTCGAAAAAACCGCCTCGCCGGCCAAAGCAAGGGCGGTTTTTTCGTGTTTTGGTATATTTCGACAATAGCAATAAATCTTCCTTTTTTCCACACTTCTCTTACTCTCTCGCTATTTTCGCTTGTAAGCTCGCTATTAACTTGTCATCAATCCTTTTAGGCTTATAACCCAGGCGGTCAATCAAAATGCCCTCTATGACCCTCATACGCTTTGTAGCCTCCTGATAGAGTTCTCCCCCTGCCTGAATCGTTTGCTCGTCCACAAAAGCCTTCTGGGCGCCTTTCTGGACCGTTCTCATCAAATGATAGGCTTCTGATCTTTCTTTTCTTAGAAAACGAACGAGAAGGCACAAATCAAGTGTGTGAAAGGCAGCCAATTCTGGTTGAGACAAATAAGCATCTGATTCAGATAAATAATCTTTCTTTTTTGGTCGTTCCAATCCCAAATCGGCTCCACAAAATGAACAAACCCCTACCTTCTCATTTTCTGTTTCACAATATGAACACATCATGATTTTTCATCCCTTATTTCAAGAACTAATTCACGAAAGAACGCTGATAATGGCTTTTTCCCTTTTCTTTGATAGATCTCTTCCCAAACCTGGTCAGGGAGAGTGATCGATACCTTTTTCGTAGTGCCAAGAGAAGGACGTCCAGCCCCTTCTCGTTTCCCTCCATGCTTTGGACGACAATCCATGCATACTTCATAACCCTTGTAAGACTGTTCATAAATTTGCGGTTCTAAGCAAAGCTCTTTTCCGCAGTTTGAACAAATGAATTTCATTAGTTTTTTTCTCTCCTTGAAATAAGTTACTTTAATTTTACAAAATCAAAAAACTCATTTCAAGGGATATGTAAAAAGATATTTCCCCATCACTAAAAACCAGATTGGCTTAAAGCCAATCACCAATTGCCTTCAAGGCAATTTCTTTTGCAGTTAAGTTCTTGCTGAGCAGCTATAGCAACATAAATAGCCGTGAACACTACTTTTCCTGTTCTAACAGGTATTTGACGAGCTGTTGACGAATATAGTGAACGGGGGTGAATGCATGAGCAACTTGAAGCAACTTGGATATTTTGCCAAAGAAACCGCACTGGAACTGGGTATTACAGCTTCTACTTTAAGAAGATGGTCTATCGAATTAGAGAAAGCTGGTTATCTGTTTGAACGCAATGACAAAGGACAACGTATTTACTTTGAACGCGACTTTCAATCATTAAAAAA